>NZ_JADWYU010000094.1:696-66919 GCF_016786325.1 Frankia nepalensis | reverse complement strand
TCGCGTCCGTCGCGTCCGTCGCGTCCGTCGCGTCCGTCGCGTCCGTCGCGTCCGTCGCGTCCGTCGCGTCCGTCGCGTCCGTCGCGCCGCGGCCCGCGCGGCCGCTGTCGCGTTCGCCGGCGCCCTCCGCGCATTCCTCGCCGCCTTGCCCGCCTCCGGCCGGTGTTGGCGCCGGGCAGGGCCAGAAGACGCCCTTCTCGTCCTCGATCCGCTCGTAGCTGATGCCGGAGTAGTCGGCGAGCCCGCCGGCGCTGGCCCGCCGCAGCTCCTCGAACACGGTGCGCGGCTCGGCCGGGAACGCCGCCGGGTCCGCGCCCAGCCGGGCGGCGAGCTCGGAGATGACGTCGAGGTCGGTGCGCACCCCGGGCGGCGGGTCGAGCGCCCGGCGCCGGCGCAGCACCCGGCCCTCGAGGTTCGTCATCGTGCCCTCCTCCTCCGCCCACTGCGCGACCGGCAGCACGACGTCGGCGAGGGCCGCCGTCTCGGACAGGAAGAAGTCGGAGACGACCAGCAGGTCGAGGGCGGCGAGCCGGTCGGCGATCCGGTTCGCGTCGGGGCCGGACACGATCGGGTTGGAACCGAGCACCCACATCGCCCGCACGCCGCCCTCGGTGCCCAGCGCGTCGAGCATCTCGAAGGCGGACACACCCGGGGGCGGCAGATCGTCCGGGGAGATGCCCCAGACGGCGGCGACGTGCGCCCGGTCGGCCGGGTCGGCGAGCTTGCGATAGCCGGGCAGCTGGTCGGCCTTCTGCCCGTGCTCCCGGCCGCCCTGCCCGTTGCCCTGCCCGGTGATGGTGCCGTATCCGGAAGACGGCCGGCCCGGAAGGCCGAGGGCGAGCGCCAGGTTGATGAACGCCTGCGCGGTGTCGGTGCCCGAGGCGTGCTGCTCGGCGCCGCGAGCGGTGAGCACCATGGCGCGTTCCGCCTCGGCCAGCAGGCGGACCGCCTGGCGCAGATCGTCCTCGGCCACGCCGGTGATCCGCTCGACGCGTCCCGGCCAGTAGGCGGTCACGGCCCGGCGGACCGCGTCGTACCCGGTCGTGCGGGCGGCGATGTAGTCCTCGTCGACCAGGCCTTCGCGGATGGCGATGTGCAGCAGGCCGGCGGCGAGCGCGAGGTCGGTGCCCGGGACGGGCTGGAGGTGCAGGTGGGCGCCGCGCGCGGTCGGGGTCGCGCGCGGGTCGACGACGATGTGCTTCGCGCCGTTCGCCCGTCCAGCGTCGAACCACTGCATGATCGGCGGCATGGTGTCGGCCGGGTTGCTCCCGACCAGCAGGATGACGTCCGCCGCGGCGATGTCACTTACCGGAAACGGAAGGCCTCGGTCGACGCCGAACGCGCGGTTGCCGGCCGCCGCGGCCGACGACATACAGAACCGGCCGTTGTAGTCGATCGAGCGGCTGCGTAGCGCGACCCGCACGAACTTGCCAAGCGCGTAGGCCTTCTCATTGGTCAGCCCGCCGCCGCCGAAGACACCGACGCTGTCGGGACCATAGCGGCGCTGGCAGGCGCGCCACCCCGCGACGATCCGGTCCAGCGCCTCCTCCCAGCTGGCCGGCCGGAACCCGTCGGAGCGCCGGTCTCGCACCAGCGGAGTGGTCAGCCGGTCGGGGTGGTCGAGCAGACTGGCGGCCGTCCAGCCCTTGGAGCACAGGCCACCCCGGTTGGTCGGGAAGTCGTCGCGCGGGATGAGGTCGACCGCGCCGAGCCGGGAGCCGAGCGACGACGGCGAAGCCTCGCGCGGCTCACGGCTCTCCAACCGGTACAGCCGCGGCCGCAGTTCGATCCCGCACTGCAACGCGCAGTACGGGCAGTGCGTCGCCGTCGTCGCCGGTGTCGGCGTCGTCGGTGTCGCCGTCGGTGCCACGGCGCGCGGCGCGGCGGCGGCTGGCGCGGGGGCGCTGGCCGCCGTCAGGGCTCGGTCGGGGGACACGGTCTAATAGTCAGATCTTCGTGTTTCGCCAGGAGCCTTCTCCCGCGCGCACCCGGTTACTAGTCACTCACCCCTGGGAACGGCGGAATGTGAGCGTGGCGCGCTGTGTCGCGCGGCACACCGTGAAGCCGATTCCGAGCCACCGCCGCCAGCGGGCAGCCGCCGGGTTCGCCGCGCGAAGCCGAGATCCAGCCGGTGCGTCGGCGGCCTCGCGGCACCCGGAATGTCGGCTCCCGGCAAGACGGCCGCGGCGGCGAACCCGACAGCTCAGGTTCATCTGGCCGGGATCAAATCCCGATTTGCCGGTGACTAGGGTGCAACTGTGACCGCCGAGAGCCACAGCGCGCCCGCCGTCGAGGCGATTGTCCCGGACGGCAAGGACTGGACCTGGGTGCTGGAACGGCCCTGCCCGGAGTGCGGGTTCGACGCCTCGACCTTCCCCGCGGCCGAGGTCTCGGGCCTGGTGCTGCGGGTCGCGTCCGCCTGGCTCGCCGTACTCGCCGAGACGCCGGCCGACGAGGCGCGCCGCCGTCCGGCGCCGGACCGCTGGTCGACGCTGGAATACGCCTGCCATGTGCGCGACGTCCTGCGCCTCTACGACGAGCGGCTCCAACTGATGCTCACGCGGGACAACCCCCTCTACCCGAACTGGGACCAGGACGAGACCGCCGTCACGGACCACTACGGCGACCAGGACCCCGCCCAGGTCGCCGCGGACCTGGCCGCCGCGGCGGCCAAGGTCGCCGCCCGGTTCGCGACCGTCTCCGGCGAGCGCTGGCGGCGTACGGGCGAGCGAAGCGACGGCGCCCGCTTCACGATCGACACGTTCGCGCGTTACTTCGCGCATGACCCCGTCCACCACCTCTGGGACGTCACCGGCCGTCCCGGCGGGGGCGTCACCCCCATCGCCGCGAGCTGAGACACCTCCGGGTCGCTCCGCCGAGCCGACGCGGCTCGCCCGGCGCGCCTCGGGTCGACGCGCCTCGGCCGACGTGCTCGGATCGGCGCGCCGCCCGCCGGTCTGGCCTAAACCCGAGCCTCGGGACGAGCCGGCGCGGCGGCTGGGATAGTAGACAACGACCCACCGGTCAGCGTCGCGCTGACCGGTCACGCGGGACAGGAACCGGACGGCCCGAGTCGCCCTCGGGCTGGCCGATCTCCGGACCGCTGGTCAAGGAGGGCTCGCCTAGTGGCCGATGGCGGCGGTCTTGAAAACCGCTATGGGGGCAACCTCATCGTGGGTTCGAATCCCACGCCCTCCGCTCTCTACCAGCACGTTTGCCCTCCGGGCGACGCGCGCCAAGGCTCTGAAGATCGTTGTGGGCGTCAGGTGGGCGTGGCGGCGCGCCTGGACCGGGGGACCGCGTTCGCCACGGCGAGCGCGGCCCGCTGGCCGGCCGGGCGCAGCAGGTGGGCGTACAGCGCCCCGGTGATCGCCGGCGAGGAGTGCCCGAGCCGCTTGGAGACGAGCGCCAGGTCGATCCCCTCCTGAAGCTGGATCGACGCCGACGCGTGCCGGAGGTCGTGCAGCCGCCGCCGGGAGAGCAGGCCCCGGCCGAGCTCGGCACCGACGGCGACGTCGGCGGCGGCGCCGGCGCCGCCACCGGCCGCTAGCGGCTCGGCCAGGTCCAGCCGGTGCCGGTTGCCGAACAGCCGGGTCACCGCGGTGACGGTCACGGTGCCGATCGGCTCGCGGTTGACGTACAGCGTCCACTCGCCGATCGGGTCGCGGTCGCGTTGGAGCGCCCCGACGACGACGTGACCGGCCCGCGCCGGGGCCGGCAGGCGGATGGTGGCGAGCAGGCCCGCCCGCCGGGCGATCGTCTGCATGCGCTGCGAGACGTACTCGGGCGGCAGGTAGCGCCCGTCAGGTCGGGTGAACATCAGACCCGACAGCTCGACCGGCTTGCCATGCTGGTTCGGCAGCGTCCCGTTGACCCACACCCCGCCGGCCTGCTCGCGCTCGGCGTCCTGGTTCAGCCGGTGCGCCAGCAGCGACCCGAGCGTCATCGGGTCGAGGTCGACCTTCCGCCTGCCCGACCGGGTCTTGGGCGGCCACACGCCGTGCCTGGCGCCCGTCTCTGTGATCTGCTGGGTGATCGTCAGCACCGACAGGTCGGCGTCGAGGCCGGGCCAGATCGCGCCGCAGGCCTCGCCCCGGCGCACGCCGTGCAGCGCGATCAGCTCCCACATCGCGGCGAGCCGGTCGGTGGCCGCCTCGTCGAGGAAGGCGCCCACCTCGTGCGCCTCCCATGGCTCGACTTCGGGCCGGATGTACTCGGGCAGCTCGACGCCAGCCACCGGGTTGAAGCCGATCAGCCGCCGCTTCACGGCGTCGTTCAGCGCGTTGCGCAGCGTGTCCCGGACGCGCTCGATCGTCGCCGGGCCGGTCGGCCGCGACTTGCGGGCGCCCGCCGCCTCGATCTGCCGGAAGGCCTTGTCGAGGTGGTCCGCCCGCAGGCCCGACAGCGGCACCTGGCCGAGCCATGGCTTGAGGTGCAGCCGGATGTGGCTCTCGTACGAGCGGCGCGCGGTCGGGCGCAGCCGGCGCTTCGACTCCAGCCACTGGTCGAGGTACTCGCCGACGGTCAGGGTGCCGATGTGCTTCTGGCCGGCCCGGACCTTCGCCAGCTGATCCTCGGCGTCCTGCTCGGCGGCGTCCTTCGTCGCGAAGCCCGATCCGCGCAGCTGCGTCCTGCCGACGAGGGGAATCAGTTCTTCTGGCACTTCGATGCGCCAGGACCATTTGCCGTGTGGTTTCCGTCCTCTGAGCTTCGCGCAACGCTTGCCGAGCTGTTTCCCGGTCTCCGGGTCGCGGCAGCCGCAGCGCTTCTCGGTCTGAATCTCCATGGGTGTTCCCGCTGTCTCCGTGAGGGGGCTCGCTGCCGGAGCGGGGACGCAGGCGCGCTCGTTGCTCAGGGCGGCAGCGTTGCGATGTGGGCTGTGGCGGATGGCGTGCCGTGGTGCCGGGCAGGCCGCGCGCGGCCAGTGGAAGTGCCTCGCGGTGCGCCGTCATTCCGCTATAGGCAGGATATCTTTCAATTCCCATGCAGGGCCACAATGCGATATTCCGTGCATCCGTAGCGGCGAGGCCGTGAGGTGCCGGAACATCGGATCAAGCATCGTAAATGACATCGCCAGGGGCATCGTCGCCTATCGGGTGCTGCTTGAGGTCCTCGCCGTCACCGCCTCGCGGGAACTACAGCGGGAGCTGGGCGTCGAGCACCATGTGGATGTCGCGCGCCTGGTCGTAGGCGTCGGCCGCGCGGGGGTCGGTGGGACGATCTCCCAGCGCCTGTCTGGCCGGTTCGACTGCTTCGATGATGGCGGGGGTGCCGTAGGGCAGGCCGAGGACGTGGTGTCGGTAGCGCTCGGCCCGGCTGGCCGCCTGTTCCCAGGCCGCCGCCTGCAAGGTGGCGGTGGGGCGGGGGCCGAGCAGCGCGGTCAGGTAGCTGGCGGGCTCGGCCGTGGCGCGCAGGACCGCGTCCGTGGTCTGCCGGTCGAGTGCGGCCTCCACCCGGGCCAGTCGTGCCACCCGATCTGCCCTGAAGGGCGAAACTCGGTCCGCGTCGTGCGGCATCTGTGCGCGCATCTGGACCTGCGTTCGGGTGGTACCGGCCAGTCCGAGTGGTGCGTCGACGAGGAGTTGCCGTTCCTCCGCCAGGGCGGCGGTCGGTCTGGTGGCGAGGTGGGTGATCTCGGCGCGGTTCAGCAGGCCGACGAGTTCGTTCCATTCCTGCTGGGCGGTCGTCGGGCTGGGCAGTTCGTAGAGCGCCGGGTCGACGCCGACCTGTTCGCACAGGTCGGTGACGCGCCACGCGAGCACCGCGGCACCGGCGCGAGTCTCGTCCCCAGCCGGGTGGGCGAGGTCCGAGGTGACCTGGCTGGGGGTGAGGCCGGCGTCGAGGAGGGCGTGGACACCGGCGACGGCGCGGTTCCGCGGAACCGCCTGGCCCACTCCGCTGAACCGGGTTCGGTCGGTGTCGGGCAGACCCGCGGCCCAGTCGTCGACGAGCCGGTGCGCCAGGTACCGGTGGTAGAGCCACGGGTCGCGTGCCTGATCGTCTGGGCGCGCGCCGGGTGGCGGTCCGGCGTCGTGCGCGGTGGCGCCGGGCTGGTGGCGGGCGTGGTAGACGGCCAGCGCGCCGACGGCCGCGTCCCAGACAGCGCGCTCCGGGCCGGCTTCCGGGCGGGAGCCGAGGCGCGCCACGAGCGCCGTCGGCGGGTGGGCGAGCGCGGCGGCGCGCAGCGCCGCTTCGGCGGCCAGTTCGGCGCGCCGTAGCAGCACCTGGCGCGGCATGCCGGCGCGTCGCGTCGGCGCGTCCAGTGGCGCGTGGCCCGGCGCGGTCGGCGCGACTGGATCGGCGCGGACCGGCGCGGTGCGTTCCCGCGCAGCGCGTTCCGGCGCGGTCGGCGCGACGCTTGACCGGTCCAGAACCTGCCGGCCGAGTCGGAACGCGGTGAGTTCGGCGAGGGTGTGTCGCCGACGGAGGCGGTGTGCCTCGGCCGCCCAGGGATCGTGGTCGCTGGCCAGGCGTTCGGCGCGAGACCGGTCGAGCCGGCCGGCGAGCCGGTCCAGCGGACTGTCGTCGCCCGGCTCGGCGGGAAGCCACGTCTCGTCGTCGTGTTCGTCGAGCTGGTCGCGACGCACGACGTAGGCGGCGAGGTCGGTGCGGGCGCGCGAGAGCATGACGTACAGGCCCGCCCGGCTGGTGTCGTCGGTGACGACGGCGCGGGCGGTGTCCATCGTGGTGCCCTGGGCCTTGGCCGCCGTGATCGCGTAGGCGTGGGCGAGGCCGCCGTCGCGGCCGTCGGCGAACCGGTGTGTCAGGTAGTCCCAGGGGATGCGGACGCTGCCCTTGCTGGGGAAGTACACCGTCAGCGCCTGACCAGCCGGCCTGTCGGCGTCGAGGTGCACCGCGGTGACGACGCCGACGGTGCCGGTCCGGACGTAGGCCGAGCCGGGCTTGCCGGCCGGGACGAGGGTGTGGCCGGCCTGGGTGAGGGTGATGACCTCGTCGCCGATCTGGAACTCGCGGCCGGCGGTATGCAGGGCCGGGCCGGTCAGGGTGCCGTCGGCGGTGAGCAGGGCGCGGGCGGCGCGGTTGAGGGTTTCCACCTCGCGGTGCCGCTCGGCCATCAGGTGGATCTTCGCTGGTTGTGGTCGCGCCGCGGCGTGGGCCGGCCATCTGGACGCGCCGTCGACGGACGCGCCGCCGTTCGCGCCGGGCGCGCTGTTCGCGCCAGACGCGCCGAGCCGCGTGCCGGACGCGCCGTGCCGCGTGCCGGACGCGCCGTGCCGCGCGCCGGTCGCGGTCGTCGGCGCGTCGGCACCGGCGCTGTTCGCGCCGGGTATGTCGTCCGCGCTGTGGACGCGCCGCTGGCGTTCGGCGTACCAGTCGGCGACGGCGCGTTCGAGTAGCGCGTCGGCGCCGTCAGCGAGGTGGATGCGGCCGTCGGCGGCGAGCCGGTCCAACGCGGCGCGCACGGTCGGCGCGGTGTCGGCGCGCAGCGCGCCGAGCGCGGCGCGGACCGGCGCGAGATCCGCGCCGGCCTGGCGGTGCACGGTCGTCAAGGTCGCGACATCGGAGGTGTGGGCGACGAGGTGGGTGAACCAGCCGCCGGCGCCGACCGAGCCGAGCTGGGCGGGGTCGCCGAGCGCGAGGACGACAGTGCCGGTGCGGGTGGCGTAGCGCAGGAGGCGCTCGGCGTCGCGGGTGGCGACCTGGGTGGCCTCGTCGACGATCAGGACCGAGCCAGGCGGCCAGACGTCGGCTGGGTCCGTGACGTTGTCGAGGAGGGTGAGCCAGCTGGCGACGACCCGGGCCGGGATGCCGATCCGGTCGGCGAGTTCCTCGGCCTGGCGGCCGCCATGGGCGGTGGCGAACACGTGGCGGCCGGCGGCGCGCAGGATGCCGGTCAGGGCGCGCATCGCCTCGGTCTTGCCCGTCCCGGCCGGGCCGACCGCGGGGCGGACGAGGTCTCCGCTGGTCAGTAGCCGGCGTACCAGCTCCGCTTGCTCGGCCGACAGCGCCACTGGGGCGGCGCGGCGTTCCGGGTCGGCCGGGGAGGTTCCGGGGTGGGCGCGGTTCGGCGGGTGGGTGGCGGCGGCGAGTCGGGTTTCGAGGAGGGTGGGGTCGACGAGCAGGCGGGGGGCGGCGCCGGCGGTGACCTGGCCTTGGCGGATCAGGGCGGACAGGGTGTCCTCGGCCAGCAGCAGGTCCTCGACGGAGTAGAGCGGTTCGGGCTGGTGGCGGCGGCGCTGGCCGGGGGTGGTGCCGTGTAGCAGGACGACGCGGGGATCGGCCAGGAACCGGTCGGTCAGCCGTTCGATCGTCTCGGCGTCGGCCCGGTCGCCCGTCCACGCCGCGACCATGCGCACCACGTCCCGGCGCACGAACGTCGTCGCCTTCTCCGTCAGCCCCAGCGCGCCGGAGAGCAGGTCGAACAGGTCGGCGATCTCCCGCTCGCCGAGTGGCACCGGCTGGTCGGGCGTGGCGACGGCGAGCTGGCGGACCTGGTCGATGGTCCAGCCGGTGGCGGTCAGCCGGTCGAGCTGGGCGGCGTGGACGGCGTCGTCGGCGAGCACTTTCTTCGCCTTGCGCGAGCCGCGCTGCGCGGCGGCCTTCGTCGCCCCGGACGGTTCCAGCCCCTGTGCGACGAGTTGGGCGAACTCCGCCTCCACCTCGCCGTGGCGGGTCGAGAACGCGGCCAGCAGATCGGGCGGGAACCCGGCCAGCTCCGCCACCCCGTTGCGCACCGGCTCCCAGGCCACGCCGCGCAGGCGGGACAGTTCGTGGCGCAGCACCGCGGCGCCGACGAACCCGGCGGTCCTGATGTGCGCGAGCAGCACCTCCCCGTCGACCGTCCGCCACGCCCAGGGCGGCACCGTCGGCCTGCTCTGGCCTGGATGGGAACCCGCCGCCGACCGATCGATGTCGTCGGGGACCGCGACCACATTGAAGATGATGTTGTGGACGTGCAGGTGGGCCTCGGTGTTGCGGGACACGTCGTGCAGGTAGGAGGCAACCGCCAGGCCGAGTGAGCGCTGGTCGCGGCCGGCGACCAGGCCGAACGCGGCATGCCGCTCCAGATAGCCGATCGTCGCGTCCACCGCCGCGTCCAACGCGGCGCCGATGTCCGCGCGCAGTGCGTCGTCCCCGAACGCCCACAGCAGGCTCACCGACTTCGGCGCCGCGCACACGAGGTCGTAGCCGAGCACCGTCGCCGGCGGCACCCGCCGCGCGTTCCACCGCTCGAACTCGGCCCGCCGCACCCGCCACCGGCCGTCCGGTCCCCGCGCCCCGGTCAGGTGGTCACCCGATTCGGCGCCGGCCGCGACGACGTCACCGGCGCCCGCCTGCTCGTCGGGCGTGGCCGCGCCAGGGGAATCGGGCGCGCCACGTCCACCGGCCTTGGATGGCCCGGCCCTGGGAACGGTCGAAGTCGTCGGATCCGCCGAGGTGTCGGCGGGAGTCGGCTGGTCGCCGGCGCGGCCGACGAGCCGACGCAGATAGGCCGTGCTCACCCCGGCGATCGCCGCAGCCTCCACGAGGGTCAGCCACTCCCCATCCTCGCCGGCGGTCTTGGCGGGTTTCCGCCCAACGGCACCACTGAGGTGAGGTGTCCGGCCCGCCGAGCCGGCTCCCGTCAGCAGCGGCTGGCCAGTCACGGCGTGCTCGCCACGCAGCAGCCGCGCCAGCGCTTGGCCCGTAACGTCCCCGCGCAGACCGACGAGCGAGGCCAGCCGGCCCCGGGCCCGGCCGCGCGCCTGGTCCCGGCTGTAGTAGCCGGCCAGCGCGTTCTCCGGCTGGCCTCCCTGCACGTAGGCCACCACCGCGGCCGCGGCCCGAGCGACCTGCTCCGGCTCCCGGGCCCGGACCCGCAGCACCTTTGCCGTCGCGATCATCGGAGACCACCAGGCCCCGAGTTGTACCGGCCAGGGCCGCGGCGGTGGTGGGCGAGATACGGCATGGGGCACTCCAGGACGCCTGAGGACGGCGGCCCCAGAACGGCCGGGATACGCCATGACGGCACCGCAGCCTGCCCGGCCGGAACATCGCGGCGGCCCTCGCGCCAGCCCTCCGACCAGACATCGCGACCGGGCCAATGCCTCCCGGTGACGACAGCCACCAGGGCCGGGCGGTATGGCCGGCGATGTCGCTCGCGATGCCCAGCGCGATGGCCGTAGGGATGACGGCCCTCGAGCGGCCGTGTCCCTCGCCTGCCGGGGCTACCGTGCGGCCGATGCCAACTGGTGGCGCCCGTGGTTCTTATCGGGTGAGGAGGCGATATGCGGTTGCGACAGGTCGAGCGTTCGTCTGGGGCGTTTCAGCAGCCGTTGACGGCCGGCGAGATCCGGGCGATCTGTGGCCGGGTGTTCGGCTCCGAGGTTCGGGTCGTCACCGCCGAGGAGCTTGGGGCAGGTCTATACAACACGACGTACCGGGTGACGGTGGCGGGGCGGGACCGGCCGGTGATCCTGCGGGTCGCGCCCGAGCCAGGCCGGCAGTTCGCGTCGGAGTGGCAGCTGATGCGTAACGAGTACGCCTCGCTGCCCTACCTGGCGATGATCGCGCCGCTGCTGCCAAAGGTGATCGCCGCGGACTGGTCACAGGAGCTGATCGGCCGGGACTGGATGGTCCAGACCCTTCTGGATGGCGTGCCGGCGCCGAGCCGCCTCGGCGACTATCCGCGCGCGCTGTGGCCGGTCTTCTTCCGAGAGCTGGGCGCCATCGCGCGGCGGGTTCACGGGGTGCGCGGGACGCGTTTCGGCCCGGTCACCGGTCCCGGTTACGGCTCGTGGAGCGAGGCGGTGATCGCTTCGCTGGAGGCCGTCGTGACGGATCTCGACGGCGCCGGCCTGGACGCGGCCGACCTGCGCAGGGTCATCGCCGTGGCCGTTGACCGGCGGGCCGTGCTGGACGAGGTGACCGAGCCCCGGCTGCTGGCCGGTGATCTGTGGACGGTGAACGTGATGCTCCACGAGACCACCCCGGAGCCGACGATCACCGGGGTGTTCGACCTCGACCGGACCTGGTTCGGCGACAGCGCCGCGGACTGGACGATCCGGATGGCGCTGACGAAACAGGACGAGCGGGTCGCGTTCTGGGACGGCTACGGACCCCGTGACACCTCGCCCGCCGCGCGGCTACGCCAGCAGATCTACGAGGGCCGCCACCTGGGAGCGGTCAGACTCGAACGGCATCGCCTCGGCAACGCCGACGGCGTCCGCGCCAGCTACCCGGCCTTGTCCGCCGTTCTGGCCCACCTGACCTGACCAGCGTGGCCGAGGTCGACCTCAGCTCGGTCCCACGTGAGCTGAGCCGTGGGGTGAGCGCGCCGCTACCTGCGAGGTAGGCATTCCGTTGGGGATGCGGGCACCAGCCAATCGGGGTGACAGCGTCCGAACATTCCTCGCCGAGCGGGCTCGCACGGAATGTCTGTGGCGTACCGCTATGGCAGAGTTGGCGCGCGCTGACCAGAAGGCCACCTGGGGCGCTCTACCAGGAGGTTCTATGCGGCGTCCACGCGTCCGTCCGTTCGGCCGTTCGGTGAATGCCGCGCTGCTTGCCGGACTTCTGGCGGCAGGCTGTACCGGGGCCGCCGGCACGCAGGCCGACGGGCCGCGTGAGCCGACCGCGACGACGGCCTCCGCCGCGCTCGCGGCCGGCGAGTTCGGCGTCGGCGACCGGCCCGGCACCACGACCCCCTCGCCGTCGGCGACCCCCGCCTCCACGGCCGGGCCGACGGCCGGTTCTGGCCCCGCGCCGACGGCACCTGCCTCGCCGGGCCGGACCGGCGCCGCGCGGGCGACCATCCCGGCCGCGTCCGGAACGCCCCGCCCCGCCGCAGCGCCGCCCTCGGCCGCCAGCCCAGCCATGGCCAAGCCGCCGCCGGTGACGCGGCCCGCGGCGGTCCCCATGACGACTCAGTCGTCGCAGGCTCCGCGGCCCGCGGCGGTCATTTCGACGGCGCCGCCAGCCCCGCGGCCACCGGCGACGCCGTCGCGGGCACCGCAACCGACCCCGGTGGCCCCGGCCACGCCAGCGCCGAGCACGACGCCGCCGCCCCCGGCCCAGACCGCGGGAGCACCGGACATGAGGATCTGGGTGAGGCGGTTCATCGGCATCACTGGCTCGGACTACGTGTGCGGCTCCCTGAGGATCAAGCTGTCGAATTGGGGCACCGCCCCATCCCCCGCTGGCTGGCTCAAGGTGACCCTGGTGTGGGAGAGCGACGGCGTCGGCCTGGTGAGCGAAGGCCTCGAGGAGGTCACGGTGAGCCTCCCACCGGTGGCCGGCGGGGGGACGACGGTGTTCGACACCAGGGTCTGCATGACCAACATCATCGAGGGCGTGGGGCCGGGCGGGGCGCACATCGGTATCTATGGGACGAGAGGCAGCTCCTATTTCGCCCCGACCAGCATGGTCGGGAACATAGACAGCTCGGGAACGACGTCGTCATAGCTCGTAGCCCGGCCTCCGGGCAAACCCACCGGCCGCCTCCGTGAGCAGCGGCTCTGGCCGACGGGCGCGAGTAGGTGGCGATGCCTATGCCTTCTTGGCGGCCGTGTAGATGTTGTAGCGCCAGGCGTCCTGGTGCTTCCACATCTCGACGCCGCTCATCGCGTTGACGGCCTTCGCTGTCTTGCCGAGTCGCCGCGCGGTGGCGTACGGCAGGCGGCCGAGGAGCGCGAACGCGCGCAGCATCGGCAGCATGCGGGCCGTCACGTCCTCCACCGCCTCGACCTTGAACGACGCCGATTCGAGGAGGCCTTCCAGGTCGCCGTGGTTGAGACGGTGCCAGGTCGGCATCGCGCCAAGCTCGCACACGGCGTCGAACGCCGCCCGCGCGGCCGGATCCAACAACTCCTCCGGTGTCCGCGAATACTCGAACATCACGAGCCGCCCGCCGGGGCGCAGAACCCGGTGAAACTCGGCCAGCACCCGTTCGGGATCGGCGGCGTGCACGAACGTCTCCATCGTGTAGGCCCCGTCGAACTGGCCGTCGGCGAACTGGGAGAGGTCGTGATAGTCGCATTCGACGAACCGGGTGCGGTCGGCGAGCCCGGATTTCTCGCTCCGGCGCCGGGCCTCGTCGAGGTTGAAGTCGAGAATATCGATTCCGGTGACGTCCAGGGTGAAATCGGTTGCGAGCGTGCGCGCGACCTCGCCCATGCCGCAGCCGGCGTCGAGCACCCGGGAACCGGCATCGAGACCGAGCCGGCGTCCGAGCTGATGCTCCATGCGGCGCATCGCCGGTGAGAACCGCCACCCGGGGTCCCCGGCCTCGTACCAGCCGAAGTGCTTCGTCCCGTGCAGCAGATACAGGTAGCCCAGCCGTGACTCCGTGCGATCGTAGTACCGAAGAACCGCCTTAATGTTCGCGTCGCGTTCTGGCACCCTAGGCTCCGTTCGTCGGCGTCATTGTAGCAGGAAGCCGACAACAGACCCGAAGATGGCTGCCGCGTACTGGACGATGAGACCGGTACCATATGGGAGGCTGGGCGCCCCGGCAAACATGTCATAGGCGGCCCGCGTGCTGGGTGCGTTCTCGCTAGCTCGCACCTTTTCAAAGATTTCCGTGGCACGCACTTCGGACAGCAGGTACGCGTCATTCCCGGCCAGCGTGTCCATCATACGAAGGCGAAAACGCCGCGTGATCGTGAAAAGCATGAACTGCGTGAACGCGCCTACCCACAACGAGAGTCCGAGCAGTAACCCATAGAGATAGGGAAGATAGCTGCCAAGCAACGGCGAGCCGCCAAACAAACCCGGTAAGGTGACGGCGAAAGCCCCGAGTGCCAGGAAGATCGCCGAGTATGCGTACCCCTCCGAGAGGGTTCTGATTCCTGGCGTGCGCGCCGGATCATTCCACCGGAGGCTGAGGTCTGTGCACTTCCGCATGAGAATCGCCATAATCGGCGGAACTATCAGCCAGTAGCTGACGTTCCCGAGAAACAACATACTCCATGCAAGGTTGGCGGTGATCGCGATATTTCGCGCGTCGAAGTCGCCGCGCATCAGCAGGACTATGAAGGGGATCACCGCCGCCGCGATCGGTAAGCTGGCCTGCCAGAAGCCGTAACCACGCAGCACTGGGGACACAATTCGATCTCGGTGTGCGCTCTCACGGATCAGGTCGTCGATGGTGCCGAGTCGCCGGAGAGGAAAAGTCCACGCCAGTGAGGCTGCTCCGAGCATACCGCCGTTTACCGTTCCCAGCAATGCGAAGAGCAGCAGGTCCTCGCCGGACAGGTCCCACGCTCCGCCGATCGCCGTCACCGATACTGCGACGGCGATCAGACCGGGGCCGTATGACAGCAACATCAGACGGAACATGGCCCACGGACTCCGCATGGCGGTGCGGTGCGGGTCGCGATTTCCGCGGACAACGAAGATGGCGTAGATACGACGAAACCCCAGGAGCCACGCCTCGGAAAACCCCGCCCATGGGGCGCCGGCGTCATCCGACAAGATCGCTACCCAACGTGAGCCGGTCCCTTCCAGGCAGCACGGCGAATCACATCGATGCCACGGTACTGGAAGCGTGCCGCCAGCGTGGTCGGAACGTCACCGTTCGCCAATGCACTCATGCCCACGTTCGACCAAGCGGACTTCGAGAAGATATGAGTCCTGGCTTCGGCCGCCGACACGGAGCACCCGAGCGTCTCCGCCTGGGGTGTCCACTTCGTCAGTGGTGGGTCATTCAGGGTCGAAAGTAACGCGATGCCGGCCCTACTGGCCTTCAGCAGTCATGAGAAGGCAGGCGTCCGTGTGCGGCAGGCGGCCACGTGTCCGGCGAGGTAGTCGATCTGTTGCAGAAGGTCCGACGGGTCGCGGGCGAGATCGAGTACATGCACGTGGATCCTGGGGCCTTGGCCTCGGATCACATGGACATCGGGGGTACCACCCGCATAGATCAGGTGACCTTCGGCGAGGTCGAGGGCGGTGCAGTACGCGATGAGCTGGTAGACGTCCTCGCTGGGGAAGCCCTTGTTCGGTGCCTTGTATTTCGCGTCCAGCACGGCCGCGCACTGGTCGCCGTGCCACCAGGTGATGTCCGGACGGGGTGCGAGCTTCCCAGCCTCGTCGAGGCGGATGACCTTCTGCCCCTCGACTGCACCGCCGTGATGTTCGAGCGCCGTGCGGAGCACTGCGGTCAGCCAGTCCTCGTAGACGCGGTTCATGTCGAACAGGAAGCCGGTCGCCGCGAGGGTCGGGCCGGCGGGGCTGTCGGCGGCGGGAATATCGAGACCGCGGTGGTCAAGGACGAGGCGGGCTAGGCGCAGGGCTGACTGGTAGCGACGATTGAGCCTGGTCTCGGGAGTCGCCGGGGCGCGTAGGCCGGCCGGCAACGGGGCGACCTCAGCGAGACCGACGTTGAGGCGGTGCAGCGCGGCGCGGGTCGCTGCGGGGATGCCGGGCAGGCGGAGCAGGCGGCGGGTAGCACCGAGCAGGATCCGGTTTTCCGGGATGTCCGCGGAGTAGTCGTCATAGGCGACTTCCAGCGGGTAGGCGCGGCCGAGGCGGGCGCGCAGCTGGTCGGCTTCGCGAAGCCGGCCGCGGAGAACAGGCGAAGTTTCGGCGACGGGCTGATAGCCGCGCAGCACACCGGCGGCCAGGGCGCGGCCGGCCCGACGGGTGAACGCTACGGCGAGACCGGTCACCAGGTCGTCGGTCTCGGCCAGGTCGACGTCGTCGTCACGCCAGCCCTTCTGGTCGCGGGCGTGACCGACAAGCCAGAGAAGGCGGCCGACGCCGACCTTCGGGCGGATCACCAGCTCAAAGTCACCCGCGCGCACCACCCCGACCGTCGACGACGCGGCCAGGCAGACGGCGCCTTCCAGATCACGGCTGACGGCGACGGCACCAGTCGCCGCGAACGTCCGGGCGACGTCGGCTGGCAGGCCGGGGACGGTGACGCTCTTGTGCTCGCGGACGACGATTGGCGTGATCATGCCGGCGGCGGCGCCTCGCCGGTGCCGTCGCCCGCGTCAATCCCGTCCGCTTCCGGCTGGGGTGGGACCGGCGGCGTGACCGTGGGCAGGAGCACATCGAGGCCGTAGCGCTGGCGGACGAACGCGGGGACGTCGGGATGCTCGCCGAGGTGCCGCTCCTCAAGGAGCGGCAGGATCTGTGTCTTCCAGATCCGGGCGAGTCCGTCCTTCGTCGCCACCCGGGAGTTCATCAGGTACGACGGGCCGATGGCGGCGTCCCGGTCTGCGATTGCTCTGTTGAGCTCGTCGAGCAGGTCGGCGATGTGGGCTGGCTTGCCATTGTCCGCCAGCCAGCGACGGAGCATCCCCGCGACCGGCGGTTCGCCTGGGAAGAGGGATTGCCAGGCGAAGCGGCGCCGCATCGCGGCGTCGACCAGCGCGATCGACCGGTCAGCGGTGTTCATCGTGCCGATGAGGAAGACGTTCTTCGGCAGCGCAAAGTCGTCCTCTGGGGAGTACTGCAGCTGGATCGTCCTGTCCCGGTACTCCAGGAGGAAGTACAGCTCTCCGAAGACCTTCGCAAGGTTCGCCCGGTTGATCTCGTCGATCACCAGGATGTAGGCCCCAGACGGGTTCGCCAGCGCAGCGGCGACCAGGCGGCGGAACGGGCCAGGCTCCTTGGCGAACTTGAAGGTGTCGTCGCCGGCCGTCGAGGGGCGGAAGCCTTCGACGAAGTCCTCATAGGCGTACGAAGGGTGGAACTGCACCAGCCGGTACTCACCGTTCGTCTGTTCAACGAGAGACTCAGCGATCTCCTGCGCCAGATAGGTCTTGCCGGTACCGGGCGGGCCATAGAGCACGATCTGCTTCTTCTCGTTGAGCAGCTCCATCGTCTCGGTGAGCCACGGGAGGTCGACCAGCAGGTTGTCAGCGAACTCCTGGCTGGGGGCCGGCAGGTCCTGGAGCTGGGGCCGGACCTCGGGTTTGAAGGTCGTCTCCGCTGCCTTCAATGCGGCCGCGACGGCCGGGTCGTCGACCGGAGCGGGGTCAATAACCTCCGCGCCGATCTCAAGCTGGGCCAACTGGAGGAACTCGCCCGCCTCGTCACCGAGGCCGCTGACCGTGAGCTGCCCGCGCAGCCGGTTCTGCGCCGCCTCCGAAAGATCGGACCGGTTGATCGGCTTGTCGGCATTGAGCCAGCGGACGGCGCGACGTCGGTCGGCCAGCGGAGTCTTCTGCTCCCAGGTCGGCGGCCCGTCGAGAATGCCGACGTAGACCTGGGGACCATCGACGGTCACGACCAGATCGCCGACCTGCATCCGATTGAAGAAGCGGTCGAGCAGCCCGATCCAGTTGCCTTCCTGGCTCGGTCGCAAGCCGGGCTCCGACGCGCGGACCAGCTGCGCGAGCTGCGTCCGCGACAGCCCGACAGGGATGTCCGGGTAGTCGGGCCAGGACATCGAGCAGTAGCCGTCGCGCAGCCACTCCGGGACGAGATTGGTCCGCGAGATGTTGGCGCCGCGCACCAGCCAGCCGGTGTGAGTCGAGGCCGTCCCCTCGGGTTCGGTCGCCGGAGTCATCCACTGATCCCGCCACGGCGGCTGGAAGAAGTCGATCGGCCGGCCTTCCTTGAGGCTGAGCGCCTCCCAGAAGGCGGCAAAGTCCGCCTCCAGGTCGCCGCGCGGCCGCTGCCCCGCCAGGTAGCCGAACGCCTCCATGATCGCGCCAGGGTGGTCGGCGCGCAGGCTGTTGAGGAACGTCCGCGGGAAGGCGAGGTGCAACAGCGCCCGGCGTTGACCGGCGGCCGTCGTCGTCGGCACCTGGTCGAGCAGGTCTCGGAAGTCCCACGGGCTCTTCAACAGGTCGGCGCGCAGCTCCGGCGCAAGGGCCTTCACCGCGGCGACGACGCTGGCCAGCCAGATCACCTGCGCCGGCCGGTACCGGTAGTACGCGATCCCCACCCAGATGACGCCGTTGTCGAGAGCACCGTCGAGGTCGGCGGGCAGCTTCAACGCGCCTGCGGACTCGTCGAACACCTTCCGGAGCGCGAGCCGCTTCGTCGAGCCGTTCATCCCCAGCACCGGCAGGAAGTGCAGGTAGAGGACCTCAGCCGCGAGCTGGACCACCTCCGGGCTGGCGTCCGCCAGCTCCACCCGAAGCTTGTCCAGAAAACTGCCCGGCCCCGCCGGGGGATGCTCCAGCCGGTACGCGAGGTCCAAGGCGTTTTCCTGGGTCCACACAGACCGGCCGGGCGCGAAGACGGAGTCGTCCTGAACGAAACCGCGCTCCAGCACCAGCCGCGCCGCCGCATAGACCTGATCCTCGCCGCTCACCGGCGTACCTCCACCGAGTTCAAGGGCCAAGCAGTAGGCAATGCATGCTCCTGCGATCCTCCGACTGCGACGCCCGACGCGGGCATCAGAACAGTGTCCCCTTTGGCTTGAAGAGGGCGCCAGTTAGGTCGTCGACCTCGATCTCCTCCTGTGCGGCCGGGCTGCTATCGCGATTCTGGGCGATGATCCTTCGGCGCCCATCGTCGGTGTGGCGAGGGCCATCGCCCGGAGGTGGGGTCAGCGGGGAGACGAAGTGGCCGGTGGCCATGGCGTCGTAGGCCGCAAGGACGAGGGTGCGGGTGCGAAACGTGCCGAAGGCCTTCTCCTCGTTCTTGCGAAGGACGAAGAATGAGTCCAAGACGTGCTCGGCCTCGGCACGATTCAGGCCGTAGAGGTGCAGGTACGCCGCGTCCAACTCGGCCCGGATCTGCGCACGCCGCTCGGGGTCCCACCGGAACGGCGGACCATCGTCGTGCAGGTCGTCGGCATAGGGCGCCATGTCCCACGACGTGTACGACAGTTCCAGCACTCGCTCGGCAATCCAGTCCCGCAGCTCGACTGCCGAATCCCATGAGGCGGAGACGCAGTATGCCGTCGGCGGCATCACTGGGAGCTGTTCCATGTTACCAAAGGTGAGGTGTGCGCCGCTGATCTTCTGGCGTGCGGCATAGTCCACGACCACACTCGAGAGATTGGCGTGAAGAGCAGCGAACTCGCGGTTATCTGTCAAGATAATCGGCTCCGTGTGGCCAACCGCGCCGGCAGGAAATACCGATGTGATCACAGTGCGTTCGTTGACGCTCGTCGTTATATCGCGCCAACCCAGCAGCCACTCACGGTTCCAGCGATCACCAAGTCTGTCGTGAACCGCGGAATTAATAAGCCAGTATTGCGGCCATGCTACCAAATCCGGGTCGCCATGTTGGTCATCATTTAGTCGCGGCAGGGTCCCCTTGTTAAGTTGCGCCTGCGTCGCCGCTTCGTAGGTCGCATACCGGTGATCGTACAAGTGCAACATCTTGCCCTCAACAAGAGGAAGCATCCGCTCATTGCCGCGAACGAAGGCGTCACCTTCCTCGGTCCAGCCATCCTGGCGTAGTTGCTTCTCTGTCCGGAAGTGCGACGAGTCGTTGGCCATGTCGAACATGCGGAGGAACGAGACGCCCCATGGGTTCTCGTCGCCATTGACGAGGACCGGGACGCGGCGGTGGATGCCGATGGTGATCTCGGCGTCGGTGCGGGAGCGGAAGACCGGCAGCGTCCCGCTGTTCGGGTTAACCAGCAGAATCTCGTCAGGCAGCAGGACGAACCGCCGCTCCGGCAGATCCTGCAGGTGCCGGGTCGAAAAGGCTAGCGATGTATGGGAAAGCCGGAGGCCGCCGGTGGCACATAGCACTGCGAAACGGAACTTATTGGTAACGCCCGAAAAGATCTTCGCCTCGTTCTCGAAGTCGAGAAAGCCGGCGAGGGTCGATGTCTCAACCAAGTGTCGGAAGAAGGGCGCAGTAGTATCACCGGTCGCGATGTTGGTTGGGAGGACGACACCTGCTCGGCCATGCCGGGCGGTGATGGCAAGATCGTGCTCCGCGAAGAGCTGGAACGTGTTGATGTCGCCGTGTCCGGTCAGCGGGTAGCGGCCCGAGTCATGACCGAACCCGCTTCCGATGTCGGCGGCGCGGAGCGCGCGTTGGTACTCGTCCCAGAGTGGTGGACGTTCATCCGGCAGCGTGGCGATCAGCTTCTTACGGGCCGCGGCGTTCGGGGCGTCGGCGATCTCGGGGGCGCGGGTCGCGAAGAACTCCTCGTCCTGGAGCTTGACCCGTTCCCACGGCGGGTTGCCGAGTACGCAGGCGAACCCGCCAGGGAGGATCTCGGGGAACTCCAGCGGCCAGTGGAAGAAGCGGTGGCTCTCCCGAAGCTCGGTAAGCTCCTTGATCTGCTCTCTGGTGAGTGCGGCGGCACCGTCCTCGCGGATTCTGATGATGGTCTCGGCGGTGGGCGGCGGCGGATCGGCGCGTAGGTCTTCCGGCCCCAGCGGAGTGACCTTGTTCTTGACCCGTTCTTCGCTCCGGCGGACGGCGTCCGGGTCGAGCCGGTGGGGCCAGGCGAACGTGGCGCACCAGGCGTCGGCGGCGAGCCGCTCGCGCAGCATCGTCCCGTCGGACTCGGCCTTCGCCCACGCGTTCTTCTTCTGGTGGACGGCGGCCAGGCTGTCTTCAGGCAGATCCGCGACCTGCCTGAAGGCTGACCGCCACTCGCTGTGGATACCGAGGGCGAAGAGCGAGGACTCGGGGTTCTCCATCGCCTTGCGCTCGGCGCGGTTGCGCTTGCGGTAGTGAGCGACCTGGGCCTTGTCGTCTCCGACCTTGGCGGTGAACGCCTCGTCGGGCAGGGCAAGCCGGACGAGTTCGATCTTGTCGCCGACGCGGGCGCCGTCGAGCAGCGGGTCGCCCGCTTCCGGGGCGGCGATCAGCTTCGGGTCGAGCAGGCTGTCGCCGATCAGCGCGTTGCCGACCTTGACGTGGGCGTCGAGGAAGGACAACGGCCGGCCGGGGTCGAGGGCTTCGAGCCAGAGGGCGACCTTGGCGAGTTCGGCGGCCATGGGGTTGAGGTCGACGCCGTAAATGCAGTGCGCGACGACGTCGCGCATGGCGGTCTGGGTGGCGGCGACCGGAGGTTCGGCTTCGCCGGTGCGGACGGCGGCGAGGCGGCGGGCGATCCGGCGGGCGGCGGCGGCGAGGAAGTGGCCGGAGCCGCACGCCGGATCGCAGACGGTGACGGCGAGGAGGGCCTTCTCCCTCTCTTCCGCCGTCGTGCCGGACTTCTCGGCGTCGTCGAGTACCGGGTCGAGTGCCTCGTCGAGGAGGATTTCGACGAGGCCAGGCGGGGTGTAGTAGCTGCCGGTGGTCTTGCGGTCGTGGCCGGCGGCGACGTCGAGGATGAACTCTCCGCTTGCCACGTCGTACTGGGGGACGAGTTCGAGGAGGGACTCGTAGATGCCGCCGAGTTCTTCGGCGCCGAGGTTGCGGTAGTCGACCTGGCGGGGCAGGCCGGAATCGTCGCGGGTGACAGACAGCGCGCGTACCGCGGCGAGCAGGTCGGCGTTGGTGATTGTCGCGGCGCCGAGTGGGCCGAGTAGTTCGGGCTCGTAGATGCCGCCGAGACCGGGCAGTCCAAGCTCGGGCCGGCCCTGTTCGTCGCCGAGGCCGGCGAGGACGAGTTGGTGGGCGGTCCACAGGTCGTGGTGGCGGGCGCCGGAGACGCCGGAGCGGCGGCGGGAGAGCCGTCGGAGCCGGTCGGTGGAGAAGAACCGGGTGTAGGTGTCGCGGGCGGTCGGAGTGGCACCGGATGGGTGGAGCAGGTCGCGGTCCTCGGCGACGAAGAGGACGAGTAGCTGGTAGACGACGCGGAGCAGCAGCCGGTAGTACTCGCGGCTGGGCAGTGTGCCGTCGGCGAGGGCGGCGCGCAGAGCGGTGTTGTCCGGATGACGGAGGAAGCCGCGGCCAAGGGTGACGAGTGCCTGGCTGACGCCGTCGCGCAGCGCGGTCAGGGCGCGGGTACCGCGGCTGATGCCTTCGGTGCGCCACCTTTCAAGCCAGCAGGTGTCGGGGCGGGCATCGCTGTCGGGGCGGGGCTCGACCCGGCTGGCGTGGGCGACGAGCCAGAGCAGGGCGAAGTCAGCGAAGACCTCGCCGTCGAACATCGCTTCGAGGTCGAACTCGACGTAAGCCTGGCGGACGAGCGAGGCCGAGTCGCGCAGCAGCCGAAGCCTCAGCCCATTGGAGACGAAGCCCCAGAGCAGGTCGGGTGCCCGGTTGAGCAGTTCCTGGACCATGGAGTGAGGCGCGGACGCGGCGGCGCCGGCGACACCCGCGGTGCGGTGGTCGAGGCTGATCCCAGCGCCGAGCAGGTGGATCGGGCTCTTGCCCCACAGATGAGAGACTGGATAGCTCTTGCTACCTGCGGACCCGTCGACGGCGATACCGCCGGCTGGCGCGGTTGGTAGACGGCCGTAGCCCAGCTCGGTGAATAGGACCTGGAGCCAGCGCCGGGTGGGCGTCGTCTCGGTGCCAAGAACCGGCCCCGCTGGGACGACTCGGCGGAAGTCAGCCCACGCCGCTTGAAGCCTGGTGAACGATCGGTTCGCCGCCTCGCGGAGAGTTTCCTTGTCGACCAAGCCGTAGTCGGCCGGGCGGAGGCCGGACAGGTCGCGGCCGGCGGCGACGGCAATCAGCGCGTCGGCGGGCAGCAGGCCGCCGACAGTGCGGACAGCGGTGAAGGCGCCGACGATTCCGGCAGTACGGGCGCCTCGCGCGGACGGGAGCGGAGTGGTCATGACTGGGCCGCCGGAAGGTGCAGGTAGACGCCGAGGATGTCGGCGGGGCGTTGGGCTTTGACGGTCAGGCCGCGGCGGACCAGGTTGCCGGTCGAACCCGCGGCTTCGCGGACGCGGCGGTGGCTCGCCAGCAGGTCGGCGGCGAGCTGGTCGCCGACGTCGTCGAGGTGGCCGGTGACCGCGTCGAGCCGGTTGATCACGCGGCTGATATCGGCGGCGGCGAGGTCGCGGGGGTAGTTCGCGGCGGGACGGGCGTCGAGCTGGGCGGCGATGGCCTGTTCGTCGAGCCAGGTCGGGTCGGCGGGGGTGCCGGTGAAGGCGAGGATGCGGGCCTCCTCGGCGACGAGTGGCCGGATGCCTGCCCGGCCGGGCAGGGCGAGGTGAAGCCGGTAGCGGACGAGCAGCAGAGTGGTGCGTTTGTCGACCGCCTTGGTCACCATGACGCCGCAGCGGCGGGCCGGGCGGTCGGGCTCGTCGATGCCGACGGGGTCGAGCGCGGTGTCGAGGACGTAGCGCGCGAGGGTCTCGACCGTCGCGTCGGTGCGGGTGAGGACGACCTCGCCGGGCGCGGCCGGCAGCGACGGGGTGAGCAACAGATCGTCCACAGCCGTGCTGGTGGACCGCCGGCCGGGACGGCCACGGCGAGCGTCGAGGATTTCTCGGCTGATCTCGTCGCGCAGGGTCGGCGGGAGGCCGGCTGTGACCACGTTGAATCGCCCGTCGCCGCGCGGGTGCGCAGGAGACCGAAGCGACCCGAACGCGCCGAGAGTGAACATCCGGACCTCGTCCGGCCCACCGAGGCTGCCTCGGATCGCCTCGACCTCGCGGGCGACCTCCTCGGGGCGGATCTGTTCCTGGGCAAACAGGCTGCGGGACCGTCGTTCGCGTTCGGCGGCTGAGGTCCAGCGGGCGAGCAGGTCCGCGCGGGCCGCCTCGCCGATCCCTTCCAGCTCCATTTGGCCGGGCGCGGTCCTCGTACTGAGCAGCCCTTCGAGGACGGCTGACAGGACGGTGTCCGAGTCGACGGGGACGGGGACGGAGACGCCGGTGTCGCGGCGGATCGCGGCGTGGCGGCGGAGCAGCACGTCGAGGACGAGCCGGTCGATGGGGTTGTCGGCGCCGAAGTAGGTGACGGCGTGGACGACCCGAGCGGGCTGATTGAACCGGTCTACGCGGCCCTCGCGCTGTTCGTGGCGGGTCGGGTTCCAGGACAGGTCGTAGTGGACGACGGCGGAGAAGTGCTGGTGAAGGTTGATGCCCTCTGACAGGCAGTCGGTCGCGACAAGCACCCGCTTCCTCGTGTCAGCGCTGCGCTCGGCGAGATCGGCGACGGTGGCGGCGCGGTCGTCGGGTGGTTGCTGGCCGGTAACGGCGGCGACCTCGACGCCGGCGAAGCCCTTGGCCTCGCGCAGGGCGTTCGCGAGGTAGGTGGCGGTGGCGATGTAACGGCAGAAGACGACGACGGCGTCGCCGCCATCAAGGAGTTTCTTGACGATCTCGATGCCGCGGGCGAGTTTCGCGTCGTTCTTGGGCCCGTACAGCTTCTCCGCGGCCTTCGTCATCTCGGCGAGGCGGCGCTTGGAGGCGTCGAGCTGGGCGCCGGGGCTGGTGTCGGCGCCGTCGACCGAGGCCGCGTCGGTGAGGTCGAGGACGGTCGCCTCGCCGATCGCGTCGGCGTCGGCGACGTCCTCGGCGTCGGCGAACCCGCCGCGGTTGCGCAACGTCTCGACCGCGGCGGCCGGCGACGAAGCGAGGGCGCGCAGCAGCGCGAGGACGGACCACCAGCGAACCCGCTGGGCGACCTTGCCGCCCGACGGGTCGGTGACGCTTTCGCGGGCGTAGGCGAGGACGTCGTCGAACAGGTCCTGGTAGGCGCCGGTGAGCTGGTAGGACTCCTCGGCCGTCTGCCGGTCCGGGAACTCCGTCGTCTCCTGGAGCGACGTGCCTTTGAGGTACTCGCGGATGTCGGCGCGTTGCCGCTGGATCAGGTGGCGGGCGATCCGCTCCCGGTCGCGGCGGCGTGCGTCACCGGACAGGTCGTCAGGTAGGTCGGTCAGCGCCGGGTCGAGCAGTCCGAGGAGGGCGCGGAAAGCGGCCGTCTTCCCGCTGTGCGGGGTCGCGGTCAACAGCAGCAGGTGGCGTTCCGGGTTGGCGGCGATGCCGGTGAGCAGGGCCTGGCGCTGCTGGGTCGCGCGGCCAGTCGCGTTCGCGCCGTCGTCGGCGGCGACACAGGTGTGGGCCTCGTCGACGACCACCAGGTCGGGGCAGGCGCGGAGGAACTCGTCGCGGCGGCGGGCCGACTTGATGAAGTCGGTCGAGACGATCGTGTACGGGTGATGCTCGAAGAGCGACTCACCCGGCGGCAGGTCGCGTTCGAGGCGGCCGGCGGTCGAAGCGAGGACCAGCGTGGTCCGCAGGCCGAACTTCTCCGCGAGCTCGTCATGCCACTGCTGGGCCAGCGCCGGCGAGCACAGCACGGTGAACCGGCTGGCGCTGCCCTGGGCGAGCAGCTCGGCGACGATCAGCCCCGCCTCGACGGTCTTCCCGATGCCAACACCATCGGCGATCAGGAGCCGGACCGTGTCCATCCGCAACGCCATCAGCAGCGGCACCAGCTGATAGGAGCGCGGCGTGACCGCCAGTCCGGCGAGGCTGCGGAACGGGCCGCCAGACGAGCGGAACCCGAGGCGCAGCGCCGAGCGCAGTAGCCGAGCGCTCGCGGCGTCACCCAGGTCGGACGCGTCCGGTCGGGGGAACCTCGCCGCCTCGACCGGTTCCAGCGAGGGGAGCACCCCGGCGACCTCGTCCTCGGTGCCGCCCAGTGGGCGCAGCAGCATCAGCTCTGCGGTGGTGCCTGGCAGCACGACCCACTCGCGCCCACGGGCGCGCACCAGCGAACCGATCGCGAACGGGCTCGGGGCTGTCTCGGCCGTAGTGGTCATGCGGCTACTCCGGGGCCGAAGACACTGGGAAACCTTGCCACCTGCGCCGCCCACTCCTGTTCCGGTCCGATCTCGATCACACTCCAGTTGAGCGCCGCCAGCCGGTCTGCCGTGCCAGCGTCCACCGG
Organism: Frankia nepalensis; assembly: GCF_016786325.1. Taxonomy (GTDB): domain Bacteria; phylum Actinomycetota; class Actinomycetes; order Frankiales; family Frankiaceae; genus Pseudofrankia; species Pseudofrankia nepalensis. Next base: position 41,302 of record NZ_JADWYU010000094.1, on the reverse strand, counting down.
CTCGTCGGCGGCGCTCTGCCGGACGAAGACAGCGATATCGCCGTAGTCGGACCGATACCACAGGTCGAGCCGGGCATCGGCCTCGGCGACCAGCGCGCCAACCTCGTCAGGCAGCCGATGACCGCGGTCGCGCAGCCAGTCGATGAACGCCTCCGTCGCTGCCATAGGCACCCAAGCCAGCCCGGCGCTCGGCCCGTCCGGCCCGGTAGGCGACTGCGCAACCGTCAGCGCGGGCCGCCGCGTCGGCGCAGCCCTCTGGGCCAGGGCAGGTTCCGCGAGGCCGGTGGAGCTGTCAGCGAGGGCGAGCAGGAGAGGCCGGGCGGCGAACCGGTCAAGCAGCTCGTGCTCGGGCTGGTTTCCATAGGAGAGCAGGCAGTCGTAGCAGGCTTTTGCGCAGCGCTCGTCCACCCCCTCGGGGGCGTTGTTGTCGGACCCGTCGAGACCGAAGTGCAGCAGGTCCAGCGCGGTGCGGGCGACGGTGCTGAGGGCGCCGTCGTCGGCCAGCAGCTGGCGCAGCACGCCGGCGCCGCCCTCGGCCGACTCGTAGAGCAGGATGCGCTCGCGGTCACGCACGGTCGGCAGCGCCTCGGCGGCCAGCTCAGAGTCCTCCAGGTCGTAGACGGCTTGGATCGCCCGCTTGAGCGCGTACTGCAGGCTTGCCAGCGCCGCGTCCCGCTCGTTCCACGACATCGGACCCTGCCAGTCGAGGACGAGCGCGTTGCGCCTGTCCGTAACGAACGGGATGACCAGCTCGCCACGCACCGGAGCGTCGGACGAAGCACTGGCCGTGATGTCATCGGGTTCGGTCGGTTGGTCCTTGCGCCGTGCCCATCGGCCGGTCGCGGCGTCGAGCCGGTAGCCGGTTGGTTCCTTCGACCTGCGCCGCTTGAGGCCGATGTTCAGCCGGCGAAGCTCGGCGGCGCCGGCGTAGAGGAGCCGAGCCAGAACCGCGCCGTCCGGCGCCGTCGCGTGCGCCTCGAACCGCGGGTCGGCGCCGTCGGCCGGCAGGGACACCGCGGTGCGGATGTCGTAGCCCTGGCGGCGGCGCTCCTCCTCGTCCGAGCTGATCCGCGACCGCCGCACGGTGCTTGCCGTCGTCATGCGCAGCAGGTTCGTCATCGCCGCCGGCAGCTCGTCCCCGCACGACACGCAGACGTCGTCGGTGGACGGATGCCACGAGCCGCACCTGCCGCAGACCTTCATCGACTCGAGGTCGAGCCGCGGCTGGCCGCCGGTGTCGCCGCGCAGTGCCCGGGCGACCTTCGTGACTTCGTAGCGGGCGCCCTCGTGGTAGACCAGCGCACCCGGGCCGAACTCGCTGATCGCCAGGAATCGGGGGCGGGAAAGGTAGTCGCCCTCGACCTGCTTGCCGCGCTTCGCGGGGATGAAGGCGGACACCGGCAGCCGCGGGAAGCTGTAGCCGGGCAGGAAGCCCTCGGAGGCCAGGTAGCGGTAGGTGTAGAAGTCCGACTGGTAGAGCGACGTGCTGGAATTCCGCAGCAGGTTCAGCCGCGCCGACGCCTCCCGGTGACGGCTGTGCGCGTCAGCGAGCGCCTTCCCGGAGGTCGTCACATCCTTGATCAACCGGTTGGCTTCGTCCAGCTCCCGCTGCGCGTCGCGGTACAGCGTCCGCCACCGGTCACAAGCCTGGTTGAAGTTGTCCAATGCCCCGCGGATCGTCCGGTCGACCCATTCCTCGTCGTACCAGGGCGCGTCGTCGACGATCTCCGGGGTCTCGGCGAGCACCCGGCGAACCCGGCCGGCCGCGCGCCGCGCGGCGTCCTCGTCGGACAACATCGCGACGACCTCGGGCAGCAACTTCAGCGACGGCTCGTCGCCGGCGGCCTCCAAGACGCCGACCAGCGAATTGCCGAGCGGCTCGGCAGTGCACTCGGCCAGCCAGATCGCCTGCACATGTGAGGTGACCAGGTCCTGGTTCGACAAGTCGATCCGCGGCGGGGCGACGGCCCCGGCGACCATCTTCCGCGACCGGGCGAAGTAGTACTGGTCATGCGCGCTACCGGTCGTGCAGTAGGTGACAACCAACGCCGGCTGGCTTTGCCGGCCCGCGCGGCCGGACCGCTGGGCGTAGTTCGCCGGCGTCGGCGGCACGTTGCGCATCATCACGGCGTTGAGCGACGAGATGTCGACGCCCAGCTCCATGGTCGGCGAGCAGAACATCACCGGAAGTCTGGCGTCTCGGAAGGCGTGCTCCCGCTCCTCGCGGAGCGGGGCGGGCACCTGGGCGGTGTGCTCGGCGGAGAACAACCCGGCCAACTCGCGGGCCCGGTCTTGGTAGAGCTCGACGAAGTACCGGTTCGGCTGGCCGCCGTCGCGGCCGGTCGTGATCCGCAGCGGGTCCGGTGCCCGCTTCTTCCCATCACCGGCCTTCCACACCAGCGCGGAGGCCTTCAGCTGGTAGCCGACGCCGTCGGCGTCCTTCTTGCCGGCCTGGCCGCCCGCCTGCCAGTTGCGGCCTCGGCGTTCGGAGGATTCGGCGACCGGGTGCAGGATGCCGTAGCCGTCCTCGCCCGTGTCCGGGTCGCCATCGGAGAGGACCTTCAGGATTCGGCCGATCTCCACCTCGGCGTCGTCGACCGACCACGGGTGGCCCGTCAACCGGTGCAATTCCCGGCGCAGGTAGCGGCCATACGCCGACCGGCCCGAGACGTACTGGTCGTCTCGCAGCTCGTGCTTCCGCTTCGCCCGAGGCAGCAGCCGCGGCGCGACGAAACGGTCGCTGTCCTCCAGCCTCCACTGCTCGTTCAGATGATCGGCCGCCATGGTCTGCGTCTTCTCGAAACCCTCGTCCGTCAGCGCCTCCGTGCGCACCGACAGGCCACGGCGCATCTCGTCGAGCAGAACACTGATCAGCCTTTCCCGGACGGACACCGCCAGCCCCGCCAGCGAGGTGCCTTTCCAGGCGTCGTCGTCCGCCGTCGCCTCGTCGAGGTCGCGGTAGCCGACCACCAGCAGCCCCGCCTGCTCCAGGTTCGGCATCGTGATCCGGACACCACGCTGAAGATCCAGGTAGAGCCGTTGCTCCACCACCCGGCGCAGCGCCTGGTCAGCGTTCTCCCGCTGCGACGAGCCCTTTGCCCGGGGCGCTTCGGCGTACCGCTCGCGCGGCAGCGCCATCGCCTCGACAACCCGCCGTGGCAGATCGTCATGGGTGAGACCTGTCGGTCCCGCCGCCTCGCAGGCGCGATAGAGCGCGGCCCGGATCAGGCTCACCTGGACGAAGTCGTTGAAGTGACCCGCCTGAAGCGACGCGTCCTGCCGGTTGTCCGTGAACGCCAGCAGCTTGCGCGCCTCGGCGTCCAAGTCCTCATCAGCCCGCAACACCCGCAGCAGGCTGGAGCTCAGCACCGTCGTCGCCGAGCTGCGGCCCTCCGAGCCCAGGCTCGACAACTTCGAGAAATCCTGCTGGCGGGGCGACTCGTAGGACACCCGGCACCCCGGGTTCAGACAGAACCGGAACGGCGCCCGCACGAACGCGGCCGTGATCCCCTCCCCGGCGCCACCGGCGGTGTCGTCGAGCTGGCGACCGTCCGACGCGACCCGGACGATCTCGGGCAGCTGGTCGCGCCGGTTCTTCGGCAGCGACCCATCGGGGTCCAGCCACGACTCGGGCAGCCGGTCCTTGACCGCGTCGGCGCCCCGAGGCCAGGGGCTCGCGGTGGAGACGTAGAGGTAGCCGCCGTGCTCGTCGTCCTCGGCCTCGTTCAACCCGCCGTCCGTCTTGAACCGACCGGCGACGTGGGTGACCTCGAGGTACTCCTGGCCGCACTCCCGGCAGAAGACCAGCGGTACGAGGATCGCTTCCGGCTTCTCCGGATGCACCAGCTGCCGGCGGGTCGTCACATGGCGGACGTCCTCGGCCTCCAGTGACACGTAGACCGTGTCACCCTTCCCGACGAACTGGTGCAGCCGGAACGCGAACATCGGCCGGTCGAACTCGTCACGCTGATCGCTACCCGCCAGCAGCGTCGCCCGCAACGCCTCTTCGCAAGCTTGTTGCGGCCGGGAGGTCAGGGCGGCGAGGTCGGCGGCGACCTGCTGCAGGGTGCGGGGCTTGCGGCGTACCAGGCGCAGCGAACCGTCCGGCAAGACATCGCCGGGCCCGGGCTTCTCCGGCTTGTCGAGGCCGAACTGGCTTTCCGCCCAGCTCGCCAGGGGATCCCCTGCCAGGTCGTCCGGAAGCTGGGTCCGGTTCACAGCCGCGGCGAGCGCGACGGGGTCCGGTGGCAGGTCCGCCGTCGCGCGCCGCAGTGATTCGTCGACGACATGCTTCGGCAGCACCTCCTGGCCGAACAGCCGGGAGGCGGTCTTCGCGATCTCCGCGTGCTGCTCCTCGCGCGTGCCCTCGGTCGACAACGTCGCCGACGTGCCCACGCAACGGACCGCCGGGCTGTTACATGCCTCCCGGACCCGGCGCACCAACATCGCCACGTCGGCGCCCTGCCGACCCCGATAAGTGTGCAGCTCGTCGAGCACCAGGTAGCGCAGCCCGCCCGCGCTGTCGACCAGCCGGCGCCGCTCATGCGGCCGGGTCAGGATCAGGTCAAGCATCACGTAGTTCGTCAGCAGGATGTCCGGCGGGTTCTCCAGGATCCGCCGCCGGTCTTCCTCACTCTCCTGCGATGTGTAGCGCTCGCAGGTCACCCGCGTGTCCTGGCCGATGAAGCCCTTCAACGCCTCGAACTGTGAGTTCGCCAGCGCGTTCATCGGATAGACGATGATCGCCTTGAGGCCGCCGCCCGTGCCGACCTTCAGCACGTGGTCCACGATCGGCACGAGGTACGTCAGGCTCTTACCCGAGCCGGTCCCCGTCGTGACCACGTAGCTCTTCTCGGCCCGGGCCAGCTCCAGCGCGTCACGCTGGTGGCGGTGCAGCCGGATCGGCTTGCCATGGATCTGGAAGATGTCCACGCAACCCGCGTGCAGGACCCCCGCATCCGGGCCCGAGCCGCTGGGGCTGGCAAGGTCGGCGATCTCGCCGCCCGGCTCGAACGCTGGGTTCAACGACAGCCATGCCTCCGGCCACAGCAACCCACCACGGACCGCGTCCTCGACATGCTGACGGATCCGGCTGTCACGGATCGTCAGGAATCCCCGGACAAACTCCTCATAGTCCCGCACCAGCCGCTCACGGACCGCGAACACGTCCACCAGCGCACCCCCGAACCATCCCACCCCGATGTGGACCACACAGTAGTGCGCCGCACCGACAGATCCATATGCGTCCGTATCCAGGGAGTGCCAACGCTATGACTCCGATGGCACGACATCTCTGCGATCATCGCCGATGGCATGATTGGCACGCCGACTCGGGCGGTCCGGGCCGGAGACCGCCTCAGCGAGCGCCACCGCCCGCTGGTGCAGCGGCCGGGCCTCCGCGTCCGACCCGGGTCTCGCTCACTGGCGTCAGGTCGTTCAGCCCGATCGCCGGGGCCGTCGACGTTCTCGATGATCCCCTGTGTGTCGGCGCGGCGGGAGGCCCTCGGCAGCCGACGCAGGCGCCGCCGCCGTCGCCACAGCCAGCCCTTACGGGCGCCGCAACGGCGCCGGCCAGCACGCGGACTGGACGTCACGAGAGTCGACGTCGAATGTTCAAAGGGGGCTATCTCGATACGTAGTTCCCGTCGGGCTGGCGGTTCGCCTCGCCGGTGGCCTTCAACGTTCAGCTCGGCGCCGGTCAGATGACGTCGCCCGGGGATAGTGCACGGCCGGCGGGGAGTTGGTCGGCAAGGTCGCGGACGGCCGGAAGGTGTGTCCAGCCAGGGTTGGCGTGGAGGTGGCGCCAGATCGCGGCGGCGCGGTGGGTGGTGGCGCCGTGGTCTTTGCCGGCGGCGACGGCCAGTGCGTCCTGGATCGCGCCGGCGGCCTGCTCGGGTTCGGGTTTGCTCCGGCGGAGGAACGCGCGGGCGAGCGCGAGATGGGTGCCGGCGAGCGCGACGTGCCGTCCGCTTCCGCCCAGCAGGGTGAGGGCGGTGCGGGCGTGCTTTTCGGATTTCTTGCCGAGGCCGAGGTAGCCGAGCGTCACGGCTGTAAATAGCTCGCACCCCTCCTCGTCAATGGCGTCAGGGCCGGGAAGCGGCTCGCCGGTCCAGATCGTGTTCTGCATGGTGCGCAGCGCGTCGAGAGCGCCGTCGGTGTCGCCGGTGAGCGCGAGTGCGCGGGCGAGTCCGCCGGCGAGGATCGGCGCGATGTAGGGGTGGGCACCGGGCTGGCTTTGCGCGGCGAGCCGGGCTGCGGTCCGGTAATCGCCGGCGAAGAAGGAGACGGCCGAGCGCATGACGGCGACTGACCCGGCGAGCAGGGTGTCGCCGACCGCGTCGGCGTGCTGTCCGGCAAGCACGAGGAACGTCAGCGCGGTCGGGTCGTCGCCCAGGTCGAATGCCAGCTGTCCGCGGTAGTACGCCCACTGCCCGGCAACGAGTTCGACGTCGCGGCGTGCGGTGCCGGATACCCGCGTTTCCAACAGAGCCTCGGCCTCGTCCCAGGCATGTTCGACCGGTGCGACGAGCTCGGCGTGCGGGGTGACGGCGTAAAGGGTCGCGAGTCGGTGGATGCCGTGTTGGAGTTGGGCGAGCGTCAGCGGGTCGGGTGTCGAGGTGGCGATGGCGCGGGAGATGCTGGCCGCGCGGGCGGCGGGGTCGACCAAGGCGCCGGCAGTCGCGGCGGTCGCGGCGGTGGCGGCGATGACGCCGGCGTTGAGTAGGTCTCGGCGGCGCGTGGGGATCGCCTCCTCGTCCTCGGCGGGCGGGGCGGTTCCATCGTCACCCGCGAAGCGGCCTGTCGTCGTCCCGTTTGCGGGAATAGACCCGGCGCGCGGCGGGCCGTCGGGTGGGCCGAGGAGGGTGGCCGCGTCGTCGCCGAACATCGCTTCCAGCACGCGGCAGGACACCGGGTAGGGCAGGGACGGGATGTTGCCGCTGACCCAGCGGGTGGCCTGGCGGTAGGAGATGGCGTGGTCGCGGCTGTCGGGGCCGGCGCGGCGGGCGGCCTTGTTGAACTCCTTGACGAAGCGTTCGACGGTCAGGCCGCGTTCGCGCAGGCGCAGGGCGAGCAGGGTGCGGGGCGGGTCGTCCTGGGGCATGGCCGCCTCCCTCGGGGAATCCGACGTAGCAGGTCAGGCCCCATGATCCGGACATTCGGCCGATCTGTCACGACGCCACCACGCGCCGTCCCGAGACGTCGGTAAGACGTCCGCCAAACGGCGGGAACACGGCGATCCAGCCATCCCAAGACGGCGGCCCGACAGCGCAAGACGGCGGGATGACGGGCGAGACGACCCCAGCGCCGGCCGGCCACGGTCGCCGGGTACGCCATCGCCGAGGTGTCGGTGGCGACGGCGGGCGGCCCCCGGTGATCGTGGCCGCGGCCCACCGCCCAGCTGGCGCGGGCCGTCGCGGCTGGTAGCGCGCACCACAGGTCTTGTGGCACGCCACCAGTCGGGTTCGTCAGCCCGATGGGAGGCCCGATGACGCCCCTGATGATCGACCTCGACGGCGCCGGCTACGGCCCGCTGCCCGCCGACCTGGAACCGGTGCGGCTACCCACCCGACCTGGCGTCCTGCTCGACGCCGCGCCGTGGCCGGACTGGATCCCGGCAGGCCACCAACCCATCGACACCGCCGCCTGGCGGGCCGCCCAGTCAGCCGGCGCGCGCGTCGCCGTCGCCTGCCCCGCACTGGCCTCCCCGAGGCAGATCATGCTCGCCCTCGCCGTCGGCCGGCTCCTCGCCGACCAGCGACGAGCCGCCGCCGGCACCGACCTGGTCCCACTGGTGACCTGCCCAACCCGACCCCGCTGCACCTGGGAATCCGGCGCCGTCGTCGTCCCCCACCCGGTCACCGTCCTGACCTGGGAAGATGCACAGCTACGCGTCGTCTGGGAGATCACCCACCGGGAGAAGATCACCGCCTGGCGCGCCAGCCTGACGCCGATCACCCTCCCGCCAGCGGCGGTGCCGGCGTGAGCACCGCGACGGCCACGCCGCGCCCAGCTGTCGGCTACGTCTGCGTCCCCCACGCCGACGAGGACCGGATCAACGGTCTCGACGGCCAGCTCACCGCCCATGCCCAGCGCACCGGCCTCGACCTGATCGAAGTGTTCGTCGACCGCGACACCACCACCAACCAAAGCGACCGGCCCGGCCTCGCACTCGCCGTCGACACGATCGCCCTCCACCCAGACACACTGCTCCTGATCCCCGACCTGTCACACCTACCCACCACCCCAGCCTCCGGGGCGGAGGTCGACGAGCGGTTCACCACCGTCGTCCACGAGATCCGCACCGTGAACCCCAACGGCACCGGCCCCTCGGCCGAGGCCGACGCCCCACCACGGCCGAGCCGACACCACCGGGCCGGACGGGCCGAGCCCGGCTGACTGCCGAGGCCCTGTTCGAGGTGACCATCGGCCCACGGCCTGGCGCCGGCCACCGGGCTCCGCGAAGGCACCCCCCGCCGCTACCCCATCGAGTTCCGCCGCCAGGCCACCACCACCGCCTGATCTCCCTCCCACGGACGAGGGCAACCCTCCAGCTTCTGGCCACCACGCATCGCGCAGGCCATCGCCGCGGCCCTCGTGCGGGGCATCGCCGCCGATTGGAACTCGGCTGAAGGCGATGCCCCGCGCGATGTCCCCGGCGATGTCGTCACCGGGTGCGATGCCGGGAAGGTGGCTCGCACGGCGACCGCGAGGGCGGCCCTCGCGCTCACCCGCCTGTGAAAAACCGACGAGCATCGACCAACCCATACATATCCTGAACGAATGAACGAACGAATGGATGTCGCAGACCGGACGGTCTGCGCGTATCCGGGGTGCGGCCAGCCAGCCGCGCCGCCGCCGGCGACCGGCGGGCCGGCGCCGCGGTACTGCGCCCGGCCGGACCACACCGCGCAGACCGCGTTCCGCGCCCGCCGCTCCCGCAAGCCCGCCCCCGCGCCGGCGGAGCCGGCCGGCGCCGAACGGCCGGCGAGCCTCGCCGGCGCGTCGCTGCGGTCCACGGTCGACCGGCTCGCCGAACTGCTCGCCGACTTCGAGGCGGCGGCCGGCGCCGCACGGGAACTGCTCGGGACCGCGACCGACCCGGAGACCGTCGCCGCCGAACTCGCCGCCGTGCGCGCCGAGGCACTCAAGACCGTCGCCGACGCAGAGGTCGCGTTGGCCGCGGAGCAGCAGGCCAGGCTGACCGCCGAAGACGCCACCACCGAGATGCAGGCAGAACTCGAAGCCGCCCGCGCCGAGACCGCCCAGGCCCGTCAACAGGCCGCGGCCGCGACAGAACAGGCGACGGACCAGGCCCGCCGGGCGCAGGCCGCCGACGGCCGCGCCGCCGACGCCACCCGCCGCGCCGACATCGCCGACGCCGCCCGCGACGCGGCCCTCGCCGACCGGGACGCCGCCCTCGCGGACCGCGACCAGGCCCGGCGCGCCGCCGAAGCCGCCGGGCACCGCGCGGACATCGCCGAAACCCAGGCCGCCCACCTGCGCACCGACCTCGACCGCGCCACGGCCCACATCCAGGCCGCCGAAGCCGACCGCGACCAGGCCCACCACGCCCGCCAGGAAGCGGAACGGCAGCTCGCCGCCGCCCGGATCGAGGAATCAACCGCCAGGCAGACGGCCGAGATCGCCAGGCTGCGCACCGAGACCACCGAACAGCTCCTCGCGGCGGCGCAGGAAACCGTCGCCGCCCACCAGGCCCGCGCCGACCAGGCCCTCGCGCATCTCGACGCCGCCCGCGCAGAGGCCCGCGACGCCATCGACCGGGCCGCCCGCGCCGACACCGCCCGCCAGACCGCCGAAACCGCCCGTGACGACGCCCGCGCCGAACTGGCCTCGCTGATCAAGCAGACCAGCCGGGCACCAGCCGACGAACCGCTGGACGAGCCGACACCATGACGGCAGGCCCCGCCTGGCCGCGCCCGCAATGACGCAATGAAAGGAACGCCGGCGACAATCGTCACCTCGTCGTAGATGCCCCGCACTGTTCCTGGCGCATGACGCTCCGCATAATTCTCTGACGGCCCGGCGTGGCCCGGGACAGGACTGCCTGCCAACCTCACGGGGAGCACGCATGGAGGACGCGCTGGCTGTCCGGCTCGGCGAGGAGCTGAGGAACAGGCGGAGGGCCGCGGGCCTGACCCAGTCCGGCCTGGCCGGGCGGATTCCCCACTATGACGCCGAGTCGACCCGCACAATCATTTCCAAGTGCGAGCGCGGCCGGATCGTGCCGTCTGAAACGATGCTCAAAGCCTTCGACCGGGAGCTGGCCGCCGGCGGGGCACTCGTCGCGCTGGTGCGCGCGGCCCGCTCGCCCAGCCCGCGCGGACAGGTCGCGGCTTTCACCGGCTCGGGGCCTGCGGGGGACGACGCCGAGGAGGTCGCCACGGATCGCAGGCAGTTCGCCGCGCTGTCGGCGCTCGCGATCGACACCGTCCGCCGCATGGACACTCTCGGCGCGTCCGTCACGCTCGGCGAGTTGAAGGACGACGTCGCCGACCTCGCGCTCCACTACGACACGACGCCCCACCCACAGCTGCTCGCATCGGCATCGCGCGCCTGGCGCCAGGTCGAGACGATGCTCGACCGGCGGCTCACCGTCACCGACAACCTGCGGACCACCCGGCTCGGCGGCCAGCTGACCTACTACCTCGGCCGGCTCGCGTTCGCCGCCGGCCAGTACCGCGACGCCCGCCGGTTCTGCGACCTCGCCGACCGGTATGCCAGCCAGGTCGCGGACGACATCCTCGTCGGCTCGCTCGCCGGTCTGCGGTCGAGCATCGCCTACTACACCCATCGCTGGGACGAGGCGGCCCAGGTCGCGGCCCGGGCCCGCCCGGGCGCCGCGCCGTATCTCGCCGCCCGGCTTGCCGCGTACGAGGCGCGCGGCCTGGCCAGGCTCGGCCGGTCCCAGGCCACCGTCGACGTGCTCGCCGACATGCGCGCCGCCGCGGGCACCTCCGTTGCGCCCCGGCCTGGCTCGTCGCCGTTCAGCCCAGGCAGCGCCGCCATGTTCGGCGCCGTCTGCGCGATCGAACTCGGCGACGGCGCGGCGGCCGAGCGGCACGCCCGCGACGCGCTGGCACTCGTCGACCCCGCGAACCACGAGGAGCAGGCCCATGCCCACCTGTGCCTGGCCCTCGCCTATCTGCTGCAGGCTCAGCCAGACCCCGGCCGGGCGGTCGCGGCCACCCGCGCCGCCGTCGACGTCCCGGCCGGCCACCTCACATCGACGATCATGTCCGGTGCGCGGCGGGTCTGGCGAGACCTACGGCCGTGGACCTCGGACCCGGACGTCCAGGCGCTCGGCGCACTGGTCACCCCGGCCCTCGCACTTCCCGGGAGCGGCGCATGACCCTGACCTTTGGAACACCCGACGTCGTCACGATCCCGACCGTCCTCACGCCACGGATGGTCCTGCGGGGCTGGCGTGGCGAGGACGTCGAACCGTACCTGGCCATGGCCGGCCACCCCGACATGTCGCGCTACACCGGCTCGCCCAGCACGACCCGCGCGGTGTGGGGGATGACGGCGTTCCAGATCGGGCACTGGGCGCTGAACGGCTTCGGGATGTGGATCGCCCGGGACAAGGAGAGCGGGGAGTTCCTGGGCCGGGCCGGGCTTTACGAGGAGTACGGCTGGCCGGACATCGAGGTCGCCTGGACGATCCGCCGGGACCGGTGGGGCCAGGGCTACGCGACCGAGGGCGGCGCCGCGGCCCTCGAGTTCGCCTTCACCCAGCTCGGACACCCCCGCGACCGGGTGATCAGCATCATTCACCCGGAGAACGCGGCCTCGATCCGCGTCGCCGAGAAGCTTGGCCTGACGCTCGCCGAAGGCCCCATCGACCGTGGCGGCGATCTCCGCAACATCTATGAGATCACCCGCGAGACCTGGGAGAAGCAGGCCAACCTGCCATAGACAGGCCTCTCGACCAAGGCGGGCTATTACAACGACCTGAGACACCGCCATACCGTCCGGCACAGATGGAGATCGTGGCTGCGCCACGATCTCCCAGGAATCCCACCCGTCGGCTACCGCGACCAGCGCCGGTAGCCGACCGCTGCGCACGCCGGGGCGAGGAGCGAGAAGCGGGCACGCCAGCGTGGAGCGCGGTCACCTGTACCAGGTCACTTCGCTCCCCGGGCAGCCCGACCGGCGTGGCTCCCAGCGGCGAGACCGGCTGCGGTCGCCTTGCTGAGCCGAAGTTCTAGACAGCGAGTCCGACAGCGGTCGTTAGGTACTGAGGAGCGGGAGGTGAGATGGCGTTGGCGACTGTTGGTGCTCGACGGCAGGCTCCGCTGAAGGTCGACCCGGAGACCGATGAGCTGATCTCGCAGGCGGCCCACTTCCTGGGCATCTCGAAGAAGGACTTCGTGGCCGAAGCGACCCGGGCCTACCTTGAGCTGCGCCGCGAGGAGGTCCGCCGTGGGATGGTCGAGTCGATGCGTGTGCTCGACGGTTCGCTCGGCGCGAGCGTCGCGGCCCTGACCGGGATGTCGCCTGAGCGGATCGCGGAGCTCGGCGGCGCGGGCGACTGGGACGAGTGACCCGTGCCCGTCCGTCCCACCCTGCGCTGTCTATGCGAGGACCACCAACTGCCGATGCCCTCGGCGCGCACCCCGCTCGACCAGGTCGGCCATCCCCTGCTCCGGAAGGCCGCCGAGCAGTTCGCCGACCCAGACAACCCCCACGAGCGCATCCGCGCGATCGACGACGTCCTCCTGTTCAAGGTCAAGATCAGCCGCTGGCGCGGAGCCGTGTTCGTCGACGAACGGCCGCAGAGGTCCGGAACTGGCTGGTCGCCGCCGGCCTGCGCGCCGGCCCGCGTCGTGGCGGGCGCAGCCGAGCTCGCTGCGCAAGATCGGCCTGGTATTGGAGCTGGCTCTGCGATCACTTAAAGATCTTGCTTAAACTCCTCCATTTGCTCTACCCTCTGGGAGGGAGGTCAAAGTGACGCATTCGGTCGAGGTGGACGATCAAACCTACCGCTCGCTTGCCCTGGCGGCACGGATGAGCGGGTGCACGGCAGGCGAGGTGGTGGCCCGTCTGGTAGCTGACACAGGCATGCCGACCTCGCCTGCGTCGTCAGCTACGGAGGGAAAGCAGCATTCGGAGGCGATGGGTGTGGTGGCGGTGTACGCCGACTACGAAGGGCGCCGCACGCAGGCTAGGTACGACCCGAAGACGTCCCGGATCGACATCACGTCCGGGCCGCTGGGGGGACAGAGCTTCAAGACGCCGACCGGCGCGGCTCGTGCCGTAGTCGGCCACTACAAGCCGAGCGTCAGCCCGCACCGCAACGGCTGGTTGTTCTGGGTTCTCGACGACGGGTCGGGAAAGTTCCTGCAGAGCATCCGAGGAACATCATGATCACGCTGGCAATGCCGGTCCGGTCCGCGCGACTGGTGTCTGGGCGTGACGGAACCCGACCGGCGTGTTCGTGGATGCTTCGCTACGGGACGCCCCGTAGGCCCCACCTTGCCGGCGAAGGCCAGGACGGGTTTCGGACTGCTGTTAACCCTATGGCGTCGGTCCGGTCGTTTCGTGGACCGCATCTTCGCTGGTAGAGCGAGTGCTCGCCTCGAGTGGTCGCGACCGGGACTCGTCATGCGAGGTGCGCATCGCGATGCGCATTTGCCGCTGTCCGACCCTTCCCGCCACGATGCACACATGCGTTCAGACAGCACAGCGCCCCCAGATCGGGGGAGGGAGTGGAGCGCGGGCACCGACCCACTGGTCACCCGTCGTGAGATCTCGGACTGGGCGGGCGTCAGCCGCGAGACGGTGACGATCTGGCAGGGTCGCCACGCAGATTTTCCCCGGCCCGTGGCCGACGGTGCGATGGAACGCTTCCGCCTCAGCGAGATGCTGGTCTGGCTCGCCGATCGCCCTGTGCCCAAAGCCCAGCGGCGAGCCGGCGAACCCGACGGCATTACCTACGCCGACCGGATGCGGCGCGCCACCCGGCTGTCGGCCAACGCTGGCCCGCGGCAGCAGGCGGACCACGCCGCGGCCGAGGAAACTCTCACGGAAATCTTCGGGCCGCTCGGACGCCGCATCCGCGGCGGAGGATCCGAGGCCGCCTATCTCCACTTTGTAGTTGGCCTGCTCTTCCTACGCCACAGAGATCCAGCGTCGTGGGCCGGGCTCCGCGACGACGTGCGTATCGCGACCGACGAGCAGAGCGACCCGCGACAACTGATGAGGCGACTGGGCCGTCGGGTCAACGTCGGCCGCCGGGCTCAGGGGTTGCCGTCGGCACCCGAGGCGACCGCCGATACCTTCAGCGCGCTCGGCGGACCGGCCGTGGAGGACGTCGGACAGCTCATCCGGCTGTGTGAGGACCTACCACCGGAAACATTCCGTGACCTGCTCGGTCGCTATGACCTGTGGGCTCGCCCGGATGGCCGCTCCTCGACCACCCCGCGTTCGCTGGTGGATCTGATGACCGCGCTGTTTGTCGAGCCGGACAGCAACGTCCACTTGCACGACCCCTACGGACGGGCGGGCGAGTTGCTGGTGGGAGCGCGTCTGGCGGGCGGGTCGGGCCCGCTGTCCGCCGCCGGCCCCGATCCGGACATGTGTCGACTCGCCGAGATGGGCGTCAACCTGCACGGTGGGCAGGTTCACCTGACGCTCGGTTCGGAGACACCTTGGCTCGGCGCGCCGGGCCCATTCGCCGACCTCATCCTGACCAACCCACCGTTCAACGCGAGCTCTGCGCGCCGTCCGGACGAGCGCTGGCTGTTCGGACCGCCGCCCCCTGGCAATGACAACTACGCCTGGCTACAACACGTGCTGGCGTCGCTCAAGCCGGGCGGCCTGGCTGCCATGCTCATGCCAAACCGCGCGGCTGCGTCCGATGATCCCCGGGAACAGTTCATCCGGCAGCGGATGATCGAGACCGGCGCTGTCGAGTTCGTCGTCGCACTGCCTCGACGGCTCTTTGCGACGACGCGAGTTGCGGTGATGCTGTGGGGTCTGCGAGCCCCGGGCACCGCCCGCGACGACGTGCTATTCGTCGAGGTGCGAGGGCCCGGTCCCATAGTCGATAACCAGCGGCGTCTCGCTGCCGCGGAGATCGACGCCGTCACTGCCTGTCTCCGGCTCTGGCAGACCCAGGCGGGAGGCACGGCCGATCTCGCCGAGGTGATGAGCAAGGTCGGGGCGGCCCGCGCCGTGCCAACAGCCCAGATCGCGCGACTTGGATACTCGCTTGATCCAGCTGAGTATCTGGCACCCGCCACCTCGCTCGACTGCTTGGTGCGGGTTCCCTCGTGCCCGGCCACGGCGTTGGCAGACCAGATGCATGCCGCCCACACGGCGGACGAGAAAGCGGCAGGCATAGTCCTGCGGAGCGGTGACACGGCGATCAGTGGAGACGCGGCGGCCGACGATCTTCCTGATGGATGGTCGCGTGCCGTGCTGGGAGATCTGTGCGCCATACAGGCCGGTCCGTCCAACCAGGTGATCAAGAAAATCCGGTCCAGCGCCGCCGATGGGATCCCGGTGGTGCTGCCCCGTGACCTGCAGGATCGGCGTATCCGAACGGATTCGCCACAGATGGTCGCCCGCGTCGACGCGACGGAGATGACGCGTTTCGCGCTGCGCGAGGACGACATCCTGTTTGTTCGGACCGGCACGGTCGGGCCCGTCGCCAGGGTACGCGCCGCCGAGGCGGATTGGCTGCTCGGCACCAACCTCATGCGCCTGCGCGCGCACGAGGGCGTGAACCCCGGGTATCTGCTGGCGCTGCTGTCCTCGAGGCCAGCCCAGGAGTGGATCACCAGGCGTGCGGAATCCGCGACCGCGATTCCCTCCATCAGCACCAAGACTCTCGGCTCACTTCCTGTGCTCTTGCCACCGCTCGCCGAGCAGCGGCGCATCGGCGCGGTCCTCTCCGACCTAGACGACCAGATCGCCGCCCACCGAGCCCTCGCCGACGCGGCCGAGGGGCTTCGGGCCGAGGTCGCCGACCAGCTTGTCGCCGGCCTGCTGATCACCGAAACCCTTTCGGAGGAACCCAGATGAGTGCCGCGCCGAACTCACCGGGAACCGTGCGCATCCTCCTCGTGATGATCGCCGTGCTGGTAGGCGTCATCGTCGCTCTGGTTGGCGGCATCCTGCAGATGGCGGATCACGCATCCGTCGTGACTGCGATCCAATGCGGTGGATGCGCCTTCGCCGCGACCGTGATGTTCCTCCTAACCGTTTTTCATTTCCTGGCCGCCTCGGGGGACGGCCAGGGTTGAGGCGGCGCTGGGGCCGATGACCGGATGTCCACCTCGGACAGCAGCGCCGCCGCGCCGCCTTCCCGACGAGTGTGGCCGGTCGCCGGCGATGCAGTCTCTCGACACTGTTCGGCGAGTTGACAGTAAGATCGTTGTGGGCGTCAGGTGGCGTGGAAACCCCGGTACGGCGCGGGTCGGGCGTCGAGGCGGCGATGGCGCGGGAGATGCCAGCCGCGCGGGCGGCGGGGTCGGCCATGACGCCGGCGCCGGCAGTCGCGGCGGTGGCGGCGAGGATGCCGGCGTTGAGCAGGTCTCGGCGGCGCGTGGGGATCGCCTCCTCGTCCTCGGCGGGCGGGGCGATTCCATCGTCACCCGCCGACCGGCCCGCCGTCGGCTCATTTCCAGGAACGGACCCGGCACGCGGCGGCCCGTCGGGCGGCCCGAGCAGGGTGGCCGCCGAAGGCCCGTTCGAGATGGCCATCTGCCCACGGCGGCCCCTGAATCACACACCGACGGTCACCGTCCAGGCGATTCCCCTGGACCGATACGTCCCGATGGTTGCGCTCTGTCATTCTCGGGCATTATCTTGCGTCTCGCCAATCAAGTCCGATACAGTCCAGCTGCTCGCTTCACTCCCTATGACCCATAGGAGCGAAATGCGAATCCTGTTTCCTGGACGGGCTTCACGGAAGTCGGAAAGAAACAAACGCCTTGCGTTCAGGCTGGCCTTCATGGCCTCGCTGACCGGCATTGTCGCGTCCAGTCTGGTGTCCACCACATCCGCGGCCCAGGCCGAGACCCCGGCATCCGCGCCGCGCGCATCCGGGTCTCCGCTTCCAGAAGGCCCGCCGCTTCCTATGGCAGACCCCGGGGCGGCCGGCCGACAGGCCATCGCGCCCATTTCGTCCTGCACGGCCGTGGCAAAGGACGGCGGGCAGATGTGCGTGGAGGTCGGCCCACCCGACAGCAAGGCACGTGACCAGGGCAGGGCCGGCCAGGTCACGCCCAGCTCCCTCATCCCTCCGGGCTGGTGCGCCGACCATCAGGACGGGAACTGGTGGGCGCTACGTTGGCAGGGCTGCAGGACGACCAGCGCGACGCTCGTCACCCGCAGGACCGTCGACGGCGCGACGGTGATAACCGGCGAGGTCAGCATCAGGGTGCTGGAGTTCGTCTACGGAGACCCCAACCAGACCGCGATGTTCTATCAGATCATGGTTGTTCCCTACGCCGGATGGGGTGACGCGCTCGCCGCCACCATCACGGGAACCGCCTCCACGGTGAGCGGCTGCACCCTCGCGGCGCAGAGTTTTCCATCCCAGCCGCTGTCACCTCTCAACGGGCAGTTCCGTATCGGCGAGTCCTCCCTCAACTCGACGGCCACGGCGGCTGGTGCCGTCGCGAACTGCACCGCGCGGTGGAACATGGTCGCTACTGTCGCCGGGTACCCACCGGCGAGCTCTCCGATCTACCAACAGAACCAGTTCCGCTGCGACAACGCCTTCGCGGGTCGTTCCGCCGGCTGCGTCATCCCCTGGGTGGCCGAGGAGATGGACTTCAACTCGACCACCACACCCGAGATCGCCTCGCACATCTTCCAGGCCCAGGTCTCGGGACTGCCCGGCGCGACGAACACGACCCCGCTTCACCGCTCGACTGACACGGCGAAGAACGACCGGGCCTATAACCGCGCGTGCTACCAGAGCCCGGCCGTCACGGATCGGAGCTGCGACGAGTATCCCTTCAAGTCGGCCAACGAGGGCCTGGGAGACGATCCGGACTGGCTGAACCATCGCCGGACCTTCGACTACTGCTGGTTCGGCCTTCCTCGCCAGACGGGCTCGATCGGCGCCAGCGTCTGCATGGTCCTGAACACCGAGCAGAACATCCAGGGCGGAACGATCAGCACATTCTACCAGGACTGGCGCGTGATGAACGGCGACCCGTTCTGGGTGCACGTCAACCTGTGACGTTCTACGGCGCCCACGGTTGAGAAGACGGTGCGCCCGCACGCCGAGCGGCTCGCGCTCAGCGTGCGGGCGCCCTCCACGTCCGGCAACGACCGTCACCACCCCGCTAAACTCCAACCATGTCAGATTTGCCAGAACTGTACGGCTCGTTGCTGGTACGCACAGACTTCTCGGACGACGCGGCCTGGGAAGCGGTGTGCGCGGCGAGCGTCATGCCGTCACCCGAGGGGTTCGACGCGCACCTGTTCTTCGTCAATGACCCCGAGTTGGCTGATCTGACGGTCGACCAGGTGGTGGCACTTCCAGGGGCCCAGCAGTACGGCGTTCTCTTCATCGTCGACCACATGACGATCAGCGATCCGGAAAATCCTGTCGTCGCGGTCGAGCCGCGCAGCGGGGCTGGGCGCCATTTCCGAGTGATACCGGCCGCGATGTGGAGCGTCGAGAACAACCTGTCGATAGGTAACCTGCAGTTCTCCGTGTTTGCCGACAGCGCCGATCCGGATGGGGTTTTCCGCGGTTTCGCCAGCGGAGGCTGACAGTCCACCGACATCACCAAAGCACGTGAATGTTTACGCTGACAGCACAGCGGGACCGCGCCGCGGCCCCGTTGCCGGCTCGCCGACGACGCCGAACAGACCCGACCACCCTACCGAGCCATCGAACATGACTTTCCCATGGCCGGCCGCGCCCCCCGCCCGCGGCGTACCCGTGACCGATGCCCTGGTAGCGGAACTGGCCGCGGAGGCGGAGGCCGGCTATGACGTGGCCGGCCGGCGCCGCCGTGGTGGCCGCCGCCCTCTCGGGTCGGCGCCGGGGGAGGTCGTGCCAGTCCGGCTCGATCCCGAACTGCGGGCGGCGCTCGCCGCCAGGGCGCAGGCCGACCACACCAACGCCAGCGACGTCATCCGCCAGGCGCTACGCGCCTACCTCGAAGTGGCCTGACCGCCGCGCTACCAGGAAGGGGCCCGCGGTGATGAGACTGGCGGCGTTCAACGGCAAGCTCCGCCGAAGGTCGAAACCATGACCGAGGACGCCACGCCGCAGCCACCGTTGACGTTCGTCCGTCTCCTCGGATACCGCGGACGCCAACGCCACGCCGCCGACCTCGCCTTCGCCGACATGGTCGCCGACACCGAACGCCTAGGCCTGTATGACGACGACCCCGACGCAACGCGGGCCGCGCTGAAGGCCGCCCGTAAGAAGACCCAAGGCTGACCCCAGGTGTTCAGCCACGCAGGGGAGGTGCGCTATGACCACAAGCAGTGCTGGCGGGCCAGTGCTCCCTCCGAGAAGGCCCCGACTGTCGGTCGACGAGTTGATCGAGGCCGTCGTCGCCAGGCCGATCCGGACCGCCGCGGACCTGGACGAAATGGCCGTGGACATCTTCGAGTCCGACGAGGAGCTCGACGAGTTCCTGGCGTACACCTACGCCGAACGCCGCCGGGACGTCGCGTAGGCCGCGATGCGCTCCATCGTCCTCGTCACCCTGTTCGCTGTTCGGTATTGACCGAACAGCGAACACCGGGGACGCTGGCCGCGTGGACACGGAAGTGCTCGTGGCCGATGCCCTCCTTCAGCTGAGAGTCGAGGCCCAGCCGCCTGCCAGCCGGCCCGATGGCCGGGTCGACCTGGTGGTCGACCCGGAGGGGGCCGCGGTCCCGGTCGAGCTCAAGCGCCGATCGCTGGTGTCCGAGGACATCGCGGCGCAGCTGTTGGCCGTCGACCGCGAGCCCGCCGGGGCTGGCGGCGCGGTCCTGTTGGTCGTCGGAGACCGGGTGACCGAGGCGGCCCGGAGAATGCTGATCGAGCGGCGAGCTGGCTACTACGACCTGCGCGGCCGGATCGCGCTGCGTTCGAGCAGCCTCGTGATCGACGCCGAGGTCACGCCGATCGGCGAACGCGGCGTGCGGACGCGGGCCCTGGGCGGTAAGGCTGGGCTTGAGGTCGCGATCGCTCTGCTCCTGCAACCGAAGGAGGGCGCGGCCGTCCGAGAGCTGGCGCGTAGCCTCGGCCGGTCGGCGAGCACGGTGTCGCAAGTGCTCGCGGCGCTGCGGCGCGACCAGCTCGTCGACTCGGCGAACGCGGTAGTAGATGCGCGGCTGTTCTGGCAGGTCGCCGAGCAGTGGCCGAGCACCCGCACCTTCCTCACCACATGTCCAGATCCGGACGACCAGAGCGGCGTTGCCAAGTCTCTGCGTCTTGGTCTCGCTGACCTGGCGGCCGAGACCGGCTGGGCGCTGACGGACACGACCGCCGCCGCGGCCTATGGCGCTCCGGTCGCGGCCCGCGCCGACCAGGCGCTTGACTTCTTCGTCCCAGACGAGGTGGTGCTTCGGCGCGCGACCACGCTCCTTGGCACCACCGCGACGCCGACCCGGGCCGCCGCCTCGGTACGGGCCGCGCCGGTGGCGGCCGTCTGCGCCCGCCGTTTCGACCTCCCAGGTGGCGGTTGGCGTTGGCCGCTCGCGCATCCGCTGTTCGTCGCACTCGACCTGGCGCAGGACGAGGGCCGCGGACGCGAGATCCTCGACGCCTGGAACCCTGACCCGAGGTGGACCCGTGCCTGGTAATCGTGTGATCTTCCTGGGCCGCGTGGCCCGGACGATGCGCGACGGAACACGGTCAGACCCACGCCACTGATTCCTTGCGGCCCGGGTGGCGAGTCACCCGAAGCCCCTTCCCGCCTGTCACGGCCCGGGTTGTCCAGCCCGCCGGGACGGGCCGCGGTCTGCTGGGGCCGACGGCCAGCCCGCCGGCTGCGCCTCACGCTCGACACGTGGGTGATGCATACTATTGGTAGCTATCATCGTCGAGTAGCTACCACCGGCGAGGGGAGGGATCATGGCGGAGACCGCGATCGCGAGGATCTTCACGCACGGCAGGAGTCAGGCCGTGCGGCTGCCCAAGGAGTTCCGGCTGCCCGGTGACCGGGTGCGCGTCCGTCACGTAGGAGACGGTGTGCTGCTGGAACCGATCGCCTCGGATGTCGATGCGTGGTTCGCCGAGTTGGATCGCTTTGCCGATGTACCGCTGTTCGAGGACGGCAGAAACCAGCCGCCCGCGCCCGTCGGCGAGGACCTCTTCGAGTGAACTACCTTCTCGGCACGAACGCCGTGGTCGCGCTGCTGCGGAACAAGCCGCTGGCGGTGCGGGAACGGTACCGGTCGGCCCAGGCGTCCGGCGATTATCTGGCGCTGTCGTCCGTGGTTCTGTTCGAGCTGTGGTACGGCGTGGCGAAGAGCAGCCAGGTGAAGGAGAACACCGACCGGCTTCGGGTACTGCTCTCCGGCAACATGGACCTGCTGGACTTCGATGACGAGGACGCCCGGACCGCCGGCCAGGTGCGCGCCGTCCTGGAGAAAGCCGGAAACTCGATCGGCGCCTACGACGTGCTGATCGCGGGCCAGGCCCTCCGGCGCGAGCTGACGGTCGTCACGGCCAACAGCTCCGAGTTCAGCAGGGTCCCCGGCCTGAGCTGCGAGGACTGGACGGCCTGACCGTACGAGGCGCGACGACGCCGCGGTTGAACAGACTCCAGACGCTCCACCTGCCAAGGCGACCGTCGCCGCAACGATCGTGGCGCTGGAGCGTCACAAGTGCGCCTACGCGTGGCGCCGGGTTTGGTCATCGGTACTGCCGTTTCTGTGCCTCGCGGATCGCGGCCCGGGTCTGGGCCGGTAGCTCGATGACTTCCAGTTCGATGCCGTAGTGGCGCAGTGCACCGGCATACCAACTCCTGCGGGTGAAGGCGTCCCGGGCCTGCTCGTCGGTGAAGCAGAGGATCTTGCGCCACTGGCCGCCCCGCTCGGCCTCCACGTACACGAGCTTCAGAGCGTCGGTGAGCACCTTGTTCCGCTGCGCGCCCTTGGGAGGGCCCTGATGTGCCCACACCTCCGCGATCACCCGCTCGTCCAGGTTCGCCGCGTCGATCTCCACCCAGCTGCCGTCGGCCAGTACGACGTGAGTCGGCGCCAGCGGCACCCCGACCTTGGCTGACAGCAGGGCCACCGCCTCGGTCTCCGCGTCCCGTTGGACCTTGCTGTCGCCGGCTGGTACCTCGGGCAGGATCTCCGTCACGCGGCTGCCTCCTCGCCGATCGTCGACGCGCGGATCGCGATCGTGACCTCGTTGCCCGCCGCCGGGTCGACCGCGCAGTGCAGCCCGAGGTCGACGATGCGGCCGTCACGGGCGTTCCACTCGCGGGCGCCGTCATCGTGGCCGAGGATCGAGCCGAGCGCGTCGATCGTCGCCTTCCACAGGTTCGGCCAGGCACGGCGGGGACCGACGACGAACGCGAGCTGCAATGCGACGCCGTCGCCCGGCAACGGGCTGGCGGAGGCGATCTGGTCGCGGATCTGTTCCTTGTAGGCGGTCGCGCTGGCCGACGCCGTCGTGGTCACCTCGAACGTGTGCGCCCCGCGCGGGTCGTCGGCCGGTACCGCGGGGCCTACCTCTACCGACGACGTCGCCGCGTGCTGTTTGGTCGCCCGCACGGAGGCGAAGGCCCGCCCTGTCCGCTCGGTCAGCTTCGGTATGAGCGGGAACAGGTAGTTGTCGAGATCGTTCAGCGCGTACAGCGGCACGGTGTCCGCCAGCCCGACCTCAAGCCGCAAGGCGAGCGGACCGGGCGTCGCCCGGGCCTGCCCGGCGACGGCCATACACACGTCGTCGATGAAGGCAGCCGACCGCGCCTGGCCAGGCGACCCGGCCCTGTCCCAGCTCGCGAGCGCGGGCTCGACACCCAGCATGCGGCCGCCGACCTGGGGTCGAGCGTAGAAGACAGGCGTCACCACGTGCGGACCGTACCGCCCGCCACGGACAATTCGACGCCGTCATGGATGTGCCGGTGCTATCGGATCAGCTAACCATCCTGGGGCGGCCAGCCGCCGATCCGCCAGCGGCGATTGTCCCGTGGCCGCGACCAGTCCCCCTGGTCACGGTTTCTCGGGGCAAGATCTCTGGGCCATGTCAGGCACCAGCTGCCGTCGATGGTGAGGCACTGGCCGGTGATGAAGTGACTATCTGCGACTGCGACGGCGGTTGGGTCTGTGGCCCTGGCCTGCGAGAGGTTGAGATCGGGTCGGGCTGATCAGCCTCTCCGCTGACAGGTCAAGGTCGGCCTGGGTGAGTACTGGACGCCCGAGTCGGGTCGACAGCCAACGGCGCTGGTAGTCGCTCAGATCATTGATGAAGATGACGGCGTCGATGTTCTTGCTCGAACAGGTCGTCGCGATCTCTTCGAGTTTTCCCGGACCGATGAGGAAACGCCGGGACAGTGGGGCGGTCATCAGCCGTACCCCGCCATCGGAGACGCCCCTGCACTGGACGAACCGCTCCAGCACATGTCCGCCCAGCGCCGTCACCCGTGCGTCGAGGATGTCGAGTCGGACCTGGTAGTCGCGGTCCTTCGCCGAGAACAGCCCCACCAGGACCCCGGAACCGATGGAGGTCACCAGGACAGCATCCTGGGTCAGCCGCTTCGCGTCGCGGGACATCCGGTCGGTCGGAAGCTGCCAGCCCAGAGTGTGCGAGCCACGCGCAGGCGGTTTCTTCGCGCCCACCCCTGATGGAGATGCACCCCGCGCCGCACACGCCGGACACGGCCAGAACCCGACGGCCCGCCGCGCAGCCGCCCACGGCCGACGGCCTGATCGTTGCGCCGTTGCCGGAGGCGTCTTGTCGGGTTTGGTTCGATACTCGGGTGAACGTGTACGACGTGGCCGCCCGGCTGCCCGACATCCCGCCCCTGCGAGACCATTGCCGCGCGCTGGCAATGCTTGACGCGATCGTGTGCCCGGAGTGGCAGTTCCGCTACTACTCCTTCGACGCGACCTGGTCACCCGGCGAGGACATGGCCTCAATGCGCGACGGCAGCGGGGACGCCTACTCGATCGTCTTCGGCCCGGCCGGGGCGTTCATCCGCGGCTTCGCCCACGAGTCACCCATGAGCCCGGCCCGCACCGGCGATCTGTGGCCCGGGCTGGTCGACGCCGTCCCAGACGCCTTTCACGCCCATGTCACCGAGCCCGCCTTCAGCTACAACGGCCGACTGGAGGCCACCTTCGTACTCTGGCGCCAGCCCCACGACAAGCGCTGGCAGACCGGCACGATCGATCTCCCGCCCCACGGAGGCCACGGCACGAGTCCTGACGGCGCGGAACTGCTGGTCCCGCTCTGCGACCCCAGCCCGAACACCTACCTCGACTTCGCCACCGACTACCACGAGGTCACCCTCGACACCGCCGCCGTAAGGCACATCTGGGCGCTTCGTCCGCTCGACGACGCGACCGTCACCGCGCTGAACCCGGATCTCACTCTCGCCGACATCCGGTCAGATGCCGAGCAGATCGGATACCCGGTTACTCACTGACTCCAGTCGTCGACTCAGGCGCCGCCATCCCGATCAACCTGTTCGGGCGAGGAGACCATGACCGGGTCCGCCCGGCGGATGCGCTGCGCTGTCGAACGAGGTCGCCGCCGAGGACGGATCTCGATCGCATCACCGTCCGACTTGGCCGACGCCAGTCGGTCCGTGTGAGCGACTATCTTTCGGGATGATCTGGCAGCCCATTCTTCGCCCTCGGCGGCGACGCCTTCGAGAATATGCAACGTGTGGTGAATTCGAACTGGTCTCGCGGCTGCTCGACGCCCGGGTGAGAGGCGAGGAACTCGTCGCGACGCCCCGCGCCGCCGAGGTCACGCCGACGGAGGCGGCGGTGCTGCTGCTGGGCATGTCACGTCCCCGGGTCCGCAAGCTGATGGACCGCGGCCTGCTGGAGTTCCGCAAGGTCGGTACCCACCACCGCGTGCGCGTCTCGTCGATCCGGGCGTTCCTGGACAACGAGCGCCCCCGACGGCGCGAGGCACTCGCCGACCTGGCCGCCGTACAGAACGAACTCGGCCTGACCGAATGACCACCGCCGGCGAGACCGACCTGATCCGCGCCAGGGTGGTCGGCGGGGTGGCCTCACGGTTGTGGTCGCCTCGTGCGGACCAAATGTTTCGCTGACTGAGCGACGACGCCGGCGACGCGGGACGAACCGTCCAGCCGACGGGGTGGCGGCGCGCTCCGGCAGACGGGTGATCAGGATCTGGCAGGGTCAGAATCGAGCAAAACGAGCGTGCCGCTCGTATCGATCGAGTTCGGAGGCGGTCATGACGTCGCCAGCGAGAAACGAGCCGCTGCACGCCGAGACCTACCTGCCACACGAGGAAGCCGGCGAGATCGTCGACTTCCTCGCCGCCCTGCGTGACTGCGGCCGGCAAGCGGCCGAGCCGCGTCCTCGGCTGACCGTTGGACCCGACGGGCGCAGCGTCGAGCTGCCCGAGCCCATGTACGACGTTCTCCTGCGGGTCGCCGCCGCGATGAAGGCGGGCCTAGCGGTCACGGTCGCGCCGCATCGCCTGCTGCTGTCCACCCAGGAGGCAGCCGACCTGCTACGGATCTCGCGGACCACGCTGATCCGGCTGTTGGAGACGGGAGTCATCCCGTTCGAGAAGCCCAGCCGCCACCGCAGGGTCCGCCTCGACGATCTCCTCGAATACCGCGGACGCCAACGCCGCGCCGCCGACCTCGCCTTCGCCGGCATGGTCGCCGACACCGAGCGTCTTGGCCTGTACGACGACGACCCCGACGCGACACGGGCGGCACTGAAGGCCGCCCGCAAGAAGACCCAAGGCTGACGGACGTGTTCGGCGTTCCTCGCACCCGCGTCGACGTGATCGCCACGGACGGCCTCGCGGACTTCCCTCCTAACGCGCTGCCAGTACGCCGTATGTCAGAGGTAGCCGACCCACCGGCACACCCCCGAGCGTAACGACCCATAGCTCCGCGTCGCGGGCGAACTCCGGCGTGTGCCAGACCGCGCGCGACCACTGGCCGCACCGGTGCGGCCAGAATCAGGCCGCGTCGACTCGCCGCCCGTCACTGTGCACATGCCTTGCATGGAATATCCCCTCGATGTAATGCTGTTGAGGTGGACATCGACTGGCCCGAGGACTTCGGTCGATGGCTCGACCGCCTCGAGGAGGAGGCGCGCGCCGGGGACGAACGCTCGCGTCTCCTCCTGGCGTACACCGCCCGTGCGCTCGACCAGCTGCGACGCCTGACGGACCCGCCCACGAGGGACGGCGAGACGGCGACCCTCCGATGGGTACGGCAGTCCCGCCGGTACCCGCTCTGGCGGGTCTCGCACGCCTACGACCCGCGGGCAGCTGTCCGGTTGATCTGTTGGTTCCCCCCAGGCACCGGCACCGTGGTCGTCACGCTGTTCGCCGCCGACAAGGCCAAGTTGGGAGACGTTTTCTACGACGGGGTAGCTGCCAGAGCCGATCCGATGATCGATCAGTGGAAGCGCGAGACATCCTACGAGGAGAAGCCATGACCGAGGACGCCACGCCGCAGCCGCCGTCGAAGTTCGTCCGTGGGAACGACCACCTGGACCGGCTCCTGTCCGATCCACAGCTCGCCGCCGACGTCGCCGAGGCGCACGCGGCAGCGGAGGAGATGGACCGGGTCTACGCCATGAACCTGGCGATGATCCGCAAGGCCGCCCAGATGACCCAGGCCGAGGTTGCCAAGAAGCTCGGCGTCGGCCAGGCCGCCGTCTCCCGTCTCGAAAGCCGCGAGGACATGCTCCTGTCCACTCTCTACGACTACCTCACCGCGACCGGCGCCGACGCGGCCAGCATCGTCGTCACCGTCCACGGGCGCCGCATCGAGCTCGACCTCGGCAGCGTTCGCGGCGCTCGGGTCGCCTGACAACGCAAGCAGCGTCGTCACCCCAACACGGCAAGATCATTGTGGGCGTGGACGCCCCGACACCGGCCGGCACCGGGCGGCGGCCGGCGTCAGGGTGCGTCCCGAAAACCCCTGCGGTTGTTGGACTTTGCGGCATCGCGCAACCATCTATGACACTTGGCGACATAAGATGATCTTGGCTTGAAAACCGCTATGGGGGCAACCTCATCGTGGGTTCGAATCCCACGCCCTCCGCTCTCTACCTGCACGTTTGTCCGCTGGGTGGATCGTCCGGAAGTCCCTGAAGCTTGTCGTGGGCGTCGGGGTGGGTATGGCGGCGCGCGGACCGGGACGGCGTTCACCAGGCGGCGGCCCGCCGCCCGACCGCGGCGCGTTCAGCCTGGCAGGCCGACGAGCCGGGCGCTGTCGTTCCAGAGCGCCCGCGCGACGTCGTCTCGGCGGGCCAGTCTGGAGGGGTCCGGCCAGGTGAGCCGTCCCCTTCGCAGGGCGGCATAGGTGCGTCCGCTCGGCGGCTTCGCGAGGCCGAGAGCCAGGTCGGCCAGGGTGTGTCCCGCGGCGGCGCGGCTGTTGAGATTCCGGTTGAGCCTGCGCAGCGGCCACCCCAGCGCCGGCGTGCCCAGCAGCGACCAGGCCGTCCCCAGGGGGAACGGCAGGTCCCTGGCCAGCCCGGTTCCGAACACCTGCCCGGGATCGTAGGCGACCACCCTGACGCGCCGGGCCCGCGCGTCGGGGTGCTCGGACAGCGACCGCGCGGTGAGCGCGACGCACAGCTTGGACGCGGTGTACGCGTGCTCGCCCGCCCGGCGCGGCCGGGTGTCACGGCCGGGGTCACGATCCGGATGCGCCAGCAGCTCCGCGTCCGCGTGCCGTGGTGGCCTCAGCCCGGAGCGGGTGTCGGGGTCGTGCGTGCCGCTCGTGGTCAGGACGACGACGGCCCCGTCCGCCAGGGTGAGAAGCAGTAGGCGCGCCAGCAGGTAGTGCGCGAGGTGGTTGACGGCGAAGGTCGTCTCGAGGCCGTCGAGGGTTCGACCGGTGACGTCGGGAAGGACCACGCCCGCGTTGAGCACCAGCGCGTCGACCGGAACGCCGCCGAGCCGCTCGTGGACCGCCTTCGCGAAGGCTCGCGCCGAGTCGAGCTCCGCCAGGTCGAGCGGGACGAACTCGCCGGCGGACGTCGGCCGGCGCGCGCCGAGGATCAGCCGAACGTCGTTCGACAGTGTCAGCCGCCGCGCCGCGTGCGCGCCGAATCCCGAGGTGCCGCCGGTCATGACCATCGTCGGCATGCCGCCCCCTCCGAAGCCGGCCGCCTGAGCCGCGCCGCCTGGGAAGGCGGTGCTCCGGGCGCCGTCACGTCGCGGGAATCGGGCCGGCGGAGGCCGCGACGACGCGGCGAACCGTCTCGTCGATCGGGGTGGCGCAGGTCAGCCGACGGTTACCGCGGGCCTGGAGGTCGCCTCGTTGTTCGGCGTCGTAGAGCGCCGCGAGCTCGTGGGCGAACGGCGTCGGCAGGCCGGCGCCGACCAGGGCGTCGACCCATCCCGGCCGCGGAATGGTGACGACCCGCAAAGGCTTCCCGAGCGCGGCAGCCAGCTCGGCGGCGACTTCCCGCTCGGTGTATTCGGGCCCTTCCAGGTCGATGACCTCGCTGGCCGGCGGCGGCGCGAGCAGCGCCTCGGCGACCGCCTTCCCGATGTCACGGGTGGCGATCATCGTGGTGGGCACGTCGGCCGTCTCGCCGAAGACGGGATAGATGTCGGCGTGCAGGGCGGCGCCGAGAATCGTCTCGACCTTCTCCTGGAAATGCCAGGAACGGATCGCCGTCAGCAGGACGTCCGTCTGGCGCAGCCGGTTTTCCAGGTGGTGCAGCCAGCGGATGGGCCCGGTCCCGTCGGCCAGGTCGGCGCCGATCGAGGACAGCAGGACGACGTGGGGGACGCCGCTGGCGCCGACCGCGCTGGCGATCGAGTCCGCGAGCTGGCGGTGCTCGGCGTCGCCACCGGTCGGGATGGTGGGCAGAAGGATGAAGGCCCCGTCGCTTCCGCCCAGCGCCCGCGTAAGCGCCACCTGGTCGTTGAAGTCCGCGACGGCGGTCTCGGCTCCGTGCTGGGCCCACGTCTCGCGCCTGGTCGCGTCGCGGACCACCACCCGCACCGGCGCGCCCGCGCGCAGCAGCTCCTGGGCGGCCACCGCGCCGACGTGGCCGGTCGCCCCTGTGATCGTGTACATCGGGCTTCTCCCTGCTTGTTGGGCTGGTTCGTTGGTATCCAGGAGACCCGCGAGCGTGGTGTCGATCCATATCTGGTGGTCCCGATTCCATGTCTCTGCGTCTACGCTTGAGCGCGTGGATCCGCTGGGTGATCTACTGAATGGGGTTCGGGCGCGTACCACGGCGTTCTGCCGGGCGATCCTGGAGCCTCCGTGGGCATTGCGCATCGCCGACGGAGCTGCCCTCGCGCTGGCCACGGCGCAGCGCGGGCATGCCTGGATCGTGCCGGACCGGGGCGAGCCGGTACTGATGCGCACGGGAGACGTGGCCGTCATCAAGGGCCCGGCCCCGTACACCGTCGGCGACGATCCATGTACCGTCCCGGACGTCGTCGTCGGCGCCGACAATCGCGTGATCACCATGGACGGTGTCGACGTCACGGACGACCTGCGACTCGGATCGCGTACCAGTGGACGCTCCCGCGATGATTCGGCAATCGTGGCGAGCGGGACCTACCAGGTCGGCAATGACGTGACCGAGCGGCTGCTGAACGCGTTACCGGACATTGTGCTGGTACCAAAGGCCGATCCGCAGAGCCCGGTGATGACGTTGTTGGCGCACGAGCTCGGCCGGGACGGTCCTGGCCAGCAGATCGTGCTTGACCGACTGCTGGACATCGCCCTCGTCGCCACGATTCGTGCCTGGTTCGACCACCTGGAGACGGCGGCGCCGGGCTGGTACCGCGCCTACAGCGACGCGCTGGTCGGTCCGGCGTTGCGGCTGATACACGACGACCCTGGCCATCCCTGGACGGTCGCGTCCCTTGCCTCAAGAGTGGGCTGTTCCAGGGCGGCCTTCGCGCGCCGTTTCACCACGCTGGTCGGCGAACCTCCCGTGAGGTACCTGACCGGCTGGCGAATCGCGCTCGCGGCCGACCTGCTGCGCACGTCCGACCTCACCGTTGAAAGCGTCGCCCACCAGGTTGGCTACGCCAACGCGTTCGCGTTGAGCGTCGCATTCAAACGCGTCCGCGGAGTGTCGCCCACGCGCTACCGCGACGAAAGAACAGCCGGTCTCGACTCGGTCGGTCTCGGCTCGCGATGAAGCCGTTCGGGCTCCTGCCGCGGCGGGCGGCGTCGGTGGCGCGGCGGCCGGTCAGGCCACGGCGGGGGTGGAGTCGGCGGGGTCGACGTTGACCGTCTGGGAGCGGGCGGCCTCGGGACGGAGGTCGTCGAGGGAGAGCTGATGGGCCGGCGGGATGGAGATCACGACGCGGGAGGTGACCGTGAGGTCGGGGGCGACGTGCAGCAGCTCGCCGGAGGTCATCAGGCGCCAGGCGGGATCCTCGTCCATCCGTTCGCTTTCGACGGCCACGGCCGGCCGGTCCGCCAGGTCGAGCGAGCGGGCCCTGATCTCGCTGAACGGGCTTGCGTGGTCGAGGTGGCGGTGGTGGCGGCCGCCGGGCTCGCGGCGCAGCATGTACAGCCGGTTCGTGTCGGGATAGCGGAGCGCCCACAGCTCGTCGGCCGTGGCGAGCACCATGTTGACCGAGTAGAGCGGCAGGTTGGCCGCGATCCACTGAACGGCCGCGACGATGCCGGCGCCGACGTCGCCGTCCCGGGCGGCGATCTCTCGGTTGATCAGGGCGAAGTAACGTTCGGAGTCCGTGTCGCCCTGGACCATCGCGCGATCCTCGCCGAGCTGGGCCTCCAGCCGGTCCAAGCCCTCGATGACTCCGTTGTGGGCGAACACCCGGTTCTCATGCTGGAACGGATGAGTGTTCGCGAGGTTTGCCCGTCCGGTGGAGGCATGCCGAACATGAGCGACAAAAGTGGACGAGACGACGGTTCGCGGTTGGTGGGCGAAATCGGCGCCGATCCGGCTCGTGATCGGCTGCTTGATGACGTGTGGGGTGCCCCCTTGGCCGAACACGGCAAGACCGGCTCCATCCGGCGCGCGGGCCGTTTGTGCCCGGTCCGTGTCCGGTGCGTCGAGCAGCCAGAACGTGGCCTCCACCGGCCGCGCGCCGCTCGTCAGCGCGAACATGTGACACATGGGCTACCCCGCCCAGCTGTCGCGGGCGGCGCCAGGGCCTTTCTCGGTCGACCAGGGCTCGCTGCCGGCAGGAAACACGTTCGCGCCCTCCTTCTCGGGACCACGGTTCCTTCGCGGACTGTGGATGTGCCCCGATCCGCCCCCCGTCACGCCGCGCCTGACCGCCTCATCGGCCCGGGCCGTCCTCACCCACCGACGGCACCCACCGACGGCACCCACCGAGTCACCCACCGAGGTAGCCCGCCGTGGGCGCTTCGCCCCCGCGGCCCGGTCGGCCCGTCTGGCGGCGGCGTGCCCGGGTAGACCGCCGACGTGGCCACTATCAGTGACCGTCTTCCCCAGCTGGGCGGCCTTCCCCAGCTGGGCGGCGAGGTGGGCGTGGCCCGGTTCGTGACGCTGGGGCCCTTGGGCGTCCGAGCCGGCGACGGGGAACCCGTGTTCATCGGGCAGCGCAAGAAGCGCAGGCTGCTGGCCCTGCTCCTGCTGCACGCGGGCGGCTGGGTGAGCACCGAGGAGATCGGCGTGGCGCTGTGGGAGGACAACCCGCCGAGGTCCGCGCTCGGCAACATCAAGACCTACGTCTCCGAGCTGCGCCACGCGCTGCCACCCCTGCCGCCGTCGGCGGGTGGCGACCAGCTCGACGAGTGGGACCGTGACCCGTCGGCGCCCGAGTCGGCGGGCCGGATCAGGAGCCGGGGCGGGGAGTACACCCTGGCGCTGCGACCGGGCGAGCTCGACGTGGACCTCTTCGAGTCGGACGCCCGGGCCGGCGACGAGGCGCTGGCCGCCGGCCGGGCCGCCGAGGCCGCGCGTCGGCTTGAGCACGCGCTCACGCTGTGGCGTGGCCGGCCGTACGAGGACCTGCCGGCCGAGGTGGTGGTCGCCGAGACCACCCGCCTCGAGGAGCTGCGCTGGGCGGTGTGGGAGAACCTGGTCGACTCGCGGCTGCGGCTCGGCCAGCACGACCGGGTGCTGCCGGCCCTGCGAGCCCTCGCCATCGAGCATCCGACCAGGGAGCGCCTGTGGGCGCAGCTGGTTGCCGCGCTCGACCAGGACGGCCGGCGCGCGGAGGCGCTCCGCGCGTACCAGACGGTGTACCGGACACTGACCGAACAGCTCGGCATCGAGCCCGGCGAGCACCTGCGCCAGGCGCACCAGCGCGTCCTGCACGGCGCCGAGGATGACGCCGCGCCGCCCCGGCGGTCTCACCCACCGTGATGAACCCGCGCTGAATCCAGGCCGGGTATGCCCACTTCAACCGCCCGCGCGGCCATCGGACGCGGATCCGAACAGAGTCGATCGGAGAGATACAGGCGCGCGGAGGCAGAACCCGGCGGCTGCCCCAGGCCTACGGACGACCAGGTGTCGTCAGGACGGCCTGCCGAAGGCGACCGCCAGTCGTGGCGGAGGCCACGACCCGGGTACCTCCGCGGGCAAGGGCACCGCCCACCGCGCCCAAGGCATCGCGCTGGGCGGTTGTGCTGGTTGCCGAAGGGATGTCCCCGGAGGGCTCAGCGCGTCGTCCCCCCGGACCTCGGCGCGCCCTCACCCAGACGGCGAGGCCATCCGGCCCGGCCACCGGTCGCTGAGTTCAGGCCGGCCCGGCCCACCTGAACCCGGCCCATCCGAACCCAGGCCACCCGAACCAGGCCATCCGAACCAGGCCATCCGAACCCAGGCCCATCCGAACCTCTGTATCCCGCCCTGGCCCCGCCACCTGGCGCTGACGAGGCGCCGACCGGCTCCGGCGCGCCCCGGCTGGTCTCGCCGTGAGACCCGGCCAGGTGCCACCTGCCGGGACACCCGGGCGCCGCGCCGTTCCGTCACGGCCCGCGCCGTGACGCCGAGCCGCTGGAGTGGACATGTTGACGTTGAGCCAACAGGTCGTGTCGACGGACACCGACTTCGGGACGGCGCTGCTCGACCAGCGGTCCGGCCGGTACTGGACGCTGAACCCGACGGCCGCCCTCGCGCTGCGGGTGCTCCTCGACGGCGGCGACCAGGCGCACGCGGCCCGAGCCCTGCTGGACGAGTACGACGTGGCGCCCGCGACCGCGCGCGCCGACGTCGACCGACTCGTCGACGAGCTGTCGGTCGCGGGCCTGGTGACTGTCTCCGGCCGCGCCGCCGGGACGTCCAGAGCCGGCGCGAGGACCGCGCTGGACACCAGAGGCGCGGGGACCGCCAAGGGCACCATGCGCAGGCTGCTCGACCGGCGCGCGCGCGGCACGACCCCGCGGCACCGCGGGAACCCACGGCAGGAAGGCTCGCACCGAGCGGGCCGACGCGAGGGAGGTTGACGACGTGACGACGCCGATGTCGGTGCGCCCACCAGCCCCACAGCCGCCAATGGGCCGGCGCCTGCGCGCGCGGCTCGCGGTGGCCGCGGCCCGCGCGCTCTCGACCCAGCCGCCGGCCAGAATCCGGGCGGTGCTCGCCGCGGCCAGCCGCGGCGCCGTCCCCGCGACCTGGGGGACGGCCCAGCGCGCGGGGGACGACGTCACCGCGGTCAGCCAGCTGTGCCGGAACGAGAGCGGCTGCCTGCCGCGGTCGGTGGCGACGGCCCTGCTGTGCCGGATGTCGGGCAGCTGGCCCACGTGGCGCGTCGGCGTGCGCGCCGTCGCGCCGTTCGCCGCGCACGCATGGGTCGAGGTCGACGGTCATCTGGTCGGCGAGAGCGCGCCAGACGGCTACTTCCGCCCGCTGATGACCGTCGCGCCCACCCGCGCGCGATGGGACACGGCCGAACCGCGGCGCCCGGTCCCGGCCATGCCCGGGACCGCGACCGATGCCACAGCCTCTGCCGATGCCACAGCCTCTGCCGATGCCACGGCCGAAGGCGCGGCCTCGGCCCAGGCCGTGATCACGGCCGAAGGCGCGGCCGCGCCGGCGGGGCGCCGAGCGCCGGTGGTGACGCGGTGACCGGCGTGTCGGGCTACCCCGACCTGCCCGAGTTCGGCGTCGCCGGAAGCCCCGGACCGGGGCCTGGTCGCCGGCCCGGTCGAGGGCCAGGCCTCGGAGCCCCCGGGCTCGTCGGTGGGCCGGACGGCCGCGGGGACGGGTCCGGTCCCGGGGGGAACGCCCCGCCGGGCGGGCCACCGCCAGGGCCGATGACCGGCCCGCCAGGATTCCCACCGGATCCGCCCGGCGGGTTCGGGCCAGGTCCGGTCCGCGGCCCAGGCCCTGGGCCGGGCCCATGGCCAGGCGGTCCGCCAGGCCCGCGGCCCGGTCCCGGCGGCCCGCGGCTCGGCGGGCTCCCGTTCGGGCGGCTCTGGCGGCTGATGCGGGGGCACAAGCGGCCCATCCTGCTCGGCGTCGGCCTGACGGTGGCCGGCACCCTGTGCGGGGTGATCCAGCCGTTGCTGGTCAAGCGCGTCATCGACGGCGCCCAGCACGGCGGGGTCGCGTCCTGGCTGCTGATCACTCTGCTGGTGCTGTTCGTCGGTGAGGCGCTGATCAACACGCTCGGGCACTACCTGCTGGAACGCACCGGCCAGGGCGTCCTGCTCGGGCTGCGCCGACGGCTGGTCACGCACCTGCTGCGGCTGCGGATCAGCGTGTACGACGAGCGGCGGATGGGTGATCTGATCTCCCGGGCGAACACCGACACCGTGGTAGTCCGGGAGGCCGTCGCGTACAGTTTCGCGGCCTTCCTGACGAGCCTCGTCGGGGCGTTCGGCGCGATCGCGTTGATGATCTACATAGACGCCCGGCTGTTCCTGCTGGTCGTCGTCGCGGTCACCGTCGCCGGCGTCGGCGTGTTCACGGCGCTGCGCCGGATCCGGACCACCTCCGAGCAGGGCCAGGCGACCCTGGGCCGGATGACCGCCGACCTGGAGCGCTCGCTGGCCGCGATCCGCACGGTGCGGGCGAGCCGCGCCGAGGGCCGCGAGGCCGAGCGGATCGACGCGCACTCCCGGGAGGCCTACCGGCTCGGCGTGCGGATGGCCCGGCTCAACTCGGTCATCGCGCCGGCGATGGAGCTGGCCGTGCAGGGTTCCGTGCTCGTCGTCCTGCTGGTCGGCGGCGTGCTGGTCGCCCACGGCGTCACCTCGCTCGGCTCACTGGTCGCATTCCTGCTCTATGCGACGTACCTGGTCATGCCGATGTCGCAGCTGATCGAGGCAACCGGGATCATGCAGCGCGGGATGGGCGCGCTCGACCGCGTCGACGCCGTCTTCGCGCTGCCGCGCGAGCCCGAGCTCGACGCGGTCCCCGACCTCGACGCGACCTCCGGCCTGGAGGGGACTCCTGGCCTGGAGGGGATCCCGGCGGCCGGCCTCGACGGCCGGCCAATCACGGCGAGCCCTCGTGACGGGGAGCGGGGCGGCCGGGCGGAGTCGGCCGATGACGCTGCGGGCAGCTGCCTGATCCGGGTCATCCCGGCGGGGGCGGCCGGGGCCGACGGCGCGGCCGAGGCCGGCGGGAGCCGCGTGGCCGCGGCGACGGGCCGCGCGAACCCCGTGGCGCGTGCCGTGGACCGTGCGCCCGCCGGGGAGGACGGATCGTCCGGCGCGCCGGCGGTGGAGTTCCGCGGGGTGTGGTTCGGCTACACCCCGAGCCAGCCCGTGTTGCGTGATGTCTCGTTCACCGTGCCGGGGCGGGGGCACATCGCGCTGGTCGGGCCGTCGGGCGCCGGTAAGTCGACGGCACTCGAGCTGCTCGAACGGTTCTATGACCCGGACCGCGGCGAGATCCTGCTCCAGGGCGTGGATGTGCGCGCGATGAGCCGAGAAGCCGCCCGCGGTCAGGTGAACCTCGTCGAGCAGAACGCTCCGGTGCTGCAGGGCTCATTGCGCGACAACATCACCTACGCGTCCCCGAACGCGAACGAAGCCGAGATCGACGAGGCCGTGGAGACAGCGCGCCTGGGCGAGCTGGTCACCCGGATGCCGAACGGCGTGTGGACGGAGGTCGGCGACCATGGCGTGCTGCTGTCCGGCGGGGAACGCCAGCGGGTCGCGATCGCGCGGGCGCTGCTGGCGCGACCGGCCGTGCTGCTGCTGGACGAGCCGACCTCGCAGATGGACAGCGTCAACGAGCGCGCG
Source organism: Frankia nepalensis (assembly GCF_016786325.1). Classification (GTDB taxonomy): domain Bacteria; phylum Actinomycetota; class Actinomycetes; order Frankiales; family Frankiaceae; genus Pseudofrankia; species Pseudofrankia nepalensis. Next base: position 5,009 of record NZ_JADWYU010000094.1, on the reverse strand, counting down.
CTCACGCAGGTGATGCACGACATCGCCCAGGAAAGGGCGTTGCTGGTCATCGCGCACCGGATGTCCACGGTCCGGGCCGCTGACCGGATCGTCGTCCTGGACGAGGGTCAGGTGATCGCGACGGGTACCCACGAACGGCTGGTCGAGACCTGTCCGCTCTACCGTCGCCTGTCCGCGACCGACCTGGAAGCCACGGCCCCGGCGACGACCTGAGGCCCTTCCTGTGATCTTGGTCGGGGTGCTCGACCGCTGATTCGCGCACACATCTGACGATCAGGAGCCGCCAGAAGCCCGGCGACTTCCTTGATCGTCAGATGTGTGCGCAATCTGGCGACTCCTGTCCGTTTTGAATTTCGGCGCAGATCTGGCGATCTACGGACCGGACCAGGCTGAGACGGGCTGGAGATCGTCAGTTGTGGGCCCGGTTCGGCGTTCCGGGACCATGCAAGATTCAGTGGAAGCGCCGCGGGCGATGGCGCCTCGCGGTCGGCCTTCTGCTTGTTCCACTGACTCCTAGCGGTTCCGCGCTCCGTGCCGCTCCCTGCCGATCTGCGCCGGTCAGTGCAGACACCCGACTTTCCGTGCCACCGCTCGCGCGCGGCGGCGTGAGCGGGGTCGGCGGATCGGCGCGCGGGCCGTCGCCACCAGCGCCGTCGCCACCAGCGCCGTCGCCACCAGCACTGCCGCGGCCGGCCGATGTTCGTGCCGCCCGGCGAGCCGCGGCGCGGGACGTGTCGGCTCGCGGTGACGGGGCATGCCGTCAGGGTGACACGTACCACGCCGTCCGCCGCAGCGGCGGATCCCGCGACGACCCGGCAGCCCGGGGAGGACCGCACCGCGCCCAAGGTGGACGAGGCGACCAGCGCGGCCGTCGGAAAGCTCAGCGAAGCGCTGGAATGGGTGGAACGGGCCCGGGGCGCGCTGTACGAGTTCCACCAGCTGTCCGGTCACGCCGACAAGACACTGGCCGAGGCGATCGAGGACCTGGCCGCCGCCGGCCACCCGCGCGCCGCCGCGCAGCTGCGCCGGGAGCTGTTCGGGCGCAACGTGCTTGACGGGCGCTGGACGTTCCAGATCGTCGAGGAGTATGACGATCTTTACTACCGGCCGTTCGTCGAGGCCGACGAGCGGATCCGGATCCGCTTCACGGGCGGCCGCCGGCATGTGCACGAGGCCCGGATGAAGGCCACCGAACGTGGCGACGCCGGTCGCGACCCCTGGGGTTCCGGGGCCTGACCGAACGCGGATCGCCGGCTCCCGGTCCAGGCCTGGGGACCCGACGGGGTCGGGGCCCTGGGCCCGGGCGTGGAGCCGGCGATCTCAGGTGCGGCGCCGCCGGTCGCGGCCGGCGCGGGGTCAGGCGTCGCGGCGCTTGGCCGTGACGAGGGCGAGGGCGAGCAGCGCGGCCGTGATGACCGCGAAGTAGACCAGCGAGCCCCAGGGTCCGAACGGCATGTCGCCCGGGCCGTCGCCGGCGTTGCCGACGTGGTCCGTCCCGGCCGCGAGGAAGTTGTTCCCGGCGGTGAACGGCAGCCATTTCTGGATGTCGTCGCCGACCCTCGGGATGATCAGGATCAGGTTCTCGACGAGCAGGGGCCACAGCAGCACCAGGGCGATCGCGCCGGCGGACTGCCGGATGAGCACCCCGATCGCGACGGCGAAGACCGCGGCCACCAGGTAGTACAGGCCGACGCCGAACACGACCCGGTAGTCCCGGGCGGTGTAGAAGTCCAGCGGTGCCTCGGACCCCCGGATCGCCTTCGCCAGCCCCCAGGAGGCGACGCCGGCGACCTCGCCGACGGCGGCGGCCACCAGGGCGATGACGGCGGCCTTCGCGAGCAGCGCGCTGGTGCGGTTCGGCACCGCGAGGAAGGTCGCCCGGATCGTCCCGAAGCGGTACTCGGTCGTCACGGCCAGGACCGCCATGATCATCATGATCATGAACCCGAACCGGTAGGGCCCCTGGGTCTGCGGGGCGGTGAACTCCTGGGCGTCCGTGTCGGTTATCAGCCCGGCCGCGAGCGCGACGAACCCGACCGTGAGCACCATGGCGGCCGCGATGCACCACCACGGAGACCTGGTCGAGAACAGCTTGATCCGCTCGACCTTCACCAAGGTCAACGCCGTCATCGCGGCTCCCCCTTCCCTGCCGGCGCGGCGCCACTCAGGATCCCGGCACCGGCCGGCTGGCCGGGAACGGCCATGACCGGGCCGCCGGCCGGCGCGGCGACGCCGACCGGCGTGCCGGTGCGGTACTCGACATCCCCGCCGGTCATCTGGATGAAGGCCTGCTCCAGCGAGCCGCGCTGGGCGGCGAGCTCGTGCAGGACGAGGCCGGCGCGGCCGGCCAGCTCGCCGACGGCGTCGGTGGTCGCGCCGTGGACGACCAGCGCGGCCGGGCCCTCGTCGGAGGCCGGCGCGTCGTCGGCCGCGAGCCCGCCGGCGACGATCACCTCGCGCAGCCGCCCGAGCTCCGGCCCGCGCACCCGGACGGTGCTGCCGGAGGCCGCCTCGATGAAGGCACTGGTGCTGGTCTGGGAGATCAGCCGGCCCCGGCCGATCACGACCAGGTCCTGCGCGGTCAGCGCCATCTCCGACAGCAGGTGGCTGGAGACGAACACCGTCCGGCCCTCGGCGGCCAGCCGGTGCATGAACTGGCGGATCCAGAGGATGCCCTCCGGGTCGAGCCCGTTGACCGGCTCGTCGAACAGCAGCACGCCCGGGTCGCCGAGCAGCGCGCCGGCGATGCCGAGTCGCTGCGACATGCCCAGCGAATACCCGCCGGCGCGCCGGCCGGCGACCTGGGTCAGGCCCACGAGCTCCAGCACCTCGCCGACCCGCTTCTCCGGCAGTCGGTTGGAGACGGCCAGCCAGCGCAGGTGGGCGCGGGCAGACCGGTTCGGATGAACCCACCTCGCGTCCAGCAAGGCTCCGACGTGTCGAAGTGGCTCCTTCAGGTCGGCATACCGCTTCCCGTCGATGCGGACGTCCCCGGCTGTCGGGCGGTCCAGCCCGAGGATCATCCGCATCGTGGTCGACTTGCCCGCTCCGTTCGGCCCGAGGAAGCCGGTGACCCGGCCGGGTTGCACGGTGAAGGACAGATCGTTGACGGCAAGCGTGCGACCGTAACGCTTGGTGAGCCCGCGCGCCTCGATCATCACTCTCCCTTGGTCGGGTGGGCTTCCTGGTTATCAACTATCAAACTGATATCACTTTTTTGCGAGGCCGAGAACCCTTCCGCCGCGCCGCCAGCCGGGAGCGGCCGCGTCGAGGGCATCGGGGAACGTCGAGGGCATCGAGAACACAAGGTCGGCGTCACGGTGGTGGGATCGCCCGGCGCCCAGTCGCGGCTACCTGGCTCTCGTCACCACAGTCAACAGGCTGGGACGAGCCCGTCACCATCCGGCTAACCCTACGGTTCTGGGCCCGGCCGACCCCCGCTCCCGATGGCGAGCTCACCGGACCACCGGCCGGCCGCGACGTGGACCGTCGCCGTGCGCCAGAAGTGCGGCTGGCGGCGCGCGGGCGCGACTCGCCCGGCGGTCGACCGTCGGACGCCGGAGCGATCGAGCCGCATATCATCCGAACTCATGTTCGAAAGCGATCGGGGATTCGCTGGTACGACCAGCCAAGAGCTCGGCCCGCCGGGGGCGAGCCCAGGAGCCGGGGTCGGTGGTGGGGTTGGTCACGCGCGCGGCCACGCGGTGGTCAGGGTATGACCCGATATGGAGGATCACTGTCAAGTCGGTCACGGCCCGAAAGGCCGCGGGTAGGAGGGGTGCCCCGTGACGGTCGGACAGGGGTGCGACAGGATGGCCCGGTGCCTGCCCGCCGGTCCCCTTCGTCCGCATCCCTTGCCGCCTCGCCGCCGGTCGCGTCCTCGCCGGTCCAGCCGGTTCCGGCCGCCGGTCACGGTGAGCCGTCGGCCAGGGCGTCTGCCGTGACCACCGGTCGAGCCACCCCGGACCTCCCGGACCGGCGGCGCCGGTCCGGCAGGGACTCCGGCCGGGCGGCCGGCGTGCAGCAGACGCTCCCCGTCCCCCTGCGCGGCCTCGGCCAGCCGGGCCGCGGGGCCAGGCACATTCCGGTGACGGCCAGCTGCGGCGGTTGTGACCACCGCTGGACCGAGGAGGACGCGACGCACTGCCGTGGCTGCCACGGCCACTGGCCGGACCTCGCGGGCTTCGACGAGCACCTGGCCGCGTGCCCGACCTACATCCCGATCGAGCCGCCGAGCCGTAGCAGGGTCCGCAAGGCCTCCTGACCGCCTCGCCCGTCCGCCCCGGGGGGGGGGCCGCGGCGGCACGGCCGGG
>NZ_JADWYU010000094.1:0-686 GCF_016786325.1 Frankia nepalensis | reverse complement strand
GCCCGCCCGCCGCGCCCCCGCCCCCGCGGGGGCGAGCCGGGGACGAGGCGAAGCGGCTTCGTCGGAGCGTTCGGATCGTCGAGGCCGCGCCCGGCGGCCGCCCGCCGCCCGGGTGCCGGCGCGGGGAACCACCACACGGGCGGCGGGAACCACGGCGCCTGGGATACCGTGCCTGCCCACGGCGCCCCGCCCGGCGCCCCCTCGGCGTCGCCATCGCCCAGGCTGACGAGGGCGGCGTCGGCCTGAGGTTCGGCCACCGACACGGCCACCTCACCGATCGTGACCGTCGCCGTCGTCCCACCCGGAAGCGCGCCGGTCCACAGGCGCAGGCCGGGGGGCGACTGCGCCGGGTGCCGCGCCGGGTGCTCCGCCGGGCCTGGTCCCACTCCCTCGCTTCCCGCGGCGGGCCGTTCCGGCGCGGGAAGCTCTCCCGGCCGCTGGTCGGGCACGGCCAGGCCGGCCACCGGGGCCAGGCCCGCCACCGGCACCAGCACCGTGACCAGTTCACCCGGGTCGGGGGCGTCCAGCGGCGTCGGGGGCCAGGCGCGGCGTGGCTCCCACGCGGTCCCGACCACCGGAACGGCCGCCGACGCGCCGTCGACCTCGGCGGGCGTGGCCGCGGCGGGCGGGCGCGCGGCGGTGGCCGACGTGGTCCGGGCACAGATCGCGGCCGTCCTGGGCCTGCC
>NZ_JADWYU010000247.1:6074-55960 GCF_016786325.1 Frankia nepalensis | reverse complement strand
ATCACGGCTGTCGCTGCCACCGGAACCGGTAGCAAATTCTCATTCCGAAAGGGTGGCGGCACGCCGCCATGACTGCTCTTGGAGAAGCTCTCCGAGGGCATGCCCGGGACCACCGACGGCCCGAACTCGCCGAACAGGCGGAACGGATAGTCGAGGAAGGTCTTTCCAGTCTCGTCGGGAAGGTGTCGGTGAGCGCGGCCTGCGCCGCGTTGGGCCGGGCGCGGGCGACGCATTACCGGCGGCACCGGAAAAGCCCGGCCCCGCCGCGTCCGGCGCCGATCCCGCAGAAGGAACGCCGCCAGCCGTCGGCGCTGTCCGCGGCCGAGCGCGAGCACCTGGTCGAGGTGCTGCACTCGGAGCGGTTCGTGGACGCCTCGCCGGACCAGGTCTGGGCGACGCTGCTCGACGAGGGCGTCTACCTGGCCTCGCCGCGCACGATGTACCGCGTCCTGGCCGAGCGTGGGGAGACCGGCGAACGCCGCCGTCAGGCGACCCATCCGGCCCATGTCAAACCCGAGCTCGTCGCGGCCAGACCCAACGAGGTCTGGAGCTGGGATATCACGAAACTGCGTGGCCCGAAGAAATGGAGCTACTTCTACCTGTACGTCATCATCGACGTCTACAGCCGCTACGTCGTGGGCTGGATGGTCGCCGACCGGGAATCCGCCGCACTCGCCGAGGACCTCATCACCGCGTCCTGCGAGAAACAGGCCGTCAACCCTGACCAGCTGACGATCCACGCCGACCGCGGCACGTCCATGACCTCGAAGACCGTCGCGCTCCTGCTCGCCGACCTCGCGATCACCCGATCCCACTCGAGACCCCGGGTCTCGAACGACAACCCCTACTCGGAGGCCCACTTCAAGACACTGAAATACCGGCCCGACTTCCCGGCCTCGTTCGCGACGCTGCCCGACGCCCGAGCCTGGTGCCGACGTTTCTTCGACTACTACAACAACGAACACAGACATTCCGGGATCGGCCTGCTCACCCCGGCGACCGTCCACCACGGCGAGGCGGCCCTCGTCCGCGAGACCCGCGCCCGCGTCCTCGACGGGGCCTACGCCGCCCACCCCGAACGGTTCGTCCGCCGACCCCCGACTCCACCGAAGCTGCCCCAGCCAGCCTGGATCAACCGGCCCCAGCAGGAGGAAGACCAGCCAGCAGAGCCAGACACGACCGGTAACTAATTTCTAGACAACACTGTCCCAATCATGTTGACGGATTCCGCGCCTCCAGCTCACGCAACGGGATGCTTAGCGCGAGCCGGCTGGCATGGCTACGACTGAACCGCAGTTGGAGGTAGGCCAGATCTGATTCCTGCCAGCCCTCGCTGGACTCAGTCTCCGCCTCGGCGCCGGCTAGTACCGCCCGCAGGCGGGCGATCGGCAGGGACGACGCGCTCTCCCGGCGCACTGTCGTGCTTTCCGACGGTGGGGTGGCGTCAAGAAGGAATTCCTGGCTAGTTGCCTGAGCGAGCTCGCCGTCGGCGAGCCGGAGCACCTGGCCGTTCCGGTCCAGGGCTTGTATACGAACCACGACCGTCTTGGGAGCCCGCTCGACGTCCTCCGAGTCAAGGTTGATGGTGAGCTTGCACGCCCGCAACGTCCCCTTCGGGGACTTATGTGGCAGGTCAACGTCGAAGTCGGTCTCTGGGCCGTAGTAGTCCTCGGACGGGAGTATCTCGACGTTCCACTTGGCGACTTCCTTCGGCCGGCCCGGTTCGGTCGTCCAAGTGACCTTGATGAAGCCACCCTTCGCCGAGCAGGACGGCAGCGTCCCGTCCCGCGAGTCGCGCAGTCCGGTGGAGGCGGGGATGATGCCGTTGACCGCGAACGGGTCAACATACAGCGAGAGCAGGTCGCTGTCCGTCGAAGGATTGAGCGGCCAGCGCTCGAAGGTCAGCGCGCGGTGGCGCGGGTCGGCGAGCGTTCGCAGCCAGGCTCGGTCGGAAAGCCGCGGCACGGCCACGACGAACCGCTCGATCGCCCGGTAGGCGGCGGCGTCGTCCTGCCGCAGCGGGCAGCTCCGCAGCCGCGTGCTGGCGTCGTCCTGGGAACGGCCCGGCTTGACCAGCGCCGCGACGCACGCCGCGTTGTCGGCGAGGCGGTCGATGAACGACGCGCCACCCAGGTCGGGGATCAGGCCTAGCAGATGCAGGTTCATTCCAGCGGCCCGCGGCACCTGCTCGGCCTCACCGTCCGCCTCCGCCTCCGCGGCCGCGGCGAGGGCGAGTACGTACTCGGCGCGTGCCTATTTGGAGAGGGGAAAGACCCGCGGCCTGCCCGACTGGGCCGCCAGCACCTGGTCGTACAGCTCGCGCTGCGCGCGCGGGAGGTGGCCGACGAGGTCGCGCAGGATCGCTCGGAGGATCAGTTCGAGATCGATGGACTCAAACGAGTTCTCCAGGCTGCTCGCGGTCGGGCTGTCAGCTCCGGCGGGGACCAGCAGCAGCAGCGCCGACGCCTTGCGGTTGCGCAGCTCGATGGCCCGCTCCGGCGAGATCACCGTGTCGTCGGCCCGGTTCTCGGCCCCCAGCACGGCGATCTGGACAGGTACGGCGCCGCTTGACGAGGCCGGCAGCTGGGCCCGGGCCACGTCGCGGATGCCATGGCAATCGCTCTCGTACAGGTGGTCAAGACGCAGGCAGCGGCCCGCGGTGGCCGTGCGGAGGAAGTCGCGCACCAGCAGGGCGGCGACCCTGGCGGCCAGCGCGGGGCTGAGATTGGTCATCGGTGTGCTCCGGCCGCGATCAGCGGATTAGTCACGTACTGGGCGTTGAAGTCGTCCGAGAGATCGGAGAAGAAACCCATCTGACGCAGTCGGCCGGTGAAGGCGGTGAGGTTCGCGGACGCGACCGCCCGGGACGCCGCGTCCGCGTATCCCGCGGGCGGCCGGGCGATCAGCAGCCCCCAGTCGGCCTCGAACCTCTCCAGCAGAGTCCCGAGCCGCATCCTCGGCAGCGCCTCGCCGGTGTCGCGGTCGACGAGGGTGCTCAGCAGCAGGGTGGTGAGCAGCTCGTCGGTCATCGCGTAGCGCCAGGCCTGCTTGCCACGCTGATTGCCGCGTAGCAGGCCGGCCTGCTTGCGCATTCCCCCGGTGTTCCAGAACCACGCCCGGGCGCTCTTCATCGCGTTTGCCTTCTGCGACTCGCGGATCGCCGCCACCACCTGGTCGAGCTGCCCGTCGCTGGGCGTCGCTCGTTCGATCTCCGCGCGGGCCTCGTCGGCGGTGCAGTCGTTGTACTTGGCGGTCTCCGTGACGATCTGCTCCAGCTCGAAGCCGGCGCGCAGCTCGACGAGCGGATCGGCACGCATCGCTAGCAGCCCCCGCAGCCAGTCCGGGCCGGTCTTGTGCTCGATGTAGTGCCGGAGCCGTGCCTCGTTGCGCCCGTAACGGTCGAGGGTCTTGAGCAGCAGCATGCCCTCGAGATAGGTGGGCAGGCGCTCCAGGTCGCGGTCGACGCATTCGCCGGCTAGCCGGTCGGAGTCGCCGCCGAGCTGCCGGGTGAAGTCGACATAGATCTCGGTCTGCGCGGTGGGGAGGTCCGCGGCCAAGTCGGCGGGGTCACTCCCGCCGCGGGTCACGTCGTTGACCAGGTGAAACAGCCGCAACGACGTGGTGAACAGACCCAGGTTCACCAGCGCCGCCAGGTGGTGGGCCAGCGCGATCGTGGGCAGCCCACGCTGATAGACGGACAGGAAGTCGAGCAGCTGGTCGCCGAGGTCGACCATCACCCCTGGCATGACTGGGTCCCAGTCAAGCGGGCGCCTGGACACCTTCAGGGGCCGGCCGGCACTGAAAGCCTCGAGGTAGTACAGAGAGAGCAGGACGTTCGCGTCGAGAGTGGCGGTCGTGCCGTCGAACGCGGGGACGCCCTCGTGGGAGATCGTCACACCATCGCCGAAGGCGTGAAGGAACAGCTCGCGCAACGCCTCGGCCGGGTTCTGGTGACCGCGCCGCTCCAATGCGTCGCGCAGCAGCCGGTGGACGACCAGATGGACCTTGCGATGCCGGGTGCCCTCGACCGGCAGGCCGGCCCGGTAGGCGCCGATGTGGATCGGCTGCACCGCGGCGAGCTGGATCTCGCGCCGGCCCCGGCCCTCGTAGCCGAGCCGGACCACCGTCGTGTTGACCCACTGCTCGAGCACCGCGCGGCCGTGCTCGTTGTCGAAGCCGCGCATGCTCGGATGACGCGCGAGCTCCTCGATGTAGCGGGCGGCCTCGGTGGGCTGCGCGTCCGACCGGCCCAGGCCCCAGCCTCGGGTGACGACGAGCTGGAAGAGCACCGGCAGGAAGCGGTCGACATCGAAGTCGTTGAGCTCGTAGCCGGATAGCTTCTCGAACGAGTACGAGCGCAGGTCCTTTGGCGGGTAGAGCTTCATCGCTCGGCTCCCAGCAGCTCGATCGTCGTGCCCGTCTTGTCGATGGCGTTACGCCGGCCGTTCGGCTCAATGACGATGACCTTCTGCGCCCGTTGGAGGGTCAGGCGTGAGCGGAACAGTCCCAGCTCCTCGAGCAGCGGCGTCGCCTCGGCGTTGGTCGGCAGGTAGCCGGCGGCGGCCCGCATGAGCAGCTCGAACAGGTCGATGTCGACGGTCAGCGCCGCCTGGCCGCCACTGTGGCGAAGAGTGAACGCGTCGGCCGTGGCCTCGACGTAGCTGTCGTCGGGCGGGCGTGTCTCGATCCGGAACTCCGTGGCGGGCAGGATCTTCACGACCGCTCCGCCGTCTTCCGCGGGCTCGCCGACGGAGACGGCTACCCCCGCGCCGTCGTAGCCGACCGGGCCAATGCAGCGGGACAGCCCGCGCAACAGCGGTTCGAGCGCCGCGTCGGTCGGCCCGCCGGCGAGGATCGCGGTGAACGTGTCGAGATGGCGGTACGGGCCAAGGTGGCCGACGGCGGCGAGCTGTTCGGCCGGGGCGGTGAAATAGAAGTGGCGCTTCGCGCGGCTCATCGCGTCGGCGGTACGCGCCTGCGGAGCGAGCAGGCGCTCCGCCCGCGGGGCGGCGACCCTGCCCGGGTCCAGGAGGCGCCACTCGCCGAGAAGGCGGTCGTGCCCGCCCACATCGTCGAACACTGAGGCGCTGAAATGCCGGTCTGGCGTGGCCAGACTGAGCTCGCCAGCCTCGAACTCCCGGTGGACGTCGCCGCAGCCGACGTCGGCCGTCACCAGGTAGGCGATCGCGGAGCGTAGGTCGCGGATCGTGGGACGGCGGCCACGGCGCAGGTGCGAGGTGAGGACGAGGCGGTGCAGCCGGTCCTTCACCTGAGCGTCGCGCAACTCGGTGACGTTGCGCGCGATCGGGCAGCGCGGCTCGGCGAGGCAGCCCGCGCAGGTGGACCACAGCTCGGTGTCGAGGAGGGCGTCGAGCATCCGGACGGTCAGCGAACCGGCCGCGGGGCCGGCCGAGGCCATGGACCGGTTCTTCAGGTCGATCCGGAGGACACCTGCCTGCTCGGCGGCCGCGCCGGCACCGCCGCTGAGCAGGGCGGCGATCTCGGGGTACCGGGCCGCCTCGCGTTCGAGGAAGTCGAGGATGCGCCCATCATTCGCCGCGATCAGCGCGGTGTACCGGTCGGCCCTGGCCGGGTCGGTCAGCGGGTCGAGAGCCCGGCGCAGCAGCTCGTCCGCGGAAAGTCCCTCGTGGGACTCACTGGCGTCGTAGACGGATGCGAACTCGTGGCCAGCCAACGCGATCCGCCAGCCGGCGGCGTCGCGGGCCTGCTCGATCGCGCCCTTGGCGAGCAGAGTGCCGCTCAGACGCTCGAGGAACGCCGTCTTGCCATCGCCCGGGTTGCCGCTGAAGACGACGAGCCGGGGCCGGCCGCCGATGATCCTCGGGGCGAGCTGGTCGTCGAGCCTGGTGGTGACGTAGGTCTGGTCGGCGAACGGCGAGTCGAGCCCCCGGTTGCCGCTGTTGCCGAGCCGGCTGTTGCGGAAAAGCTGGCGGATGTCGTCGACGGTCGGGTTGATACGCAGGGCAGGCGCCGTCTCCGGGCCGACAGGCCGCTGGAACTCGGGAGTATGCGCAGCATCGTCAGGCAGCGTGACCGGCGCGGCGGCCTCCTGCGCGAGGCTGTGGGTGAGCGCGTCGCGGAACGCCGCGGCTGAGCCGAACCTCGTCTCGGCGCTGTCGCTGGCGCCATGCAGCAGGACCTCGAGCAGCGCCAGCCCGCCGGCGGCCGCGATCTCGTCGTTTGTGGGCCGGACGAGGGTGTACTTGTCCTGGGAGCGGCCGTCGTCGCTGTAGGGCAGGCGACCGGTCAGCGCTTCGAAGCAGACGACAGCGAGGGAGTAGAGGTCAGCCGCGGCCGTCCAGGCTTTGCCGGCGGCGATCTCCGGCGCCTGGTACGGCAGCGTTCCGACGATGCTGCGATCGGCGGCGTCGGAAGCCACACCGAAGTCGATCAGAGTCGCCCGGTCGTCCGCATCAACGATGATGTTGTTCGGCGAGACATCCCGGTGCACCACACCCCGCTGGTGCACGTACTCGAGGGCATCAAGCATGTCGTGCAAAATCTTCAGGCAGGCGCCCGCGTTGCCACGCAGCGTCGGGGCAAGCTTCTTGACCGTCTGCCCCGCCACGTACTCGGCGATCAGCGCCGGGCCGAAGGGCTGCAGCAGGTAGTCGGTCGCTCGCACGATCCGGTCGTGCTTGAGCTTGTGGAGGTTCTTCAGCTCGGTGGCCAGCCTGTCCTGCGTCCCCGCCGCATGCATGATCTTCAGCGTGTGCCGGATGTCCATCCGCCGGTCGATCATCAACCAGGTGGTCGCACTCGCCCCGGCGCCCAGCGCCTCGACAAGCTCGTACTTGTCGACTTTCGCCCCGGCGGTGGGGCGGACCGGCCGTCGCCGCTCCTGGCGCAGGTAGCCGGCGAAGGCCTCGGCGGCCTCGTGGGCCGTCGGCCGGCCGGACGGGTTCGGCCGGAGGCAATCGGCCAGCACCGCGCGAACCGGGTCCGGCAGGGCCGCGGGGATGGGCGGAATCCCGTCCGGGTCCGCCTTGTCCAGACGAAGCCAGGCAAGCAGGCACAGGGCCAGGGAATAGATGTCAGACCGCTCGGTCGCGGCGTGCGCCGAGGCGCGGCATTCGGGTGCCCGGAACGGGCGACCGAGGTCGTCGATCTCGTCGACGTCGGTGATCGTGACGTTGTGGCCGGTGAACTTCGCCAGCAGGAAGTCGGAGAAGGTCACCTGGTTGTGGGTCTCCGGGATGAAGATCCTGCTTGGGTGCAGCGCGCGATGCACGATCTCCGCGTCGTGCACGGCAGCCAGCGCTTCGTACGCATGGGCCGCGACCTCGGTGAAGACCGCCGCCGTCGGCCGCTCGCCGCCGACTACCTTCTCCCGCAGGTTGCGCAGCTCCGGCGGCGGGAAGCCCATCGGCGCGACCCACATCTGGTCGTCATCCACGCCGAAGTACGGGTCGACCCGGAACACGACGCCGGTCGGGGCGAGTTTGCGCATCGCGTGGTACTCGCGCAGGACCTCCTGGTCGCTGGCGGCGAGCTCCTTCTCCGACAGTCCCCGGCGCAGATAGGTCAGCAGGATCCGCGCGCTGCCGTCGCGGTGCATTCCCACGTATCGGGGCCCGCGCGGTGTCGCGTCGAGCTCTTCGACGATCGTGTAGTCGCCGAGCATGGCCGGGCGGGCCGGCCGGTCCGGCAGGCCCGTGACCAGCGCGAGGATCTGGGCACGAAACGGAGCCAGGTCGAACTGCGTGCGCATGGTCTTGTCGATCTCAAGCAGCTTGCGCTCACAGCCGACGAGGCGGACGACCTGGTCGGCGACCCGCGAGTCGGCGATGTCGTACTGCACGTCCGACGATGAGAGCACCACCAAGTGTCGGACGAGGTGTACACCGGGGCGCCCCTTGGCGGGGACCACCTTCTCGAGGCGACCAGCGAGCAGGCGGGCAACTCCGTTGACCTGGCTGACCGGGCTGCCCAGCACTTTGCGGGTCTTCCGGTCGTACCAGCGCTCCTCGGTGCCGCTGAGCTGGCCGTGCCAGGACTTCTCCTCGATGAGGATGACGCTGCTCGGCCCGACGGCGATGAAGTCCGAATCACGGGTCTTCGTGCCGCTCACGATCTGCCGGCCACAGACGACCGTCCAGCTGGCCGGAAGGTGGTCCCGCAGGTAGATCGCGGTCGCCTCCTCACCAGGACCGCCCCACTCGCAGAGACGAACAACGTCCGCCACCGTCTCCCCCGCTCTTCGCTGTCCGCTGCCCCGACGCCGGCCTCTGCGTCTCACACCATTCGATGTGGTTGGCGCAAGCTACCGGTCGACACACCTAGCGGCGCACCCGTATCCATGGGAGCGAGACGACGCAACGTGGCTATCACGTTGTGCTGCACGCGGGAACCCCTAGGACGTCGCTAGGTGCACATCTGGCCCGTCTAGGCATCAATACGATCATATGGAAGACTCCAATGCTCCGACCAGGTATGCGGTTGCTACCTGGCGTGGCCGAGGGGGGCATGGGTGGAGTCGCTGCTGCCCTCAGACCCGAGCATGATCGGCGGGTACCGGCTGGTGGCGCGGCTAGGCGCTGGCGGAATGGGGCGGGTGTACCTCGCCCGGTCAGCGACCGGGGAACACGTCGCACTCAAGGTGATCAAGCCTGAGTTGCTCGGCGGGGATGACATCCGGCGGCGGTTCACCGAGGAGATCCAGACGTTGCGGCTGGTCTACGGGTCGCGCAACGCGCGGTTCGAGGCCGACGGGATGGACGACGACCCGCCGTGGCTCGCCTTCGAGTACGTGCCCGGCCAGACGCTGCGCGAGCACGTCGAGCAGGACGGCCCGCTGGCGGGCGTGCTGGTCGCGGTCCTTGGGATGACGCTGACCGATGCGCTCGACAAGCTGCACCGCGTCGGGCTGCTGCACCGCGACCTCAAACCACACAACGTCATGCTCGGCCCGGACGGCCCGAAGGTCATCGACTTCGGGCTCGCGGTCCTCGAGGGCCAGGCGGGGCAGAACACGGCCTCCGGCGCCATCATCGGCACCCCGGCCTACCTGCCGCCGGAGCAGGCAACCGGCGGTACCGCCATCACGACGGCGGCCGACGTCTACGCGCTCGGCGCGACGCTGGTCTACGCCGCGACCGCGCACACCCTCTACCAGCCCCGGACCATTCCCGCGCTCATCAGGGAGATCACCGACCCCGCCGTCGAGCCGGATCTGTCGGGTGTGCCGGAAGAGCTGACCGACCTGCTCGCCGGCATGGTCGTCCACGACCCGGCGCGACGGCCCACCGTTCGAGAGGTACAGCGCAAGCTGCTCGCCGTCGTCGACGCGGCCGGATCGATCAGCGGGATGCGCCGACAACTCGTCGTCACCACCTACGCCGCCCCGGTCCCGGTGACGCTGGACGTCTCGGCCACGGACGGCCTGACCGCCAGACCGGACGAGGACGATGACGTGCCCGGCCCGGTACGCGGCGTCGCCAACGACACGGTGCCCGAACCGACGGTTCTCGACGTCTCGTCATCGCTGGGCATCCCAGCCCAAGGCCACGGGCCGGATGTCGCCGGGGACAGCTTGCCGCCGCGGTCAGCGGCGGAGTCGGCGCCGTTCGACCCGGAGGCGACCACGGTCACCGGCCCGCCGCTGATCCCGCCAGACCTGCTGCCCGCGCTGGCGGGCCGGCCGAGGACCACGGCGCCTCCACCGGCACGCACGTCGCGCCCCTTGCAGGTCGGCTGGCTCGTGGACGAGCTGCGCGCCGCCTATGCGCGGGACGCGCCGTTGTGACAGGCGCTCCGTCGCGCAGCCAGGTGATGCCCCGCGTGAACAGTTCGACGGCCCGGTCCGGACGGCTCGCAGCCGTCGCAGGCCCCTGGCCTTCCCGAGAGAGGTAATTCGTGGTCACAGCACCGCCGTCGTCGACGCCGCCTGCCCCGGGCGCGCGGGTGCTCATCCGGGATGAGGAATGGCTGGTCCGCGGCGTGACACGGACCAGCCACGATGGCTACCTGGTGCGCGTCGTCGGTGCGTCCGAGTTCGTCCGTGGGCTGGAGGCGTCGTTCTTCGACGGCCCGGGCCTCGACACGATCGTGACTCTGCGGCCGGAGGACACCCAGCTCGTCCGGGACGGCTCGACGAGGTTCCGCCGGAGCCGGCTGTACCTGGAGGCGGTGCTGCGGCGTACCCCGCTGCCGCGCGCGGAGCGACGCCTCGCGCTCACCGAAGGGTTCTTGCTGGACAAGCTCGAATACCAGTGGCGTCCCGCGCAGCTGGCGTTGGCGGGTCTGCAGCCACGGATCCTGATCGCCGATGTCGTCGGTCTCGGCAAGACGCTGGAGATCGGGCTGCTGCTGGGCGAGCTGATCCGCCGTGGCCGGGGTGAGCGGCTGCTGGTGGTCACTCCGCAGCATGTTCTCGAGCAGTTCCAGCACGAGCTGTGGACGCGCTTCTCGATCCCGCTGGTGCGGCTCGACTCGGTCGGCATCGAACGGATCCAGCGGGAGATCCCGGCGGGCCGCAACCCGTTCACCTACTTCAAGCGGGTCATCGTCTCGATCGACACGCTCAAGAACGTCGGCAGGTACGGCCACCACCTGGAGGAGACCCGGTGGGACGCGGTCGTCATCGACGAGTCACACAACCTGATCGGCGCGAACAGCCTGCGTAACCGGCTCGCGCGGACGCTCGCCGCGCAGACCGACGCCCTGATCCTCGCGAGCGCGACCCCGCACAACGGCAACAAGCGGTCGTTCGGCGAGCTGCTGCGGATGCTCGATCCCGCGGCGATCGCGAACCTCAACACCTACCAGCGCGAGGACATCGAGCATCTCTACATCCGGCGGACAAAGCGCTCGTCGGAGGTCCGGGACAAGGTCCTCGACCGGTGGGCCGACCGCGGCGACTCGCTGCGCATGGAATGCCCGGCCAGCGCGGCGGAGGAGCGGATCTTCGCGGAGCTGACTGCGCGCTGGGTCCAGGCGCCCGAGCCCAAGACAGCGGCAGTACCGAGGATCAAGGGCGGCGGAGGGCAGCAGCTTTTCGCGTACACGGTGGCCAAGGCGTTTCTGTCGTCGCACCACGCGCTGCTGGAGACCATCGACAGCCGGCTGAAGTCCTCCGCGCACAAGCAGGCCGAGAACCGGGTGGACGAGCAGACCCGGCTTCAGGAGCTGCGCCGGCTGGCAGCCGGGATGTCCGACGACGACTCGACGAAGCTCGCCGCGCTGCTCGACCAGTTGCGCAAGGCCGGGGTTGACCCGCGTTCCGATACCCGGGTCGTGGTCTTCTCGGAGCGGCTGGCCACCCTGCGCTGGCTTGCCAAGGTCGTGCCCGCGCAACTCGGCCTGCCGGTGGCGCAACTGCCCGCGAACCGCCGGCTCAGCGACGCGGCCTTCGACTCGGATTTCAACCGGCGGGAGTACGGCGGCGCCGCCCGGCTCCTGCACGGCAAGCTGACGGACTCCGAACAGCAACGCATCGTCGAGGAGTTCTCCCTCGCCGGCAGCCCTGTGCGGCTGCTGTTCACCGGTGACGTCGCCTCCGAGGGCGTGAACCTGCACCGCTCGTGCCACCGGCTGATCCACTTTGACGTGCCGTGGAGCCTCATCCGCATCGAGCAGCGCAACGGCCGCATCGATCGTTACGGCCAGCGGCACGCTCCCGAGTTCGCCGCCCTGCTGCTCAGGTCTGCGACGCCGCGGGCCCTGGACGACCGGGCTGTCGCGGCGAAGCTGCTTGCCGCCGAGGAGGAGGCCTACGTCGCCCTCGGGACCGCCGAGGAGGTCACCGGCCTGTATCTGGCGGAGCGCGAGGAGCGCCGCCTGATGCAGGACCTGCTCGCTGGGCGCACCGTCGAGGAGTCCCTGGACGCCGGCGCCGCGCGCCGCGCGGTGTCGACCGGCCCGCGGACCAGCGACGACGACCCGCTTGGCCTCCGGACCGACGAGGACAAGTCTGAGGATCAGCCCGACGAGGCGGATGAGGCCGCGCAGGAGGCCACCTACGATCTTCTCGGTGCCTACCTGGACCCGGACGCCGAGGCACACACCGGCGACCCGGAGCCGGAGACAGTCACGCCGCCTCAGCTGTTCACCACGCTCTCGGCGTTCGTCGACGAGGCATTCGACGAGGTCTACGACGAGCAGGCCGAGCAAGCCGTCGGCCTCACGCGCGACGGCACTTTCAGGGCGTTCAACGCACCGGAGGACCTGGAGGCGCGGCTCTCCGACCTGCCACGGAGCTATCTGGCCCGGCTGCGCGATCAGCATGGGAACCTGAAGCTACGCCTCACGTTCGACAAGACCGAAGCGGGCGACGCATTGGTCGCGTCCCGCCGCGGTCGCGAGACGCTGTGGCCAGACAAGGGGCTCATCACCGACATCCACCCTGTTGTCGACTGGCTGGTCGACAAGGTGCTCGTCCGGCTCGACCGCCAGCAGGCCCCGGTGCTGACCGTGCCTGTCGACGAGCCGGAGTTCCTCGTCCAGGGCGTCTACTGCAACCAGTTCGGTCAGCCGACGGTGGTGGAGTGGATGGCCATCCGCGGCCGCCCCGGACCGGACCGCATCCGCCCGATGGAGGTCGCGCTGGCCGCCGCCAGGGTCGGCCCGGGCATGACCAACACCCAGGCGGCTGTCGACCTCGCCCCGCTCCAGGCGCTGGTCTCGGAGGTGGTCAGTACCGCGAGGGCACACCTGGAGGCCCGGCGGGCCGAATGGGATGCGCAGGTCACCGGTCCACTCGACGGGTATCTGTCCCGCCTGGACCGGTGGGTGCAGACCAGTCTGCCCCTCGGCATCGACCAGCTGGCGACCCAACAGCAGGACGACAGTCAGACCATCCGTCAGCTGACCAGACGCGAGCAGCGGGTGCGCGACACCGAGAAGCGGCAGCGTGACCTGGTCGAACGCCTGCACACCACGGGAGAGCCGCTGCTGCGGGTCCTCGCCGTGCTCGCCCCGGCCGTGCCCGCCCAGATCCCGACGGGAGCGTCCCGATGAGCTTCGACGCTCTGACGAACCGCGGCGAGTACCTCTCGCCGTACTTCATCGACGAGGTACTCCCCGGCGAGATCCGTAAATCGGTCGCCGCACGCTGGGCCGAGCGGGAGAAAGCGGCCGCAGTTCCGGCCGTCACGACCACTCTCGTCGAGCCCCCGGCCGACCCTGGCTATGGCGCCCCGGCCGCCGGCGTTGAAGCAACCACTGCCTTGACGCCCACCGGCGGTGGAACGGTCGCGGTCGCGGAGCCCGCCGCTACCCTGCGTCTGCTCGTCCTTGCCGGCGGCGGAGGCGAGGCCGCCGAGGTCCCGGAGGAGACCCTCGCGGTCGCGGTCACGCCACGGGCCGGGCTGCGCGGCCTGCGGTCGGCCTACTACGACCGCAAGAGCGACCTGGTCGCGTTGGGCGGCGACAGCGACGACGCCGAACGTGCCCGGCAGCTGCACTGGCTGCATGAGCAGATCCTCGCCGGGCTCTCCTTCCCGCCTAAGCGGCACGTCCGGACGGTCGTCCACGCCGGCGTCGAGGTGGCCGTGCCGCTTGCCGCCGCGGTTGACGGGGTGTGGGCGGTCGAGTGCGGCTGGGCGACCGAGATCGACGCCGCAGTCGACGCGGCCGGGGCCGGTCGCCTGCTGGACCCCGTCGACCTGGGTCCACGCGAGCGGGTCACCCACGGGATGCGCCTCGTCTCGCACCTGTTCGCCGCCGACGAGCCACCGCGCTTCGTGCTGCTGCTCGCCGGCGCGGTCATCATCCTGGCCGACCGCCGGACCTGGGGCGAGGCGCGCTTCCTCGCCGCGAACCTCGACGTGGCATTCGGCCGCAACGACACGAAGCCCGGCGGCGAGCTCGAGGTGATCGCGGCGCTGTTCGGCGCGGACGCTCTCTGCCCGCCCGAGGCCGGCGGCGCCGAGCCGCTCGCGGAGCTGATCGCGGGTTCGCAGAAGCAGGCCGTCGGGGTCACCGCTGAGCTGCGCAACGGGCTGCGTGAGTCCGTCGAGCTGATCGCGAACGAGATCCTCGCCCGGCTCGCGGAGGCCGGCGTCCGCCCCGAGCAGATCGATGACCTGGCGTCTCTCGGCACCCGGCTGACCCAGGAGTCGCTGCGCTACCTGTACCGGATCCTCGTCCTTCTCTACGCCGAGGCCCGCCCCGAACTGCACGTGCTCCCGGTTGACCATCCCGAATACGTCGACGGGTACAGCCTGGCCCGGCTCGGCGACCTGGTCGCCCGGCGGCTGCCCCCCAGCCCGGCGTCACGCAACGGCACCCACCTGTTCGACTCGCTGGACCTACTGTTCCGCGTCGTCAATGATGGCTACCGCGCGCATGGCACGACGCCGCCCGACAGCCAGACGCCCGCCGGCACCGACGCCGCGGTTCCCGAGGGGGGGCCGGCCTCCGACGAGGCGGTGACTGAGAAGGCGAAAGCCGACACCGAGGCGCGGCGGCGAGCCGGACGGGCGGCGCCGAAGGTCAGTGAGGGTGAGGGCATCCGGTTCGAGCCGCTGCGCTCCGACCTGTTCGCCCCTGACGCCATCACGCTGATCGGCCAGTCATTGCCGTGGCCCGATGACGAGGACGAGGACGGCGCCGACGGTCCGCAGCGGACGATCGACACCCGGCTACGCAACGCCGTCCTCTACCGGGTTCTGCGCCGCCTTATGATCACCAAGGGTGGTCGGAAGATCAAGGGCGGTGGGCGCAGGCGGGCTGGTTTCATCTCCTACGCCCAGCTCGGCATCAACCAGCTGGGCGCCGTCTATGAGGGGCTGATGTCCTACTCCGGCTTCATCGCCGGCGAAGACCTCTACGAGGTCGCTAAGGGCGGCGACCCGAAGGACGGCAGCTGGATGGTGCCCGCCTCGAAGGCCCACGCGTACGAAGACGACGACGTCTTCGTACGCGAGATCGACGACGACGGCCACCGTACGGAGCAGCGTCGCCGCTATCCGGCCGGGTCGTTCGTCTACCGGCTCTCCGGACGCGACCGGCAGACGTCGGCCTCCTACTACACCCCGCAGTCGCTTACCGAGGTCACCGTCCAGCTCGCGCTGAAGTACCGGATCGAGGAGGCCGGGCCGGACTTCAAGGCCCGGGACATGCTCGACTGGACGATCTGTGAGCCCGCTCTCGGCTCCGGCGCGTTCCTCAACGAGGCGATCAACCAGGTCGCCGCCGAGTACCTGCGCCGTCGCCAGGAGGAGAAGCAGAAGGAGGGCACCCTCGACAATCTGCTCGACCCGGAGAGCTACGCCGTCGAGCTGCAGAAGGTCAAGGCCTACATTGCCCTGCACAACAGCTACGGCGTCGACCTGAACGCCACCGCCATCGAGCTCGCCGACGTCTCGCTCTGGCTGAACGTCATGCACGCCGGCCTACAGGCCCCCTGGTTCGGCCTGCACCTGCGCCGCGGCAACTCCCTCGTCGGCGCCGGCCGCCGCTACTACCTGCCCGCCACGCTGGCCGACCGCTCATGGCTGAACAGCGCCCCGGTCGACCACCCGTTCCGCGACGGCGAGCTGCCCGCCGGGGCCATTCACCACTTCCTGCTGCCCGCCGCCGGCTGGGGTGCGGTCGCCGCCGAGAAGGAAGCTAAGGAGCTCGCGCCCGACGACGCGAAGAAGCTCGCCACGTGGCGCCGCGCCATCACCAAGGCGCCGACGACGAAGGGCACGAAGAGCAAGCCCAGCCAGGCCGACCAGCTGGCGGCGCTCGCCCGGCGCGTCGAGTACCTGTGGAGCCTCGTCCAGCAGCGCCTGGAGATCTCCGAACGCGAGATCCGCCGCCAGATCGACGTCTGGGGCGCCGACGACCTCCCCGAGGTCCGCGAACTGGTCTCCCGCCAGAAGATCAAAGACGACCTGGAGGCGCCCGGCACGCCGTACTGGCGGCTGAAGAAGCTGATGGACGCCTGGTGCGCTCTCTGGTTCTGGCCCGTCGACGGCGCCGGTCTGCTGGACGGCACCGGTCTCGACTACGGACGCGCCCCGCTCACCGTCACCAGCGTTGTCCCCGAGCCGGCGGCCGAGCGTCTCCGCGCAGCTGACGACGACGCGACCAGGGTCGTGACGTGGGAAGAACTGTCGATCTTCGGAGAGGAGACCGGCCTGGCGCTCGCCGCGCCCGCCGCCGCGAACGGCCGGTCCACGCTGTCCAGCGGGAAGTCGGCGAAGCGACCAGAACGATCCCGCGGCGCAGTCCCGCTGGCGAGCCTCGACCACTGGATCCGCTTCGCCACAGCCCTGATCGGCCGGGGCGACGTCGCCCAGGATTCCCTGATCAGCCAGTTCACGTCCCTCGACGCCCTCGAGGACCACGAGGACGGCCTGGCCGCGTGGATGGGCCAGGAGGACTGGACGCGTCTCCCGGAGCTCTTCCCCTGGCTAGAAACGGTCGACCAGATCGCCAAGCGCCAGGGCTTCTTCCACTGGGAGGTCGAGTTCGGCCAAGTCTTCCAACACGGCGGCTTCGACCTCCAGGTCGGTAATCCTCCATGGTTCCGTCCACGCTGGGACGAAGGAGTCATCCTTGGGGAATATGACCCGTGGTTCACATTGCATGAACAGCCGCCTGTAGAGGTTTGGAACTCCAGGAAGAAGGAATGGATTTCCGCGCCTAGCTCGCGCGCGTACCTACTCTCGGAACTCGCCTCCAATGCGGGACTGGTCGCATCTCTTGGTTCGGGGGCAACATATGACCTGCTGTCCGGATCACAGCCAAACCTGTACCGCGCCTTCATGGTCCAAGTATTCCGGCATGCCCATCGGCAAGGAACTGGCGGTCTCATACACCCAGACACGCACTTTTCAGGTACCCAGGAGGCGCGTCTGCGTGCGGCAGCGTACGGCCACCTCCGCCTCCACGCCCACTTCCATAATAGACTATTGATCTTCAGTGACATCAACTGGAACACGGAGTTCGGCGTTCATATTTATGGGGGAATCCGGGAACCCTCTTTCGGTCACGTAAACTGGCTATGTGATCCCGCGACGCTGGCCGCGTCGATTGACCATGATGGTACCGGTGGCACGCCTGGAATGAAGCGCTTCGGGACCTGGGACCTGCGGCCGCATCGCAGGCGTCTGATAGACGTTAACATGAAGACACTCGCGGAGTGGAACGGTCTTATTGGCGATAAGGCCGACGACCCACAGCAGGCGCGTCTCCTTTTTCCGCTAAGTTCGGACGAGCAGAACGCGATCGAGTCGCTGTCATCGTGGCGCCATCGGGTCGGCGACGACGTCTTGTGGATGAGCCGAGGCTACAACGAATCGGGAGCCAAGAAAGCCGGTTTGATCCGGGCGGAAACTCGAAGTTCGGCAGACTGGCGCGAAGTCATTATCCGTGGACCCCAGTTCGCGATATCGACGCCGATAGCGAAGCAGCCACCCGAGACGAAGCACACCGACAAGCCGGTCGGTCTTGTGAGGTTGTCCGGGAACTACATTCCCGCCACAGATTACGTCCCCGCCTGCCAACCCGATCGGTTCGTGGCAGCACAGGACGTGTGGAACGACAAGCCATTCTCCGACTATTTCCGCCTCTTCTGGCGATCCATGATTGCCACGAACACCGAACGGTCACTGTTCGCCGCCATATTGCCACCCGGGCCGTCGCATGTGGATGCCGTCCACTCCCTCGCCGCTCCCAGCAACCAGATGACCGTACTCGTAGCCGGCTTCTGGAGTGCGCTTCCTCTTGACTATGTGTTGCGAATCGCAGGACGGGCGCACTTGCATGTCACGGAAGCGAGAGCGATGCCAAATGGCTCTCTCGATCACCCATTGGCATCTGCGCTGATTTTTCGCACGCTACGACTAAACTGCCTGACCACCTCTTACGCTCCGCTATGGACCGAGTTGTACGACGCCAATTGTGTTGATCGGGACGGTTGGGCGGTGGCCTGGCCGCAGCTGGAGCCGTTGACGGACGTCGGGCCAGAGTGGGGACGCGAGACTCCGTTGCGGGCGGAGTATGCACGGCGGGCGGCGTTGGTCGAGATCGACGCTCTGGTGTCCGTCTGGCTGGGGATCAGCATTGACGCACTCGTGGCGATCTACCGGTCCCGGTTCCCGCAGCTCGTGGACTACGACGCGCAGACGTGGTTCGACGCGAACGGGCGGAAGATCGCGGCGAACTTCAACACTTACGGTCACGGCCAGACGAAGGAAGACTTCATCGAACTCCAGGAACACCTTGAGCGCCCTACCCACAAACTGCCGCCGGCCGGTTACGCCGCTCCCTTCTACAAGGCCGATCGCGAGGCCGAGATGCGGGCCGCGCACGCGGTCTTCTCGGCTCGGCTGCAGGCGGCCCGTGAAGCTGGCTGGCGGGAGTCCGAGGATCCTGTGAGCTTGGAGGCCGTCGGATGAGGCCCACCATTGCCGCCGAGGGGCTGCGGCGGTCGTTGACGCAGTATCTGACGACGACGTTCGCGCTGACGGACTCCGGTGAGCAGGAGGCGCTGGCCGCGTTTCTCGACGACCCGGAGTACGGGATTTACCGCGGTCCGTATGTCCGCGTCCGGATGCCGTTCCGCGACGCCGAGGCCGGCTGGCGGGAGCACGTCGACTGGGCGCCGGAAGACTGGACGCCGCGGGCGCATCAGGCGAAGGCGTTCGCGCGGCTGTCGACGAAGCACGGCCCGGCCGAGCCGACAGTGCTCACGACGGGCACCGGTTCGGGCAAGACCGAGGCGTTCTTGGTACCGATCCTGGACCACTGCCGCCGTGAAGCCGCCGTGGGCCGTCCGGGTGTGAAGGCGCTGTTGCTCTACCCGATGAACGCGCTGGCCTCCGACCAGACGGCCCGTCTGAACGCCTACCTGGAGCACCCGGACTTGGCTGCCGTCACGGCCGGCCTCTACATCGGGGACACCCCGGCGGAGGGCTACCGCCGGGTGCTGACCGACCGGGCGGCAATCCGCCGAAGCCCGCCCGACATTCTGATCACGAACTACAAGATGCTCGACCAGCTGCTGCAGCGCTCAGAGGACGTCCCCCTCTGGCAGGACAGCAGCCTGGCCTACGTTGTTCTTGACGAGTTCCACACCTACGACGGCGCGCAGGGCACCGACGTCGCGATGCTGCTGCGCCGCCTCGGCGCGGTCATCGGCGTGGCTCAGCCCGGCCGGCCGCTCGGCCCGGTCTGCCCGGTGGCGACGTCGGCGACGCTCGGCTCGGGCGCGCTCGCGGACGACACGGTGCTGGCGATCCGCGCCGTCGCCGAGGAGATCTTTGGAACGCCGTTCGACGAGACCTCGGTGATCGGCGAGGACCGGCTGTCCCCAGGCGAGGTGCTCCAGGAGCCGGACCTCTCGCTACCCGACCCAGATCCGGCCGCTCTCGCCACGCTGCCTTTCGATGGTCCCGCCCTTGGCTTCGCCGGCCCCGCCGATGACGAGGCTGTTCGTGCCCGCCAACTGGCGGCGATGCGCCCCCTGGCTGTCGCCGTTCTCGGCCCGGCGGCCGAGGGGCCGCTGACGCCGACGCTGCTGGGCACGTTCCTACGCCGGCACAAGCTGACGCGTGCCGTGCTGCGCCTGCTCGGCGACCTGCCCCGGACCGCCGATGAGGCACTGGAAGGTTTCCCCCGCGAGGACCTGCGTGCCTGGGGTCTGGCCCTGACCAACCAGCCGGAGGTCGCGGCGGCGGCGCTGGCCCGGTTCGTCGCGCTGCTCTCGACGGCCCGCGACCCGGACGACCCGCGCCGCCCACTCGTCGCGGTGGAGACCCACCTGTGGGTGCGGGCGGTCTCCCGGCTGCTGCGCGCGGTCGCCGTACATCCCGCCTTCGCGTGGGACGGCGAGCAGCGTCCCGCGCCGACGCCGGCGCTGGACCTCGCGACGACGGTCGCGATGGACGACGGCGACGCCCCAACGGTCCCAGCCATGCCCGGCGGCGCGGCGGTGTCGGCGGCCTCGGTGGTCGCGGACAGCGGGCAGCCGCTGCTGCCAGCCGTGTACTGCCGTCACTGCGGCCGGTCCGGCTGGGCGGCACTCTCCCCAGAGCGCAATCCGTACGAGCTCGTCACCGATCCGACCAAGATCTACCGGGCCGGGGTCGGCCGGGAGAAGCGGCGAGTCCGGGCGCTGATCCAGGCGACCGAGCACGAACGCGGCGCGCCGGCCGAGAACCCGGTGATGATCCTCGACGCCGCGGGCACCGCGCTACATGTCTACGACCCCGCGGTCGAACAGCCGGGCGTGGCGGTGCTGTGCGCGTTCGCCGACGAGGCCGGCGCGGAGGCGGACCGCTGCCCTGCCTGCGGCCTGGAACAGGGCATCCGCTACCTGGGCGCCGGCCTCGCGGCGCTGGCGTCCGTCTCGATCAGCCAGCTGTTCACCGGCGGCGAGCTGCCGACGCCGAAGTCCCGCCACACCCTGCTGTTCAACGACTCGGTTCAGGACGCGGCCCACCGGGCCGGGTTCGTGGCGGCCCGTGCCTTCACGTTCTCGCTTCGGGCGCTGCTCGCGGCCCAGCTGACGGACGGACGGCCGGTCGCGCTCAACGACCTGATCGCGGACCTGATCGCCGACGCCGCCGACCCGGAAACGCTGGCAGCCCTGGTCCCGCCCGAACTGCACGACGTCGAAGGCGTCGACGCGCTGCTGTCAGGCCGGGAACGGGGCCGGCGCGCCACCTGGCGGCTGCTGGCCGACCGGCTCGGTTTCGCCACCGTGCTCGAGTTCGGCCTGCGGTCCCGCAATGGCCGCACGCTGGAGCTGACCCGCTCGGTCGCGGCCGAGGTCGATCTGCGGGACGCCGCGCGGATCCGCGGCCTAGCCCGCGACACCCTCCTGCGCACCCAGGTTCAGCCGCTGTCACCCGACGAGCTGACGGACGCGCGTTACGACGCCTACCTGCGGGGCCTGCTGGAGCGGCTGCGGATCCGCGGCGCCGTGTATCACCATTGGTTGGACAAGTACCTGGCCGAAGGCGGCCGGCGTTTCCGGATCTGGGGTGGCCGGCCGAACGGCATGCCCGCGTTCCCCCGCAGCCTGGCGGCCCCGGCGTTCCTCATGACGGCATCCCGGCCACGCACCCAGTTCGACCTGCTGGCCAGCACCGGCAACTGGTACCAGGACTGGACGGCCCGCACGCTCGGGCTGGGCCGCGACCACGCGTCGGACTACCTGCGCGCCCTGCTGCCTCGGCTCGCCGAGGAGGGCGCGGTCGCCCAGCGGGTCATCGTCCGCCCGCTCGGCAACTCACACCAGCCCCGCCGGGGCGCGACGCCGGCCTCGGGGATCACCGTCTACGGCCTGCAGCCCGGGCACATCACCGTCCTAGGCCTCGATGATGAGCAGGCACGGGACGCGGGCGTACGCTGCGACGCCTGCGCGTGGACGCAGACCGTTCCACCAGCACGGATCGCCGACTGGGTCGGCCAGCCGTGCCACCGCTACCGCTGCCCCGGCACGCTGCGGCACGCCGTCCTGCCGCGGGCCTCCGCTGACTACTACCGGCGTCTCTACCGGGAGAGTGGCGCGTTCCGGGTCGTCACCGACGAGCACACCGGCCTGCTCACCCGGGAGCAGCGGGAGACCGTGGAGCGGAGGTTCCGCGACGGCGCCCATTACACCGACCCGAACGTGCTCTCCTGTACGCCGACGCTCGAACTGGGCATCGACATCGGCGAACTGGAGACGGTGCTACTCGCGTCGCTGCCCGCCGGACCGGCGAACTACGTCCAACGCGCCGGCCGCGCGGGCCGGGCCAGCGGCAACGCGTTCGTACTTACGCTGCTGGGCCGGGGCGAGCGGGAGCAGTACTACCTGACAGAGCCCCGCGACATGATCGCCGGGGAGATCGCGCCGCCGGGCACATACCTGTCGGCCATCGAGATCCTGCGCCGCCAGTACCTCGCCCACCTGATCGACCTCGCGGCCCGCGATCGCCTGCCCGGAGCCCGCCCGCTGCCGCGCCGGGCGGGAGCGCTGTTCGGGCTCGACAGCTGGCTCACGGACTTCACCCTCGCCGCGCTGAAGACCGGCGCGGCCGAAGTCGAGAACTTCCTGGCCCTGTTCGGCGTCACCGACGACAGTCCTGCCGGGAACGAGCCAGCCGTCGGCACCGACAGCGGTACCGCGACCGGCGACGACATCCCCTGGACTGGGGGCACGACCGAAGCCAGCGCGGGCGGCGCGCAGCTGAGCGCGACCGCCGCCGCCGAGTTGCGAGAGTTCGCCGTCGGCGGGCTCAGAGACGTCATCGACGCGGCCGTGGCGGCGTGGGAGCAGCGGATCGCGGGCCTGCGCGGCCGGCTCGACACCATCGACCTGGCCCGCGCCGGTCTGCTGCAGTCCGACGACGACCAGCGGCGCGACTACCGGGCCCTGTCCGCGCAGCGGGGCGCGCTCGCCCGCCTCGCCGGCCAGATCACCGGGCGGTCGGCGCACGGCACCCTCGTCGACCTGGGGCTGCTGCCGAACTACGCGTTGTTCGACGGCGCGACGACGCTGGAGGCCACCCTCACCTGGGAAGAGCAGAGCGCCAACGGCGAGCGCCGGTACATCAGCGAGGTCCGCGAGTACGACCGCCCCGTCCGCCAGGCCCTGACCGAGATCGCTCCCGGGAACACGTACTACGTGCGCGGCTACGCCCACCGCGTCACCGGCCTCGATATCGGCCCGCGCACGAAGCCCGCCTGGGAGACGTGGCGAATCTGCCCCGCCTGTGGCTTCGTGCGGACCCCCCAGCCCGAGCTGGCCGCCGGCGCGTCGGCCGGGCCGCAGGAGTCCTACGGTCACCTTGTTGACAACACCGGGCCGTGCGAGCGCTGCCGGCACACCGGCATCGGCGACTCCGGCTCGAAGTTCACCGTGCTTCGCCCGACCAGGGTCACCGCGATCGACCGGCGTGAGGATGTCCGGATCCGCGACGAGGTCGACGACCGCGAGGGCCGTTTCTACACGACCCTGACCACCGTCGACGTCGACCCGGCGCGGATCCTGCGCTCCTGGCGGCACACCGGAGCGACGTTCGGCGTCGACTATGCCCGTCCCGCGGCCGTCCGCACGTTCAACCTCGGCGCGACCCGGCCCGATCGGAACCCGACAGATCTCTTCGCCGGCGACACGGTGTCGCTCAACCCGTTCCAGGTGTGCGTCGACTGCGGCGGCACCGCGGTGGACGGCCCACCCGCGACCACGGCCAGCGGCACCGGCTTCGGCCAGATAGCTGAAGGCCCAGGGACCGTGAACGGCGAGCGGTCGGAGTCCGGCGACGGGCTGCGCGGCCACGAGCACCACCGGCTCTACTGCCGGCACCGCCGTAACCCCACGTCGGCACGCCACCAGCCGGTGCTGCTCGCCGACGAGTTGCACACCGAGGCGATCCGCATCCTGGTGCCCGCCCTGACACAGTCGATCACGACCCGGCGGGCATCCTTCGCGGCGGCGCTGCGGCTTGGGATCTCCCGCGCGTACCGGGGCAGCCCCGACCATCTGCGGCTCACGTCCACGGTCATGCCCGACAGCGCGACCGGCACGACCCGGCAGTTCCTCGTCCTCTACGACAGCCAGCCGGGCGGCACCGGCTACCTGCACCGGCTCGCCGACCCGGACAGTTTCCACAAGGTCCTGACCGCCGCTCTGGACGCGATCGAGACCTGCCCATGCGTAGACGCCGGCCGGCCCGGCTGTCCTCGCTGCCTGCTGCGCTACGCCCGCCGCGACGAGTTCGCCCAGATCCAGCGGGCCGAGGCCGTCGCCGTTCTGCGCGAACTGCTCGATGGCTGGGAGGTCGCTGACAGCGCTCCCGCCGACCAGGCATCGATGATCCATCTGGTGGAAAGCGAGCTGGAGGCTCGGTTCCTCAACGGCCTGCGGACCTGGGCCGCCCGAACGGACACTCCCGGGACGCTGAGCGCGAGCGCGACCATCGCGGGCGGCGTCCGGGTCGCCGAACTTCGGATCACCGGGCCCGACGGCGGGATCGCGCACTGGCGGATGCGGCTGCAGCACACCATCGCCGGCACCCGGCCCGATGTGCATTTCGCCCGGCTCGACGGCCCGCCCATGGAAGTCGCCGTCTACCTCGACGGCTTCCGCTACCACGCCTCCGCCGAGCACAACCGGCTCGCCGACGACGCCGACAAACGTTCCCGGCTACGTGCCCACGGGGTGCGGGTCTTCCAGCTCACCTGGAACGACGTCGACGAGTGGCGAACCAGGACGCCGGGCGCGCCCTCCCCGCCACGTGCTCCTTACCAGGGCCAGGCCCAGCAGCTGGCACACCGCATGTACCGGCACCTCACAGCCTCGCGACCGGCCGACGAGCTCGACCGGTACGTCTGGGTCAACCCGGTCGACCAGCTCCTCGCCTTCCTCGCGGACCCGGACAGCGGCCAGTGGCGGATGCGGGCCGAAGCGACGGTCGCCGGTCTGCTCGCGACCGCAGGCGTCCGGCGCACACAGGTCGACGCGCCCGGTGTTCCCGCGGCTATCGTCGCCGGGCTGCGCGGCGGGCAGCTGGCACGTTCCACCGGAGCGATCACCGTGGTGCGGGCGCACGATGATGCCGGCTGCCCGGTGCTTGCCCTGATCGACGACCGGGCCGGCGTGGCGAACCGGGTGTTCTCCGCGCTGGTCGTCGTCGACGACCGGGACGAGGCCGTCGGCTCGGCGAGCGAACAAGCTGGTGGAACAGCGGGTCACGAGTCCCACGGCCAGGCACCGGGAGGGCTCGACGCGGCCGGGATCACGTCGGTCCATGGCCGCCGGTGGGCGTCATGGCTGGCCTGGACGAACCTGGTCCAGTTCCTCGCGGACGGCGCCGGCGACGCCGTCCAGCTGACCGTCACCGGCCTCGACGACTTCGACCCGACCCTGCTCGCCGCGGCCGAGGGAGGCGGTTTCGACGAGGCGCAAGCGGCGCGGGCGCTCGACCAGGAGACGTCCACCTGGCTCGGCCGCCCGACGACGCCCGCGCGGTCCGCGAGTAGGCCTGGCGCTCTCGCCGACCCCGTATGGCGGGAAGTGCTTGCCCTGGTCGACCCCGACGAACCAGGCATCGCCGATCTTGTCCAGGCCCTGGCCGCCGACGCCGCCGGAGCCGTTCCGGTGCCCGAGGTCGGATTCGAGCTGGGGGCCGGTGCCTGGCAGGCGGAGCTGGCCTGGCCGGACACGCGGGTCGGTGTCGTGCTCGCCTCTGTCGACCGGTCCGACCAGGAGGCCGCCGACCGGGACGACGCCTACCGGGCGGCCGGCTGGGACGTCCGCCCGGCGACCGGCTGGACCGCCGCGGACCTGGCCGCCCGAATCGGCCGTGGCGCCGTCCGTCGGCCCCGTCCGGCGGACATCCCTGACAACAGCCATGTCGGCACCGTCGGCGAAGCCAGCCTGGCCGAGGAAGAGGAAGGCACACGGTGAATACCCAGGTCCGAGTTACCCTGCGGATCCTCGACCGGGCTGACAAGGAGATCCTCGAGCTCCCGCGGGTCGTGAAGGGCGCGGTCTACGAGTTCCAGTCGAAGTTCCGTGCGGACCCTAACCACCCTTCACTGCGGTTCAAGCAGCTCAAGGGCGGCTCACGCCTCTACTCGGCCCGTGTCGGCCACGACCACCGGGCGCTGCTGCTGCACGTCGGCGGCGGCGACTATCTGCTGGTCTCGGTCAAGGACCGCAAAGAGGTGTACGACGACCTCGACCGCTATGCCTACGAGATCAACCGGGTGACCGGCGGCATCGAGGTCGTCGACCTGGCCGCCGTAGGAGACAGCGTCGTCGGCCGCGTCCTTGGCAAAGCCGAACCGCGGACTGGGACGTCGCCCAGGTTCACCTCAGCCGACCCGGCCATCCCGGAACAGGGTGGAGGTCTCTTCCGGCACGTCGACGACGCCATGCTGCTGCAGCTCGGCGTCGCGGAGCCGTTGCTCCCGTCGATCCGGAAGCTCACCACCGAGGACCAGCTGCTCCAATTCGTCGACTGCGTGCCGCAACTGACGTCCGATGTCCTCATGGCGCTCCACGACGGCAAGACCGTCGACGAGGTCATGGAGATCGTCACCGCTCCGGTCGCCGCGCCGGAACCCGTCGACACCACCGACTACGCCGCCGCCGTCGCCCGGCCGTCGACACCGGTGACGAGCGACGACGAGGCGCTGCGCGCGATCCTCGCCGAGTCGTTCGCCCGGTGGCAGGTCTTCCTGCACCCGACCCAGCGCAAGCTCGCGGACAACACCTACAACGGACCGGCGCGGATCAGCGGCGGCCCCGGAACCGGCAAGACGATCGTCGCCCTGCACCGGGCGCTGCACCTGGCGATCGACCTGCCGGCAGGAACGACCGGTCGGCCGATTCTGCTCACCACGTTCAACCGCAACCTCGCCGCCGACCTGCGCACCCGGCTGCTTGAGCTGGCCGGTCCCGAACACACCGCGCGCGTCGAGATCGTCAATATTGACAGTCTCGCCGCCCGGGTTGTGTCCGACGCCGACGACTCTCGGCGGAGCACCATCGGCCAGGAGGCCGAGATCCGTGAGTGGAAGGCGATGCTCCTTGAACTCGGCGAGACCCGCTTCTCCGCCGAGTTCCTCGCCGCCGAATGGTCCCAGGTCATCCTCGGACAGGTGCTGGGCTCCCGCGCCGACTACTTCCGGGCGCGGCGCCCAGGCCGCGGCCGGCAGCTCACCCGCCAGGACCGCGACGTGGTCTGGCAGCTGACCGAACGGTTCACCAAGCGGCTTGCCGATCAGAACGTGTGGACATGGCAGCAGGTCGCCGAACGCGCCGCCGAACTAGAGATCGCCCGCGCTGACCGAGCCACGGCGGCTTCCTCCGACAGTGCGACGGAGCAGTCCGGTCCTGGCACGCGCTACCGCTACCAGCATGTGATCGTCGACGAGGCCCAGGATCTCAGCCCGGCGCACTGGAAGCTGCTACGCGCCATGGTCGCACCCAGTGTCAACGACATGTTCCTCGTTGGCGACACCCATCAGCGGATCTACGACAACGTCGTCAGCCTCGGCAGTCTGGGCGTGAACATCCGGGGCCGCTCCCACAAGCTGACGCTCAGCTATCGGACTACCCGCCAGATCCTGAAGCTCGCGCTCCAACTCCTGCATGGTGAGAGCTACGACAACCTCGACGACGGCACCGAGGACCTCGCCGGCTACCGCAGCCTGCTCAGTGGCGGTGAGCCCGAGCTCGTCCCCCACGTCACCTGGGACGACGAGCAGCGCACGATCAGCGCCCAGGTCCGGGCATGGCTCGGCGACGCACAGCCCGGCGCCGTCACCCAAACCGGTGGCCGGATCGCCGTCTGCGTTCCCACCCGTGCCTTGGCCGCTGACGTACTCGCCACCCTGACGGCCGACGGCGTCGAAGCCGTCGAGATCGGATCCGACGGCCCGGCCGCCAGCGCGGGCGCGAACGCCGTCCACGTCGGTACGATGCATCGCTTCAAAGGCCTCGAATACCGACAGCTGATCATCGCCGCCGCCAGCCAGGGCTACATCCCCCGCGGTTTCCTCGACCGCATCCAGGACACTGACCCGCACCGCTACGACCGTGAGCGCAAGAAGGACCGCTCCCTGCTCTTCGTCGCCGCCACCCGCGCCCGCGACGCCCTCGTCATCACCTACCACGGCAACGCCAGCCCGTTCCTCCCCACGCAGCTCTGATTCTGGTCATTTGCTGCGCTCACAGGCTCTGGCCGCATCGCCGGCGTGTTCGGGTACCTGGTGCGCGACCTCCAGCAGCCGTCCCCCGGTCACACCGGCAAACTCGGCCTGTACGAGTCAGCTTCCGTAAGTGAGGTCGTCCCGCCACCAGGGACGGATCTTCGACGCTGGCCGGCCCCATGCGACCCCTGCTCTACGGGTGTATGCGAACTGGGCCGTACGGATAGCCGTAGGGGACGACCGGAGCGCCCAATGGTGGACGGACGGCATCTTCTGATCACGCGGGGCCTCAACGAGATCATCTATAAAAGATCAAGCGATCTGAATGTTTACCGTGAGGCGCGCACCAGCGCGGGCGGCAGGCCGATCGTAGCCTTTGGGAGTGGCGACAACCGCGAAGCCCGCGTTCGATGGCGTGATCTTCGATTTCTTCGGGGTTCTGACCTTCAACATGGTCGAGGTGATCTCCTACTTCGAGGACCGGGAGAGGCTCCGGCGGGGGACCTTCCTGCGCGCCTGGGCGGACCCTCGAGGGCGGGAGCTGTTCCGGCGGCTCGAGCTTGGGGAGATCACCCAGACCGACTGGAACCTCGGGTTCGCCGCCCTGATCGGCGTCGCGCCCGACAACCTGATGGGCCGCTATCTGCACGACGCGTTCCCCGCCTACCAGGTGCTCAAGGTCGCGCGCCGGGCACGGGCGGCCGGGATCAGGACCGCGGTCCTTTCGAACAGCCTCGGGCGCAAGCCTTACGACCCCTACTCGGGGATCGACCTGCGCGGCACGTTCGACGAGATCGTGTTCTCCGCGGAGCACGGGGTGCGCAAGCCCAGCGCCGAGATCTTCCACCTCACCCTCGGCAAGCTCGGCGTTGCGGCCGACCGCTGCCTGGTCGTCGATGACACCGAAGAGAACCTCGCCGCCGCGTACCGGCTGGGAATGACACCGCTGCTGGCGCTGGACGAGAAGGTCGTGGCTGCTCGCCTCCGTGAACTGCTCGGCCTATCCGACCTGTAGGAACTCCCGCACCGGTCCATGCGCGACGTGCATCGCCAGCTTGGCGCGAAGCTCCTTGAGTTCGGAGGCCGAGCGCGCGGAGTCCACGGATCCGAGGCACCTGGCCGCGTGGCGGGCGGTCGCGACGGCGGCGTCGAGGTCGCGGAGCGCGAGATGGGCCTCGGCGGCGCGGGCCAGGTAGATCGCGTGGCTGCGGGGATACTCGTCATCGCCGGGGTACGACGCCTCCATGGCGGCTTGGAAGCGGCGCACCGCCTCGGCCGGGTCCCCGAGCTGGAGGGCGGCGGAGCCGGCGATCATTTCGATCTCGCCGTAGTCGACCCAGTAGAGGGTCTTCGGGTCGTCGTCATGTGTTCCTTCGTCCAGGGCGGCGCGGGCGAGGTTCAGCTGGTGCGCGCACTCCTTGCGCGCGCCGGTCTTCGACAGCGCGCGGGCGGTGCGGGCGGCCAGCATGGCGCGCAGACGTGGAGTCGTCTTCCGGTTCACCTGTCGTTGTGCTGTTTCCAGCAGGGCCATCGCCCGGCCCGCGTGTTGCGGGGTGGAGTAGCACTGGACCGCGGCAAAGGACAATGCGTAGGCGCCGCTGATCGGGTCGCCGGCCTCCACGGAGGCGCGCAGGGAACCGTCGAAGAAGCGCTGGGCGACGCCGGAACGGCCCTGGTCGAAGGCGCTCCAGGCCACCTGCCGCGCCGCTTCGGACGCCATCGTGTACAGGAGGCGCGTGGTTGGCCCATCGTAGCGCCGAGACCTGATCAGATTGACGATCAGGGACAGCTCGCCGCGGGCCAGCTGGTGCACCTGGCCGCTGCCAAGTTCGTCGTCGAGATGCCTGAGGTGGTCAAGGCGGTCGTCGACATGGGCTAACGGGGCCGGGCCGTCGGGGAAGTGCGCGGACGGCCCGGTCGCGGGGACCGTGTCCAGGGCCTTGGACCAGTTGTTCGCCGAGGCCGAGAGCGCGGCGCCGGCCGAGAGGAAGCGTCGGCGGTCCACGCCGCTGTTCAGCAGGTCGGCGAGAATCGTCAGGCTTCCCGGCTGGTCCCAGGGCACCTCACCGGCCGCCACTGAGCCGGTCTCGCGCAGCGCCGCCGCGAAGGTGCCGCCAGCCTGCCGCCGCGGCTGGCGGAATTCGATCTCGTCCAGGGCCTGACCGGCCTCGGCGCGCTGCTGCTGACCCGCGACGTCACCGGGCCGCCGCTCCGGAAGGCGCTGGCCTACCTGGTCGCCCTGGCACGGCCGGTCCGGGCCGCCGGCCGGACGCTGCCCGGCTGGTGGTCGGCGGCCGGGCCCGCCGGCGAGGCGATCGACGACGGGCATGGCAACAACGGCGTCGCCCACGGCATCGCCGCCCCCTGGCCCTGCTGCCAAGGGCCTGGGCGTCGCAGCCCCACGGCTCGGTCGGTGCGCCCTCGCCGAGTCTCGCGCTGGGAGACCCAGCTCGGCCGGCGCCGGTCTAGCGCAGGACGTCCTGCAGCGTCGGCCCGGTCAGGACCCGGGTGGCCCAGGTCTCGAGCTGGTCGATGGACGCGGCGTGGATGAGGTCGAGCGCGGTCTGCGGGACCGGGCCGAACCTGATCGTCAGCTGCTTCATGAGCATCTCGACGCGACCGCGGATCTCACCCTCGGCGCGGAGCACATCTGCGGTAGTCATGTGGGCCTTCTCCGCTTCCGGTCCCAGCCAGGTGACCAGGTCGGGCAACTCGCCGCGTGTCGCGGTGACCGCCGCGGGTCAGCCTCAGCGGTGTCGGTCAGCGCGGTCTAGCGCAGGGCGTCCTGCAGCGTCGGCTCGGTCAGGACCCGGGTGGCCCAGGTCTCGAGCTGGTCGATGGACGCGGCGTGGATGAGGTCGAGCGCGGTCTGCGGGACCGGGCCGAACCTGATCGTCAGCAGCTTCACCAGCATCTCGGCGCGGCCACGGGCCTCACCCTCGGCACGGAGCATTTCTGCGGTGGTCATGTATGCCTTCTCCGCTTCCGGTCCCAGCCAGGCGACCAGGTCGTGGAGGTCGTCGATGGGCGTCTCACCCACGACCTGAATGTAGTACAGGAGTGCGCTGAACAGCTCGATGTTGTTGGCCATGACGGCCCGCATGTCCTCGTCCCAGCCATGCAGGTCGCCGGCGAGCGCCCGGTTCCCCGGGGCGATCTTCAGCAGCAGCAGGGTCAGCCGCACCGCCGGGGTCAGTGGCCGGGCCCGCAACACCGGGCCGTCCACGACCGCCAGGTCGTCCAGCAGGTAACCGAACCGGGGCAGGTATTCCCAGACCGCCTCGGCGGCCTGGCCGTCAAGGTCCACCAGGTCCTCCAGCCGGGTGGGCGCGGCCCACGGGCGCCGGTGGTGGTGTACGACCAGCGGGATCACCGCTGGCAGCCGGGTCGCTTTGGGATGGTCGACGAGGAACCGGTCCCAGATCCGGGTGACGTACCGCAACATCCGGAACGCCATCAGCGCGTCGTTGCTGCTCTGGTGCTCGACCAGGACGTAGATGAACGCCTCGCGGTCGTCGATCGGGACGGTGAACAGCAGGTCGGAATGCCGCCACCGCAGCGTCTCGTCGACGAAGCTGCCCGGCACCGGGGCCAGCCGGTCCAGCTCGAGGCGCT
This sequence comes from Frankia nepalensis, assembly GCF_016786325.1. Lineage (GTDB taxonomy): Bacteria > Actinomycetota > Actinomycetes > Frankiales > Frankiaceae > Pseudofrankia > Pseudofrankia nepalensis. Next base: position 24,739 of record NZ_JADWYU010000247.1, on the reverse strand, counting down.
CGACCAGCCCGGCCGGCAGCACCGACCGAAGCTCGGAGGCCGCGTGCGCCGGCTCGCCCAGCACCCGGCGGAACACCGCGTCATGCGGGTTCAACGGATCACCCATACCGGCAACCTACAGTCACACACCGACAATCCGGACCCCGGGAGTGCCTAACCCAGCAGTGACGTACCCATCACCGATGGGGCAGACATAGCCGATGGCCAGCCGGGACCAGACCGGCGACGCGGCCAGGTGGGTCGCCTCGGGCCGTGTGACGGGTGCGACGTCGGACATGTCGTTCCTCCTTTGCTGCCGGGCTGCCTGTGGGCTTGCTTTACTGCCGAGCTGTCTGTGGACCCGTCGCGGCGATCCGGGTCAGGTGGCCGAGCACGTCGGCGAGCAGATCGGCGACGACGGCCAGGTCCTCGGTGACGGCGGCCAGCGCTGGCAGGTTGCCGACGCGGTCGGAGGCCCGCTGCGCGTCTTTCGCGTCGCCCGACACGGGCCGGCGCGCCTCGGAACGGCGGGGCTGGTGGGGCGGGCGGATTCGGGCGCCAACGGCGCGCAGCCGCGCGCCGTCGTTCTCGACGGGCTGCTGGCCGAGCAGGACGTGGACCAGATGGCCATCAGGCCAGCCGAGCGCCCGCGACAGCGCGGCCAGGGTCGCGTCGCGGGTCCGACGACGCCCGGTGCCGCATTGGAGCAGTCTGACGGTGGCGACCGAGATCCCCGACGCCTCGGCGAGCCGGTGCTGACCCATCCGGCACAACGCCATCCGGGCATTGAGCGCCCCCGCGACCGCCGCCCAGTCCTCTCCACCACCCGCGGCGGCCACCTCCGCGGCAGGCAGGAGCCTCACCTCGGATCCCGCCCCCTCCGAAGGGCGGCCCGCCGGGGCCGCGAACGCCCGCGTCACGCCATCACCGCAATGGACAGTGCACCTGCCGGGGCCACGCCGGACAGCCAGCCGGGGGTCTGGCCGTGGTCGGTGATCTCCCACACGACCCGGACCTGCGCCGCCTGCTCGGTCACCACCGACACCAGGTGCGGCACCACAACCCCACCTGACTGCCAGGCGCAGCGCGGCCGGACCGGACAGACCACCACCGGCAATGGTCCAGGCCAGCCCGCCTCCCGCGCGCCGGCGAGCTGGCGGCCCACCGCCAGAGCCAGCCGTGTGCGCGCCGGCGAGACCGGCCACGGGCAGGCGACCAGCACCCGCTCCCCACGCATCGCGGCCAGCGACCGGGCCGCGCTCTCCGGCGGGAACGGATGCGACGCCACGAACACCGGGCCGACCTCCGCGGGCCGGTCGAGCACCACCCCCGGCCTGGCCGGCAACGAGAACGGCTCCAGGTCGACGGTGTCCAGCCCACCGAACCCGCCGTCAATCTCCATCATCACGTGCATCGAGGGCCCTTCCGTCGTCGCGTGGACGGACCCGACCAGCGGTGTGGGGGTGACCACCGGCCGGGCCCGCGCTCGCCACGATCACCGCGACCGCCGGCCGTTCCGAGCGACTCCTCCACGACCCCTACGGACAGGCCCCGCCCTGCCCAGCCGGCGTCCACCAAGCCACGGCTACAGCCATGACGAGGACGTATTGGCGCTGTCCGGGTGCCGTTCGGGGGACTTCTCACCGACGTTTCGACACGCGGCGCTGTGGAGCCGTGACAACACGCCAACCGACCCGGATCGTGAGGGATGCCCGGTTCGACCCACCCCTTGGGAGGCGCCGCATGCCCTCGGTCACCGTCCCCCGAACCCTGCTCGCCCACCTGCTCGCCGAACGGCACTGGACCGTCGACGAGTTCGTCCGCCAGTTCAACCGCGCCGGCCGCCGCTCCGGCCCCGACCGACGCGACCACGCCATCAGCCGCCGCCAGGCCACCCGCTGGGTCGCCGGCCGCCTACCCTCACTCCCTCACCCCGCGTCCTGCCGCGTCCTCGAGACGATGTTCGACACCACCGCCACAGCCCTACTCGCCCCACCCGGCGGACACACCCCGAATCCGGCGGGCCGGCCGGATGGGCAGACCACGACCCGCAGTGGGAGCGACGATGGAAACCTCCCCGCCGCCGAGGAGGTGAGTCCCACGGATCGCCGCACCCTGCTCGCCACCGGCCTGCTGTTCACCACGTCCGCCACCACGCTCGGACCCGTCGACCAGGCAGCGCGGATCTCCCGCGTGATCGCCGCCTCGACACCCGACCCGCTCACTCTCGCCCAGCTCCAACACGGCATCCACCGCCTCACGACCCGGTACGCCATCACCCCGCACGCCGAACTGGTCGCGCCGATCGAGCAGGCCTGGACCACCGCCGAGGCCCTCCTCGACAGCCGCGTCACCGGCCCCACCCGCACCGACCTGGAACTCGTCGCCGGCCAGTACGCGCTGTATCGGGGACTTCTAGCCTTCGGTATGGGTGACGACCACGCGGCACTGACGTTCCTGGTACTGGCCGGACAGCACGCCGAAGCGGCGCGCGACTCGCTGCTGGCCGGTTCGGTCGCCGTCCTGCGGTCGATGGTCGCGTTCTTCGCCGGCGAATTCGCCACGGCGGCGGACATCGCCCGCCGCGCCCAACCCGGCGCACATCCCTACGTCGTACCGACGCTAGCCAGCTCACTGGCACGAGCACTCGCGCAGACCGGCGACGCCGACGGTGCCCTCGCCGCGCTACGGACGATGCGCGACAACATCTGGACCGGACCCCCGCTACCCGGCCCAGAACCCGGCGACGAGGAAACCTACGAGGCCTTCAGCGCCGTCACCCTCGGCTACCTCAACCGCGGCGACCAAGCCGAACCCCACGCCCGAAACTCCCTCACCCTCCTGGGACAGACCGGCCGGTACGCCCAGCTCGCCGGAACCCACCTCGCCCTCGCACGAGCCTTCATCCGCCGCCAGACACCAGACCCCGAACAGGCCGCCAGCGCCGTCAACGACGCCCTGCGCGCCGCGGCTGGCAAGGACCACATCCGCACGACCACCCGCGCCCACGCGATCTACCACCACCTGAACGCCAACCCGAACTGGGCCCGATTACCAGCCGTCCAGGACCTCGGCGACCGCCTACCAACCCTCGCTCTGCCCGCGGGCCAGGAAGTGGCCATCTGACCGACGACCAGCCCGCTTTGAACCGGTCCCGCCAACCGCGCCTCGTCGACGGCGAGCACCGCTGCCAAGACAGGAGAAGATCATGGTCACCGCGGTGGTGTTCGACGTCGGCGAGACCCTGCTCGACGACACCCGGGAGTACGGCGCCTGGGCCGACTGGATCGGCGTCCCACGCCACACCTTCTCCGCGGTACTCGGCGCCGTCATCGCCGCTGGCCGCCGCAACACCGACACCTTCCAGTACTTCCGCCCCGGCTTCGACGTCGCCACCGAACGACAACGACGCGAGGAGACCGGGGCCGGCGAGACGATCGAGGACACCGATCTCTACCCCGACGTCCGCCCCGCGCTTTCCGAACTACGCGCACGCGGCCTGTGGGTCGCCATCGCCGGCAACCAGACCGCCAAAGCAGGCCGCATGCTACGCGCCCTCGACCTCCCAGCCGACGCGATCGCCACCTCAGGCGAATGGGGCGCCACCAAACCCGACCAGGCATTCTTCGACCACGTCGCCCACCTCGCCCCCGCCGACCGCTCCAAGATCCTCTACGTTGGCGACCACCGCGACCACGACATCCTCCCCGCCCACAAAGCCGGCATGCGCACCGCACACATCCGCCGCGGACCCGTCGGCCACCTCTGGGCCAACGACCCCGCCATCCTCGACACCGCCGACTGGCGCATCAACTCCCTCACCGAACTACCCGACCTGCTCCGCCCACCGGCCTAACGCGCTGTCCACGAGTGCAGCGTCTCCTGCGAACCACGGATCGCCACAGGCAGCAGGGGCGGGGCGGACCGCGATCCTCCGCCTTACAGGTGTCGCCGGCAGGCGATCGGACCGCAGCTCCTGCGCGCCACCAACGAGCGGATCTCTCCACCCCAGGAAGATCGACAATGGCTTCGGGCCGGCGAGCCTCTATTCCGATCTCGTCCTGTCAGTCAGCCACTGCTGGACGGCAACGTAGTCGGCGTCAGCGAGGCCACATCGCGGGTCGACCCGGTGAAGGTAGGCGTGCCCTCGATGATGTGCCGCGACCCAGACCCGGTCGGCATCGGTCAGCTCGTCGTCGAGCCAGACGAAGGGGCGCCCGGCCGCCCAGCCGACCAGCGTGCGCGTCTTCCAATGCAGGCCCTCGCGCTCGTCGCACTCGTCGAGGTCACAGGGGTCCGGCCAGGTCACGACGGCCAACTCGGGCAGGCCCATCCAGGGCGCGACGCAGTCGTTCGCCTCGGCCATCCAGGACGTCGCCCAGACGAGCTCGCACGATAGCGCGGCTAACCGCAGCCCGTGGTCCGGGTTGATCCGGCCCAGCAGCGGGTTCGCACCGCACCCACCCAATACAGAGCCACCCCGGTAGGTCGGGTACTCCGCCGCCGACCGGCCGAAAGGAATGAGCGGTCCGTCGACATCGAGGAAGAGCACCGGACGCCCCGAAAAGCCGTCCGTACCCATGTCGTGGATCTTACTTTTTCACCAAGAGAGATCGGTAGCACGCGGTGGCACCAGGCATCACCGTGCAGTCTGCCCACCGGCTCGCCCTGCAGACCCTCGCCGAGGCCTGCGCGCCGCCGCGACGTGGCGGCCGCCGCGCGTGCGGTCACGCGGGGCATGCCGATTCGTGGCTGACGAACGATTCGACGTCAATCCCGGGCTCAGCGCCGAACAGAATCTGGCTACGGACGCTGTTTTCGCAGGTCAAGCGCACCAGGAGCACGAATTACAAGATTCTGGGTCGAGGGAATGATTCACGGGCCGGGGCGGAGCATCCTTGCGGCACGCCCTCCGGGCGCGGCCCTGTTTGTCCTCCTTTGAAGGAGTTGATGACCATGACGCTCGATGGTTCCGCCAGCGCGGTTCTGGAGCGGACCGATCCGGCGCCGCTCGGCCTGCTGGACGAGTTCCAGCTGGATGTGCAGGTGACGGTCGACGCGGCGCCCGGCTACACGATCCGGGCGTGCGACACCAGTGACACCTGCGGTTCGACCTGTGGGTCCGCGTGTATCAGCGACTGATCGGGTAGGGGCTGCGGCTCCGGCTCACCGGTTGTCTCCGCGCGGTGGGCCGGCGGCTGCGGCGTTCGACGGAGGGGTGATGATCGACGCGAACGTGCGGCTGTACCGCCACGCTGGTGGTGCGATGCTGCGGGCGGCGGTCCTTCCGCTGTCCCAGCAGCCGGGAGAATGGCCGACGTTGTCTGATCCGGACTCGTGCCGGTCGTGGCTACGCGCTGTCTGGGCGCTGCCCGGGTTCGCCGATGCGATCCGCTACGCGAGCGGTTCGTTTGCCGCTCAGGTCGAGGCTGTGCTCGACGGCCAGCCGGCGGGCGGAAGGCAGGTTCGGCGGGTGACCTCGGCGGTCGTCCGGTACCTGTTGCGTTCGATGGGACGCCCTACCCCGTTCGGCCTGTTCGCGGGGGTTGCCGGGGTCCAGGTCGGCGAGGACGTGCGGGTGCGCTGGGGTGTGGGCCACCGGCTGGTCCTGCGGGCGGACACACTGTGGTTGGACGATGTCGCCGAACGGCTCGAGGCGCTGCCCGACCTGCTCACGCATCTGGATGTCGTGGCCTGCGACCTGCTGGTCGAACGCGGCGACCGGATCGAGATGCCCCGCGGCCCGGGGCGGGTGACGGTACGCAACACCTCCGTCATGCGCCTCGTCCGCGGCCTGGCCGCCAAGCCGATCCCGTTCCACGTCCTGCTCGACCAGGTCGCGATGGCGTTCCCGGCCGTACCTTTCTCGGCCGTCCGCCAGACCCTCGGCGATCTGGTCACGCAGGGCATTCTGATCACAAGCCTTCGTGCGCCCATGACGGTGACCGACCCGCTGGAGCACATGGTCGCGACGGTCGAACGCGCGGTGGCCGGCGGTGTTGAAGCGGCGGGTACCACGCTGAGCGAGCTACGTGCCATCCAACGGGTGATCCGCGCCCACAACGCCGAGGACGCCGCGTCGCGGGCGCGGCCACGGCTACGGGACGAGGCATCGGCCCGCATGCGTCGTCTGTCGCCGGCTGGCCGGACACCACTGGCGGGTGATCTTCACCTCGACTGTGATGTTGCCGTCTCCGTCGACCTCGCTGGCGAGATGGCCTACGCGGTAGGTGCTTTACTGCGGCTTACCCGCCAGCCGCGTCCGGACCAGGGGTGGAACGACTGGTGCCGCGAGTTCTGGGACCGCTACGGCACAGGAGCGCTCGTGCCCGTCCGGGACGCGGTGCATCCCGATACAGGCATCGGCTGGCCAGCGGGCTTCCCGGGCACCATGCTGGCCGAGCCCGAGGTCACGGTCAGCCGCCGCGACGAGGAACTGCTGCGCCTGGCCTGGGACGCGGTCACCGCAGGACAGCGCGAGCTCGTGCTCACCGACGAGCTCATCGCCGTGATCACGGCGGACACTCCGGTGGACCCGCGCTGGATTCCGCCGCACGTCGAGCTGGGCGCCCGTGTGCACGCTTCCACCGTCCAGGCGCTTGCGGCAGGGGACTACACGTTCAGCGTCCACCCTGCGTGGGCGTTCGGCACGCTCACCTGCCGGTTCGGCTCGGCCGTCAGCCGCGCCGGCCTGGACTCCGTCTTCGCCGCCGCGCCTACGGCCGTCGAGGGCGCGCTGCCGGTCCAGCTGTCGTTCCCGCCGCTGTTCCCCCATTCGGAGAACGTCTCTCGAGTTCCCCGTTGGCTGCCTCACGTGCTACCGGTCGGCGAGCACCGGACTGACGACGCGACCGCGATCCGCCTGGATGACCTCGGTATCGTCGCGGTGGCCGATGGGCTGCACCTGGTCAGCATCTCGCGGCGCCAGCTCGTCGAACCGCAGGTCTTCCACGCGCTCGCCCTGCGCAAGCAGGCACCGCCGCTGGCCCGGTTCCTCGCCACGCTGACCCGTGGCTTCCTCGCCCGCTTCACCGAGTTCGACTGGGGACCGCTGGCCGCGCGCCTGCCCTACATGCCTCGGGTGCGCTACCGGCGCGCGATCCTGTCGCCCGCGACGTGGCGGATCAGCGCCGCGGACCACACAGCCCTCCACGCCGGCGCCCACTGCTGGGAACAGGCATTCGCCCGATGGCGGCAGCGATGGGCCTGCCCGGACACGGTAGAGCTCCATGACGATCACCGGTCACTACGCCTGGATCTCACCGTGGACGCGCACCTGGCGATCCTGCGCGAACACCTGGACAAACACGGCCACGCGACGCTGACCGAGGCCGACACCGCCGAGGGCACGCGGTGGATCGGCGGCCACGTGCACGAGATCGTCATGCCGTTCGTCCGCGCGGTGCCAGCGGCGCCAAACCTCGTCACTGGCGCCCTGCCACTCGTGACCAACGCGAACGTCGCGCACCGGCCAGCCTCGCCGCACAGTTCCTGGCTCTACGCGCAGATCTTCACCCATCCCGAACGTCTCGACGACATCCTCCGCACGCACCTGCCCCAGTTGCTTGCCCTGTTCGACGGCGACCGGCCGTACTGGTTCGCCCGCTACCGCAGCGTCCGCGAGACCGATCATCTACGGCTGCGGATTCGGGCCGCCGGCCCCGAGGAGTACGCCGCGGTGGCCTGTGCGGTCGGTCAGTGGGGGCAGCAGCTCTGCGACGCGGGCGTGGCGTCCCGGCTGTCCCTGGCGACCTATCACCCCGAGGTCGGCCGCTACGGCAACGGCGCCGCGATGGACGCCGCCGAAGCGGTGTTCGCGGCCGACTCGCACGTGGTCGCGCTCCAACTCGCGACGCCACTCGCCGTCCACCCGATGGCGCTCACCGCCATCGGCATGGTGGAGATCGCCGACAGCTTCCACCCCGACCCTGTCCGCGCGAACGGCTGGCTCCTGGAACACCTCGCGGCCAAAACCGCGTCGTCCGCGGATCGGACCGTCACCGAGCAGGTCACCCGCTGGGCAACGCGAGGAACCCTCCCGGGCGATACCTCCCTGCCCGACGTCCTCGTCCAGGCGTGGGAGGCCCGCCGGGAAGCGCTGACCCGCTATCGGCTCGCCCTAGCCGGCGACACCGATGCCGACCAGGTTCTGTCCGCGCTCCTGCACATGCACCACAACCGCGCCAGGCTCGCCGACCGCGTCGACGAGGCCACCTGCCGGCGCCTGGCCCGGCAGATCGCCCTCACCCGACGCGCGCACACCACGGCGCACAGCGCATGAACACGCTCCGCCTCCCAGCAATCCCGGTCTTGGGAAGCGCTGGATCGGCACAGTGGGCCCAGTCCCTCGGTGAGGGAGCACCAGGCATCGCGCTGGCGCAGATCGCTCATGCCCGTGCTGGCATCGAAGGCTGGGGGACGGTGCACCACCTCGCGGCGGCGATGGCACGAAGCCCGCTGAACGCCCAGCCGGACACCGCCAGCTTGTACCAGGGCGCGCCGGCCGTCGCCTATGCGCTGCACACCGCCGGCCATCCCGGCTACCACACCGCGCTGGCCACCCTCGACGACGCCATCGCCACCATCATCCGCTGCCGCCTGCACGCCGCCCACCGCCGCATCGACCATGGTCAGCTGCCCTACGCCCACGAATATGACCTGATCAACGGGCTCACCGGCCTCGGTGCTCTCGTCCTGCACCGCGGCCGGGAGGGCGATCTTCTCCGGGACGTACTCGCGTACCTGGTGCGGCTGACCCTGCCGATCCGTGTCGACGGCCGCGACCTGCCCGGCTGGTGGGCGACGGGCAGCCCCGACCGACACGCATCCACTCGGTGGAACGCCGGCCATGCCGGCTTCGGCATGGCCCACGGCGTCGCCGGACCGCTGGCACTCCTGGCCATCACCCTGCGGCAGGGCATCGTCGTTGCCGGACAGGCCGACGCGCTGCACACCCTCCTCGTGTGGCTCGACCAGTGGCGCAGGGGCCAAGGGCAGACCGCCTGGTGGCCCGAGGTGATCGACCACGACGAGCTGCACACCAGCAACATCGCCCGCCCGGGACCGCATCGACCTTCCTGGTGCTACGGCAGTCCCGGAATCGCCCGAGCCCAGCACCTTGCCGCCCTCGCCATTGGCGACCGGCAACGGGCATCCGACGCGGTAGAGACCATGATCGGATGCCTCACCGACGTCCGCCGACTCGCCCGGCTCACCGACGCGGGACTCTGCCACGGCTGGGCCGGCCTGCTTCTGACCGCCCACCGAGCCGCAGCCGACACCAACACCGACAAACTCCACGCCGTGCTCGGCGCCGCCGAAGCCCAGATGCGCCAGTACCTCCGAGACCAGGGTGAACCCACCAGCGAGGGGTTCTTGGACGGCGCGGCCGGTATCGCGCTCGTCGCCGCGAGCCTGGACATCGCACCCAACCCGGCGCTGCCAGGCTGGGACCGCTGCCTCCTGATCAGCTAGCAGCCGCGACCGGGCGACGCCGCCGCAGACCGCACATCCCGCACACCGCGAAGGAGACCGATGGACACCACTACCGCCGCCGCATCGCCGGAAGCTCTCCGCGACCAGATGGTCGACCGCATCCTCACCAGCCAGCGCCTGCCCCGGCCGGTCGAAACGGCGCTGCGACGAATTGAACGCCACCGCTACGTCCCCGACGCACCGCTTGCCGACGCCTACGACGAGAAGGCGGTCATCACCCACACCTTCCCCGACGGCACCCACCTCAGCTGCGCCTCCGGCCCCACCATCGTGGCCGCCATGCTCACCGCCCTCGACATCCAGCCCGGCCAGCGCATCCTGGAGATCGGCGCCGGCACCGGGTACAACGCCGCCCTTCTCGCCACGCTCGCGGGAGCCGATGGCCAGGTCACCACCATCGACATCAACGCCGACGTCACCGCCGCGGCGCGCCGCAACCTCGACGACACCGGCTTTCCTCACGTCCGGGTCCTCACCCGCGACGGCGCCGACGGCGCCACCGAACACGGCCCGTTCGACCGGATCATCGTCACGGTCGGCGCCTGGGACATCCCCCGGACCTGGTGGGACCAACTCGCCCCCGACGGCCGCCTCGTCCTCCCGCTGCGCTGGCGTGGCACCACCCGCGCCGTCGCGCTCACCAAACACCAAGACCACTGGAAGTCCGACTGGGTCTTCCTGTGCGGCTTCGTACCCATGCTCGGCCAACCCGGCGAGCAGAAGACCATCATCCACCCCGACGGCCTCGCCGCCCTGCACCACGACCTGGACCAGCCCATCGACGCGGACGCCCTGCGCGGCGTCCTCGACCAGGAGAAGTCCACCGTCTGGTCCGACGTGACCGTGCATGGCCACGAACCATTCGACCGCGTCTGGCTGCACCTCAGCGCCGTGGACGACGGCACGGTCCGCATCGAGGCCGACCAACAGGCCGTCGCCACCGGGCTGTGCACACCCGCGATCGCCTCACGCAGCCCAGCCCTGGCCAAAGACGGATCACTGGCCTACTTCACCATCCAGCGCAGCTCCACCCCGGGGCGCTGGCAGCTCGGCGCCATCGGGCATGGACCCCTCGGCCACCATCTCGCCTCGCGCATCGTCGACCAGATCGACGCCTGGGACCGGGACCGCACCGCCGACCCTGAAATCCTCGCCTTCCCGGCCGGCGCGCCCATCCCCAGCCAGATGAGAGGCAAGATCATAACCAAGCCCGAGAACCGGCTGGTACTGCGCTACTAACAGTACGCAGCCAGTCCCGTCCAGGACGCCTGTCACCCGCGTTCCCGCGTGGCAGCCCGCCGCAGACTCGTCAGCGTCGCGCCGGGACGCAGGGCGAGGCGGTCGCGAAGGGTGGCAACCTACCACCCTTATCGTGAGGATCCGGTTACTGTGGGCGGGTTCCGGTCGAGGCCCGATCGGTGGGCGACCCCTGCCGGATCAGCGAGCATCCTTGACCTGGAAGGGGTGGCGACGCCGCCATGAACAGGCCCAGCCAAAGGGTTGAGCAGGACGAGTTGCGGACTCGGATGCGCGCGAGCGGCATGAGTCACCACGAGATCGCGATCGAGTTCGCCCGCCGCTTTCGGCTACGCCCCCGCGCCGCCTACCGCGTCGCACACGGCTGGACACAGCAGCAGGCCGCCGACCACATCAACGCCTACGCCACCCAGGCCGACCTCGACCCGGACGGCGCCGCCCCGATGACCGCGCCACGGTTGTGCGAGGTGGAGAACTGGCCTCACCCAGCCCGCCGACGTCCTACCCCGCAGATCCTCGCCGTGCTCGCCGAGGTGTACGGATGCGATCTCCACGCCCTGCTCGACGTCGAGGACCGTGAACACTTCTCCCCGGCAGACATGTTCCTGATCAACAGCATGCGCCGCCAGCCGGATGGAGCCGCCGGGACCTCGGCGGGCTCCTCGATCACGCTCACGGCGACACGATGGGGATCGGCCACCGACCGACCGGTCAAAGCCGACTCCAGCACCGCCAGAACTGGGAAAACCTCGGCGTCAACGCAAGCCCTCGCCACAGCCGGTCTCACGGACCCAGGCGACTTGATCCTTATTCCTCAGCTCGCCCCGGATGGGAGGACCGTCCTCATGCCGCTCGATCGCCGGGGATTCCTGCGCGGCCTGGGCCTCACCGCCGCAGGCGGAGCAACCCTCAGCCCGCTCGCCACGATGGCGATGATCGCGCCCGGATCGGCTTCGCTGGACCCACGCGTCGTCGACCACTTCGCCCGGCTGCGCGCCGTGCTCGCGGAGAACGACAACCTCTTCGGACCGCGCCAGGTCATCACCGCGGCACAGGAACAGACCGGCCTCATCGCCACCCACCTCCGCCACAGCGCGAGTTCCACCCCACAGCGGCAGACGCTGCTCCATATCCAAACGCAGTTCGCCGATCTCCTCGGATGGCTCCACCAGGACACCGGAGATCACGCCACGGCTGGATACTGGCTCGACCGAGCGTTGGAGTGGTCACACCGAGCAAGCGACCCCAAAGCGACCGTGTTCATCCTCGCCCGCAAGAGCCAACTCGCCGCGGACCGCGGCGACCCAGGCGAAGCAATTGATGTTGCCGACGCAGCGTTGACCAGCGCCGAGCCGACCGGCCGCCTCGCCGCCATCGCCGCGACCTACAGCGCGCACGGCCACGCGCTACGCGGCGAGAAGACCACATGCCTGACGCTCTACGACCGGGCCCACGACATCCTCGGCCGGGCCGAACCCGACACCGACCCCTGGGGGCAGTTCTTCAGCCCCGCCTACATCGAAGTCCAGCGGGCGCACAGCCTCGCCGCACTCGGTGACTACCCGGCCGCGGCCACCGGGTTCCGGACCGCGATCGACGGCCTGCCCCCCGCCTTCCACCGCGACCGCGGCGTCTACCTCGCCCGCGAAGCCCTCGCACACGCAGGAGCACGCGAACCAGAGCAAGCCGCGACGCTCGGTCTCCACGCACTCACGGTTGGTGCCCACACGCATTCCGGCCGCATCATGACCAGCCTGCGGTCACTGCACGAAGCAGTCGCCGGATGGAAGACTGTCCCTCAGGTACGCGAGTTCCGCCAGGCGATGGACCAGATCCCCACAGCCGTGACCGCCTGACCGCCACCCACCGGCCATCCGACGCACCACCCGTGCCGGGACCGGACCCAGGGAAGGACGAGCCGTTCCATGCCCCAGCTCGATGACCACCGTTGGATGACCCGGGCTATCGAACTCGCCCACCGCTGCCCGCCCGCCGACGGCGCCTACTCGGTGGGCGCCGTCATCGTCGACGAGAACAACGAGGAGATCGCCTTCGGCTTCTCCCGCGAGGTCGACGACGCGGTACACGCCGAGGAGTCCGCACTCGCGAAGATCGCCCCTGACGACCCCCGGCTCGCCACCGCGACGATCTACAGCACCCTTGAACCCTGCTCCCAGCGCAAGTCCCGGCCGCGCACCTGCACCCAGCACATCCTGGACGCGAAGATCCCCCGGGTGGTCATCGCCTGGCGCGAGCCCAGCCTCTTCGTCGCCGACTGCCAAGGCTACGAGCTCCTCACCCAAGCCGGCGTCACCGTCGTGGAACTACCCGAACTCGCCGAGCAGGCCCGCGCCATGAACGCCCACCTCTCGGTCTGACCCGCCTTCATCGTCTGGGTGGCTTCAACCACCGGTTCACAGCACCGCGCCCGACTCGGTGATCATCACTCCGCTTCGGGGGTACCGCCGGAGTGATCATCCCGGGTTGTTGATCGCTGCCATCCGGGGTCGCTGCTGGATGGCTGTGGCCAGGTCGGGGATGCCGGCGGTCAGGAGGCGGTGCATGGCGGCGCCGGGCAGCCGGTTGCCGGCGTCCATGGGGCAGGCGAAGTATTCGGCGTCGTCGAAGACGGGTTCGCCGTCTGGGCGGCGGGCGAACTGGACGCGGCCGTAGTCGATGCCGTCGTCGGCGTCGCAGCTCATCCAGTGGATCGTCTCGGTCTCGCCCGGCTGAAGGGGGCCGGTGAACAGGGGCCGGGCCTGGATGGTGTCGCCGTCGTCGTGCCAGACCTGGGCGACGGCGAAGACCCATCGGTGGGTGGTGTTGACCTGGGCTTTCGCGGCGGCGCGGATCTCGAAGTCCAGGCTGGTCACCCAGTTGGTCAGGTAGTCGTAGTCGCTGAGGATCAGCGTCCGCTCGCCGTGCAGCCCGACGATGGCGGGGTAGTCGCCGACGCGGATGGCGCGCTGCACTCGGGTGGTGATGTCCTCGACGAGGATCGCGGTTTCGCTGTTCATAGCCCAGCCCTTTCTTTCAGGTTCCCGCGGCGAGCCGATGGCTGGCCGACGTGGCCGGAGTTGGCCTTTCACTTCTGGTGCGGCGCGCTGGCCGGCCCGACCGTCCGCGGCCAACGCAGAACCCTCCCCGTCCTGGGGGCGGCGGGGTGATGCGGCAACCGTGACGGCCGAGCCGTCCGCCACCGCCTCAGCGCGTCCGGTTCGGCGCACCGTCGGGATCACGGGTCACGGAAACACCACGCCGAGGCCGGGCGGCACGCTGCTGTGGCTGATGTCGACCCGCTACTTCCGATGCGGCGCACGGGCGGCCCGACCGTCCGCGGCGACACGGGAACTCTTCCGACCGACGGCGTAGCCACGCGAAGCAGCGGATGCCGCTCGCCTTCATCCTTGATACGGCGGCTGCGACGGCCGAACCGTCCGCCGCCGGGCACATCAGCCAGGCAGAGCTCGTCCGGGACCTTGCCGCGGCCTATCGGCAGGCGCGGTCAACGGCCGAATGCGGCTCGTCACCGGACCAGCTCCGTTTGCGACAAGATCGCAACTCCTGAGTGCTGACACCTCTACTTAGGGTGGCATGATGCTCGTCGTCTGATGATCCGCCACCACACGGGCACGGAGAAAAGGCGACATGGGTGACCTCGATGACCTGCAGGGGACCTCGCTGGAAAGACTCGGGAGGCGAGTCCGCGAACTGCGCGGCGACGCTTGTCTGACGCAGGAACAGGTCGTCGCCCGGCTCGCCGGATGCGACCGGGCGCGGCTGTCCCGGATCGAGAACGGGCGGGAGCTGCCCTCTGTTCACCTGGTCTGCGCGCTCCAGGCCGTGCTGGGCGGTGCCGGGGAGCTACTCACCCTGCGCTGGCGTGCCTGGCACGACCAGCACCTCAAGGAACTCGGCCTCGGTGAGGACGGTGCCGACGAACCGACAGCGGGTACTCCCGATCAGACGCTGCGCGACCTCGCCACGATGGCGGCGACCGTATCCCGGCTGATGCACCACGCGGACCCTGACCCGATCACTCTGATCGAGATCGGCGAAGATCTCGAGAAGGTCATGGCCACCTACTACACGGCCGACTCCGACCTGCTGCTCTCGGTGCTCGCTCACCGGCAGCGGCAGATCCACCGTGCGCTCCACCGCCGCGTCAGCCTCCGCGTCCATCAGGAGCTTCGCCTGCTCGGCGGGCAGTCCTCCTATCTGCTCGCCCGGCTCGCCTTCCACATAGGTCACGGCGCCAACGCCGCCACGTTCGCGGCGCTCGCCGCGCAGCACGCCAAAGGCGAGGACCCGCTCCTGGCTGGTTCGGTCGCACTGCTACAGACGTGCATGTCCTTCCACAACGGGTGCTTCAGCAGCGCCGCCGACACGGCCGCCGCGGCCCGGAGGTCGACCCAGCCACCAGCGCACCCGTTCCTGCGGGCCCGACTGACTGCCTTCGAGGCCGCCGCCCACGCTGGCGCCGGCGACATGGCGCAGGCCCGCGAAGCCTTCCTCACCCTGCGCGACACCCTGGCCAAACACCCCGATTCCTGGATGTTCGACCACACCCGCGACCGCCTCCACGCCGCCCTCACCCCCACCGACCTCCGCACCGGCGAGTCAGCCGAGTGGCACGCCTGCGCCACCCTGGGCGCCCGCGACGCCACACAAGCCACCACCGCGGGCGCCGTGTGGGCCGCACTCGCCGAGAACCTCGTCCCCAACAACCCGGTCGCCGCGGCCGACGCCGGCCGGTACGCCCTGGCCGTCATGGCCGGCTCCCCCGGCGAGGCAGTGATCCAGCGGATCAGCCACCTGCACACCGCCCTCACCCGCCGCCGCCCAGACCTGCCCGAACTCGACGAACTCGCCGCCATGCTCCACAACGCCCGAACACCCGCAGACCGGTAGATTCCACGACCCATGGCCGGCGGGATGCGGGCCGCGCTGTACGCGCGCTCGCTAGGGCTGACGATGGCCGACGTGCCCGCTGTCCTGGCCGGCCCAGTTCGACGTCCTCCCCATGCCCGTGGGGGTGATCCGACCAGCGACATCAGACTCACCTCCGTGCGGGCGTCCTCCCCACGCCCGTTGGGATGATCCCCTGCGGGGATCCTCGTCGACCTTGACGACATGTCCTCCCCACGCCGCAGGGGTAATCCGGCGAAGCAGACGTAGATGTCTGGAATCGCGACGTCCTTCCAAGCCCGTGGGGGTGATCCGACGACGAGGCGGACCTGATGGCCGGCCGATTCGTCCTCCCCACGCCCGAGCCATCCCGCCGGCCGACCTGACCATCGCGATCCCGCTGACCCGCGCGTCACGCAACGTCCGGATCACGATCGAGGTCACCAACCGGGTAGACGACCGGCAGTGCCCTCCGAAAGGGCCATACCTTCGCAAGGCCCTGCCGTCGGCCCGGGCCCAGGCCGACGCCCGGCAACCCCAGCACGGCCCGCCGCCAGCCCCCGCGTGGTCACCGCCGTCCGACGGCCACCTATGGAGGTGGCGCCGCGCGCCCCCTCCGAGGCCAAACCCGATGTCCTGGTCGACCAGCCGGCGGGTCAGCCGTCGGCCGAGGAAGCGGGCTGCGCCGCCTTGACCCTCCACAGCCTGTCCCGGTCTCCGGCGTAGACCTAACCGCGCACTGCGCCAGTAACTGACAGCGACATACGCCACAAGATCCTCGGTAGATCGCATACACGCTGTTCCCACCTGGCCCAGCATCCGACCGCGCTGGGGATCAATAACCATTGTATTGATCTACGAACTAAGCAGGGAGAACAGTCGAGACAAGGACCGGGAAGCCGATGAAAGTCCGCCACCTCAAATAGGAAGAATGGTCACAGACAGTCAACGACAGTCGCTACTCCCTGTAGTTTTAGTGGCCCGCCGAAGCCTGCGCTCGGGCATCATCCCTGCAGCGCGTGGGCCGTCAAGGGTCGAGCTAGTTCTGGCGGAAATTTTTCCGAAACGCACACTGACCGTAGAGAGGTCGACTAGGTTGTTTTCCGCTGCCGCAATCACGTCACCCTTGGGCTGTGTCGGTGGCGTATTGCGCTGCGCTCTCTTGTTTCCTTATCTGTTGTGAGGGGTTCAACGTGAGTTCAAGAAGGCTGCGCTTGATGGTTCCGTTGGCCGCGCTGATCGGTGCGCTGGCCATGGCGGGGCAGGCGAGTGCCGCTGACACCGCTCCCGTGACGAAGGCGGTCCCAGTCCCTACCGCCACCGCGAAGCCGTCGAGCTACGTCGCGCCCAGCGGGATCGCTGTCGATCACTACACGCAGGGCCCGGGCGGCACGACCGTCACCACCACCGAGAGCGGCGGCGGAGTCAGCACTTTCGGAGCGAGCCTGCCGTTCAACTACACCGTCGAATTCGACAGCAACCTGCGGGGTCGCGACATGAACGCGTCGCCCAACGGGATTTTCTGCAACGATTTCACGGCGACGTCGAGCGCGGGTCCACAAACCTACATCGTGATCCAGCTCCACAAGGGCAGCACCGACTACTCGGCGATCGCCTACCCGACGACCGGCGGCCAGCACGGCTACTGCTGGATCGGTGTAGGAAACAGCGGCACCTACCACTTCACCTACCACAAGCCGCAGCCGTACGGTTTCACCACCGTCGGGTACGGTACCGTCCACAATTAGTTACTCACGGTCGCCCCTACTCCCGTCACTTCGGGTTATCCGCGCTGGTCAACGGATCGACAGGGCGAGGTAGCGTCCTAGGGCGCGTATTTGGTTGTGATCAAGGGATGGGTCACGCAAGTTCCTTGATCCAGATCATGGAGGCGCGGAGGTGGAGGCCGGCGAGGTAGCTGCCCGGGGTCTTGTCGTAGCGGGTGGCGATACCTCGCCAGGCCTTCAGCTTGTTGATCAGACGCTCGACGGTGTTCCGCTCCTTGTAGAGGTCGATATCGTGGCGGACCGGCCGACCACCCCCGCGGCCCTTCTTCTTCCGGTTGGCGGCCTGGTCGGCCTTCTGCGGGATGACAGCCCTGATACCGCGCCCGCGCAGGTGGGCGCGGTTACCGCGGGACGAGTACGCCTTGTCCGCGGCGACCGCGTCGGGCCGGACGCGGGGACGCCCGACAGGCCCCCTGACCCGGACCTTCTTCAGCACGGGGACGAACTGCGGGCTGTCCGCGGCCTGGCCCTCGGTCAACACGAACGCCAACGGTCGACACCGCCGGTCGGCGGCAAGGTGGATCTTGCTGGTCTGCCCGCCCCGTGACCGTCCCAGCAGTGCGGCCTTTAGCCGGGCCCTGTGCCGGCGTCGGACCCGTCGCCGTTCCTCCCGCCCGTCGCCGTCCTCGACTCCGCGTCCGGATTGTGCTTCCGCCTCACCCCTTTTTGCCTGGCCTTCTCCTGTTCGACGGCGGCCTTCTCCACCGCCGCCAACACGTCGGGATCCAGATGCATCCCCGCGGCGTCGTGATGGGCGCGGGACGTGGTCGAGTCCACACTGACCAGGGACAGGTCCACCGCACCCCGCTTCGCGGCCTCGGCGATCATGCCTTCCAGCAGGGCCGCGAAGACCCCGGCGTCCCGCCACTGCCGGAACCGGTTGTGCACCGTCGACCAGGCCCCGAACTGCTCCGGTATCTCCCGCCACTGGCTGCCCGTCCGAAACCGCCACACCACACCCTCGAACTGCGCCCGCAACCTGGCCGGATACGGACCGAACTCCCCGACCGGCAGGTAGGGCTCGATGAACGCCCACTCCTCGTCCGTCACCTGCGCGCGCGTCATACACGGGGACCTACCGGACCCGAACCCACCACGAAAATCGATCATGAAGAGATCGCAACGCGATACGCGCCCTAGACGCATCGAATGTCACGCGACACTGAGTAACGAGTTTCTGGTATCCGGGTGCCGGGGTCGTGTCCTCCTGCCGGCAGGAGGACACGACCCCGGCACCCG
>NZ_JADWYU010000247.1:0-6064 GCF_016786325.1 Frankia nepalensis | reverse complement strand
TCGGGGTGGGGGGGGCGGGGGGGGGCGGGGCCGCCGCCGGCCCCCCCCCCCCCCCCCCCCACCCCGGTGGCGTATGGGGCCGCGTAGCCC
Organism: Frankia nepalensis; assembly: GCF_016786325.1. Classification (GTDB taxonomy): domain Bacteria; phylum Actinomycetota; class Actinomycetes; order Frankiales; family Frankiaceae; genus Pseudofrankia; species Pseudofrankia nepalensis. Next base: position 5,974 of record NZ_JADWYU010000247.1, on the reverse strand, counting down.
TCTTTGACGCCTCGCCCGGCCCAGTCCCCGCCGGCGTGCAACCTTTCGAGGCTCCGGGGGCTTGAGTGGGTGTGAGGACGATCGAGTGATGCATGAACCTGACCCGGGTGACTTCCTGCGGCTGGTCGCCGAGGCCGGTCCGCGGTTGCACCGCACGGCGTTCCTGCTGACAGGTGACAACGCCGCCGCGGAGGATCTGCTCCAGGACGCGCTGGTCACGGCGTTCGTGCGGTGGTCGACCGTCCGCCTTGGTGACAGCCCTGAGGGCTATGTCCGCACCGTGATGGTCAACGCCCGGCGGGGATGGTGGCGGCGACTCGGCCGCCGCGAGGTCCTGACAGCCGAGCCACCGCACCGCTCTTTGCCCTCGACCGAACCACAGATCGACAACCGCGAACTCCTCCGACGCGCGCTGCGGGCCCTACCCGAACGGCAACGAATCGCGGTGGTCCTCCGGTACTACGACGACCTTCCCGAGAGCGAGGTCGCGCAGATCATGGGCTGTGGTGTCGGGACGGTCAAGAGCCAGACGGCCCGCGGGCTGGCCAAGCTCCGTGCCGCGCTCGGCCCCGAGTCGGTGCCCGTCCTTCCAACCGCCCCCCATGCCCGGTCCGGGGAAATGGAGATGAACACATGATGGTCCCCGACGCGGACTCCGACCAGAGGATCAAGGATGCGTTGCGGTCACTGGCGTCTCTCGGGGCCGACGATCCACTACGTGTCCGCACCGTGTTGGCACGAGGTCGACGCCTGCGGCGACGGCGCAGACTCGGCGTGCTGATCGGCGCCGCCGCCCTGGTGGCGTCGGTAGCGTCGGTGGCGCTCGCCGCCATCCTGACCCTGTCAGCTGGCGGCAAGGACCAGACGGTGCTGTCCTCATCTCCCTACGCCGCCGGTGGTCCCGGTTCTCCCTCCGGCGGTGTCGGTCTCGAATGGGAGCCACGGGGCAGGTACGCCGAGGACGATGGCTTCCGGCAGCAGGCGACCGCCCTGTGGGACCGTTCGACCTCCGTCATTCCCCAGGCCCCGCGGGGAGCCCACACCGGCGTCCGGGTCCTCTACGCCGACTACTCCGAGATCGTCGGCGCGGTGGCGGTGCTCCAGGGAGCCGACGCCTCGGGCCAGCTGCGTCTGGGGATCCTGACCGGCCCCTACCGGCTTGTGCCACAACCAGCCCCCGACGCCTCGACGGCCGTCGGCGAGCTGGTTCTGCGCGAAGACCGCCCCGCCCCACACACCGACGCCACCCAGGTCAGCCTGCTGACCCGGCATCTCCCCGCCACCGTGACCTACCGCAGCGACCCCTACACCCAGGACCCCACCCTCCACGACGGCGTCCTGGGACTGGCACTCGCCCAGCCAGACGCCACCGTTCGCAGCTTCACCAGCACCTCCTTCGACAGCTACTCCGACGGACACAGCCCCACCGGCCCCTGGCGCGCGACGATAATGCCGCCGTCCGCGACCCTGGCGAACGTCACCCTGACCGTCGAACACGACGGCAAGGCCATCTACACCGGACCCCTCGACGGCACCGGCCTCGCCGACCCGACCACCCCGCCCGGCGGAACCATCGAAGGGCTCGCCGTCACCTATCTACCCCCCGGCTTCCGCCCCACCGCGGCCCCCACCACACAGACCAGCCAGGGCGTCACCCGCACGACCAGCACCTACCGCGACAGCTCCGGCACCACCATCCAGATCACGGCCAGCCGAGGGAGCTCCGGCACACCACCTGGCGCCACGGGCTCACCGACCACCACCCACGGAGGCAAAGAAGCACAGCTGATCACAGGCGCCGACGGCACAGACACGATCACCTGGCAGGAGACCCCCGACCTCGTCATCGCGATCACCGGACCGCACGCACACCAGGTGGACCTCTACAACATCGGCCACGCACTGACACCAGCCCAGAAATAGCAGGCGCATCACCGTCGCGCGATCGCCGTAGCGTGTCGGTCGACCAAGCCGCCGTCTACCGACACCTCGGCGAACACGCCGGCGCTCGTGGTCAGGGCGGCCACCACATATGCGCTCCACCAACGACCCATCAAGCACCACGGCGCTCGGCCGCTCGGGAACGAGCTGCACCGGAACCGCGGGCGCCACCGGCCTCGCGGTGTCCTCGGCGAGCGCCGCGACGGGGACAGCGGCGGACGTGGCCGGTGCGCCGGTTCCCGGCGATGCCCCGGGCGATGGCAGCGCCGGGTCCCCACCGATCTACGCCGTGTTCCGCCGCGCCCACGCAGGGATACAGCAAGATCAAGATTCCGCCCGAAAATTACGTCGCAGGTCGATCCGCCCGGAGCCGTAAGCGCTGGTCTGACAGTCACGCCAGCCAGCTGGGGCGATAAGGACATGCTTCCCAGCACCATTCAAGCTTGCGCCAAGAACTGCACGTAATCTGCCATCGACAGTCGATCCTTGGCGAAGTTAAGCAATAGTCATCGTTCTTGCTCAACTTAGAGAATGGTGTCGCATATCGCGTTTGCCTTCTTCGTCATGCTGGGCCAGAATTTTCTACGTGGAAATACGCGCAGGTTCGCTCGGCCTGGTCCGCGGCTCGGTGGCCAGGTGGTTCGTCCAACTGGGCGACGACCTGCGGCCGGCGATGACCCAGCCCTCGCGGGCAGCGCTCGGGGCCGGGGAGCATTCCTGATGGCCCGCGTCAAGGACCGCTGGTACAACGCCAAGAAGGGGACCGGCGGAGAGCGAGTGAAGTCCGCCCGCTACGGCAAGGGCGACCGGTGGCAGGTCGAGTACGTCGATGACCAGGGCAACACGAAGTACCCGACGTTTCGTACCAGGGCTGCCGCCGACCAGTTCGCGTCCACCGTCGAGACGGACCTGCTCCGCGGCGCCTACATCGATCCGGACAAGGGCAGACAACTGTTCCGCGACTATGTCGCGCAGGACTGGCTGCCCGCGCAGGTCCAGCACGCCCCAAGCACCGCCGAGACGCTCGACTCGGATCTGCGGAACCACATCCTGCCGGCGTTCGGCGACCGGCAGGTCGGCCAGATCCAGCGGCGGGCCGTCGTCACCTGGGTCGCCGGGCGGTCGAAGCTGCTGGCGCCGCGCACCCTTCACCGGGTGTACGGCTTCCTCGCCACGATCCTCAAGGCCGCGGCCGTAGACGGGGTCATCAGGCAGACCCCCTGCGTGAACATCAACCTGCCGCCGATCACCCAGACCAGGGTGGACCCGCTCCCGACGCTCGCCGTCGAAGCGCTCATCGCCGCCGCCCCCGAGCGGTGGCGGTCCGCGTTCGTCGTCGCCGCCGGCATGGGCATGCGGGAGGGCGAGATCCTCGGCCTCACGCTGGACCGGGTGGAGTTCCTCGGGCGCCGGCGGCGGATCCGGGTCGACCGGCAGGCGCAGACGCTGAACAAGGGCGGGCCCTACCTCCGACCGGTCAAGCGGGAGGCGTCGGAACGGTCGATCCCCCTGCCAGACGTCGTCGGTCAAGCCCTCAGCCGGCACGTCACGACGTTTCCACCGGCGATCGTCGAGGTCGACGAGTACACCGAACGCGCCGCCGGCGCGCCCGCGAAGCGATCCAGGGTTCGTCTGCTCTACCCCGGCCCCGATGGCGGGATCATGCGCCGGAACCGGTTCATCGACTCCGTGTGGAAGCGGACCGTCAAGGCCGCTGAGCGCGCGCTACGCACGCAGGCCGCAGACGAACGCGCGAAGGGCAGCACCGCGGCCGCGGATGCGACCGACGCGGTGGCCGACCGGCTCGCGGGGAAGGTCGACTTCCACGAGCTCCGGCACTTCTACGCCAGCCTCCTGATCCACGCAGGCGAGAGCGTCAAGGTCGTCCAGGCCCGCCTCGGCCACAAGAGCGCCGTCGAGACGCTGGACACCTACGGCCACCTCTGGCCCGACGACGAGGAAGGCACCCGGGCCGCCGTGGACGGGGTGCTCGGGGCCACTCCCGCCGATAAGACCGCCCAGGAGCAGTCCACCGCCTAAGGGAAAACATGGTGATCGCTGATCGCGGCGTGTCCCAGCGCGGAGGGCCGCGCTGGGGTGGTCAGATCCAGGTGGTGACCGCGTTGGGGCCGGGCGGCGGGTCATGACCTGTGGGGCGTTCGGCCGTGATCCCAGATGCTGTGGTGCCGAGAATGTTCTTGTTGGGCGCCACAGCTCATGGGCCGATCCCAGGACAGGCCGGCCGCCAGCGATTTCCAGCGCCCCGCGTGGCTGGCCGGCACCGGCCGTGATCACTAACGGCAAGCCCGGCGAGGCCGTCTGGCCACCCTCGCCGGTGACCGTCCAGCGCTTTGGACGCTGGATGGCACGTGCTGGTCGCTGGTGCGCAGGTGAAGGCCCTCTCCAACCCGCGGAGGAGCGATCACCACCGTCCGACGAGCGACCAGGGCGCCGGAAACGCTCCACAGGCCGGGCCACATTCCGCACGTCCTGTGCGGCCTGGCCTCCGAACTACGGTCAGATGACCACCGCGATGGCTCTGACGATGCGCGATGTCTCTGACGATGCCTGCGGCGATGTCCTCGGCGATGCCACCGCCGCGTCCCGCCAGAGATGCCTGGTCGGCATACCAATGGCCGCCCCACGGGCCGCGCGATGTCCGAGCCGCGACCAACGCGACGGGGATCAACCCGGTGCGGAAGCCAGCCGCGCGGGTCGTTGAGAGGGTGCCAGAGGCACGATCGGCCGGCGAGCACAAGAGCCAGGCCCGACCGCCGTCGTGGGCGCCCTGGGCTGCTCCAGGGACGGCCGACTTCCGCGTGCTTTGGACCCCGCCACCGCTCCCTGATCCATGCCCGCGAGAGCGCCACGGCCGCCCAGGCCCGACTCGGCCCCGGCCGCGCCCCGCCACCTCGACTACCCATAGTCACCGTCGGCCCGGCGAAACGGGGCCGCCGCAGGCAAGATCGCCAGGCGCCTCTCGAAAACGAAACGGCCCAGAAACGGCCCAGGGCCATGATCACGAGAGCAAAGTGCCTGTGCCACAAGGGTTTTGGGGACGAGTCGGCCTGTAAGCCGGATTCTGTGCCGGGCGCCTCGCGGCGCGCCGGCAGCGGTCATCTCTCTGGGGCCGCCGTTGCCGACGGCCTCGTGCGGTCTACCCGTGGACTTGGGCGGGCCGCCCTCGAACGCCCACGCAGCGCCGACCTCGCGGCCGGACGCCTTTTGACCTTGCTCCGGGTGGGGTTTACCAAGCCGCCCGGGTCACCCCGGGCGCTGGTGCGCTCTTACCGCACCGTTTCACCCTTACCGGTGCCTGCCGCCTCGCGGCGCCGGGCACCGGCGGTCTGCTTTCTGTGGCACTTTCCCGCGGGTCACCCCGGGTGGGCGTTACCCACCACCCCGCCCTGCGGAGTCCGGACTTTCCTCGGCGGGTGCCGGCTGACGCCGGCCCCGACGCGACCGCCCGGCCGACTCGTCCCGCCCGACAGCATAGTGCCCGCGGGCCGCCCTCGACGCCCGAGCCCAGGCCGCCTGAGCTCGGGCGGTCCGGGCTCGTCCTAGTGGCTCGGAGGGACGATGGCGGCGCTGATGTCGGCCTCGCGCTCGACCAGCTCGTGGCCGTAGACCGTGGCGGCCTCGACCCGCAGGATCAGGCAGAACGACGGCTTGTTGGAGAACTCGGCCGTCAGTTCGTCGGCGCGGCTGCGCAGGTAGTAGGCGGCGGCGAGGTTCGCGGTCGCGGTCTGGCCCGCGAGGATGAACAGCGGCCGGCGATCCGGGCCGGCGGCGATCCGGGCCAGCAGGGCGAACTCGTGCTCCCCCGGCCGGCCGGCGAACTCCCGGGCGCTCCGGTCGCCATCGCCCTTCTCGCCGCGCAGCCGGCGGCCCTCACGCCCGGCGGGCACGCTGACCGCGATCACCCGGCTCTCCTTGGGTGGGCGCGGCGGCAGGATCGCCTGCGCCGGGTCGGCGCCGTCCAGGGCGGTTCCGTTCGCGCCGTCGCCCGCGTCCGCCGCCGCCGACGACCCGG
>NZ_JADWYU010000246.1 GCF_016786325.1 Frankia nepalensis | reverse complement strand
GCTCAGGCGGGGCCGACGGCGGCGACCTCGTCCGCGGTGGGCATGGACGGGCCGGCGCCGAACCGGCCGACGGCTAGGCCCGCGGCCGTGTTCGCCCGCGCGAGGGCCGACGCGGGCTCGAGCCCGACGGCGAGCGAGGCGCCGAACGTGCCGCAGAAGCAGTCGCCCGCCCCGGTCGTGTCGACCACCGGCATCCGCCGGCCGGGCACGGTGAGCAGCTCGCCGCCGATCCGGGCCAGCGCCCCGTCGACCCCCAGGGTCACCACGACGTCGCCGAGCGGCCCGCCGTCGGGGGCCGTCAGCGCGTCGCCGGAGCGCAGCAGCTCGGCGATCCCGTCGGCCCCGGCGCCGGAGGCACCGACGAGCTCGGCGAACTCGGTCTCGTTGACGATCAGCACGTCCACCGCGTCCAGCAGCCGCCGGCTCGGCGGCCGAAACGGCGCCAGATTGAGGATCGTCGTCGCGCCGGCCGCGCGGGCGGCGGCGGCCGCCGCCTCGTTCGTCTCCGCCGGGATCTCGTCCTGCAGCAGCACGACGTCCCCGGACCGAAGCGCGGCCTCGGCCACCCGGTTGGGGCCGACGGAGCCGTTGGCGCCGGCCACGACGATCACGGTGTTCTCCCCGCCGTCGGCCACCGTGATCAGGGCGGTGCCCGTCGGGCCATGCTCGGTCCTGACCGGCGAGATGTCGATCCGCTCCGCGCCGAGGAAACCGGCCAGCACCGTCCCGAACCCGTCCGCGCCGACCGCGCCCACCAGGACCGTCGGCACGCCGAGCCGCCGGGCGGCCACGGCCTGGTTCGCGCCCTTCCCACCCGGCACCTGATGCACCGAGCCGCCGGCGAGCGTCTCGCCAGGCAGCGGCATCCGGGGCACCGTCACGACCACGTCCATGTTGATGGACCCGATGACAACAACCCGCCCGCGCTCAGCCACGCCTCATCCTTCCCGTCCCACCCCTCCCGCCAGTTGGGCGGCTTACGTACGTCAGGTGCCCGCTGACGCGTCCGGCGGTCCGCCGGCGCGCCCGCCCCGGAAGTGGCCGGGGCGAGTCTCGGGTCAGGCGGCGGTGCGGTCGCGCAGCGCCAGGACCGTCCGCCAGTTGCGGGTGGTGCCCAGGACCGCGAGCCGGCGTTCGACGGCCGTGTTGGTGAGCTTGCTGCGCCCGTAGCCGTGTGGGCAGTGCAGGTAGACGTCCCGCCCGACGACGGCGACCTCCTCGCCCTCGGCGGCCAGGGCGGACAGTCCTGGGATCAGGGCCCGGTCCGGGTCCTCGGCGACGAAGGTGACGTGCAGCTTGGCGGGGTCGTCCTGGCGGCCCAGGAACGGGTTGGCGGCGACGACCGCGGCCAGCTCGGCCCCGCTGCGCAGCAGCACGGTGGTACGCAGGCCGAGCTCCGCGCCGAGCCGCGCCTCGATGTCGGCACCCAACGCCGCGCGGGGCGTCTCAGTCTCGAAAACGACGTTGCCGCTCTGCAGGTAGGTCGAGACGCCCTCGAACCCGAGGCCGGCGAAGGCCGTGCGCAGATCCGTCATGAGGACCTTTGCCCGGCCGGCAACGTTGACCCCGCGCAGCAGGGCCGCATAGGTGATCACCGGTCTCCTTCCGACAGCCCCGCGCGGAACTTTAGAGCATGGGCGGTCGAATCCGGCCAGATCTGCCGCTCCGGTGGTCTCTCGGTGACCATCGGCGCTGGCGGAGGGTGACGGACAGCGACGGGGGTGTCCGGGCCGTTACACGTCCGCGGCGCGACATCGCAGCTCGCGGACCCGTTCTGATCGGCAGCATGGTCACACGCGCACCGACGCGCGCCGCATTCGAGGGGATGAGCACCATGCGCGAGCCGTTCCGGACGAGCTTCCTGTCCGCGTCCGTCACGGCGGGGCCGGAAGAGGTGTGGTGGATACTCGCCGGCGGCGGCGAGCCGGGTGTCGAGGTGCTGGGCGCCATGCTGCCCGACCGCCAGCTGCTCTCCGACTGGCGGCCGGGCTCATCGGTCCGGCTGTCGGCCGCCGGCACCGACGTGTACGGGACCGTGCTGCGCGCCACCGCTCCCTACCGGCTGACCTACACCCTCGGCGCGCCCCAGCCGGACGGCCAGGACTCCACGGTGATCGTCACCTGGGAGGTCCAGCCGGCGGCGGACGGGGGCAGCGTGCTCATGCTCGCGGTTGACGACCTCTACCCGGACGGCGCCGACGACCTGCGGGACGCCTGGGCGAGCGTGCTCGCCGAGGTCCGCGGCCGGCTGGAGATCCTCGCGCCGCCGGTCGGCGAGACCCCCGGCTCCGACCGCGCCTGACCGCCCGCCGCGCGGCCCGGCCGCGGACGGCGGGCGGCACGCCGCGGCCGCCTCAGCGGGCGGCCGGGGCGACGGGGCGGCCAGCGGCCGCCCTCCAGGGCCCGCGGCGGCGAGGTCAGTAGACGTGGACCGCGGCGCCGATCTCGGCCACGCCGGACGACCACATCCAGTCCATCGCCGGGTTGCTCAGGCGGACGCATCCGTGCGAGGCCGGGTAGGCGGGCACGGACGAGTAGCCGTGGAACGCGATCCCGCCGTTGAAGTACTTCGGCCGGTAGAGGCTGCCCAGCGGGCCAGGGTCGACCCCGTTGACCTGACGGAAGATCTTGTAGGTCCCCTCCGGGGTGACCGCGAGCTTGCGGACGCCGCCCGAGACGTAATACGTGTTCGAGCCCGTCGACGTGTTGAAGATCTGCTGGACCTTGCCGTCCTGGGCGACGAGGACCAGCTGCCGGGCGAGGTCGACCTCCAGCGCCCGTCCCTGGGTGCTACGCGCCGACGGGCGGACCCCGGCGTCGAGCGCCCGCCAGGTGGCCGGGCCGGCCAGCCCGTCGCGCTGCGCGCCCGCCGCCTTCTGGAGAGCCAGGACCGCCTGCTGGGTGAGCTGGCCGTAGGTGCCGTCGGGGGTGCCCAGCCAGTAGCCGGCGGCCGAGAGCCGGTTCTGTAGCTCCAGCACCCGCGGCCCGCTGTCGCCCGGCCGCAGCGCCGGCGGGGCCGCCGGGCTGGCCGGGGTGGCGGGAGCGGACGTGCCCCCGGACGGCGGCTCCGCCGTCGGCGACAGGGTGGCCGTGGCCGGCGGAGCCGCCGTCGACGGCCCGGCGGGAGGCGCGGACGTGGTGCCGGGCACCAAGGTGGTCCCGGGCGCGGACGTGGGCGGCGCGGGCAGCGCGCCGCTGGTCGCGCCGGCGCCCCCGGACGCGTCGCAGCCGGCGACCAGAGCGGCGACGGCGGCCGCGGCCGCCAACGCCACCGCGGCCCGGGGGCCCCCGAAGGGGGGTCGAGTAGTCACGTGTCCAGATTGCGCCCAATCGCGCCGTGATGTTGCCTGTCGGGCGATCGTCGGCGGGCGCCCGGCTGTCGCCTTCACGACCCGTTGTCCTGGTCTTTTCCCGCAACCAACGGGCCCTCACGCGCGTGGCACCGCCAGCGGGCATTGCCGGAAAACACCCGGAGCCGGCCGGGGGAATCCCCGGCCGGCTCCGAACGGTGCGCGCCCGCGCGGCCGTGGGTTGGACCTGCTTTTCTCGGGGCCCGCCGGCCGGCCGTCAGGCGCGGGTCGGTGGGTCAGGGTGTCGTGGGTCACCTGGCCGGTGCACGTGGCCGTTCGGCCCGGCGACCGGAAATCGACGCCCCGATATCCGAGGAGTTAAGGGAGAGTGAAAGCGGAAAACAGTGGCGGCCATCACCCGTCGGCGCCCGCCGGGGGCCGACGCCGCCCGGCCCGGGCCGTCGGGCCAGGCCAGCGCGGGTCCTAGACGGAAACGCCCTGGCGGAACAGGATGACCTCGAGCTCCTGGCGCGCGTTCGGCGACAGCGAGTCCTGGGCGAGGTAGGTCTCGAGGGCGCGCCGCTCGCGCCGCGCGACCCGACGGGACGAGGCACGCGACCGCAGCCGCTCCAGCGTGGACAAGTCGTTGCGCATGATTGCTCCCTGCAGATGTGACGGCGACCGCATTCCCCGACGGCCACATAACCATTGTGGACCTCCGTCCAGAACGTTTCGAGACACCTGGACGTGAGCTTTGCCGCATATAGCGGGACTAAGTCCAATGCGACATGTTGAACGTGTCGGCGACCACATTGGGAATAGTTGCCTGGCAGCAATCCCGAAGGTGGTCACGGTCACAGCGACGCAAAACCTCCTGGTCAGCGGGCGCATTCGCCGAGGTGTGGTCGCGGTCGCTTGTCGGGTTTCGGCGGAAGCCGGGCCGCGGCCGGCGAAGCGGCCAGGCGGGACGGCCCGGACCATGCCGGCGGATGGCCGTGGCGGGCACCACACGGGCCTGCCCAGCGGCCCCGGCCCGCGCCCTGTCCGGCGGCCCTGGTCAGCGCCGGCCGGTTGCCGCGAGGCCGGCTACCGCGAGGGCCGACGCGTAAACCAGGCAGTTCGAGGTGGGACGAACAACGCAGTTCCGGCAACAACGGGCGCGTCGGCTGGCACTTCGGCGACTTTTACTGTGTCGTAGAGGTTGGTTGGATCCGGAGAGGCGCAGTCCGACAACCCGCAGTGACGCTGCCAGGGAGGCAACCAGGTGCGCGACCAGCTAAGACGGGCGGCTCTGATCATCGCCGCCGCCAACGACGCGGATCTTCTGCGCCTGCGCGGTAACGACGACGACACCGCCCAGCGGCTGGAGGCACCAGACAGCCCGAGCGGCCGGGTGCCCGCTCCCCGCCAGCCGGTCGAACCACCGCAGCGGACCGGCCGCCGGCCCCGCCTGGCCAGGCCCCGCTCCGGCCAGGCCTGAACGGCCCCACCGCGCGGGCCGCGTGCCCGTCAACGGGTGCGCCCGCGCACGCCCGTGAGCATCCCGCGAAGGGGCGTTCCTGGCGTCTCCAGTGGTCAGGGACGCTGTCGGCAGGTGGAGACGCCGTCGGCAGACAGGGAAGTCGTCAGCAGGTACGGAATCGGCGGGTACGGAAGTCGCCAGAACGGGGTGTTGTCGGGGATGTCGTGGTCGACGAGGCGGGCGGGCGGGTGAGCGGGGTGGACGGCACAGGAGTGGTGGGCCTGACCAGCGACACGAGGCGGGCGGGCGCCGTCCAGACCGCGACCGTGCCGCCGGGACAGGCGGGCGTCACCCTGCTGGACCTGCTGGCGCTCGAGGAGCTCGACCGGGACCTCTACCGGACCACGGCCGTCTTCGACGAGCCGTACTTCCTCTACGGCGGCCAGGTCGCGGCGCAGGCGCTGCTCGCGGCCGGGCGGACCGTGCCCGAGGGGCGGCTGCCGCACTCGCTGCACGGCTACTTTCTCAGCCGGGGCAACGCCGCCCGGTCGACGATCTTCCGGGTGGAGCGGGACCGGGACGGCCGGTCGTTCTCCGCCCGCCGGGTGGTCGCGGTGCAGGGCGGCCAGGTGATCTTCAACATGAGCTGCTCGTTCCACGTGCCCGAGGGCGGGGCGGACCGGCAGGTCTCCGGGCCGCCGCCGGCCGGCGACCCGGAGACGCTGCCGGCGTTCACCCTCCCCCGGCTGTTCGACGTCCAGGCCCGCCGGCCCGCGCAGCCCTACCCCGACGCCGGCTGGGACACCCGGTTCTGGGCGCGCGCGACCGTCGAACTCGGCGATGACCCGTTGCTGCACGCGAGCGTGCTGACCTACCTGTCCGACGTGTCCGGAGGGCTCGCCGCCTGGCACGACGGGCGGGCCCACACGGGAGCGAGCCTCGACCACGCCGTCTGGTTCCACCGGCCGGCCCGCCTCGACGACTGGGTGCTGATGGACGTCACGCCGCTGACCGCCGCCAGCGGTCGCGGCCTCTACAACGGCACCATCCACACCCCCGACGGCCGGCTCGCCGCGAGCCTGATCCAGGAGGCCCTTTTCCGCGACCGCGCCGCGAACGGCGCCTAGGGCGCGTCCCGTGGATCTTCGGCCGCGCGGATCGACGCCCAGACGGCCGCTCGCCGCGTTGTCGTCGTCGTCCATAGCTCCGCTATGGACTCCTCCTCCGCCTTGCGAGCAACCGCCTGGACGCCGCCCGCATCGACCAAGATCCACGGGAAGCGCCCTAGCTTCGGGCGCTGCACCTGCCGTCGCAGCCGCGACCCGGTGGCGCAGGACGAGGATCTCTACCTCTTTCGCGGTGTCCCCACGAATCCGGAGCAGCGTCAGCCCGAGGACGTCGCTGGTCAGGCCGTAGAGCAAGGACCACACGATGACCAGCCAGCCTGCCCGAGCCGCGCCCGGGCGGCAGGCAAAAGTGTAGGTCATCGTCCGAATCGGGGCTCCGGAGCCCACAGGGTCGATGTTGCGGCGGCCAAGGTCCGCGGGCAGGTCGGCGACGGGGGTCCTCCGCGACGGCTACCTCGGCATGTGCATGTGGGCCTGGAGTCCGGCTGAGCGGCGCTGGACCTCGTCCGGGCCTCCTCGTCGGAGGTTGACCATAGCTGCTCTCTATAGCTGTTGAAGTTGATTGGTCTTTGCGCCGCACAGCACCGAACCGCTTCAGTGATGCCAATCACGTCGACGGCTGTACTCGGGTGCCCGCTCGACATGTAGCTGCGTCGCACGCAGGAGAGGGCGACGAAGGCTGACATCAGGACAAGAGCGATCAGTTAGCAGGTGCAAGCGTGGAGAACGCGACAGTGAGTCCCTGCTCGGCATCTACGGTCCCGACCGAAGATCCGTGGGACATCGGGCCAGACGGCTTCTACCGGCGTTGGCTCGCTGCGATCGAGGATCGCGCTGAGCTTGTTGAGGCTGTCAATCGTCTGACTGGCACGACGCAAGACAAGTGGATTCCGGTATGGAAGGAACTCGGAGAGGTCCACGAGGCGGCGGGCGAGCGCCTTGAGGCGGACGGCGACTTTGGACGGGCGCGCAGGGAGTTCCTTCTCGCCAAGACCTACTACGCGATCGCGCGCTTCCCCGGTGAGATCACCCCGGAGAAGGCAACTGTCAGCAAGGACTGCGTCCGCGCGTACATCCGCGCTTGCGCCCACATTGACCCTCCTCTCGAGGTCGTCCAGATTCCGCACCAAGACGTGACCATGACGGCCCACCTGCGGGTGCCGAAGTCGGATGAGCCAGTGCCAGCAGTACTCGTCATGTGCGGTTCCGACGTCTTCAAGGAAGACCGCGGCTGGGCTCAGGAGATCTGTATCTCGCATGGCATGGCAGGGCTGGTCATGGACGCCCCGGGCACGGGGGAGAACCCTGTTCCCTGGGCACCGGAATCGGTCACGGCGTGGGAAGCGGCGGTCGACGCGCTCCGCGCGCGCCCGGAGATCGACCCGAACAGAATTGGTGCATTCGGTATAAGCCGGGGTGGCTACTCCGTCATGCAGCTCGCTGGGACCGTGCCCGACAAGCTCCAAGCGGTCGTGGCCGTCGCGGGAGCGCCGCTGGGATACCTGCCTGAGGGCGAGGAGATGGCCCGGCACCTCGCCACGTTGAACGAGCGCGCCGAGTGGTACTTCGGTGCCGCGGACGACGGCCCGTTCAGGCCGCCGATGTCGGAAGAAGATGTCCGAGCCGAGTTTCACCATTGGGCGTTGTCCGAGATTGGTGTCCTCGATCGCATCACGCAGCCAGTACTCATGATCAACGGCGACCAGGACTACTTGTCACCTGTCGGGCACATCTATTCGGTCCTGGAGCACGGGCCGGTCACGGGCAAAGAGGCGCGCGTCTACGCCGGGGCCGGGCACTGCGCTGCCGAGCACGCGGGCGAGTGGGTTCCCGAGGCATTCGCTTGGCTCGCCCGCAAGCTGTCCGTCACCACAACGACGCCCGCAGCGGGCTCGCTGCCCCAGCATTGAGGATTTGGAGCAGCACATGCGAACTATCAGTCAACGCTTCCGGCGAGTGTCCATATGCGGCGTCGTGGCGACCGTTCTCGCGATCACGGGCTGCAGTTCCTCCTCGGACAATTCAGATGATGGGAGTGGTCAGGGGCCGTCCGGCACCGTGCGCGTCGGGATCGAGGAGATCCCGAGCCAGTGGGTGCCTGGCACCGACAACGGGTACGCCTGGGTGCGCGTCCCGTACGAGACACTGGTCGGTCGAGCACCGGACGATCCCACTCAGATCAGCCCACAGCTCGCCACCAAGTGGGAGCAGACACCGGAGTCGATTACCTTCACGCTCCGCGACGACGTCACCTTTCACGACGGAACGCCGTTCAACGCCGAGGCCGCGAAGTTCAACCTGGAGTACGTGATCGAGCAAGCCGGGCCCTTCAGCGCCGGCCTGTCCTCGATCAGTTCGATCGAGACTCCCGACGAACTCACCCTCGTGCTCAACCTCGCGCGCCCGACCCAGAGCCTCCTCAGTGCTTTGACCGGGCGAGGCGGCGTGATGGCCAGCCCGGCGGCCATCGAGGACGGCACGATCGACGACCACCCAGTCGGAACAGGTCCCTGGGCATACGACCAGAGCCTCAGTGTTCCCGGCAGCGAGGTCGGATTCTCGCTCTACGACGGCTACTGGGACATCGACAACGTGGGTGTGCGGCAGATCGTCCTGGTGGCTATCGACGACTCGGATGCTCGAATCAACGCGCTGCTGACGGGTGAGGTCGACCTCGGCGACGTCCTCGTCGCCCAGGCGGACCAGGCGAGGGATGGCGGTCTCGAGGTGGACGTCTTCCCCGGAGTTCACTACGGCCTGCTCTTACTTGACCGGGGTCCAGGTGGCGCCCTCGAGGACCTCGCCGTCCGGCGGGCGACCTGTCAGTCGATCGATAGCGAAGGACTCGCGGCCGTGGGAGGTGGCGAGTATCTGACGGCCACGAACCAGCGCTTCCAGGAAGGCGAGTACGGCCACAACGGCGACATCCCGCCCTTGAAGTTCGACGCGACGGCGGCAGAGCCGCAGCTCGACGGTGTTCCGCCCCTCACCATGCTCGCGTTCGAGCAGACCCAGCTGTTTGCCGAGGCGATCTCAGGAATGTTGGGCGAAGTGGGCGTGACCCTGGATGTGCAGACGGTCACGGCAGGTGAGTATTTCACTGGCTGGTATGCCGGCACGAACTCGATGGGCTTGGGGGACAACACTGACCTGACTCCCGAGGAGTGGTACACGCGCTGGTTCGCGGCTGATGCTCCCGGCAACCCGGCCGGGGTCGAGTCGCCAGAACTCGCCGCGGCGGCAGAGAAGGCCCTCGCCGAGACCGGCGTGGCTGCGGCGGAGCCGCTCTGGTCGGACGTGATGGGGATCATCGCGCAGGAGTCTCTCGTGTGCAACGAAACGATCGTCAACCAGGCCATGGGATACAAGCCGGGTCAGGTGGAGGGCGTGCAGACCGTGACGTGGGAAGCCAGCTCGGTGGTCTTCAAGAGCCTCAGGAAGGGGAACTAAGTGCTGGGACGGCTCGTAGGGTTCCGGCTGATGGGGATCGTTCCTCAGCTCGCGCTGGTCTCGGTCGCGATCTTCCTGCTGACCTACCTCATTCCCGGAAGCCCTGCGGCCGTCCTGCTCGGACCTCGAGCGACGCCGGAAGGCATCGCCGAGCTCGAAGAGCGCCTTGGTCTGGACCAGCCACTCGTCGTTCAGTTCGTCGAGTGGGTCGGCGGAGTTCTCCGGGGCGACTTGGGGACCTCGTGGTTCGGGAACAAGCCCGTCACCAAGGTGATCTCCGAGCATCTCCTGCCGACGATCAGCCTGACCGTCGGCGGGATCCTGGTCGCCATCTTGCTCGGGATGAGCGCCGGTATCGTAGCTGCGCTACGTCCGGGGGCCCTTTTGGACCGCATCGTCGGGCTTGGCACCGCCACCGGACTCGCGGTGCCGTCCTTCTGGCTCGGGGTCATCCTTCTCGGGTACCTCGCGGTGCAGCTCGGTTGGTTCCCCGTATTGTCCTGGACGCCGCCGTCGCAGGATGTCGGGCTGTGGCTCCGTGGCCTGGTGCTGCCGTCTATCGCGGTTGGGATCGCCGGCAGCGCCGTGATCGCCAGGCACACACGCAGCGCGATGCTGGAGACGCTGGCCGCACCGTATGTACAGACGCTCCGCGCTATGGGCACCCCGCGCAGGACGATCGTCGCTCGCTACGCCATCAAGAACACCATGGTCCCCATCCTCTCGGTGATCGCCTTTCAGCTATCCACGTTGATCGCGGCGAGCTTTGTGGTCGAGCAGGTCTTCACCATCCCTGGGATCGGCACTCAGCTGATCAACGCGGTGGCACGCAAAGACGTACCGGTGGTCCAAGGAATCACCTTGGTCGTGGCGGCCGCCGTGATCATGATCTACCTTCTCGCCGACATCGGCTACGCGCTCCTCAACCCTCGGGCACGACCGCAGTAGCCCCGACACCCCCGGCACCTTCATCAGATCCAGGGCAATGGAAGCTCGCAACCATATGATGAACAAGGTCGATTCCTCTGTGTTCCCGGCGCTGGACCCTGAGGCCGGCCCGGAAGTCCCACGGATCGCGCGCCGTGTACTCCATCGGATGCTTCGACAACCAGCCACCGTGGCTGCTGGCGCTTTCGTCGCGGCCATCATGATCGCTGCCGTCCTCGCACCAGTCCTCGCTCCCTATGACCCACTCAGCCAGGACCTCCGGCGGGCGCTTGAGGGCCCAGGTGGCGACCACTGGCTTGGAACCGACTACCTCGGCCGTGACGTTCTCTCGCGCCTCATCTTCGGTGCGCGGGTCGCGATCCAGGCGTCGCTTCAGACAGTGGCCATCGCACTCATCGTAGGCGTGCCGCTCGGACTGTTCGCGGCGTATCGCAGCGGTTGGTGGGACCGCGTGCTGATGCGGCTGCTCGACGTGGCGGACTCGATCCCCGGCCTCGTCCTAGCCTTCGCCATCATCGCCGTTTTGGGACCTGGCCTCACTAGCGCGATGATTGCGGTGAGCATCATTTTCGCGATGAACTACATGCGGCTCAGTCGCGCGCTCGCGCTTGGAGAGCGAGAGAAGCTGTACATCGACGCGGCGAGGGTCTCTGGGCTCACCGAACGAAACGTGCTCTTCCGACAGATGCTGCCGAATATGGCCGGGCCCCTCATCGTGCAGTCGACGATCTACATGGGAACGGCGCTACTGATCGAGGCGGCGCTCAGCTTCCTCGGCCTCGGCCTCGATATCGGAGCCCCGAGCTGGGGTGGCATGCTCAGTGGTGCCACGCAATGGCAGAACCAACAGCCGTTCCTGCCCTGGCCGCCCGGTCTGGCGATCACCCTGACCGTGCTGGCCTACAACCTTCTGGGCGACGGCCTGCGGGACGCACTCGCCGGCGAGGGTTCCATCCGGGGCATCCGAGAGCGCCGCCAGGCACGCCGGCTCTCCTCGCGGCCAGCGGCGTCGGCCGCGGAGATCGATGGGCCGCAGGCTGAGAGGATCGCGCTGTCCATCCGGGGCTTGTCCGTGGCCTTCCCGACCGACACAGGCATCGTGACCGTGGTGGATGACGTGAGCCTCGACGTCCGCCGTGGCGAGATGCTCGGACTCGTCGGGGAGTCTGGGTCAGGCAAGACCATGACGGGCCGCGCCGCGCTCGGCCTGGTGCCCATTCCGGGTCTCGTCACAGCTGGCTCAGTGCGCGTCGACGGGCAGGAGGTGGTGGGCAGTTCCGAGGCCGAACTGAACAACCTGCGGGGCGGCAGTATCAGCATGATCTTTCAGGACCCCCTTGTCGCGTTGTCCCCGGTGCACACCATCGGGCGCCAGCTGACCCAGGCGATCCGCAACCACGACCACGATCTCAACGCCTCCGCCGTCCAGGACCGAGCCGTCGAACTGCTCGAGATGGTGGGCATCGCTGAGGCGCGCACCCGGCTTCGCGACTATCCCCACCAGTTCTCCGGTGGAATGGCCCAGCGGGTCGTGATCGCGATCGCGTTGGCTGGCCAACCGAGCGTGCTGATCGCCGACGAGCCAACGACGGCGCTCGATGTGACGACGCAGCGTCAGGTTCTGGACGTTCTTGCCGACCTGAAAGACCGCCTCGGCATGGCGGTCGTGCTGATCACCCATGACCTCGGCGTCGTCGCCGACGCCTGCGACCGCGCCGCGGTGATGTATGCCGGTCAGATCATCGAGGAGGGCACCGTGGACGAGATCTTCAAGGAGCCTCGCCACCCGTATACCAGTGCGCTGCTTGCCGCGGTGCCCACCAGCGCCGGCGGATCGGGCCGACTGCCGACGATCCCGGGCCGCGTGCCTCCCATGGACGCCCTGCCGACGGGCTGCCGGTTTGCCCCTCGATGTCTACATCGGCGTGATGTGTGCAAGATGGGTCCGATTGAGCTCACCACTGGTTCGCGCTGCATTCGTGAGGATGAGCTCTCCCTCCCTGGCACGACCCCCGTACTCCGGAAGAAGAGCTGATGTCAACGCTGCTCGAGGTCGAGGATCTCTGGATCAGGTACGAGGGCGGGTACCTCCTCGCACGGCGTGCGCACGAGAAGGTCGCGGTTCGTGGCGTGTCGTTCGCCGTCGCCGAAGGTCAGACGTTCGGCCTGGTTGGGGAGTCGGGCTCGGGCAAATCGTCGGTGGGCAAGGCGATACTGCGTCTGGTTCAGCCCTCGTCTGGCGCGATCCGTTTCGACGGCCAAGACATCGTGGAGTTCGGCAGAAAGACCCCTCTGAGCTACCGCGGAGACGTCCAAGTGATCTTCCAGGACCCGTGGTCCTCCCTCAACGCTCGGGCACCGATCGGACGGATCTTGGCGGAACCGATGCGACGCCATGGCCGAGTCGCCCCCGGTAAGGAGCGTCACCGCGTGGTCGAACTGCTCGAACGCGTCGGCCTCGCGCCAAATCACGCCGATCGCCTCCCTAGCCAGCTCTCCGGCGGGCAGCGGCAGCGCGTCGCGATTGCCCGAGCCTTGGCAGTCGAGCCGCGCCTGATCGTGTGCGACGAGCCTGTCAGCGCCCTCGATGTCTCCACCCAGGGACAGGTCATCAACCTCCTCCAGGACCTCCAAGAGCAGCTCGGTCTGACCTACGTCTTCATCGCACACGATCTGGGCGTGGTCAGGCACATCAGCCAACAAATCGGCGTGATGGCCTCCGGCGAGCTCGTTGAGACCGGGTTGGCCGACGATGTCTACCTTCGCCCGCAGCACTCGTACACGCGCGCTTTGATCGACGCCGAGCCGCTACCTGATCCGGACTATCAGCGCGAGCGAAGGCGCGCGCGCCGCACCGCCGCACAGAACACGGCGGATGCCGTACCGGGCACCGGCTCCGGGCCGGCACGTTGACCTGCGCCGACTCCACAGCCTGCCCGTCCGGGGCGTCGCTCGGTCTCGCGCATCGTGGTCATCGTCGTTGTGGCATTTCTCACGCAGAACCTCGACATGACCATCCTGACGTCGCTGCCGCAGATCGCGCACACCTTCGGTGTCTCGGCAGTGGACGTGAACATCGGAATCACCGCCAACGTGCTGGCCGGCGCCGCATTCGCCCCCGTCGGGCGGTTGAAGTTGACCCGATTTCGTGCGCACCGGGCTCTTGGGGCAATAGTCACAAAGAGGATTACTGGTGTCGAGATCGCAACCGCTTTACACGGAGGAGTTCCGCCGGCCGATGGTGGACCTTGTCCGGCTGGCCGCTCGGTCCCGGTTCCGCCGTCGAAATGATCGTGTGTGGCGGAGCGGGTGCGGGTTCGGTCCGCGCCGCCGCAATAGCCCGTTCCTATATGGCATGTAGGCTGTTCTCGTGCGGCTGCGGCAACTCGAGTACTTCCTGGCGATCTGTGAGCACGGTTCACTCACGGCAGCGTCGGCGCATCTGTTGGTGGCGCAGCCCTCCCTGTCCCGGCAGATCCGGGCTCTGGAGAAGGAGGTCGGCGCGGAGCTCCTTGAGCGCGGGCGCCAAGGCGTCTCCCTCACCGCGGCCGGCCGCGTGTTCCTGCCGCACGTGCGGGCAGTGATCCAGGCGACTGAGGAGGCACGGCGCTCTGTGGCGAACGTCGTGAGCGGCGGGGACGGCGAGCTTCATGTGCTCACGGTTCGTTCCGTCGCATCGGGTGTTCTGCCTGCGGCTGTTGTGCGCTGGCACGACAAGTACCCCGCTACGGTGCAGCGACTCCACGACTTCTCTCACCGGAAAGACCTGGAGGCGGCGATGCGGGAGGGCAGGGGCGACCTCGCCATCGGGCCGAGGCCGTTGGGGTGGGAGGGCGAAGTCGTCTCGATCGGGTTCGAGGACCTCGTTGTCGCCGGCCGGGGGCCATTCGCGCACGCGGTGGCGTCGGTCGAGGAACTGCGGGACGCGAAATGGGTGCACTTTGAGCCGGAGCAGGGCATGACCGAGGTCCTGGACTGGGCCTCCGTCTCGCTCGGGTTCACTCCACGCGTCGTTGCCCGGGTCGGCCAGGTCGCAGCAGCGCTGCGTCTGGCGATCGAGGGCGTCGGGCTCGCGATCGTCCCTGCGAACGCTGTTCCGCATGGTTGGAGCCACCATGTTCGTCCGTCGGATCCTCCTCTGTTCAGGGAGCTCGTTGCGTACAGCAGGGGTCCGATGGTGCAGCTCACGGCACGCTTCGTCAGCCTGCTGCGCGCCGTCGAGTTACCCCTGGTCCAAGCCCAAGGCCTGCCCGCCGACGCCCTGGTTCGTTGACCATCCGATAGTTGTAACTACGCTGCGGCCAAAATGGCGAGTCCGGCGGCGATGACGCGTTCGATCGGCATCGAGGGACGTCCAGGACCCTGGTCCTTGACGTTGTCACGATCGGGGCGGCCCTGCCACCAGCGGGGGCTCCCAGGCCGAGGGACGGTCTGACTCACGGCCACCACCCTTTGCTCAACCAGTCGGCCCCGGCGTCAGCGCCTCGCCCACTCTGGCGTGGCTACACTGTAGCCGCAACTATCGGCCACGTCGTAGCCGATATATCCCGTGCTCCGGGGGAGGTCGTCGTACTTGCCTCTCTCGTCGTGGTTGGACGCTCGCCAGAAGTACAGACGGCCGCATGCCGAGACCTTGTAGTCCTCGGGCGGTGGCCGGTAAGGCCCCGCCAGACGAGTAAGTCCGAAGTCTGGCGGGCCGTGGCCGGACATAGAGAGAGGCCAGCCGGTCGACATCAGACTGCGTCGTGGGCGGGGCGCAGGCCGAGCATCCTCAGGGCCAGTTCGGCGTAACGGTCGCCAATGTCCTCGGGCGTCCAGCCGCCGTCGTCCCGATACCACCGCGCGATATCGATGCCGAGAGACAGGAGCGCTGTTGCTGCCATCGCCGGGTCGACGATGTCGAAGACACCGGCGGCCACGCCCCGCTCGACGAGCCTCCGGATCTCGCCGTCAGTGATCTGCCGGATAGCCCGGATCTCGGCTAGATGCTCTGGGCTCAGTGCTGCCAACTCGTAATGGACGACCCTGGCGGTCGTGTGATCGCGAGCGTGGAAGACGGCGAAGTCGCGGATGACGCGGCGCACCTGCTCCACCGGGTCGCTCGAGGAGGCCACGCCTGCGCGAAGACGCGCCAGGGTCCGCTCATGCCCGCCGCGCGCGATGAGGTAGAGCAACTCCTCCTTGGACCTGTGGTGCACGTAGAGTGCCGCCGGGCTCATCCCGGCGGCCGCGGCGATGTCCCGCGTGGTCGTCGCGTGGAACCCCTTCGCGGCAAACGTGCTGACCGCGGCGGCGAGAAGGCGGGCGCGGGTGGCGTCGGCACGCGGCGGATCCGAGGTCTCTGTCATCGTGCGTATCTTCGGCCACCCGCGGGATCCAAGGCCACCCAGCAGCAGTGACGAGGGTCATAGCAGGCGAGCGATCCGCGACTCGTTGACGCGAGGCACCCCCACGGTCCAGGCTCCTGACTAAGCGCTTAGTCAGCGAGGAGCCTTCATGCCTGAGGCCGTGATCGTCGCCACCGCCCGCTCGCCGATCGGCCGAGCCGTCAAGGGCTCGTTGCGCGACATGCGCCCCGACGATCTGGTCGCACAGATGGTGCGGGCAGCGCTCGCAAAGGTCCCGGAGCTGGACCCTCGTGAGATCGACGACCTCATGCTCGGCTGCGGTCAGCCCGCCGGCGCCTCCGGCTTCAACCTCGCCCGGGTCGTCGCGGTACTCACTGGCATGGACCACCTCCCGGGCACCACCGTCAACCGGTACTGCTCGTCCAGCCTGCAGACCACCCGGATGGCGCTGCATGCGATCAAGGCGGGCGAAGGCGCCGTCTTCATCTCGGCAGGGGTCGAGACGGTGAGCCAGTACGCCAAAGGGAATGCCGATGGCCTTCCCGACACCAAGAACCTCATCTTTGCCGAAGCGGAGGCACGAACCGCGGTCTTCGAGGCTGGCGGGCAGACCTGGACCGACCCGCGCTGTGACGGAGCACTGCCGGACATCTACATCGCCATGGGTCAGACGGCCGAAAACGTAGCCCAGCTCACCGGAGTCACCAGGGCGGAGCAGGATGCCTTCGGCGTACGCAGTCAGAACCTCGCGGAGAAGGCGATCGCGAATGGCTTCTGGGGCCGCGACATCGCGCCGGTCACCCTTGCCGACGGCACGATCGTGGCGAGAGACGACGGCCCCCGGGCCGGCGTCACGATGGAAGCGGTCGCCGCCCTCAAGCCGGTCTTTCGGCCAGACGGCACCGTCACTGCCGGCAACTGCTGTCCGCTGAACGACGGCGCCGCGGCGATTGTGATCATGTCGGATACCAGGGCCAGAGAGCTCGGCATCAGCCCTCTGGCGCGCATCGTCAGCACCGGCGTGACCGCCCTGTCGCCTGAGGTCATGGGCCTCGGCCCCGTGGAGGCGTCTCGTCAGGCACTCGCCCGAGCCCGCATGACCGTCAACGACATCGACCTGGTCGAGATCAACGAGGCCTTCGCCGCCCAGGTAATCCCATCGGCCCGCCAGCTCGGTGTGGACGAGGAAAAGCTGAACGTCAACGGCGGGGCCATCGCGGTCGGCCACCCCTTTGGGATGACCGGAGCTCGACTGACCAGCACATTGATCAATTCGCTTGCGTTCCACGACAGGCAGCTCGGCCTCGAGACCATGTGTGTCGGTGGCGGGCAGGGCATGGCGATGGTCCTCGAGCGGCTGCGCTGAGACGGAGGACGGGAGCGCTGGCCCCGTCCTGGAAGTGACCGGCGTCGCGCGATACACGAGCGAGCCACCTGTGGGCGTCGCCGCAGGCGTCGGAAGTCCATGCGCGCGTCAAGTCGCGTCGCCAGACCAGGACAAGGAGGAGCCGATGGCCCTCGCACAGAACGACCCGGCGGGCGAGTTGCGGCGTCATGTCGCAGCCTTTCTCGCCACGCACGATCCCGCGACCATGGAGCGACTTTCGTTCCTGCGGGCTCGTTACGACGCCGGGCTGGCGTGGGTGGCCTTTCCCTCGGGACACGGCGGCCTGGGCCTGCCAGGGGCCTTGCAGCCAGACCTGGACCGGCTGTTCGCCGAGGCGGGAGCACCCGACAACAATCCGCGAGCGAACATCATCGGCCTGGGGATGGCGGCCCCGACCATCCTCGCCTTCGGCACGGCCGAGCAAAAGGAGCGATATCTACGGCCGCTTTGGACCGGTGAGGAGATCTGGTGTCAGCTGTTCAGCGAGCCTGGCGCTGGCTCCGATCTGGCGAACGTCGCCACCCGCGCGGTACGTGACGGCGACGAGTGGGTGGTCAACGGGCAGAAGGTCTGGACCTCCAGCGCGCATACCGCCCGGTTCGCAATCTTGGTCGCCCGGACAGATCCCGACCTGCCCAAGCATGCCGGTCTTACGTACTTCCTGTGCGACATGGCCGACCCTGGCGTCGACGTTCGGCCACTGCGCCAGATCACCGGGGAAGCTGAGTTCAACGAGGTGTTCCTCACCGACGTCCGCATCCCTGACGCTCAACGACTCGGGCCCGAGGGCGGCGGGTGGAAGGTCGCCAACGCAACGCTCAACAACGAACGTGTGGCAATTGGTGCCGCGGCTGTCCGCGAGAGCGGCATCGTCGGACTCGTCGCGAGTACCTGGCGTGAGCACCCGGAGCTGCGCAACACCGAGCTGCACGCACGCCTGCTGAAGCTGTGGGTCGAAGCCGAGGTCGCACGGCTGACTGGGCAGCGGCTACGTCAGAAGCTGGCACTGGGGCAGCCCGGCCCCGAGGGGTCGGCGATGAAGCTCACCTTCGCCCGGCTCAGCCAGCAGCTCACCGGCCTCGAGCTCGAACTGCTTGGCGAAGAGGGACTGCGCTACTCCGACTGGACCATGGTCCAGCCGGAGACGGTCGACTTCGCTGGCCACGACGCCGGCTACCGCTACCTGCGCGCCAAGGGGAACTCCATCGAGGGCGGCACCTCGGAGATCTTGCGCAACATCATCGCGGAGCGCGTCCTGGGCCTGCCCGCGGAGCCACGAGTTGACAAGCACCGTCCCTGGAGGGAGCTCGCCCGATGACAGCGTTGAACCTGCTCTACACCGACATCGAGGACGATCTACGGGCCACCCTCCGTGACCTACTCGCCGACCTGTGCACGCCAGCCGCCGTGAGCGCGGTCTACGACGGTGACCGATCCCTGGTCGCCCCCCTGTGGAAGGCCGTCGCCGCTGACCTCGGCCTGGCGGGGCTGCTCGTACCTGAGGCACTCGGCGGCGCTGGCGCGTCCGCGCGTGAGGCGGCCGTGGTTCTCGAGGAACTCGGGCGGGCATCCGCGCCGGTGCCGTTCCTCACCAGCGCCGTGGTCGCGACCATGCTCCTGCTGAATGCCGGCGACGATCTGCTGCCCGCGGTCGCGTCAGGGGAACGGACCGCGGCCCTCGCCATCCCCCTTTCGACCGCTCCACACGCCCTACTCGCGGCCGTCGCGACGGACAGCCAGCAGCGGCTCACCGGAGTCGTCACCAGCGTCGCCGGCGCCGCCGAGGCGGACACGCTCCTCGTGCCCGCCTCGACCGCGGACCGAATAGCGCTGTACGCAGTACCCGTTGCCAGCGCCAGTGTCGCCCCGGTGGTCTCGCTGGACATGACCAGGCAGCTGGCCGACGTCACCCTCGACTACGCGCAGGGCCGCCTGGTCCTAGCGGATGCCGAGCCAGCGATCCGCGCCGCCCTGCGCGCCGCTGCCGCGCTGCTCGCCTCCGAGCAGCTCGGCGTCTCCCGCTGGTGTCTGGAGACGACCGTGGCCTATCTCAAGGAACGACGCCAGTTCGGTCGGCCCGTCGGCGGCTTCCAGGCGCTCAAGCACCGGCTCGCGGACCTCTATACCGGCATCGAGTCCGCGGCAGCCGCCGCCCGCTATGCCGCCGCGGCGCTGGCTGCCGGAGACCTCGACCTGCCCGTCGCCGCGTCGGTCGCCAAAGCGTTCTGCGGCGACCTCGCGGTCCTCGCCGCCGAGGAAGCAATACAGCTGCACGGCGGCATCGGCATGACCTGGGAATATCCGGCACATCTCTACCTGAAGCGCGCGAAAGCCGACCAGCTCGCCCTGGGAACCCCCGCGGAGCATCGTGCCCAGCTCGCCGAACTCGTCGATCTGACGATGAGAGCGCCGGGCGCCTGACCAGAAAAAGCCCTTGAGAGGGCTTGGTCGATGCGCCCGGAGACGAAAGAGCGCGGCGACGACGTCCGCCCCCGTACGCTGTCCGTTCCGGGGCCAGGCCGGCCCCGTCAGGCCCCGGAGCGGGCAGCCCGTACGGCAAACGAACACAGGTACAACAACTGGTACAACCTGAAACGCCGGCACACCAGTATCGGAATGATCAACCTGCTGACTACGAGGCCGCGTACCTGCCCCGGTCGTCGAGCCAGACGACGATCGCTCACCCCACACCCAGGTGTCCTGCCGTAAGGGGCCAAGCTCACGCCGTCTACTGCCAGCGAGCGCATTGACGACTCACGACACGAGTAGACCCGGCGACGGTCGGCCATGTGCCGCGCCCTACCCCACCCAGTGCCGTCGATGCACTGATCTTCCTCTCGCTGCGCCAGGGGTGCAGACGCGCCGCCGTCAGCTGATGGGGTTACCACACCGCGCCATCGGCTGCAGCGGCACGAACCGCCTCCCATCGTCGCTGACCCGGACGAAGGCAAAGCAGTTACTGCTCATACCTCTGTTCGTCGCTAGGTCGACCGGGCCGGGGAGAAGACCGTCAGCGTCATAGTTGTGAATTGCGCGGAGGCCTTGAATGAAAGACTGGCGGGTCGGGCAAGGGCCAGCGGCTCGAAGGCCGCGCACGAACAGATCGGCAGACAACCAGCCATAGACCGCGCTTTCCTGCGCCGGGGGTTGGAACTCCGGAGCGTACGCGGTCATTGCGTTGAGAAACCTCGTGTGAGCGGGGCTTTGCACTTCGAAGGGAATGAAGCTCAGGTATATGACGGTGGTTGCGAGGAGGGAGCCAACCTGGTTCAGCAACGTCGGATCGTAACCGAATGGCACGAGTATCGACTTGAGGTTGACGCCGACAACCTGGGCCGCGGAAAGCATCTGGGCAAGGAGATCTGGAGGGGTAGCGCCCGTCACGGTATCAATGCGCTCCGCCTTCAGCCACTCTGCCAGCGCCACAAAGTCAGTAAGATCGGTCGCCTCGATGATGTCGACGCTAATACCTTCCGCTTGGAGGCTCTCGGTGAGCTGTCGATTGTAATTCCGTACCGCATCGTTCGCCACCCCGCTCAGGAGTACCGCGCGGGCTCCTCCCTGGCTACGGATGAAGTTCCCCCACACCGTGGATGACCCTGTCGAGGCCGTGTAGTAACGCCAGCTGACCATGTTGTCGTAGGCCGCCCAGGCAGTTTCGGCGGCCACGCCGGTGACCGGGATCTTCTGATCGGCGAGATACTGTGCCGAACCGGCCGCTGCGTTAATTCCTTCGATCATCCCGAAAATTTCTTCGCTAACAAGCTCGCGGGCTTTCACCCCGTTCACCTCGGGGTCGCCGCCATCGTCTCGCCACGAATAGACGATCTTTCTTCCGCTGACGCCACCGGCTGCATTTTCTATTCCGAAGCGGGCGTCGACGCCAGCCCGGAACGCGCCCACTATGAACGATGCCCCCCCGGTGTCGGCAAACAACAGGCCTGCCTTTACTTCGGTGTCCGTCACGCCCGGCGTCTCACAGGCCGCTCCCACGTGTCCTGATTCCCCCGAGTCGGCGCACGCGACCAGCCCGATCAGGCCGGCCAGGGAAATGGATAATGCGACGGATCGGGGCGACGACCGCCTTCCTGTAAAGAGCATCGTCACAGCTCCCTTGACTTTCTTGGTTGATCTGAGGCGTGGACGGCCCCCTTGCCCCGAGGCTGGTATTGGATGAGCTTTGGGAGCTGGTGAAGCCGCTATTGCTGGAATTGACGTCTCGCCGGCAGCGCCGGAGCAGAGCGGCGGTGCCTGATCGTGCCGTATTCACCGCGGCTGCTTTCGTGCTGACCACGGGCTGTGCGTCGCGGCATCTGCCACAGGGTTTCTTGGTGTCCCCGGCGACCGCGTTCTCGATGACTTTCCGTCACCGCCAGGCGACGGACGATAATCGGTATGTCTAGTTGAGCGACCTCACCTGCGGGCCAAATCGACACTCGTTCAGGCGGGGCTTGACTGGCTGATCGCGGCTATGTGGGTCGTGCTGGCCCCGAAGACCGCCGGGTGGTGCCTGCGCCGTGCGGAAGGCCGTGTCACCCGGCGCCGATGGGGCTGCGCGCGTCACGTTTGCCGAGTCGCCGCAGCAGGAGGTCGACCTCACCGCGCTCGGCAGCGCTGAGCGAGCGCCCAGGCAAACGCTGAGCGTCGGAGTGCAACAGGCCACGGCGCCGCATGATGTACTTGCGGACCGCGAGGCCGGTGCCGACCTGCTGCTCATACCGGATGAGTGGGAGGTGGGCGTCGAAAAGGTCGTGCGCCTCGTCGGTGCTGCCTTCGGCGCCCAGACGCACCAGGTCGACGAGGAGTTCCGGGAAGCAATAACCTGTCATCGCGCCGTCGGCGCCGCGTTGGATCTCGAAGTCGAGGAACAGTCCGCCGTTGCCGCACAGGATTGACAGTCGTGGCATCTCGCCGGCTGCCTCGATGGCGCGGATGGCGCTGATTTTCTCGAGGCCGGGCCAGTCCTCGTGCTTGAGCATCACCACCGACGGCACGTCCCGCGCGATGCGTTGGAGCACTGGCACCGAGATGACGACGGAGAAGGTCAGTGGATAGTCCTGCAGCACGATTGGCACGTCAGGTCCGAGTGCCTGGGCGACCTGAGTGTAATAGTCCACGATCTGGTCGTCGGTGCGCAGTGTGTTGGGTGGGCCAACCAGCACGCCTTTGGCACCGAGGGACATCGCCTCGTGGGTTAGCTCCTTCATCGTGCCGAAGCCCGGGGCCGAGACGCCGACGACCACGGGCAGGTGGGTTCTGTCGATGACAGTGGCGATGATCTGCACCGCCTCGGCCTGGGTCAGCTTCGATGCCTCTCCCATCTGGCCGAGCAACGTCAGTCCGTCGACGCCCACCTCTCCGTAGAAGTCGACGAGGCGGCGCAATGAGTCCAGGTCCAGGGAGCCGTCTGGGAGGAACGGAGTCGGGGCGATCGCGTACGCGCCGCGGGTGGTCCTGCTGAGCAAAGACATGGGCTTTTCCTCGGGGCTCAGATGCTGGGGATGAGTCCGCCGTCGACTCGCACCAGGGATCCGGTGATGTAGGAGGCCCGCTCGCTGGCGAGAAAAGCGACGACGGCGGCGTACTCATCAGGGTCGCCGTAGCGACCCACAGGGATCGAGGCGATGCTGGCCTCGGCGACCTCATCCACGGGTCGGCCTTCACGGGCCGCCTTGTTCTCGTCGAGTGTGCGGACGCGAGCGGTGCCAATCCGTCCGGGGACGACGACATTGCAGGTGACGCCAGCCGCGCCCACCTCCCGCGCTAGGGTCTTCGACCAGCCCACGAGCGCCGCGCGCAACGAGTTGGAAAGACCCAGGTTGGCGATCGGCGCGACCACGCCGGAGCTTGTACTGGTCACGACCCGCCCCCATCCGCGCTCGCACATGCCTGGAACGACCCGGTCGGTGATCGCGATCACCGCCTGCACCATGGAACGGAAGTAGTCCGCCCAGATTTGCTGGTCCACCCCGAGCACCTCTGTTGGCGGCGGGCCGCCGGTGTTGTTGACTAGGATGTCGACCGGGCCGAGCTCGGCCTTGATGCGCGTGATGTTTCCGTCGATGGCCGACAGGTCACCGAGGTCCCACGCCAGTCCCACAGCCCTGCCCCCGGCATCACGGACCTTGCGCGCGGTGTCCTCGGCGGCCTCGCCCCGGATGTCCGCGATGGCGACGGCCACGCCCTCGGACGCGAGGGTCCGCGCAGCGGCACCGCCGAGTCCACCCCCCGCGCCGTGCACGAGCGCGACCCGTCCCGCGATACCCAAGTCCATCGGCTTCCCTCTCCAGCGGCGACCACCGCACGTGCGTCCTCGATCCCCAATCACTGAAGCGCTTCCAGCCACCGACGCGCAAAGACCAATCCCCTGCGCCTCCAATAGGCAGCGGCTATACGTCGCTCATAGGAGAAGGCTATGAGGGTGAGCGGCGAATGGTCTTGGACACATCGACAGCGCGCACATCACGCTGTGGAGTGTCACAAGCTGCGACAGTGAGGACCGATGAGGATGACGCCGCTCCCGAGCGTGATGAAGGCGGCCGTGCTAGGTGAGCCCGGTCAAATTCGAGTACGAGAGCTGCCGGTGCCCGAACCCGGACCGGAGGACGTACTGGTGCAGGTGTGTCGCGCATCCCTCTGCGGCACCGATCTCAAGATCCGCAGCAGGAAATTCTTCAAGAACGACGGTCCGCGGGCCGACACCTTCGTCCCTGGTCACGAATACGCCGGCGTCGTCGTCGCCGTCGGTTCCACAGTAGACGAGTTCGGGATCGGCGACAGGGTGGTGACCGAGGCCCACCGGGGATGCATGCGGTGCGCCAACTGTCTGCACGGTAAGTACACGGACTGTCTCAACTACGGCATCCGTGCCAAGGGTCATCGAACCCAGGGAATGACGGTCAACGGCGGGTTCGCGGAGTACGCACTGAACCACGTCTCCACCCTCTACCGACTTCCGGAGAACGTGAGCTTCGATGCCGGCGTTGTCCTGACAACCGTGGGCACCGTCATGCACGCCTTCGACGTCCTCGCCGATCTGGTTGTCGGCGCCCGGGTCGCGGTGCTCGGCCCAGGCCCTATTGGCCTCCTTGCCGTGCAGGTCGCGAAGCAGCTGGGAGCCGAGTTCGTGACGCTGACCGGGACCCGTGAATCCAGGCTCGCGCTCGGCGAGTCGTTCGGGGCCGACCTTGCCCTGAACGTCCGCGACGGCGACGCCGTGTCGCGGATCAGGGCGGCTACCGGCGGCCACGGGATGGATGTCGTCCTCGAGTGTTCGGGGGCCCCGTCCGCGGTCGACGACGCGCTGGCAATGGCCAAGCGCGGCGGCCGCGTCGTCCTGGTCGGTTTCTTTGACGAGCCCGTCACCTCCGACCTCAACCGTGCCGTGATGAACGGCATCACCATCCACACCGTCCGCGGCGAGGGCACCGGTTCCTTGGCACGAGCTGTGTCACTGGCGAGCCAGGGCCGGATCGACACCAAAAGCCTGGTCACGCACCATTTCTCGCTCGACGCGGTGTCCGAGGCGTTCGACACCTATGCCGAGCGCCGCGGCGACGCACTCAAGGTGATGCTGGATGTCTCGCCCATCTCCGCGGGGGCATGACGTGACCAACCAGGCGAACGGGCGCGAACCGCAGGTGGGACCGCGCGACGACGAGCACGCGCTCGTCCGTCACATGGCCCGGCTCGCGACCGACTTTCTCGACTCGCTCGAACCGGAGATGCAAGCACGCGCTCTCTGGGCTCGCTTCGACGACTCGAGAGTCGAAGCCGAGCGGATCCGTTGGTTCTACACGCCCACGGACCACGGCGGGGTGGCGCTGCGTGAACTGTCACCCATGCAGCAGAGCCTCGCCATGCAGCTGCTGGCAAGCGGCCTCACGCGGCCCGCCTACGTCACCGCGTGCGCCGTACTGGGCCTGGAGAACGTCCTCGACGAACTCGAAGGATGGAATGTCGACTGGGGCCGGGAGCGTGGGCGCGACCCAGGGCTGTACTGGGTCCGCGTCTTCGGTCATCCCAGCGAGAACACCTGGGGATGGCGCTTCGGGGGCCACCATCTGTCCGTCAACCTTCTGCTTCGTGACGGACGCATCGCCGCGACGACTCCGTCGTTCCTCGGCGCCGACCCGGCGACGTCTCCGCTCCTCGCGGGTGAGCTGCGCCCGCTCGGCGGGACGGAGGATCTCGCCCGGGCGCTGATGACCTCCCTCGGCAAGCATGAGCGGGCCCAAGCGCTCCTGCACCCGCGGGCGATCTCCGACATAGTCTCGGGTAACCGCCCGCGGCTCGGGCCCGGAGACCAGATGATGCACATGCAGGATCTGTTCCGGGGTCCCCTCCCGATCCCGCGCCTGGTCGCGCTCGTCAATCGCATCGACGAGGTCGCGGAGACCGGAGCCGGGTATGCCGAGGCCGACCACGAGCGGATGGCGCTCGGCCTCAGCCCTCGTGGAGTCGCTGGCCGCGACCTGACGACAGAGCAGCGGGACCTGCTCCGTGGACTGATCACGACCTACACCGACCGCGCCCCTGCGCCGGTCGCCAGCGCCCTGCGACGTCGCTATGCCGATGACGTGAGCCTTGACGTCGTGCGTTTCGGCTGGGCCGGCGACATCGCCCCCGGGCAGCCGCACTACTACCGGCTCACAGGTCCGCGTCTGCTCGTCGAGTACGACAACACGCAGCGAAGCGCGAACCACGCGCACTCCGTGTGGCGGGATCCCGCCGGGGACTTCGGGCTTGACCCGCTCGTGTCACACCGCACCAGGTCCCACTGATCAGCGCACCAGAGCGTCGGCCGGCAGCTGCGCACGGCTGACCAGCGGCAGCTCCACCGACGTCAGCAGATCGACGAACCGCCGGGTCAGTTGCGCCATCGAGCCCCGGCAGTAGGCGACCAGCTCGCGGTAGAGCGGTGGCTCCGATGGCCGCACATGGTGGCTCCACCCAGGAGGGACAGCGTTCGCCGGGATCACCGTGAACCCGACACCCTCGACGGCGAGACGCAGTGCCGCGGCCACCTGACCCACGCGCGCCACCACCCGCGGTGTGAAGGCGAGGGAGCGGGCTGCCCAGTCGAGGACCTCCGTCATCCCCTGCTCGGGCTCGAAGTGCACCCACTTGGCGGCGTGAAGCTGCGCCACCGTGGCGCTCTCGGTCTCGTACGGCCCCGGGCCGGCCACCATCATGCTCTCGAAGCCAATGGACACGACGTCGCCGTCCCAGTCGGACGGTCGTGGTCCGATCGCCAGGTCGCCGAGCCCCTCCCGCATGGCCGCCTCAAGATCCTTGCGATGGGAGTAGTCGTGCAGCCGCAGCACCGTGGCGGGATACTGGTCGTGCCAACGCACGATGCCCATGGGCAGGACTCCGGAGGCAACCGACCGGATCGTCATCACGTGCAACTCACCCTCGGCGCCACTGGCCAGGTCCGCCACCGACTTGCGGGCCGCCTCCGCTGCCGCGATCACGGCCTGCGCGCGGGGTAGCAACACGCGGCCGGCAGCAGTGAGCGCGACACCCAGGTGCCCGCGCTCGAGGAGCTCACCACCCAGCTCACGCTCCAGTGCCCTGATTTGCTGCGACACAGTCGGCTGCGCCACACGCAGGTGGTTCGCCGCCGCGTTGAACGAGCCGTGCTCGCAAATGGCGACGAAGTACTCGAGCTGGCGGAGACGCACAAGCGGCACCGTAGCACATAGGCGCCGACTATAACCACTGGTAGCAACCGGTATTGGACGCCTTGTGACCGCCGGGCCGACCATGTGAGGGCCCGTCCCAATCGCGAGCCCCGAGGACCCGACATGCGCCTTGCGCGAGCCCGCATGCACGACACCAACCACGTCGTCCTCGTCCGACTAGAGGGCGACGACGCGGTGGTGCTTGCGGAGGAGTCCGCCCACGTGGCCGCCGACGTGCTGCGCGAGGCCGTCCACAGTGGAATCGACCTGGCCGGCCGCGGCGCGACCCGGGTCGCAATCGATGATCTCACCCTGCTCGCCCCAGTACGGCATCCCGGCCGCATCCTGTGCGCCGCGCTCAACTACGGGACGCACGCGGCTGAAACCGGCAGGCGGGCGCCGTCGGAGCCGACGCTGTTCGCCAAGTTCAGCGGCTCGCTCGTCGACCCACACGGCACCGTTGTCGTCCGCGACGCGGACCTCGCGGGCATCGACTACGAGGGGGAGCTTGCCGTCGTGATCGGCCGGCGTGCCCGGGACGTCGACGAGCGGGATGCGCTTTCCCATGTGCTCGGCTACACGATCGCGAACGACATTTCGGCGCGGGCCCAGCAGCGAGCCGACCGTCAATGGTGGCGAGCCAAGGGCAGCGACGGCTTCTGTCCCCTCGGTCCGGTCATCGTCACGGCCGACGAGCTCGGCGACGCCTCGGGGCTCACGATCCGCACCACCGTCAACGGCACGCTACGTCAGGACGGCATGACGACGGACCTGATCTTCTCGGTCCCGTCTCTGCTTGCCTTCGCGTCGCGGTTCGTGACGCTCGAACCGGGCGACGTCCTACTCACGGGAACCCCTTCGGGCGTCGGTGTGGCGATGGATCCGCCCTGCTTTCTTGAGCACGGCGACCAGGTCGAGGTGGCGGTGGACGGCATCGGACGCCTGCGATCGACCATCGAGCTGCGGTGAGCGCGCTCTCAGGGACTTTGCGCCCCCATTAGTTACGGCTACGATGTAGCCATAACTGGGGACGATGGGAGGCGACAACGTGAATGACCATGTCGAGGTGCTCGTGGTGGGCGCCGGACCCACCGGGCTGACGCTGGCCTGCGACCTGCAGCGCCGGGGCGTCCGCTTCCGGGTCATCAGCGCGGCGGACCACGGCTTCGAGGGCTCCCGGGCCAAAGGCCTTCAGCCGCGAACCCTGGAGGTGTTCGACGATCTCGGTGTCCTGCCCGATCTTCAGCCGCGTGGGGCTCTGTACCCGCTGCTTGGCCTCCACGTCGGTCCGCTCACCCTGCCATGGGTGATGTACAAGCGCTACAAGCCGACCGAGGCCGTGCCCCATGCCAACACGTTGCTCGTGCCGCAAAACGAGACCGATGCATCGGTCCGGCGCCGCCTCGAGGAACTCGGGGGGGCCGTTGAGTACAGCACACGACTCGTGTCGTACGAGCAGGATCTCGACGGTCTGGTCGCGACCGTCGAAGGCCCAGCCGGCACGGACCGGATCCGCGCCCGTTTCCTGGTAGGCGCGGACGGTGGCGGCAGCATCGTCCGCCTCAACGCCGGTATCGACTTCGTCGGGACGACAGACGAAACCGATAGGATGATCGTCGCCGACGTGACGCTCGGCGGCCTCTCTCGCAAGCGGTGGCACGTCTGGCCTCGCAACGGAGGCCGCTTCATGGCGCTATGCCCACTTCCCGGTAGCGACAAGTTCCAACTCATGCTCAAACTGCGCCCTGACGAGAACGCCGACCTGAAGCGGGACGCGGTCAATCGCCTCGTCCAGGAGTTCGTGGGCCGAGCCAAGCTGCGCGTTGAGGAGATCCACTGGGCGTCGGTCTGGCGTCCGAACATCAGACTCGCCGCGCGTTACCGACGCGGGAACGTCTTCCTCGCTGGCGATGCCGCCCACGTCCATCCACCCACCGGCGCCCAGGGGCTCAACACCGGCGTTCAGGATGCCTACAACCTCGGCTGGAAGCTGGCCCAGGTACTGGCCGGAGCTCCAGACGCGCTGCTCGACACCTATGAGGCCGAGCGGCAGCCGGTCGCGGCCCGGGTGCTTGGCCTCTCGAGCGAGATCTACGCAGGCATAAGCAACCAGCCTCTCGCCGCGACCAAGCGCGGTGACGAGGAACGACAGCTTACCCTCACCTACCGCACCAGTGGCCAGTCTCCGGACGGAGCGGAGCCGCGGGAGGCCGTCCGCGTCGGCGACCGCGCTCCGGACGCCCGGTTTACGGACAGCCAGGGGCGCCCCGGCCGGCTCTTCGACGTGTTCCGCGGCCCGCACTTCACGCTGATCGCCGTTGGCGATCGCGCGATCGATGGGCTTGCGCGGATCAATTGGCCGGACCGAGGCGCACCCCTGAGGACTGTCGCTCTCGCCGCGGACGCCGCTCACGGGCTCAGGCGCATATACGGAATCCAGGAGCCGGCCCACATCCTCGTGCGACCCGACGGCTATGTCGCCTCTGTCGTCCATGACAACTGGATCGCGGCCTTCGACAAGCACGCCCAGCTCATGCTGCCGCCGCTCGCCAGCTAGCCGCGGCGCACCAAGGCGGTCACCACCGCACCTGAGGTCGAAGTCGGCGGCCCGGCACGCCACGCCATTGACGCCCATGAACCATGAAACGAGGAGTCTCAGGAATGTCAACAGAGCGCGACGCCGCATTAGACCCATTCCCGATCGTGATTCGTGAGTTCGTCGGCCCCCGCGCGGAGACCGACGACGTCACCTCGGCCCTCTCGGTCGAGTCGCGGGCCGCACTGCGCCAGTTCTCACTCGAGCGGACGCTCGCCTACGGCGTCGACTACGCCGACGCGGTTGAGTTGCGCGGGCGGGTGCTCGACGGACAGGATTGGCGCTCGGCCGCCACGGAGCTCGCGGATACCTGCCTTCGCCGCGTCCAAAGCGCGCCCGCGGTCGCGGGAGTTCCCACGCGGATCGCCTACCTGCGACGTGCGTCCGCGCTCCTTCGCATGAGCCAGATGATGATGCTGTCCGACATCCCCGAGCGTCGGGTCATCTTCGCGGAGGCCGCGTCTTTGTACGAGCAAGCCGCCGACCTGCTCGTCGATCGAACGCGCGTCTCGATCAATACGGACCACGGAACGCTCGCGGGCTGGCTCATCCCCGCCGGCGATG
Source organism: Frankia nepalensis (assembly GCF_016786325.1). Lineage (GTDB taxonomy): Bacteria > Actinomycetota > Actinomycetes > Frankiales > Frankiaceae > Pseudofrankia > Pseudofrankia nepalensis. Next base: position 26,248 of record NZ_JADWYU010000246.1, on the reverse strand, counting down.
CCGCAGTCGCCTCCGTCATCATCATCGGCGGCATTGAGGGCTACGCCATGGACTTCGACAGCATGGGGGAGGCGTTCGCGGCCCGCGGCGTCGATGCCCTACTGCTCGACGGACCAGGGCAGGGCGAGACCAGGTTCATTCATCAGCATTACCTGTCGACGCAGTGGCGCGATGCATACCGCCGCGCCATCGATTTTCTGGAGGAACGCGCACCGGGTCGCCCGATTGGTTTCGTCGGCAACAGCATGGGCGGCAGTCTCGCGATGGCCGTCGCCGTAGACGACACGCGTATCCGGGCATGCTGCAACAACGGCGGCATCGTCGCGCCGTGGATGGTACCGCCAAGCGTCGGAACCTTCTTCTCGAAAATGGTGGCATACTGCGGCGTCGTGGACCCGGAACAGGCGGTCGACGTGTGGAGGACCGTCACCCCAGCGGCTGATGGGCCAAATGCGGGGTATCCGTTACTGGTTGTGCACGGTCGAAAGGATCCGATGATCTCGACGGAGATGGCACAGATGCTCCTGGAGAGCGCGCCCACGGACGACAAGCAGATGGTCGTCTTCTCTGACGGCGATCACTGCATCTACAACCACCGGCACGATCGCGACGTGCTGATCACTGACTGGATGAGAGCACGCCTGTGCGGCGTGACGACACTAGAGCTCACGAGCTGAAACGGGCCGTCCCCATGCAAATCATCGATGCTCAGATCCATCTGTGGGCCGGCGACAGCGCGCCGCCTCACCACTGGCGGGCTCCATACACCGTCGAGCGTGCCCTCCGCGACATGGATCAGGCAGGCGTCGACCGTGCGGTCAACTGCCCGGCGATCTGGGACGCGGGCGCGAACGACTACGCGGTCGAGGCGGCGCAGAGTCACCCGGAACGGTTCGCGACCCTCGGCTGGTTTTCTCTCGACGACTCTGCGGATGAGTCTCTCGTCGATCGTTGGCTCGCGAAGCCGGGGATGCTGGGTCTGCGCTTCGTCCTCGTAATGCCGGATATCGCCGATCGGCTCGCGTCCCGTGCGCTCGACTGGCTGTGGGCCGCGGCCGATCGACGCGAGATTCCGGTCGCGCTCATGGTGCTGCCCCAGCAGCTGCCCGCGGTCGCCGACATCGCCGCGCGCTTTCCCCGCATGCGTCTGTTGATGGACCACCTCGCGATCAGTCCCTTCGAGAGGTTGCCTGGTGCCGCCGCCCACTTCGAGGCACTGCTCGCGCTGGCTCGCCAACCGAACATCGCGATCAAGGCGACGGCCGTCCCGAGCATGGCAACCGACGAATATCCATTTGCAAGCACGCACGGTCTGCTGCGACAGGCATTCAACGCATTTGGCGCTGAGCGGACGTTCTGGGGCACTGACATCACGCGTCTTCACTGCACCTGGCACGAATGCGTGACGATGTTCGTCGACGACCTGCCCTGGCTGAGGGGTCGCGATCTCGAGCTGGTCATGGGTCGCGCCGTCGCCAACTGGATAGGCTGGCCCTAATCGCGACTAGACGGAACAATCCGCGCGGTAGGCTGGACGGAGCTGGGATATCGACGGACCGCGCGATCTCGCCGAACGTCAGTGGCTGACGCACGTGGTGTACGGGGTGTGATCGGACAGCGACAAGGTCCCGGCACGCGGCCGTCTGTACTTCTGGCGAGCGTCCAACCACGACGAGAGGGGCGCGTACGACGGCCCCCCGGATCGGGGGACATACCGGCCACGACGTGGCCGATAGTTGCGGCTACAGTGTAGCCACGCCAGAGTGGGCGAGGCGCTGACGCCGGGGCCGACTGGTTGAGCAAAGGGTGGTGGCCGTGAGTCAGACCGTCCCTCGGCCTGGGAGCCCCCGCTGGTGGCAGGGCCGCCCCGATCGTGACAACGTCAAGGACCAGGGCCCTGGACGTCCCTCGATGCCGATCGAACGCGTCATCGCCGCGGCGGTGAAGCTGGTCGACGAGGTAGGACCAGGCGATTTCAGCATGAGGCTGCTGGCCCAGCGACTGCAGTCGAGTACGGCGACCCTGTACCGACACTTCGCCAGCAAGGACGAGATCTTTGCCGAGGTCGTTGACCACGTGCTCGGTGAGGTCCCACGGCACCTCACCGACACGGCCGACACGGCGACGTGGCAGGAACGGCTGATCACCATCGCCGACGCCTTGTTTCGAACCCTAAAGAAACATCCGACGGTCGTGTCTCTCTTCAACGACCACATTCCGTTTGGCCCGCAGGGTCTCGCCGCCAGGGAGACCGCGATGGGCGTCCTGCTTTCCAGTGGATTCTCGCCCGAGGCCGCCGCCAAGGCATACACCGTGGTAGCGCATTACACGATCGGCTTCGCCAGCCAGTTGGGTGCCTACGCAGGCGACGGCCCCGAGGACGACCAGGGCATCCGCGAGTTCTACGACTCGCTCGATCCAGCACGCTATCCCGCCACGGTGGCCTCGGCTCCGTTCCTACCGAGCTCCCTGGACGACGAGTTCCGGTTCGGGCTCCAACTCATCGTCGACGGGCTGACCACACAGCTGGCCGCCGTCCCTACGCCGACAACCCCCTCGCCCCACCGGCGGTAGAGCGGTCGTCCCTGATGCGGTTGGAAGCGACACACCAACTGATGCGGCGCCTCCGGACAATATGACGTTCCTGACGGTCACAGCCCTGAGCGAGGTGGGGTACAACTCGGCGGCGGTCACTGTGCTCACTGCGGTGGCGGCCCGCTCCCGGGAACAGCGGGGCCACCAGCGGCCGGTGGGCTGGCGTTCCTCATCTCAGTTCCCGACAGCCGAAAGGTCAAGATCTCCCTTCTCGAGGAGCGGTTAAGCGCATCAATGCGGACGACCGTGAACTCGGGACACTTCATCGAAACTCGCGGCGATCGATCGCAGCGAACGCGCCGACTGGGCCCAGACCCGTTCCCGGCCTTCGATGACGAGGGCCCTTTCGATGACGCCCGCGGCGACATCTCGCGGCACGCAGACGACACCGTCGCCGTCCCCCACGACGAGGTCACCGACGGCGACTCGAACTTCGCCGAAGCGAACTGGTTGGCCACAAGAACGCAGCCTGGTGCGGTCGCGCATAGCTCTTGGGTCGCTGGTGAGGTGGCGGATGGGGATTGCGTATTCGTAGATCTCGTCAGTATCTCGGATGCCGCCATCTGTAACGATGCCGGCTATACCACGACCGAGAGCGGTAGCCGCGGTGACTCCGCCAACCGTAGTCACCGGCTGCGCGTTCGTGCTGATGACCAAGACGCTTCCGCGAGGAGCCGAGTCGAGATAGTTCCACATCTCTGCGATGTCCACCTGCCTGGCCGGCCCCTCGCCTCGCGGGAAGGGATCGGCGGCCTCGTCGACGGCGAGTTCGACGGTAAGCGCAGGACCTACGAAGCGTCCTCTGCCCCTGGCTCCAGCCAGAATGACGCCCTCGATCCCTTCCTGCTCGAGCACATCGACGACGGACGCGGTCCCTACGACAGGCCAATGCATTGGCGCGTCAAGTTCAGGCGGCATGCGCGTCGACCTTTCCGATGCGACCAAGGGCAAGGCCAAGACCGTGGGTAACGGTGCAGCTCGGGGTCATGTGAGTCCTTCTGCGCCGGCGGAGCTCGATGGGTGAGGGTAACTCGAGTTAAGTTGCAGATCCGCGATCCGCATCGCGACCATCTGCACCGGCAGATTCGTGTTCGCGCGCGGGATAGTGCGCATGATGGAGGCATCGGCGATAGTCAGGCCATCCAGGCCGATCACATCACCGCGATAGTCGACCACTGCCTCGGGGTCATCGGCCGGTCCCATGGCGCACGTACCTGCCACGTGATACGTGCCGAAGGTCCCCGCCAGCATGGTTCTTTCACGCCACATCGGGTCTCGGAGGCGCCTCTCTGAGAGAGCACCGGTGGACATTCCGATCCGGAGCATGGACCGACGACCAAACCCGGGTCCGTCCAACAACGCCGCGATCAACGTAGTCAAGGCGGCGTTACGAAAACCGGGTGCATTGAGCGCGCGCACGACCTGGTTGTAGCCGGCGGTGAAAACCTCATGCCGGTGCTTGCGAACATCGCCGTCGGCGAGCAGTTCGGCGGCGAGTTCGACGCCGAACTGCATCCGTCGCCGGTCTACCGGGTCGGAGAGAAAGTTGAAGAGAATCTCGGGCCGGTTGCTCGAGCCAGCCTGAGCGAGGCGAACCGAGCCGCGGGAGCGAGGCGCCATGAGGCTGACGCCCAGTCCGCCGATGGACTCGCCCAGCCCGTGCCAGGACGACTTGTTCAGGTACGCGGCATTGAGGTCGCCGAACCCGCCCTCGATGCCGGAGCTGGCTCGAAGCCCGGCGATAAAGCCCTGACGGATCGACCTTGGTTGTCGGGCGGCCCTGGGAATGTGCGTCGCGAGGTACACCACGGGATGGTTCTGCAGGTTTTCCCCCACTCCGCCGAGCGGGGTGACTACCTCTATCCCGAGTTTTCGCAACATGTTGGCATCGCCGATGCCGGACCGCTGGAGCAACAGCGGAGTGAATACGGCGCCCCCGCAGACCACGACACGGTCAGCGTGGAAGGTGACCGGCTGACCGCCGGCTGTCGCCCTGACTCCGACGCATCGACTACCGGAGAAGAGTAGTTGGTCGACCTCTACTCCGGATTGCACCCGCGGTGAGCCCCCCGCCCGCAGCCAGCCGGGAAGGAACGCCGAGGCCGAGGAGACCCTGCTCGACGCGGTTCGGCTGAGCGGGAGCGGCCCGAATCCGTCTCGGTCGTCGGTGTTGAAGTCGGCGATGTACCGGAATCCCGCGCGCTCGGAAGCCGCCCCGAGGGCGGCGACGAACGCCGGCCAGGACGCTCGGTCGAGTCGTCGGACGGCGATGGGCCCTCCGCGGCCGTGTCGCTCATCGGCGAAGTCTGCGTCGTCCTCGAGGCGGACGAAAGTCCGCTCGACCTCAGCGGTCGACCACTCGGGCACAGTCTTCGACCAACTCTCGTAGTCTGCCGAGAGACCGCGCAGGGCCACCATGCCCATCAGCGCGGAGCCTCCCCCGAGCACCCGGGCCTGGGTGAACGGAGACGGTGGACTCGCAGGGTCCGCCTGCTGTTGAGCTTGGAGCCCGGGCCAGGCGTAGTCGGGGTTGTAGTACGAACGCGGGTAGAGGTCGCTGATGTCAGACGGGACATCGTCGGGGTCGATGTCCTGACCGGCCTCGAGGAGGAGGACGCGTGCGCCTCCATCCACGAATCGTCGGGCCACGATGCACCCAGATGTCCCGCCGCCGACGACGATGACGTCGAAGCCGCTAGGCATGGTGCGTCGATCCAGATCGGTCGGCAACGGCACGGCCGTGGTCCGGCGTGCGCCGAGGCCTCGCCGTCGGCTGCTGTGAGGTGCCACGGCGGCGTGGTGGTTCGTCCACGGCGTTCCCCTTCGTCGCGACAGGTGACCTGGTGACCTGGTCACTATGCGCTAGCCGCAACACGCGCGTCAAGCGCCGAAACTCCCCGTTGACAGACAAGGCGGGCGAGGCCACGATCGGTCAACAAGTCACTAGGTGAGCTTATTACCTGGCGCGCGGCGGCCGCTCGTGTCTGAGGTCGCGCGTCCAATCACGAAAGGACTCGATGCGCTATGCGCCGACCAGCGCTCCGGCGTTCCGGGCTCGCGCCGGGTCTCCGCGTCGAGCACCCAGAAGCTGGCGACGGGCAGCCAGGGCATAACCAACTGGACCGATCAACAGGTGGGGAGGACTCGGCGCCACCAGAGCCAGATCGACCCGTCAACGAGTACGCCGATACCCGTCCCTTACTCGAACTTCGAGACCTGGGATTCGGGTACACCCCTAGAGCCAGCGTGATTGAGGGCCTGAACCTCTCCCTGGCGCCTGGAGAGATCATCTCGGTCGTTGGTCCGTCAGGCTGCGGGAAGTCGAGCCTGCTGCGGCTGATTAGCGGTCTCTCGGCGCCGTGGCGCGGATCCATCAGCATCCACTATCGTCGCCCCGGCCAGCACGGGCTTAGCATGGTGTTCCAGGAGGACACACTCCTGCCCTGGTTGCGGGTGCGCGAGAACGTTCTCTTACACCATCGGTTCTCCGGCACCCGCCGAAGCCGGAAGGCGCAAGAACTCGCCACCTCGTTGCTCGATATGGTGGGCCTTACCGACAAGGCGCACGCGTTCCCAGCCCAACTGTCCGGTGGAATGAGACGGCGCGTCGCTGTGCTTACCGCGCTCGCCGCCGACCCGGAACTCCTCCTGCTCGACGAGCCGTTCTCCGCCTTAGACGAACCGACCCGCGTCGGCGTCCATCGAGACCTCTACAGACTGGTGCGCTCGTCTGGTGCCAGCGTCGTTCTGGTCACCCACGACCTCGGAGAGGCGATCTCCCTGTCGGACCGGGTCATCATGATGTCTCGCGCTCCGTCGCGAGTAGCCGCCGAATTCACCACCTCGTTCGGCCGAGACCGCGATATCCACGCAATCCGGACTCACCCGGACTTCCTCGAGCTCTACGCCCGACTCTGGGAGGGCATGGACGCCAACCTACAGTCGAGAGGCGAACCCTGATGGTGACGGCCGAGAACTCCATTTCTACGGCTCCGGGTTCGATCCACGCCGCGGAGGCGAATCGTCCGGTGCCATGGTTCGTCTGGCGCACGCTCACCCAGATCGCCATCGTCGCTGTTGTGGTCGTGTCGTGGGAGTTCGTACCGAAGATCGGCTTCCTCGCCCGGCACGTGCGCATCCTAGACCCGTACTACATCAGCTCCCCGACTCAGGTCTGGGACAGCCTGAAGGCACTGCTCACCGGCGACCCGGGCACGGGCGCGACCGTATGGCCATACTTCATGGTCACATTGCTGTCCACCGTTGAAGGTACCGCCATCGGACTAGTCCTTGGCGCCTTGGCCGGGCTGGTCTTCAGTAACAGCCGCAGGCTCAGCGAGATCTGCCGCCCATTCATCGTCCTGACCAACTCGGTGCCACGAATCGCCCTGATCCCAATTTCCGTCGTTCTGTTCGGGCCGACATCCACCGCGTCGGTGGTCAACGTCATCGCCGTGGTCTTCTTTGTCGGCTTCTTCAACGCCTTCGAAGGCGGCCGCAGCGTGAAACCGGCCGTCCTCGAGAACGCCCGGCTGCTCGGCGCGAGTTCGTGGCAGGTCATGCGAACGATCCGTCTCCCCATGGTGCTTACGTGGACATTCGCGGCCGTCCCCAACGCCATCTCCTTCGGCCTCATCGTCTCCGTCACGACGGAACTTCTCGCTGGCGTGCGGGGAATGGGCGAACTTCTCCAATCCGCTACCACGTACCTCCAGACATCGATGACATTCGCCATCGTCGTCGTCCTCAGCTTTATGGGACTAGCGCTGTATGGCGGCGCGATCGGCCTCAAGAAGATCGTGCTGAGGTGGGACGAGTAGCCAACGATGGAGTCATCGCCCCATCCGCCAGGCAGCCATCACAGAAAGGGATCAATCATGCCGCACCTCCGCTCTCGGCGGGTCTTACGACGATGTCTAGCGGGACTCCTGGCTACTATGGCGCTCATCGTCACCGCCGCCGGATGTGGCTCGGGCAGCATCGAAGCCCCGTCCAGTAGCGGCAACACCCCGACTATCAAGATCGCCATCGGATCGAACGCGCTCAACTACGTCGACTACTGGGTCGCCGAGGCGGAAGGTCTCTTCAAAAAGCACAACGTGAGGGTCGAGATCGTCAACTCGAACGCGCTCGCCGTGGCGCCCGCCCTCCTGACCAGCGGTCAGATCGATCTACTCCTGAGCGCGGTCGGTCAGGGCGTCGCCGTCGCGGCGACCGGAAAACCAGTAAGCATCGTATACAACCTTTACAACTACTCCCCGGGTGGGGCGGCATTCGTCGGCGGTTCCGACATCACGTCCATCGAGCAGCTTCGAGACAAGGGCTCGGACTGCAAGCTCGCGACAACGCAGCGGGGCACTGGGGCGTACGCCTTCGCCAGGCAGCTCATGCGTGCCTACGACCTGCGCTGCCAGATCTCGGCACTCGCTACTACCGCGTTGGCGGTGAACAGCATCACCTCCGGGCAAGCCGACGCGGCCACTTTGGCCCCCGCGGACGCCGCCACCGTCGTCGAGAAAGGCGGCCACTACCTGCTGAACCCCGCGACAATCACGGACCAGGAGGCCGCGAAGATCGTGCCCAATCCCTTCCCAGCTCTCGCCGTGATGGGACTGGCGCCGGCACTCCAAGCGAAGTCGCGGGAGGTGGAAAACTTCCTTGCGGCGTTGGAGGAAGCGCTCAAGGAGGCCTCATCGGGAGATCCCGGGGAGATCGCTCAGAAGATCTCCACCCTGACCTACTTCCCAGGTCTTTCAACGGAAACGATGACACGGTCGCTGACTCCGACCCTGGCCGGCCTCCCAACCACCTCTGAGGGCGGTCAGATTACAGAAGGCGCCTGGAGCACCGCGCTCAAGAGCTTCCAGGAAGATTTCGACCTTCCTGGTTTCGATGCCGCCGATCCGAGGTTCGCCTATGCCAAGCTAATCGACATGTCGTACCTTGACAGGGCGAAGAAACAGTAGGGTCGCGGCGGGCGGGGCCCGGGACGACTTGGTGACCGCCGAGTCGGCTCGGGCCGGTCCCCCGTCCGCGGCCGTGAGGGTAGGCAGAGTGCTAAGGTCACTTGCGAAGACTCAGGCGGAGCGAGGGGACGGTCCTTGGTGAGCGGGAGTGGGTCGTCTCGCGGTGCCTCGCCCGGCGAGCCGTCGCGACGCGGGTCGCGCGGTTCTGCTAGCCGCCCTGCCGCCACCGAGACCACCGCGTTGACCCGGGCACATCACCCGGAACGGATGACGGCGTCCGTGAGCATAATCCGGGCACTTCGCGCCGACATCGCTTCAGGTGTGATCGCGCCGGGCTCGCGACTGCCGACCGAGCGCGATCTAGCCGGCTTCTTTGGGGTAAGCCAACCCACCGTGCGCGAGGCGGTCCGCGGCCTTGAAGCCCTTGGCTTGGTCGAGAGCCGCCACGGAAGCGGCGTGTATGTCAAGTCGAGCAGGCAGGACTTTGTGTTCAACAGCCTCGAGGTCCTGCTGCAGATGCAGCAGGCTCACATCCTCGAAGTTTTCGAAGTTCGGCGCGCTTTAGGACTGTACTCGGTTCGCCTGGCGTGCGCCGGCGCCACCGACGCAGACATCGACGCTATGGAGGCCGCCTTGAGGCGGGCCTCGGTGGCAGATAATCTCCAGGATATCGGCGAAGCGATACTTGATTTTCAGGTCGCGTTTTCATCCGCGGGCGGCAACGCGCTACTCACCGCCCTGGAGACTGTTCTCATCCGAATTCTCCTTCAGATACAGAAGATGGCCTATGAGCGTCGCGCGCCTGGCTGGTGGCGCGGTTATACCCAGGAACTTAACGCGCACCGTCTGCGGATCGTTGCTGCTCTCCGAGCCCGGGACCACGAGTCGGTTCTGAAAGAGTGGTCAGACTACTTTGACGCGCAATACAAGCGTTTCTACGAGGACCCGGTGCTGTCTCGGATCACACTGAATGACAACGAAGCGATCGCGGCAGTACGGGACATCGCGATCAACTTCTCAGGTTGACGCGGATCCTGTATTTTGCCGGCTGACGGCCATAGCCACAGCCGGTTCTGTTGGATTCAAAGCGTCGGGGCCTCACCGAGGCTGTTGCCATGCCGGCGGATAAAACCGCCACGGCGTGTTCGGCGAACGCGACCGGCAGGCGAAGCTGTGGATCGGCGTCGACGTGAGTCCGTGGCGGCCGCGGCGGACAGGCCGAGGCTGTGGTTTGCGTCCGTAGCCGAGGAAGGATCCGGTGATCGAACGCCGCCGCCGCTGTCCTGTGGTCCTGGCGTCAAAGTTCGTCGGTTCCGGTTCCTCCTGAACTGATCGTGCTGGTGGGTCGCTGGCACTGGCGGTTCGCGCTGTCGAGGTCGCCCACGTGGCACCTATTTGGTCGGGAGTGCGGGCAGAGGAAGCGAGGTCAGGTGCCGAGCTTCGCTGTCTGGCAGGCCGAAGGCGCGCAGCAGGTCGGTGGTGACCGCGTCGGTGGTGACGGCGGCGTCGCGGTCCGGCTGGTCGTGGAGGAGCTGACCCAGGGCGAGCGCGGCACCGGCGGTGAGGGCGAGCGCCACGTCGAGGTCTGGGATGGTGAAGCGGCCGGCATCGGCGGCGCCTTGGAGATCGCGGCGGGCGCGGTGGGCAAGGCCTGTCGGGGCGCTCATGAGCTTGATTCCCGTGTTGAGCAGTACTCGGCTTAGCTGTGGATTGAGCCGGTGGAACCGGCCGGTGAGACGGAACGCCTGGGCGAAGCGGGCGGCGGGGTCCTCGAGGTCGCTGGTCACGTCGTCCAGAAAAGCTCCTTGCACGTCGAGGGCGTCGAGCACCGCGACCTCGACGAGTTGCTCGCGGCTTTCGAAGTGGTTGTAGAAGGTTCCGAGACCGACATCCGCGGCCTCGGTGATGGCCGCAATCGGCGCGTGTGCCTGCCCCTCGGCGATGAGCTGTTGCGCGGCCTGGATCAGCGCTGCCCGCGTACGTGCCTTGCGAAGCTCGAGACGGTTTGGAGAGTCGGCCACAGCACCGAACATAGCTTCAGGACTGAAGATGCCAAGGGACCGGCGCCGGGGTTGAGACGCTCGCCGCATCACTTCCGGCGAGGTCCGATGGTCCGCGACGCGCGACCACGAGTCGATGGTTGCGGGGCCCCGCGGCATCCCGGTTGGCGATCCCGCGAGCCGGTCGCTACGACGGGTCACGGCCGAGATCGGCCGCCGGCACCCGTGACGGCTGCGATCGCCGAAACCTGGGCGGGCCGGGTGCTGGCGGTCTGTGCCAGCTCCGCGCTGGCCGACGGCGCGCTGCGGCCCTCGGCACCGAGATCCCGAGGATGTCGGGTCGCAGGTCCCCGCCACCTTGGCTTGGCCGAGACGCTGGCACCAGTGGATCGCCGATCTCGCTCACTGACGAAATCGTCAGTTACACTCGACTGACGGAAGGCTCGGTAGTGAATGTTTGGTCAGTAGCGTGGAGGTGATGCGTATGAGTAGCGCCACCGGCACACATCGCGATCTACACGGCGAGCGGCGGCGGGAGGGGCCTCCGGGGCGCGCGGACAACCCGGTCGTGAAGGTGTGTGGCCTGGCCTGGTTGGAGTTCCGCAAGCCAGACCTGGACCGGGCTGAGATCTTCGCGCAGGCGTTCGGCTTCGGTGTGGCGTGGCGGACACCGGACGAGCTGTGGCTGCGCGGGTCCGATGCTGGCGCCCCGTGCCTGATCGTGCGGCGGGGTCCGGCGTCAGCTTTGACTGGCCTGGCCTTCGCGGCGGCTGACCGTAGCGATGTGCACCGTCTCGCATCGGCTACGGGCATGACGGTGGCCGCGTTGCCGGAGGGCCTCGGCGGAGTGGCGGTTGATCTGGTCGACCCGAATGGCCTGACGGTTCGGGTGGTCAGTGACACCGACGAGGTCCCCGGGCTGCAGCCGCAGCACGCGTACACGATGAACGTCGGCCATGACACGCCACGGGTGAACGCGGCCCAGCGCCCGCCGCGGGCGCCGGCGGTCGTGCAGCGCCTGGGCCACGTGGTGCTGCAGTCGACGACGTTCCAGCGGACGTTGGACTGGTACCTCCGGCACCTCGGGCTGATCGTCAGCGACTTCCTGTACTTCCCCGGGCAGCGTGACCGCGGGCCGACGATGAGCTTTGTCCGGTGCGACCTGGGCCTGACGCCGGCGGACCATCACACGATCGCGCTGGCGCTGGGACCGAGCAACCGCTACGTCCACTCGGCCTACCAGGTCGCGGATCTCGACGCTCTCGCGGCAGGCGGCGAATACCTCCGCGAGCTGGGGTTCAAACGGTCCTGGGGGATAGGTCGACACCTCCAGGGCAGCCAGATCTTCGACTACTGGCGTGATCCGGACGGCGTCCTGATGGAGCACTACAGCGACGGCGACCTGTTCGATCACACCGTGGAGCCGGGCTGGGCGCCGATGACCGCGTCCGGGCTCGCGCAGTGGGGCCCACGGGCGACGAAGGACTTCCTGGGTATCGCGCCTGGTCGGCGGGCCGTGCGGGAGCTGGTGGCCATGCTGACGTCGCTGCGCGAGGACAACGAATGGGACGTCGCGCGCATGCGCGGCCTGATGAAGGTGGCGGCCTCATGAGCATCCCGGTTCTGCGCACGGCGGAGGGCTGGTGGTCCGTTACCAGCTCCGGACGTGCCGCCCGGATCGACACGGCCGCGTCGTCCACCGCCGGTCTGTTGGCTGATCGGGACGCCGTCGCCGCTGCCGCGCACCGTGACGGCGCGGCCGGGCTGGTCGATGTCTCGACGCTCTTCCCGCTGTCGCCGGTCACCGTGCCGTGCCGGGTCGTCGCGCAGATGACCAACTACTCCTCGCATGTGCGGGACTCCGGGATGAACCCTGCCACGGTGCCGCTGACGTTCTTCCGCAAGACGTCCGGATCCATCAGTGGCCCCTTCGACGACGTCATCCGCCCCGGACACGTCCGTCTGCTCGACTACGAGGTCGAGATCGGGCTGGTGATCGGACGCACGCTCGCGGTCGGCACCGAGGTCACAGAGCACGGCCTCGCCTCCTATGTGGCCGGGCTGGTCGTCACGAACGACGTCTCTGCTCGCGACGTCCAGCTACCGAAGACCCAGTTCTACGAAGCGAAGTCCTATCCCACGTTCACCCCGACCGGACCGGTGCTGCTCGTGCTCGAAGACGGCGATCATGACCGCTTCACGGACCTGCGGCTGCGGCTGTGGGTGAACGGCCGGTCGCGGCAGGACAGCGACGTCACAGACATGATCTATTCCCCGGTGCGCGCGCTGCGGGAGCTGTCCCGGTTCCAGCGTCTCGATCCCGGCGACCTGGTGCTTACTGGTACCCCTGGCGGAACCGCCCTCAAGGCGCCGCCGAAACCCGTCGAGCTGATCGGGTCGCTGCTGCCGCCAGCGACGAAGTGGAAGACGTTCTTCCGAAGCCAGGCCCGCAACCCGCGGTACCTGAAGCCAGGCGACGTCGTCGAGGCCTCCATTGCCACCCCCGACGGTGCGCTCGACCTCGGCCGGCAGCGCACCGTCATCCGGGAGGGGCAGTGAGCGGCGCACAGCTGTGGCCGACGTGCGAGCGGCCCGAGGACCTGTCGGTCATCGAGGCGGTACCCCTCACAAGCGTGGGCGGCCGCCTACCATCTACGACGTCCTCGTCCGGGCTGCCACCTTGTGGCCCCACCGGCCGGCCCTGTCTGTCTTAGCCGATGCGGCCCACTGGCGAACACCGACGGCGCGTTCGTTCGCCACGCTACTCGGCGACGTCCACCGAGCCGCGAACCTGCTCCACCGGCTCGACGTGGGTCGGCAGGACCCCGTCGTGTTGCTCGTCGACGCCGACCGGGCGTCTGTCGACGAAACGGAGCTCACCGCGGCTCCGGGCTGCTACTCGATCACCTGGGGGCTCACATGGCACTGACTATCCTTGCGATCTTTCTCGCGGTTCTGTTCGCTCTGATCGGCGCAGCCAAGGTCGCAGCCGTGCCGCCGATGCGTGAGAGCGCCGGGCGCCTCGGCTTCAGCGTGTCCGTCTACCGCCTGATCGGTGTCCTGGAGCTCGCGGGCGCGGCGGGTGCGCTGCTCGGTCTCGTTCGTGGCGTGATCGGTGTGCTCGCCGCGGCCGGCCTGCTCGCCCTGCTCGCCGGCGCGGTCGTCGCACTGCGACGCGCCGGCGAGGGCCGCACGCACCTCGCTCTTCCCACCGGGACCGCGGTCGCGGTCGCGGTCTATCTCGTGCTGGTCGTGTCATGACCGGCGTCACCCGGGAATGCGAGAGTCCAGACGCCGAGGTCGTTCCCGTCGTGGTGATCGGTGCGGGCCCCACAGGAGTGACCGCTGCCACCCTGCTCGGCCAGTACGGCGTCCGAACTCTCGTGCTCGACCGCTGGGCGGACGTCTACCCGCAGCCTCGCGCGGTCCATCTCGATGACGAGGTTTACCGGATTCTGGCGCGGCTCGGCGTCGATGACGCCTTCGCCCAGATCTCCCGTCCTGCCCTCGGGCTGCGGCTAGTCGACCGTGACCTGCGGGTGCTGGCCGAGTTCCGGCGCAGCGACGTCGCCGGCGTGAACGGCCACCCCCAGGCGAACATGTTCGACCAGCCCGAGCTCGAAGCACTCCTACGAGCCAACCTCCACCGCTACCCTTGCGTCACCCTGCGAGGCGGCGTGGACGTCGTCGGCATCGAGGCCACGCCAGCCGGAACAGTCGTCGTCGACTACCGCGAGCACGACACCGGCGAGCACCGGACGGCGACGGCGCAGTACCTTCTCGGGTGCGACGGAGCGAACAGCCGGATCCGCGACTGGATCGGCTCCGACATGCGGAACCTGGGCTTCGAACAGCGCTGGCTGGTCGTCGATGTCGCCACCGACACCGATCTCGGCCTGTGGGACGGAGTTCACCAGGTCTGCGACCCTCGGCGGCCCGCGACCTTCATGCGTGTTGGCCCGACCCGCTATCGCTGGGAGTTCCGACTCAACCCGGGCGAACAGGCCGCCGACTACGCTGCCCTCACCACCTTGCAGCCAATCCTGCGGCCCTGGACCGGCGACACCCCGCCCGACCTGCTGCGCGTGCTGCGGGTCGCCGAATACACCTTCCGCGCCCAGGTCGCCGACCGATGGCGTCGCGACCAGGTGTTCCTCCTCGGCGACGCCGCGCACCTCACCCCACCGTTCATCGGCCAGGGAATGGGTGCCGGCCTCCGCGACGCGTACAACCTCGCGTGGAAGCTGGCCGGCGTTCTGCACGACGCCCTCCCCGCGGCCGTGCTCGACAGCTACGAGACCGAACGCAAACCTCACGCCCGGGCCATGATCCGCCTGGCGACCTACGTCGGGCACGCCATGACCGGCGGCAACGACGCGGCCGACCGCATCCGCCGGCTGCTAGTGCCCCGCCTGCATCGCGTGCCCGGACTGCGCACCCACATCCTCGACAGCACAACACCGCGGCTGCGCCGCTCCAGCCTGGTCAACCGCCACGTCCGCGGCCACCTCGCCGGCATGCTCTGTCCCAACCTGCCACTCGGCGACGGCCGCCACGTCGACGACCTCCCGCCGACCTTCCTCCTGCTAACGACCCGACCGTTGACCATGGCTGAGCGGCAGGCCCTCGACGCGTGCGGTGTGAGGCATCTGGTCGTCCTGCCCAGCGGCAACCTCGGCACCTGGCTGCGCCGCGGCCGGAGCGCCGCCGCGCTGCTGCGCCCCGACCGAACCATCATGATCGCCGGAACCGACGTCTCCCGGATCTGCACAGACATTGCGACCCGCCCGATTGGTGGTCACCTCGACCGCCCGGCGTCCGTTGGACAGCGCCCCGCTACTGATCGACGTACCTGTGCGCCCGAGGACCAGTCAGCCTGATGATCAGTCGATGAGATCCAGGGCGGCCTCGACCACGCTGTCAGCGTCGAGACCGTGGTGGCGGTAGAGCTCGGCGAGGGACCCGGACTGGCCGAAACGGCTGACGCCGAGTGTGGTGACGGGCACGTTGTTGATCGTGGCCAGGAAGGCCAGCGTGTGCGGGTGGCCGTCGACCAGGGTAACCATCGGGACCGTCCGGCCGGTGGGGAAAACCTGACCGAGAATCCACTCCGGTCCGTCGTCCAGGCCCCTGCGGCTCTGCAGGGCGCGGAAGATCAGGTCGGGACTGGTCACGCAGACCACGTCGGCCGGGACGCCGAGGACACCCAGCCGGTCGGCGGCGGCCAGCGCCTCGGTCACCATGGCGCCTATCGCCGCGATGGTGACGGCCGGCCGCTCCACCCTGCGCAGTGCGTACGCTCCGGCCACGACCTGGCGGCGGCGGCGTGCCCGGGCGGCAGGGTCGGCCGGGACGGCGGCCAGAGCCTGGTCGACGGGCCGAGTGGACAGCCGCAGGTAGGCCGAGGAGCCGTCCGGCCTGCCGAGATCGCCCAGGGCGGCGAGCAAGCACCATTCAGTGTCGATCACGAAGGCGGGTTCGTACGACACACATCCCGGCTGCTCGATGCCCAGTGAGGGCGTGGTGATCGACTGGTGCGCGCCGCCCTCGGGGGCCAGGGAGACCCCCGAGGGGGTGCCGACCAGGATGGACTGACCACCGGCGTAGATGCCGAACGACCACGGCTCCAGCGCCCGGTTGACGAACGGGTCGTAGACGACGCCGATCGGCAGCAGCGGCTGCCCCCAGCGGCTCCAGGTGGCGCCCAGCTCACCCAGCAGCCCGACGAGGTTGGTCTCGGCGATGCCCAGTTCCACATGCTGGCCGGTCGGCCGCTCGAGCCAGTGCAGGATGGTCTCGGCATCGTCGGCGAACCAATCGGTCCGCTCGGTGTGCGACCAGACCCCGACCTTGTTCAGCCAGCCTCCCAGGTTGGTCGATGAGCTGACGTCCGGGCTGACCGTCACAATTCGCTCCGCCGCTCCCGGCGCCATCCGGGTCAGGTCGAGCAGCACCCGGCCGAGCGCCTGCTGGGTGTTGCCGGTGCCCTTCGGGGTGCGGCCCAGGTCGTTCGGGACGGCGGGCGGTCGCCGAGCCTCCACGATGGGCCTACGGAGCCGCTCGGCGGCCGCCGCGCAAAGCGATGCCTCCGGGGTGCCGTCGGCGAAACGGGCCCACCGATCGTCGGGATCGGTGCCCAGGCGGCCCACCAGTTCCCTCATCTGACCGGCGGTCAGCAAGGAGGAGTGATTCTGCGGATGGCCTTCGCTGGGCAGGCCATGACCCTTGACCGTGTAGGCGAAGATCACCGTTGGCCGGGTGTCGTCGATTCTCGCGTATGCCTCAGTCAGGGCAACGAGATCATGCCCGCCGAGATTGCGTAGCGCAGCGAGCAGCGTGGCGTCGTCCAGCTCCGCGACAAGCCCGGCGATGGGCTCGGCCGTCGACCCTTTGCCTGGCAGCCGTTCACGCAGGACATCTGGGGTGCATCGCAGCAGCCGCTGGTACTCGGGGTTGCCCATGGAATCGATGCGGGTGCGCAGCGCGTCGCCGCCGGAGCGGGTGAACAGTTCCTCCAGTAGCCGCCCGTATTTCAGGACGAGCACCTGCCAGCCCGCCGCGGCGAACATACCCCGCCACCGGTCTACGGCCATGCTGGGCACCACCCGGTCGAGTGACTGCCGGTTCAGGTCGACAATCCACACAATCTCGCCGAGGTCGGCAACCATGGGGTCCTGGACGGCCTCCCAGATCGCGCCCTCGTCCAGCTCGGCGTCGCCCGGCAGCGAGTACTGACGCCCGCCGCCCGCACTGCCAAACCGGCCCGCTACGTAACGCCGCGCGATCGCCCCCCACAGTGGCGCGGTGGCCCCGATCCCGACCGATCCGGTCGAGTAGTCCACCGGATCGGGGTCCTTGGACCGGCTCGGGTAGCTCTGCAGCCCGCCGAACGAGCGCAGCGAGGTCAGGTACGACACGTCCAGCTCACCGAGCAGGTAGTTAATCGCGTGCAGCACCGGCGAAGCGTGCGGCTTGACCGACACCCGGTCATCGGCCGTCAGCGCGCGAAACCACAGCGACGTCATGATCGAGGTCATCGAGGCGCTGGATGCCTGATGGCCACCCACCTTCAGACCGGACGGGTTCGGACGTACCCGATTGGCGTGATCAACAATGGCGGTCGACAACCACAGCACTCGCCGTTCGACCGCCGCTAGTGCCTCCAGGCCCGTCTCCTTCGAGGTCGTCTGGCCGGTCATCGGGTCGGCTCGCGGACGATCTCGTAGGACCAGGCGTACGCGTCGAGGTCGGCGACCAGCGCGGCGATGGAGGCATTCCCGGGTGTGGCGAGGTGGATGGTGGCGTGTGTGCGCCCGTCACGCAGCCGGGCGTCAACCTGCCCGTGCAGATGGTGCAGCTCCAGCACGGTCTGGATGATGCGGGTGACGGCATCCAGGACGAGCCCGGGCTTGTAGATCTTTCCGACGGCGGTGGTCGGCAGGGCGTCGACCACGTGGATGGAGCGGGGCGCGGCGGTGGGTTCGGGTGCGTGGGCCGTGGCCCAGTCGCGTAGTTCCTCAATGTCGGTGGTCGCTTCGGGGCGCAGGACAAGGTAGGCGAGAGGTACCTCCCCGGCGTGGGGGTCTGGTGCTCCGACCACTGCCGCGGCCATGACGTCGGGGTGGGCGAGGAGGGATTCCTCGACCGGTCGGGGGTCGATATTGTGGCCGCCGCGGATGATCAGGTCCTTGGCGCGGCCGGTGAGGTAGACATACCCGTCGGTGTCGACGTGGCCGATGTCGCCGGTGATCAGCCAGCCGTCAAAGATCTTTCCCGTGGGTTCCGGGCGCGGGCCACCGGGTGAGGGACGCAGGTAGCCGGGGAACACGGCTGGGCCGCTGATGGCCAGAACGCCGGTCGCGCCCGGCGGGCAGTCCTCGGTCGGGTTCTCGTCGGCGTCCACAGTGACCGTTTTGATGTGCTGGTAGGGCAGGCGGAGTCCGACCGAGCCGGGGCGCGGCGCGCACGCCGGGGTGATGGCGGAGGCGCAGGTCGCCTCGGTAAGCCCATAGCCCTCCAGCAGTGGGACCTTGGCGGTGGCCTCGAACCGCTCACGGACCCGGGACGGCAGCGGCGCGGCGCCAACCGTGCCGGCACGCAGGCTGGACAGATCTACGCCATCGGGAATCGGGGGAAGGGAGGAGAACACGGTCGGGACGCCAGAGAAGCCGGTCACTCGGTAACGCTCGATGATCTGCCAGAAGTCGGCCATCAGGCCCTTGTCGCGGTAGCCGGACGGGCCGAGGCTGACTACGGCCGTTGCGTGCATGAAGGGGCCGAGCCCGGTCACGTGGACGGCGTTGACGTGGAACAGCGGCAGCCCCGACAGCGTCACGGCATTGTCGAGGTAGGCGCCCGAGCAGCCCAGCGCCCAGGCCATATACACCTGGCATGCGTGGGTGTGTGGGGCGATCTTGGGCGTCCCCGTGGTGCCGCCGGTGTGAAAGTGAGCGGCGATGTCGTCGCCGCCCCGGCGGACGGTGGTGACAAGCCGGTCGGCAGGCTGTTCGGCGGTCATGGCCGTGAAGTCGACCGTGGGAACGGGGCTTGAGACGGGCGGGGAGCCGACGGCGGCGACAGCGATCAGGCCGGGCAGTCGCGCGGCGACCCGCTGCGCCTTGTCCCACAGGTGGGCCGACAGGCCAGGTCCCGGGGCCACGAGAACCTGGGCGCCGGTGATGGTGAGGATGTCGACTAGGTGCTCCTCGGCGAGCATCGGGTTGACCGGATTGGCAATGCCGACGGCCTGGGCGCCGAGCAACGCCGCGTAGGTGACGCCGAGGTTCGGCAGCATCAACGCGACCACGCCGCCTTCCGGTAACCCCAGCGCCAGGTAGGCATTGGCCGCCTGATGGACTCGTTCCAGCAAAGTCCGGTACGTCCAGCGCGGAGCATCCCGCCAGGGCCGGCTGTCCTCACCGAGCAGATGCAATGCGGTCCGGTCAGGGTGCGCCGTGGCGGTGTGGGCCACCAGCTCGTACGTGCTGGCCGGCAGGTGCCGCTCAGACAGCGGGACAGCCTCGATCTCCGCCAAGTCCCGCGGGCTCAGAACGAGCGGCCGCTCGCCGATCGTGGCCGGGGTGGGTCCCATCGTGGTGCTCCTCCATGGGTCGGCGTGTCGGCGACTGTCAGGCCGTACGGAAGGTGACGCGCTGTGTGCCCAGGCCCTCGATGGTGCTGACCAGTTCGTCCCCGTCGGCCAGGAAGCGGGAGGGGCTACGGGTGGCGCCGATCCCGGCGGGAGTCCCGGTGAAGATCAGGTCGCCGGGTTGCAGGACGGCCACGGACGACAGATGGGCGATCAGCTCCGGAACGTCGAAGATCATCCCGCCGGTGCGGCCGTCCTGCATCGTCTCGCTTCCCACTGCGCAGCCGATGGCCAGGTCGGCGGGGTCGGGCAGTTCGTCGAGGGTGACGACAGCCGGGCCTGTCGGCCCGAATCCCGGATGGGACTTGCCGAGCGAGAACTGCTGGGGGGCCGGTCCTGACCACTGGCCGAGCCGCTCGGACAGGTCCTGACCGATGGTGTATCCGGCGACGTGCTCCCAGGCGTCCCGCGCGGCGACGTGGTGACCGCCCTTGCCGATCACCACGACGAGTTCGACCTCCCAGTCGACCCAGCCTTCGGGCAAGGTCACCGTGGCGAACGGGCCGGTCAGGCAGGAAGCGAACTTGGTGAACGTCATCGGGAACGTGAGGCTGGCGATGTCGATGCCGGACTCTTGGGCGTGATCGCGATAGTTGACGCCGATGGCGAAGATTTGGCCCGGCCGGGGGACCGGCGCCCGCAGGTCGCTGTCCTCGTAGGCGGATGCCTCGCCCGTCAACGCCGCTAGGACCGGCCAGGCGTCCTGCCAGCCTTCGAAAAGAGCCTGCGGGTCGGAGCTCAAGGCCCCCCCACTGGCCTTGTGAATGTCGACAGCTCCATCGCCGGTCAGCAGCACGGCGCGGCCGGCCAGGTTCGCGATACGCATCCGTCCTCCATCGTTCGCGCGTCGCCCGCGGTGGGCGCCGGGTTCTTGCGCATTGAACGCGGGCGGGGAGGGGATGGCTTGGGCTGCCGAACCAAAGTCAGTGGTCCGCTTTGCGTTCCGCGTCCAGGACTCGGGCGATCTCCAAGGCGAGGCGCAGCTCCATCGGGTCGCCGATGAGGTGGCCAAGCAAGTCCTCGGCCTTGTGGATCCGGTAGGTGACGGTATTGCGGGCGAGGTGCAGTTGTTCGGCGGCGGTCCGGAGGCTGCGCTCGCAGGCCAGGTAGACGCGAAGGGTCTCGCGGAGCTCCCGGGCGCGTTCGTTGTCGGCCAGCAGTGGCCCAAGGACGTCCTCCGCATACCAGCGGGCCTGTTCGTGGTCGGCGGTGGCCAGGCACAGAGTCCGTACCTCGGTGTAGTCGCACCACCAGCCCGTCCTGGCCGCGGTGGCGATCCGGTCGGCTTCACGTGCCTCCAGGTGGCTGCGGCGCAGGCCCTCGGGCCCGAACGCCACCAGCCCGGCAGCGACCCTGGCTCCGGGGGGCGGACGCAGCGACCGGGCCTGGTCGCAGTAGTCAGGTGCCGGCTTGGCCCGCCAGCCTGCCCAGGCCCACACCTGCCCGGGCACGACGGACAGGCTGATCCATCCGTCGGCGGCTAGCGCATGTGACAGATGCTCCGCACAGCGTTGCAGATCGACGACGGCGGCATGCCGGTCACCAGCCGTCACCACGAACGCCTGATGGTAGCGGGTCAGCTCATAACCGAGCGTGGCAGAGGCGGTGTCGCCGGGGAGGTCCTTGCCGGCCAGCAGAGCCTCGACGATGCGGCGGCGTTCAGCCTCCCGCCCGGCCTCCCAGCGGGCCCGCTCGGCGATGTACTCCTCGGCCAGGCGACTGGCGTGGGCGTCGGCATAGGCGAACAATAGGTCGCTTACGCGGTGACTCTCAGCGCGGCGGACCGGCTCGGGCAGGAAGTCGATGACGGCGACGAGCTCGTGGTGCAGCCGGGAATGACCGATCCGCACCCCGCGCAGTACCCGGTCGAGGGGGATCCCACGGCGCGCGAACTCCCCACCTGCCACGATCGCCTCCGCCGTGGCTGCCTGTTCGGTGAACGCCCCGCTTCCGGGTGGGATGTCCTCCAGTAGGCTTCGCAGCGCCAGCAGCACAGTCGACTCGACCGACGACCGCAGCGTGGCGAGCGGCGCGGAGCCGCCGCCATGTTCGGGCACCCGCTGAACGATGTCGTCGGTTATCTTCAGCGCGGTCTGCACGGCCCACGCCACCGGTCCGGGTCCCAGCAGTGCCGTGGCGACCGCGATGGTGACCGCCGAGCAGGCGGGCTCGGGCACTCTCTCCGGGGGGTCTCGCGGGGCCAGGGCCAGGATCCAGTCGGGCTGGACGCCGGTCATGCGTTCAGTCTTCCAGCCCGGGTCCTGTCAATCCAGCGCCGCCAGCCGGCCGCGGAAGAACACCAGCGGCTTGACGTCGCCGGCCGCGCTCGCGCCGTGGACCAGGCCGGCCACCGCGAGATGGTCACCGACCTCGTGGAGTGCGTGCAGCTCGCAGTCCAGCCAGGCCAGGACGCCGTCCAGCAGCGGCGACCCCAGCGGGCTCGCGGTCCAGGCCCGGCCGCCGAACCGGTCCGCGTCCCGGGCGGCGAACGCGGTGGCGACCTGCGGCTGGTGCGCCGACAGCACGTTCACGCAGAATCTGCCGGCCCGCTCGATGAGCGGCCAGGTGGCGGAGGACTTTCCGGCGAAGAACGACACTAATGGCGGGTCCAGCGACGCCGAGGTGAACGACCCGACAGTCATCCCGACCGGGGCACCGTCATGCAGCGCGGTGACGACCGCGACACTGGACGGCACATGCCGCATGATCTCTCGCAAGGGGCTCATGGTAGTCACCTTGCGCGGCCTGCTACCGGCCCCGCTTGGCCCGCGGGCACCAATTGGCGCCGGTGATCTGGTCACGGCACCAGTCCCGCCCTGACGTACATGCGCCGCATCGGACCCGGCCCGTCTCCCGGCCGGTCCGCGGGCCCGCGGTCCAGCACATCGGGAAACCGCATGATCTCCAAGGCGAGCCGAACCTCCGACAGGTCTGCCAGATGGCGCGCTCCCAGCAGCAGACCGGCGCGTTTCACCCGGTAGGTGACGGTGTTACGGGCCACTGCCAACTGTTCGGCGGCAGTCTTCAGGCTCCGCCCCGACGCCAGGTAGCAGCGCAGGGTGTCGCGCAACTGCTCCGACCAGTCGTCCGGTGCGGCCAGCGCGCCCAGCGTCTCCTGGACGTACCAGCGTGCCTGCTCGGCGTCGCCCGTCAACAGGCACGCGGTCCGCACGTCCACGTAGTCGCGCACGCCTGTGTCCGCCAGCGTGGTCGCGGCGATGCGGGCGGCACCCCGTGCCGCCAGATGGCTGCGTCGCACTCCTGGCAGACCGAAGGATGGCGGGCCTGCCGCGGCCCGCCACCCGTCCGGCAGGCTTCGCGGCCACCGTACCCTGTCCGGCCGGACGTCGAATCCGATCCATATCCACACCGCCGAGGCGTGAACCGCCACCTGCAGCAGCCCGTCGCCGCCCCCGGCGTCCAGCAGATCGGCGGCTATCAGGCGCGGGCGCGGGCCGGCATCGGCGTGGCCCTCCCGCCACAGAATCACAGCCACGTGATGGCGGCCCAACGGATAGTCCAAGATCCGTTCGGCGACCGTCGGATCGGCCTTCTCTCCCGCGATGATCGCCTCGATCATGCGACAGCGCGCGGCCTCCTCGCTCTCCTCCCACCGGTCTCGCTCGGCGACGTACACCTCGGCCAGTTCACCTGACAGCAGATCGGCCTGCTCGAACAGCATCTCGGTGAGCCGCCCGGGCAGCTCGCCACCGGGCGCGGCATCCCGCAGGGCCCGGTACAGGAAGGCGTGCCCCAGCCGCACGCCGCGCAGCACCCGGTCCAGCGGGATACCACGACGCACGCAGTCCCGCACGGTCTCGACCCCCTCACGGGGCACTCCGTACGGTGCGCTCCGCCCGTTGGGCCGCTCGGACTCACCTCCGTCCGTCCCACCGGCATCCGCCAGTCCGCACAGGCAGATCAGCACCACCGCCTCGGCCGTCCGGCGCAGCGTCTCGAACGGCGTGGGCCCGACCATGCTCTCGGCTACGCGGCCGATGATGTTCCGGGTAATGGCCCCGGCGGTGGCGGCCGCCCACCGCACGGGGCCCTCCCCGAGCAGCCGTCGGGCCGAGGAGAGCGTAACCGTGTCGCAGCACGGCTCCGCCGACCTTGGGCCGTCCAGATCCAAGAGCCAGGAGAACTGCATCGCCCCACTCCACCACCGGGCGTGCTGGGACGTGGGAGCCGCCGGTGCAAACACAGGCCTCATCTTTAGGCTGTGAGGCCAAGCGGGGCGGCGGGGCGGCGTCGTGGAATGTGCGGACACCACCCCGTGAAGGAGGCATCTGGTGTCCGTTCCCGGCGACTTCCCGCTGCAGTACAGCCCGTCCATCAACGCCGACCTGGTCGGGCGCGCCCGCGACCTGAGGCCGCTGATCGCAGCGAACGCGGCGCGGGTCGAGTTAGACCGGCAGTTGCCCGAGGCAACCGTCGGCGCCCTCACCGAGGCCGGCCTGTTGAAGCTCACCGTGCCGCGCCGCTACGGCGGCCACGAGACCAACTTCGCCACCTATCTGGCGGTGAGCGCCGAGATCGCCCGGGCCTGCGGCTCGACCGCCTGGGTCACCGCCCTGATCAACATCTGCAACTGGGCCGTCTGCGCCGCTCCCGACAAGGCCCGTGAGGACGTCTTCGGCGCGGACCCCGACGCCCGGGTCTGCGGCGTCCTTGCCCCCGGCGGAACCGCCACACCGACCGGTGACGGGTACAGGGTCAGTGGTTCCTGGGGCTTCACCTCGGGAAGCCCGCACGCCACCTGGGCGGTGGTGGGCGTCCAGGTCGCCAACGGCGGCAGGGCCGTTGAGTTCGGCAACGTCCTGATGCCCATGGCGGAGTTGACGATCAAGGACACCTGGCACGTCGCCGGGATGCGCGGCACCGGCAGCAATACGGTCGTCGCCCAGGATGTCTTCGTTCCCGCCCACCGTTTCATACGGCTCTCCTTCGGCGGCGACCAGCCCGACAACCACCCCGACGAGCCGCTCTACCGCTCCTCGATGGTTCCCTCCCTGGCGCTGGTGTTGGCTGGGCCTCAACTCGGCCTCGCCCGTGCCGCCCTCGATCACACCCTGGCCACCATCGGCAAACGCGGCATCTCCTATACCTTTTACGACCACGCTGTCGAGGCGCCCTTCACCCAGTTCCAGATCGCCCAGGCCACCGAGCTCATCGACACCGCGGCCCTGCACGTCTTCCGCTCGGCCGCCCACATCGACCAGGCGGCCATCGAGGGCCGGGCAATGGAGATCACTGAACGGCTGCGCGTCCGCATGGACACCGGTTACGCCATCACCCGGTGCCGGCAGGCCATCGACCTGCTGCTGGACGCCAATGGCGCCTCCAGCTTCGCCGAGTCCAACCCACTGCAACGCATCTGGCGCGACTCGTCAGTGGCCGCCCGCCACGCCATCGCCAGCCCCAGCGTCAGTGCCGAAGCCTACGGACGAGCCGTGCTCGGCGTTGAGGAGCAGATGACCCTCGTAATCTGACATTTGCCGAGGAGAAGACCATGAGCCGCATCCGCCCCAAAGCTTTTGTGCACATCGTCTACCGTACGCACCGTTTCGACACCATGATGGACTGGTACCAGAAGGTGTTCGGTGCGAGGGTCCAGTTCCGGAACGAGATGCTCGGGTTCCTGACCTACGACGAGGAACACCATCGCTTCGCCCTGGTGAATCTCGATCTTCTCGACCCGAACCCCAAGGAGAAACACCGTATCGGCCTGGTCGGAGTGGACCACGTCGCCTACACCTTCGCCTCGCTGCGCGAGCTGCTGGAGAATTGGGAACATCTGAAGGCGATGGGGGTCGAGCCATACTGGTGTATTCACCACGGGATCACCGTCTCGCTGTACTATGGCGACCCGGACGGCAACCAGATGGAGTTCCAGATCGAGAGCTTCTCGACCCCCGAAGAGGCCAGCGCTTTCATGACCGGACCCGGATACACCGAGAACCCGATCGGGGTCGAGTTCGACCCGGAAAGCTGGCTCGCCCGCGTGCGCGCCGGTACACCGGAAAGCGACTTCCTAATCCGCGAAGTTCACCAGCCGGTGTCGCCGATCCGTTTCTCCACCCCGAACTGATCCGTGGCCGGTTCCCGAGACCGGCTCGCGCAGTGGGCCCGCAGTAGCATCAACATCACCTGTTACACCGTTGACCCGGATCTTTCGCGCTTCGGTCGGGTGTGATCACGGGCTGACCTTTTACCCTTGTTGATGTCGAGTTTTGTGCTCGGTCTGGGTGCGGCCGTGGCGGGGTGCCCCGGCTGTCGGGCAGGGGGCGTCCGGTCCAGGTCCGGAATGGGGTTTGTCCTGGCCGGTGGCCCTGGGCTATCCGGGTGTGGGCTGGACGCGCAGGGTGGTGATCGTCTGGACCGTGAGTGCCGCCCACCGCCATGAAAGCCCTGGGCTAACGGCTGGCTGCGACGGAGATCGATTTGGTGTCGAGGAAGCCTTCGATGCCTTCCTTGCCGAGTTCGCGGCCGATGCCGCTGGCCTTGACGCCGCCGAAGGGTGCGGCGGGGTCCATGCT
>NZ_JADWYU010000245.1 GCF_016786325.1 Frankia nepalensis | reverse complement strand
ACCCCTGTCGTCTTCTGTGGGAAGTCTACGCGCAGCCAGCCAAGACCCCGTGCTCGGGCCGTACTTCGTCTTCAAACGCGTAAAAACGTCGTTGAACTCGTACTCGCGCAGTGCCGCTTCGACGAGCCTGCGAAGCGGCGCCTCGACTCGCCCTGCGCACATGTCTCTGACCATCTCCCGCCAGGCGGAGGCCGGCGTGCCCAGACCGAACCTCCGATGCGCGGGGAGCAGCCCCACAACGTCCAAGATCATGGAGCCGGTGGTGGGCTCCCCGAACAGGGCCGCGAGTTCGATGATCAACTCTTCGCGTTCATCAGGGGTCAACGGCCAGTCAGGGGATGTCGCATCCGGGCTCCGGGGCCTCGTTCGTGGCTCGGACCTGACGCCGTCACGGTCGAGTTGCGCTACAAGCTGCCGGGTCTGAGATACCTGCGTGCGGACCACCTGAACCAGGTCGAGGGCATCGGTCAGCACATCGCGGAACCACTCGCTCAGAGCGCGGTCATCGGCGAACAAACCGCTCTCGATGCTCGCGCCCAGGGCCGCAGTCATGTTCGCCCGAGCGACCTCGACCGCCTTGTGCATCCGCTCTAGCGCAGCCGACATCTGGATCACGGTGCCTTCGACGCCGATGAGAGCGTCGAGGCGGTCGTCCGCGACCGGGAGCGTCGAGCCGGTACCGGTCGTCCGGTTGGAAAGCGATCGGGCGACCGAAGCCGACAAGCTTTCGGCCCGCTGGCGCAGTCGCGCCACGTCTCTCCCGCCGTCCCAGACCCGCAGCTGATAGCGGATCTTCGCGGCGTGGACCAGGTAGCGCGTGAATGGAGCGACCTCGGGCACACCACGAGACCACGCCCACATGCTCACCTGCTCCCTCACAGCGGATGGCGCCACGAGCGCGATCCGACGCTCGGCGCGGTCATCCGGCGCAGACAGGATTTCCCAGACCACGAATCCTGATACCGCAGTCGAGGTTCCCAACCACGCATCGGCGGTGAACGACCCGCCCAGATCCTCGCCCACCTGCTGCGCGAGGGCGCGGCACACTTGCACTCGTGCGTCGTCGGTGCTGGTGACATCGCCGGCCAAGAGTCCGATGTACAGCCGAACCGCTCCGATGAGCTCCGCCGGCGCGGTCGTACCGACCACGCGAGACCACGCCTGGTCGAGAGCACGCCAGCCGTCGGCTCCCGTGCCCTGGGCCGGCGCCAAGGCCGCAGACAGCGTCACCACATCGTGGTGCCTGCCGAAGACAGCCTGGAAGAGGCGCTCGTCCGCGGGTCGCCCAATGGCGGCGAGAAGTACCGGATCCGTGCCGGCGTCGGGCAGCAGGTTCAAGGCCCGCGGAGGTGAGGTCGGCAAGCCGACGCCGTCGACTGGACAGTCCATCCCAAGCTCGTGGCGGCAGGCATCCCACACATCGAGTAGGTGACCGAAGGCTCGGTCGGCGCCAGGTCCGCTCACGGGCGCGAACAGATGCGTGACCAGGAAGTGGAGCCCCACGCCATCAGCACGATCCTCATCTGGACGGGCAGCCGCAGACCCGTTGGGCTCCTCGCCTCGCACGAGCACCCTCCCAGCCACGCGCAGAATCGGGTAGACATCATCGCTCCGACCAGCGCCCGCTGCGCGACCGGACCCCCTTCTGGGAGCGAGACTGTACCCATTCGACACGGCTTACGGGAGGGCCCGCTGGCTTGTGTCAACGGTTTCTGAATCTTGACCCCGTGTGGGTCGGTGGGCTCAAAGGCTCGTCGCAACGCCTGCTAGATCAGGGGCGTGTGGATGGGGCGGCGAGGGCGTAAGCGGCGGCTGAATCTGGAGACGGCGTACTGGCTGTGGCGGGTGGAGGAGTTGGTTGGTTGGGCGGAGCCGCTGCGGGTGCAGCGGCTGCTGACGACGTTCCCGCCCGCCCCGCCTGGCCACGTGCCTGATGGTCGGCGGGCGCATAGTCCGGCGGGTCTGGCTGTGGAGGCGTGGCCGGCGGGGGCGTGGGTGGAGCGGGTGGATTGCCGGCCGTGGCGGGCGAGCCGGGTCCGGGTCGGTGGCGGCGAGCCGGTCAGCTACGGCCGGCTCCTGCATGCCGAGCGGCCGCGGCGGACCTGGAGTTCGGGTGAGGTCCGGGTGGATCTGCGTGGTTGTCGCACAGGTAGAACGCGGCGGCGTAGATCGCGTCGTGGGGGTTGTAGCGCGACGGCGGGCTCGCGCCGCCGGCTGGTAGTGGGTGGCGGGTGACGACCTCGATGAACGTCGGGGCGAGAAACTGCATGGGACCTGCGGCCCCGGCGCTGTTGGTGCCGCTGGCTACACCCGGCAGCCGGCTGCGACCGTGATCAGACTCTTCTCCGGACTAGAACTTGATCGATCACGGACTCGTCGTTCAGACGAGCTTGCGGGCCATGACCCAATGCCGTGAAGCCTAAGTGGATCTTGCTGGAATTTGGTCATGCTGCGCGCGGGTTGAGTGGGTGGAGTCGGATCGTCGGCGGGCCTGGGTGGCGGACCGAGCCTGGGTCGCCGGGTTTCTTGACGCGGTAGCTGTTGTGGCGGGCGCGTTTGATGACTCGTGGGCAGGTGCGGTGGCGCCGGGGCGGGTTGAGCCGGCGGGTGATCTCGGTGTGGATCCGGGGTAGCTGGGTGTGCCAGTCGTCAGGGGGAAATGTCCGCCGTCCCGGTGGCGGAACGGCGGACCAGGCGCAGCGTCCGGGCGAAACCGACCCTGTCCGGGTCGACGTCGGCGGCGTGGGCGGCCTGGGCGATCAGGGCGGTCAGCGCGTACTGGACGATCAGCCAGGACCACATTTCCTGGACCACCAGATCGGGCAGCCGGGAACGCAACACCCGGCCCGGGCCGCGCAGATGGGTCTTGAGCTGGTCGTTCGCGGTCTCTTCCTCCCAGCGCTCGTTGTAGCCGGCGGCGATCTCGTCGGCGCGGGCGTCGGCCGGGTCGAGGATGGTGGTGAGCACGACGACCAGTTCGCCGCTGCCGGCCCGGTCGGGGATGTCGTACTCGACGACCCGCGCCAGGTGCGCCTCGTCCGGGTCGAGGTCGTCGCCGGCGGCCGCGGCGGCCAGCAGCGCGGCGCGCCGCCGGCCGCCGCTGACCCGCGGGTTGATCAGCACGGTGAGGAACGTGCCGTCGGCGAGGACCTTCACGACCGGCAGGCCCAGCCCGGTCGGGGCCCGCCAGATCAGGTCCGCGCCGGTGCCGGCCGCCAGCGTCCAGTTGTCGAACGAGTAGAACCCGCGATCCGCGGTCAGGACCTCGTCACGGCGAAGCCGCATCAGCAGCCCGCGGGCCAGGGTCTTCTCCCCGGCCGAGTACCCGCCGATCTCGGCGGCGCGGAACGCGTGCGTGCCGCACTCCGCCAACGCGACGACCCGCAGCTTCGGGAACGCCGACCGTTTCTCACCCGTCCCGGCGTAGCCGAACTCGGCGGCGTTCTGTTCGGTGTCGGGCACGTCGACGTCGAACCCGTCGACCGCGAGCAGCAGCCGGCCCCGCAGCCACGCCCCCCGCGTCGACATGGTCGCGACCTGTCCCGCGACCCGCTCGAACACCTCGCCCAACACCGCCCGGCCCAGCCGCTTACGCGCCTGCGTGATCCCGGACGCGGACGGCGGCGCCCACGCCGCGTCCCAGCAGCCGAACCGGTCCAGCGACCCGGTCACCTTCGCCGCGACCTCGGCGTAGTCGTCGTCCGGGAACAGGCACATCCCCAACGTCAGATACGACGTCACATGCGGCGGAAGCTTCCCACCCCCGCGCCGCGCGCCCACCCCGCAGACCGCGACCGCCTCGTCCACCGCGTCGCGCGGCACCGCCGTCACCAACACCCCGACCGACACCTGATCCGCAGACACCATCGAAGCCACGAACCGTGACCAAACCACCCACCAGCACCGATGCCACGCCGCCACGCCGCACCAACCCAGAGCAGCCCCCGAACCAGAGATCAACGATTCAAGATCGACTTAAGCTTCACGGCATTGGGCCATGACCACCTCGGTATCGCCTGGACAGTCCCAGAAGATCCCTTCGGCGGAACGGTTCGCGAGCAGCGCACGCACCTCGCCGACGAAGTCTTCCAGGCGATCACCGAAAAGGCGCCGAGAACGAGAGGGACAAGTACCCGCCCTGTCACGGTGTGGACGATGAATGCCAGCGCAACCACCAGGGCTCCAGTGGTCCAGTGGAACGACTTCGGATGGGTGGTCCGGGCGGCGAGTAGCGAGCGGTTCGCGCGTTTGCGGACGCCGGTCTCGGTGAGGCTGTCGAGGCCGACCCCTGCTAGGGCGACCGAGCGTGCGGTGACGACCAAGACAACGATCCCGGCGATGTTCCAGCCGAGGGTGGCGTATTCGAGGCGAAGCCGCAGCGCTTCATGGCCACCAACGTTCTACCGCTTTAAGTGAATCGCGTGTCTGCATCGCAAGCAGCGTATCCTCCGCGTGTGCGATGCGGCCGAGAATGCAGGTGAGTACGAGATCGCGCCCAGATTGCGCGGCGGCTTGCAGTGCCGAGTGCCAGATCTCGATACTTGTCAGGCCGTCGACGCTTTTACCACGAGTGGAGGCCGCGACCAGCACCGCTGCGCGACTACTCGGATCTTCGAATCTTGCAGTGAGAGCGTTGGCGAGTAGGTTCGATGGTAGGTGGGGCACAATCGCTTTCAACATCATCACACGGCTTGGTTCGTCATCAGTGGACAATGTGGCAGCGAGCGCCTTGGTGAGAAGCGCGGGAGGCAGGTGCGGTGCGAGCTGGACGAACGCATACGCTCGCCACGACGGGTTGTCGGCGGGAGCGACAGCGACGGTCAGCGCGTCGGCGAGCAAGTCTGGCGGTAGAAGCGGCGCCAGGTGCTTTAGCGTCTGCGCGCGGAAGTACACGTCGTCATCGGCTGCGGCCTCATCGAGCGCCTGCTTGAGGTCATGCGCGGTCGGGGGCTGCCCCAAATCTGCCAGCACCCTCATCCGGAGCGCGAGGTTGTCGATGGTGGTGACGGCGGTCATCGCCTGGGAAACCAGGTCAGCGGGCAGGCACGGCGCGAGCTGGGCCAGCAGGGCTCCCCGTCGGTGCGGATTGTCGATGGCTGTTACGACGGCGAACCCGTGACGGAGGAGGTGGTCCGGCAAGTGAGGCGCTAGGGCAGCAAGGGCTCCTTGCCCGAAGAACGTCCGTTCGGCAAGGGCGAGCGAAAGGGCGTCGGTAAGGACGTCTTCTGGAAGGTGTGGTGCGAGTGCCGCGAGGCCGTGCGCACGGGCGGTGGGCGAGTGGACCGCGAGAGCAGCGGACTGGGCCTCGGCCAGAGTCCGTGTGCCGTATTCGGCCGGGAGGTGTAGCGCCAGGGCTGTCAGCGCCTTCGCTCGGGAAGAGGGGGATGTGACTCGTACCGCTGCGGCCAGCGCAACGGCGACCAAGTCCGCAGGCAGGCACGGTGAGAGTCCTTGCAAAGTCAGTGTCCGGATAAACGGATCTTCCATGGCTATCGCCGCGTCTAGCGCGTCCGTGAGCAGATCCGGTGGCAGGTAAGGCGCCACTTTCGCCAACGTCTGGCCCTGCACAAGGTGGTCGTCGATGGCGAGCACAGCCGCGACAGCCTCGCGGAGCCGGTCCGGAGGTAGATAGGGCGTGAGGCCCGCCACCGCCCATCCGACGGCGTACGACTGATCGAAGGCGATTCCTGTGGCCAGCGCGTCCGAGAGCAGGTCCGCGGGGAGGTACGGGGCCAACCAGGCTAGCGCCCGCGCCTGGAAGGGCGGATCGTCGAGATTCATGCAAGCGGTCAGTGCCTCCGCCAGGCTCGGGCCGGGGATGTCCTCGGGCAGGTGTGGAGCAAGCCCGGCCCACGCAAGCGCGCGGGAGAAACCATCGTCGAACAGGTCGACGGCGGCTACAGCCTCGACGATCAGGTCCGGGGGCAGGTGAGGTGCCAACTCCGCCAACGCCTCAGCTCGGAAACGCGTTTCGCTGACGGCGGTCGCGGCGGCAAGCGCCTGCTCCAGCACCTGTCCCCGCCTTTCTGCCGGCAGAAGCGGTGCCACCTGCGCCAACGCCCGCGCCCGCAGGTGCGGGTTGTCGACCGCGGACGCGGCAGTCAACGCCTCCTCGACTACCTGCTGGCGTCCGTCCGGCGGCACGTGCGCCGCCAACTCCCTCAAGACCGCCGACCGGTGAGCGGCGTTGACGACCGATCTGCCCGCGGCCACGGCAGCCGGAAGCAAATCCACCGGCAGGTGCGGCACCAACCGTGCCAAGGCCGAGGCAAGCACATGCGACTCGGTAGCGGCTGCCGCCCTCACCGATGCCGTCGCCTCTGCCTGGACCTGCTCATGTTGGTCCGCAGACAGGTAGGGCGACAGCGCGGCCAGTGCTTCCGCGCGAGCTGTCGCAGCGGGGACGCTTTCGGCGTAGGCCAAGGCCCGCCGAGGTTCCCACAATTGTTCCTCGACAGCGCGGACAAGGAGTGCGGGAGGGATGTTTTCCGCGATGCTCGCGACTGAACCGAGCCTCAACGCATAGTGGATCATCCGACCGGTGGTGTCGTTGTTCTCACCGTAGACGACGAGATCAGCCTTCTGCGCGTGGCTCAGCGCCGCCCGGAAGTTTGCGAGGCAAACGGCGGTAGTGCCAAGGTTTTCGTGGACTGTGAACCAGGCGTTATCGGCTCGCCCCGGCGCCGCTGGCCATTCCGCGCACAGCACCGCGTCAAGCACGTCAGCCCGGTCGGCGTCGAGCAGGTGCGCGACCAGGTGGGCTGCACCGTACCGGTCCGCGACGGCGAGGCCGTCGACTGCACGCAGTGCGGGCAGCGCCCGGTCGAGTCGACCCCACCGTTCGAGGAATGCTTGGCACAGCGTCAGGTGGAGCTGGGCGAGTTGTCCGGAAGGCAGGCCGGAGCGAGCATGGTCCAGCAGCAGGTCGTGGATAGTGAAGGTGTCGCTGTGTGGATCGAGCTGGACCAGGCTGCGCCGCGCCAGCATGCGCAGCAGTTCGTCAGCGTCGAGGTCGTCCAGGCCGGCTGTAGCCTGCCACAGCAGGACCGCGACCGCTGAAGGCACCTGCCCACGGCCTTCGAAGACGGCGAGTTCCCGGAAACGGTCGGCCGTCTCGGTGTCGAGGGCCGAGACAGAGACGTCCAGAGCCGCAAGCAGATTCAGGTGAGGGTAGTCGGCGAACCGACCTGACAGGCGTGTCCGATCGGTTCGCTGCAGCCGTTCCGCCACATTGGCCCACGGCCTGCCTTCGGCGATCATCCCGCCGGCCAAGGCGAGCGCGAGAACCAGCCCGCCGCAGCGAGCCGCGACCGTCTCGGCTTCGGGCGGCAACGACGCGACCGGCAAACCTGCGTAGCTGGCCAGCAGCCGCTGGGACAGGTCCGCGTCGACCTGGCCGAGCGGGTGGACCTGGCTGTCGGTAAATAGCGCGTCACGGCTGCGGGTCGTTACCAGTAACCGACTGGCACCGGTGACTGGAAGGGCGCGGAGAACGTCGACCTGCCACACGTTGTCCAGGACAACCAGGCAGGCCGCGCCGTCGAGGAGCCGCCGGAGACGTTCGGACCCGTCGCCGAGGTCTAGCACTGGTGCACGGTCCCCAAACGCGCGCAGTATCTGGGCCACTATGGCCGTCAGGTCGGGGGCGGGGTTGACCTCGACCCACAGCAGGCCGCCGGGAAACGCCTCGCGCACCGCCGGGTCATGGACTACGGCACGTGCCAACGTCGACTTGCCGGCACCCCCCATACCGACCACGCCCACGACCTGACCGACCGTCTTCGTGAGCAGGCCCCGCACGGCCGCGACGTCATCATCACGGCCTACAAACCGAGCTGGTAGCGCTGGCAGCAACCCGAGAGAGGGGCATAGTCGAAACGCTGTCGAGTCGTCCGAGGTTCGGACCGCGCCACGGAACACACTATTGCCTGGATACCAGACCGATGCCTTCGCCAACAATTGGCGCCGCCCATCGACCACTGCCCCGTGCTCGACGAGCTGGGCGACCTCGTGCCAGAACCCGAGTGCCGACCCCGAACCCCACCCGGGCTGTCGCGCGCGTGACATACCAGCTTCGACGAGCAGTTGTCGAGCTGCTGCCTCGTTGCAGAAGGCGCTCGCCAGCGCCGCCACCTCGTCTGCCGCCAACCGCGCATCGGGACCCACACCCCTATCGTCCCGCGCGGGTCGAGGGCGGCTGCGTCGTCCTCCGGCGCAACCGCGCCCGCGTGCAAGGGAGCATCGCCTGCGCGCTGGCGGCGCTGTGAACGAAGTGTGATCATCCGGTACGCTTTGGCGTTTCTCCTCGTATGGGGGAACAGAGGTGCAGGTAGCGATCTCGCTAGGCCCGCCTTACCAAGCCGGACGCTGCGGCCGAGTTGCTGGCGACCCGGACCACGGTGCATCACTGATCGACACAGAAGGGTCCCCAGTCGCGCCGCGGCTCCCGCCGGCGCAACAGCAACAACCAGGACTTGCGCCATCTGTCCTACGAGTTTGCGGGCTGCATAGCTCGCGGAGCACGCCGGAGTGGGCTGACGACGCGGTGAAGTTCCTCCTCCCGCTCACGCAGCCGATCGGTTGTACGGATCCGTGTGCCAAGTCCGAGGACGAACAGCTGGTAGGCCAGGCGGAGGGCGATCTCCTTACGCGAGTCCGGCGCTTCCGGCGGTACCGGAAGGATCTGCTCTCGCCGGAAGCCGACCTTCCGCCAGACATCTCGGATGCGCAGACCATGGTGGCGGTGTGCGACGACCGCGAGCGGAAATGCCCGGGAGTATTTGTCGATCGGTGTCAACCCTTCCTCGACGAGGATTCCGACCTCGTCGACGGTACTAGTCGCGTAGGCGCGCCCAAGTGGTTGGGATGGGTTCGGAATGACCAGCTCCTGTGGAACGCCTTGCTCGACGACGAGCCGTGCGATGTGCTGCGCCTCCGCTTGGTCGCCGACGTCCGCCATCATCTGCCGTTTTCCTGGGCGTCCTGCCACGCAGATCACCCGCATCCGAGGTGCACACTCGGGGTCGAGGCCGGCGTATTCATCGTCGTCACTATCCGAGTTGTGGTGGTGCCAGTAGTCTGCTGCAAGTTGGGCTCGTTCCGCAGCAGCCGGGGAAATCTGCAGGCGACCCTCCGGGTCCAGTCGGGAGCCGGGTGCGCCAAACACCACGATGTCGACAGCCCGAGGAGCATCTACCCAGGCTGGCCTTTTTATCTTCGCGCGCGCCACGAGCGCTTGACGTAGGAGGTCGTGGCGGAACTCGTAGGCGATTCCCGCTTGTCGGAGGACCCCAAGGTCGTGAGCTTCCTCAAGAGATCCAAAAAGATCCGTCGGGAGCTTCTTCCGGAAGGCCAACCATTTCCAGGCGACCGCGTTTCGCGTCGAAGCCGCAAACATCAGGCAAGACGTGATCCCCGCAGGCCAGAAACTAATCCAGGCCGGAGCTAATACTTCATCGCACCAAGACCACGCGATTATCGTCGCGCCGAGCGAGCACGCAAGGACGCCGGCCAGTCCGCGGCGCACTCGTACAAACATCCTGTCTGTCGCAGTGGTGCGCGCCGGCGGACGTAGGACGAGACCCGGCGCTGCGGCTACCGCGTTTGCGACGGCTATCAGAATGATCCACCCAAAGGCGAGCCGGTCGTCAATCCAGAACCAAAGAACCGCGGGCACCACGAAGGCACCAGCAAGTACGCCGGCGAGCGCCGTGCCCGTCCCAGCGTTCTTCAGATCGCGAACGAACGATTCCTTCGCCGACATCGCCGTAGCGCCAGACAGCACCGTGTCCTCGTCGGGGTTCGCCTGGAGACGCAAGCCGATCACGGTCGCCGCCGCGAACCCGGCGAAGGCGGCTGCCAAAGTGCCCGCTGCCAGGCCGATCAGCAGCTGCCGCGGGTTGCGACCCGGCCAGACAAGGTCCGAGGCGGACGGGTCGCTCCACCAGGGCACCCGCATCACCAAGCCGGCGAGCACCGCGGCTGCCAGCACATAGATGACCCCAGCGCCAACTCGCTGCAGGTGAACCACGAATCCGGGATCGTTTCCCGACTCAAGATCCGAGTAGCCAGTCCGCCCCCGCCGTCGCTCTTCTGGATCGTTGGATCGGGACATGGAGTATCCCCGCCCGAACGACACCCCGCAGACCAGGCCGAAGTACAGCGACAAGAGTAGGCCAACCGCGAGCACCGGCTGCCGAGGAGCGAGCAGACCTAGCAACGCCCCCGCTCCGAGCGCTGAGGACAGGCCCAGCCACTGGGTGGGTGCCAGAGCAGTGATCTGCCACCAAGCCACCTCATGCAGCGGGCGCCGTTGCATGCCCTCGGCGAGGAATGACAGCCAACGCAGTGCTGCGCGCGCATCACTTCCTTGCCGCGAACCTCCTTGCTCGGCGCTCACCCGACCGCGCCTGTACAAAGAGGTTACTAGTCCGTCGAGAAGACGGTCTTTGAGGCGATCGCCCGTGGAATCCTTGGTGTCGTTGATGACTCTCCGAGGGTCACCGTCGTGCTCGGCGGCTAGCCAGGCCATGAGCGGAGCGCACAGCACTCTCTCCTGCGCTGCGGTCGTGGCACCCAGAGCGCCAGTGAGCGCTTCGGCCCACCGTCCGTCCGCCTCCACGAGGTACGTTCTCATCACCTCACGTTGAAGCGGTCGAACGATG
This sequence comes from Frankia nepalensis, assembly GCF_016786325.1. GTDB lineage: Bacteria > Actinomycetota > Actinomycetes > Frankiales > Frankiaceae > Pseudofrankia > Pseudofrankia nepalensis. The sequence continues at coordinate 46,378 of NZ_JADWYU010000245.1, read as the reverse complement.
GCGATGGAACCGCCAGGAAGAGGCTTCCTGCTAAGATACATGAACTCCCTGGTGCGACAGGTGGCAATCACCGGCCGCCCGCCGACAAAAGTATGAGAAATCGCGTCGGAAGCTTCGTCTATCACCTTGCCGCCGGCCTCGTCGAGACCGTCCAGAAGAGGTATGACCAACTTTCTTACGAAGATACGCAGCAGATGGTCGGCGTGAAGCGCGTCGAAATCCTTCTTCATTCCAGGGTATTGAGAAACTATCCGGCGTTCGATCCACTCCTCGATGGTGAAGACTCTCGGACTCCACCCGGCAAGCGAAATGCGTACTGGGACTTTTTCCGCCTTCTCTGTCATGGACCGGAGTATAAGAAGCGCAAGTGTCGTGGTTTTTCCGCAGCCCGGACCACCGATGATCGACAGCTGTTTCGCGCGCCCAGCGCGAAAACTCATAAGAAGATCGTCGACACTGTCGACAACCAGTTCTGGTCGCGCCGCCAGTGGCGTGGAATCGTCCAAGCCGGTCCGCTGGCCACGGAAATGATACGACAGAGGCATGGCCCTGTCTTCACCTCGGGTCAACAAGTCAACAAGCGCACCGATGTCGTGCTCAACGTACATTGCAAGCTTCCGTGCTACGCCCGTGAAATTCTTCGTCAGATCTTGGCGGAGGGCGGCACTCCCGCCGGAGACCCGTTCTGCCGCTGCCAGCACGGCAGAACGGTCTCCGTGCACGCCACCATGTTCGACAATCTCGTTAATCCTGTGCCACAGCGAGAGCCCATCATGTGCCCCTTGCGGGAAACGCCCTCGTGGGAGTCCCAGGCCCCTGAGCACCGGAGCGGCCGACTCAAGGTCCGGGAAGATGTCTGCGAGTGCAGCGAGGTCTTCCCAGGAAAGGCTCTCATGCCCACCTCCGGACGACGCCTCCGCCACAGCATCCCCCGTTGCTTTAGACATCTGATCGCGTGTTTCGCCCTGAACTGTAGCAGACGTCTCCCATCGGGCGAACGGCTACTCATCCCTGGCCGGAGAGCACCAGCATGCGAGAAACCGACCCCAATTGGCCGCAAGAGCCAAGGCTGGATCCCCACCGATGTCATGACTTAAGACATCCTTGAGGACCCCGACGACCGCAGGTTCAGGCCGGTCGGGCTCGCCAGATCAGGTCGGCCCCGGTCCTGGCCGCGGCCGACCAGTTGGCGAACGAGTAGAACCGCGGTCCGCAGTCAGCTCCTCGTCTTGCCGTAGTTACATCAACAACCCGCGCTCCAAGATCTTCTCGCTGGTGATGTCTCATTTCCGGTTCCCGCCCCTACCGCTCGCTGGCGGGTTCGCGCTCGTCCAGGCGGCCTGCGGCGACGCGTCGGTGGGCGGTCATCCGGCCGCGGCTGATGGTAGCCACGACGGTGTCGCGGGATGTTGCGGGTCCGGGCCGCGCGGGCGGGCGCCGCCTCAGTTTGACCGGTGATCACTGTCCGTAGCCCCGGAGGCGTGGCGACCGGGGCCGGACCGAGGCCGAACCGAGGCGTAGCTGACGGCACAGGCCGGCACCGGGAGGCATGCCGCAGGATCACGGCTTGCCGAGAATCCGTACGGGCCGGCCAAACTCGGCACGAGATGACAGGAGGCGTTACGGCGCGGAAGCTGGGAACAGACCGGGGGAGCTGACTCATAATCCTCCAGTCCTCAGCGATGGTGGCTGGATTAGAGATCAAGTTCGGCGGTCGGTGGCGGTGGTGGCGCCGTACCTATGGCCAGGTCAGCGACATCCCGAGGCGCTGGCGTGATCTTGTTGGGGAGGTGGAGGGCGGTGAGGGCGGCGAGGGTGAGGTGGGGTTCCTGGCCGGTCAGGTCTATCCGGTGGGCGATCGTGCCGAGGATGTGTCGGAGGTCGTCGGTGGTGTGGCGCAGGGCGCGGGTGAGGTCGGAGGTCGGGCAGCGCAGTGTGCCGTGGTCGCGGTCGTGGATTTCGGCCCATCGCGGTTCGGTGGAGATGGTTGGTTGTGGTGGTCGGGTGTCGGTGGCTCGCTGAATGTGGCCGGTCGAGGAGGGCCTGGCGGCCTGGGCGCCGAGGTGGGTGGCGAGGTGGGGTCGGGGTTGGGTGCCGGGGAGTTCGGTGAGGCGGGCGACGAGGGTGGTCGAGGCGGTGAGTGCGTCGGTGTAGGCCTGGCCGAGGCGGGCGGCGCGTCGGTGGTCGAGGTGGGTGTAGGTGTTCTTGCTGGCTCGGTAGGTGAGCAGGTCGCTGCCGAGTAGCCGCTTGACGGTGACGGCGCCGCTGACGGCGAGGTCGGGCAGGATCAGGGCGGCGCGGCGGAACGGGGTCAGGCCTTGTGGGTTGCCGGCGGCGAGGGTGGTGGCGAGGTGGTGTCGGGTGTCGTTGGCGAGTCGGATGGCGATGTGGCCTTCGGTTCCCAGGGAGACGGTGTTGGTGAGGACTCGTGCGATGGGTTCCCAGGCTGCGGCGGTGGTGACTGCTTGTTGGCTGGCCTGGTCGTAGGGGGAGGCGGTTCTCCTGCCGGGGTTGCTGTAGGGGCGTAGGGCGAGGTTGGTCTGGCCGGCGACGATCGCGGCGAAGTCGGCGAGGGCGAGCAGGGCGTGGTGGGTGGGGGAGGCGTCGGGTTGGCTGAGGACGAACGCGGCGAGGCGGAGTTGTTCGAGCCTTCGGTCCAGGACGGGCATGTCCTGGCTGGGGAAGAGGGGTTGGAGGTCGTCGAGCGGGCCGGGGCGGTCGGGGCCGCCGCACTGGTCGACGAGGTCGGCGGCTGGGACGGCGAGGCCGGAGATCAGCCACAGGGTTCGCGTTGCGGGGGGTAGTTGGCTGCTGGAGACGACGGGTGTCCGTTCCGGTGAGCCCGGTGGTGCGGTGGTGCGTTGTTCGGTGAGTAGTTCCTGGGCGGTGCCAGCGGCGAGTGCTGTCAGGGTCGCGACCCGGCCTGTTGCCGTGGTGGTGGCGTTGCGGTCGGCAAGGTGGCGGGCGTCGGGGCCGAGGTCCTGGCCGTCGGGGCCGATCTGTTGGGCGAGCAGGTCGTGGGCGAGCGCGAGCTGGTCGGCCGCGGTGTGCCAGGGGCTCGCCATCTGCGTGCCTCGCGGTGGGGGATCAGCTGGTGGGAGGGTGGCGAGTGCCGCCTCGGTGAGGTCGGCGAGGCGCGCCGCGGGGTGGGAGGTGCCGAACCGCTGGGACAATAGCCGGGCGTGGCGGCCGGCGACCCGGACCAGGGCTACGAGCCCGGCGATGTCCGCCTCGACGGGTCGGGGTGCGCGCCGGCCCGCGGCGCGAGCGGCGGTGTGCACAGCCAGGTCGGCGAGGTGGCCGTAGGTGACCGGACTACTCATGGCCCAGGGCCGAAAGCGCCGAGAGGGCCTGGCGGGTGTGGATCGCCGCGAAGGCGACCGGAACCGGATAGGCGACGGTGTCGACCGTCGCGGCCAGTAGGAACGCCGCCCTTTCGAGCAGTGGCCGGACGTCGCTGGTGGTGACCTGCTCCGGGCCGGCCTCGAACGCCGGGGGGACAGTGATCCCGGCGGTGTCGAGTTCGTAGACGGCCAGGTGCACGTCTGCCCGTGCGGTCAGCCCGGCCAGGGTCTCGCGGGCCGGGGCGTGCAGCAGCCCGGACGCGGCGTGTTCGAGCAGTATCAACGCGGCCCGCGCCCCGGCCTCGTCGTCGCCGTTGGTCAGTTCCGCTGCTCGTGTATGCCAGCCCATCGCGTCTCCCTTGGTCTTCCGGGCAGTCAGAGCCCACCGCTGCCGGGGTGTCTGGTCTTCGGTGAATCCACGGCACCATCACCGGGCCCGTGATGGCAGGCCGCGGCGGCTGTCTGTGCACAACCCTGGAATTTCCACACCTCGCAGCGGCCCTCGCGCGAGCCCTCCCGCCGGTCAACCTCTGAGCCGGGTCGCTGTGGGCGCGGCGCCCCGCGATGTCGGCGGCGATGTCCTTCGCGAGGCCGTCGACGATGCCCTCGACGAGTGGGTGTACGAGGCCGTCTGGCTGTCGAACGCATTCGCGACGCCGGACTCTCGCTGTTCGACGAGACCCACAAGATAGTCAACACTGTTGACGCATCCTCACTTGAACGTGATCAAAATGTTTCCTGGGGACTGTCGAGTCGTGAGGCGGCATTGTCGTCAGCCCGGTCATCGTGTCGGCCCTCGCGCATGACACCCGACCACGCATCGCGGAATTCCGTCGTGGTCGGCGGGCCTCGCGGGGCGGGTCCAAACAACACAGTGACGTTGTTCGGGTTGCCCCGACAGACTGTTGTGGAGGGCTGGCCGGTCGCCGTTGGCCCGCGAGACGACAGTGAGACCGGCGTGCCCGCCGGATGTCGGAATGCGCGGCGATGTCCGGGGCGATGGCCTTCGCGGTGTGGGTGGCGATGACATCGGTTCGGATCGTGCGGTGCCATGACGACGATAGGCCGGCCGGTGAGGCCCACCCAGGCGAGGACGCCGGCGCCGCGGACCGATCAGCGGGTGCTGCTGACCCTCGAACAGGTGCTCGCGGAGTTGGGTGGTCCCGCCGGTCCGTTGCCGCGGTCGACCTGGCATGACTGGCAGCGCAAGGGCAGAGGGCCGAAGGTCATCAGGCTGCCGAATGGGCAGGTTCGGGTCGCCCGCGACGATCTGAACGGCTGGCTGGACGGCCTGACGTCTGACCCGGCGGCGTCATGAGTCCCGCTCAGGCCGGTGGACCTTCCTCGGAGGGGGAGGAACGGCGGATTACCTTCGATGTCCGGGTCTGGGCCGTCCGCGAGCGCCGGCTGAAGAACGCGACCAGTTGGCAGGTGCGCTGGCAGGTTGCCGGTCGGCCGAGCCCGAATACCCGCAGCTTCCAGTCGAAGGGGGCCGCGGAGTCTCGCCGGGCGGAGATTCTCACCGCGGTGCGGAAGGGTGAGGCGTTCGATGTCGAGTCCGGCCTGCCGATATCGGAGTGGCGCGCCCTGCCCCAGCCGGAGCCCGAGCCGCCCCCGGTGCGTACCTGGCTCATGGTCGCCCGCGACTTTGTCGACGCGAAGTGGGCCGAGCACCAGGCGCCCGGCACCCGGCGCTCCATCGCCGAGGCGCTGGGTCCGGTCACGGTCGCATTGTTCGACGAGCAGCCGCCGGCCGCGCTCGCCGGCCTGGTGCGTGAGGCGTTGGCGGGTTGGGTGTTCCTCACCGGGGAGCGCACGCGGCTGCGGGCCGACGGCCGCCGGGTCGAGAACCCGCCACCCGAGGGCTGGGTGGAGGTGCTGGCCTGGATGGAGCGGCACAGCCGACCGGTGGGCGATCTGGCGGACGTCGAGGTCACTCGCGCCGCGCTGGTGGCGCTGTCGCACCGTCTGGACGGCAAGCCAGCGGCGCCGAACACGATCACCCGGCGGCGGCTGGTCTTCGGCCAGGTCGTGAAGTTCGCGGTGGCGCGTGGCGACCTGGAGGCCAACCCGATTCCCAGCGCGCAGTGGACACCGCCGCGCAAGGTCGTGGTCGTCGATCGGCGGGTCGTCGTCGATCACCGCCGGGCGCTGCGGCTGTTGGCCGTGGTCGCGCAGATCGCCCCTGACCTGGAGGCGTTCTTCGCGTGTGTCTACTACGCGGCGATCAGGCCGGGGGAGGTCCAGGAGTTGAACATCAGCCAGCTTCGGCTGCCCAGGCGGGGTTGGGGCGAGGTCGCGCTCGAGCGGAGCAATCCGGAGATCTCGCCCCGCTGGTCCGACGCGCCCGACAGGCCGCGACAGGCCCGCGAGCAGCTCAAGCACCGGGAGAAGGGTGAGGTCCGCCCCGTCCCGCTGCACCCCGAACTGGTGACCCTCCTGCGCCGGCACCTCGAACGGTTCGGGACGGCGCCGGATGGCCGGCTGTTCCGCTCGGCCACCGGTGGGCCCGTCAAGACGGCCCGCTACGTCGAGGTGTGGCAGGCTGCCCGCCAGCGGGCGCTGACCGCCGCCGAGGCCGCCAGCCCGCTGGCCAGGCGGCCCTACGACCTGCGCCACGCCGCCGTGTCACGTTGGCTGAACGCCGGCGTGCCGCCCACCCAGATCGCCGAGTGGGCCGGCCACAGCGTTCGGGTCCTGCTCATGGTCTACGCCCGCTGCATTGTCGGCCAGGAACAGCGCGCGCTTGGCCTCATCGACGCCTCCTTCGCCGCCGAGGCGCCCCAGGACGAAACCCTGGAGGCCGACCTCCCGGACGCCGGACAGACCCTCGAGGACCCCGGACAGGCGCTCAAGGACCCCGGGCCGGGACTCGACGGGCCATGATCGTGTCCACGCCCTGTCCACAGACAGCCGGATACAGCCGCTCCGGACCGGCCGCGACCGGACACCTCGTCGATCTTTCGCGGCGAGGTTTGTCGTGCCGCGCAGTACCGCTGACCTGCGCAAACACAGGTGTGATCAGGCCTTCGCGAGGTGGCGGCTGATCACCAGGCGCTGGATCTGGTTGGTGCCTTCGAAGATTTGCATGACCTTGGCCTCGCGCATGTAGCGCTCGACCGGGTAGTCCTTGGTGTAACCGGCGCCCCCGAAGACCTGGACGGCGTCCTCGGTGACCTTCATCGCGGCGTCGGTGGCGACGAGCTTGGCGATGCTCGCGGCCTTGGCGAAGGGCAGGCCGGCGTCGCGCAGCCGGGCCGCGGACAGCGTGGTCGCGCGGGCCGACTCGACGGCGGCGGCCATGTCGGCGAGCAGGAAGCCCAGGCCCTGGTGGTCGATGATCGGCCGGCCGAACGCCTCGCGTTCCTTGGCGTAGGCCACGGCGTCGTCGAGCGCCCGCTGGGCGAGCCCCGTGGCCGCGGCGGCGATCCCGAGCCGGCCGGAGTCGAGCGCCGACAGCGCGATCGTGAGTCCCTGGCCCTCGGTCCCGACGAGCCGGCTCGCCGGGACGGCGGCGTTCTCGAACCCGATCTGGGTGGTCGGGGAGGCGGTGAGGCCCATCTTGCGCTCGGGCGGGTGCGCGGTCAGGCCGGGCGTGCCGGCGTCGACCAGGAAGCAGGAGATCCCGCCGCGGCCCGCGCCGGTGCGGGCGAACACGGTGTAGAAGTCGGCGGCGCCGCCGTGGGTGACCCAGGCCTTGGTCCCGGACAGGACGTAGTCGCCGCCGCTCTCGACCGGCGGGGTGGCGGTGGTCTTCAGCGCGGCGGGGTCGGAGCCGGCGTGTGGCTCGGACAGGCAGTAGGCGCCGAGCAGGTCGCCGGACAGCAGCTTCGGCAGGTGCTGCTCGCGCTGGGCTTCGGTGCCGAAGTTCGCCAGCGGGTAGCAGGACAGCGCGTGCACGCTGACCCCGACGGCGACCGAGGCCGACCGGTAGGCGATCTCTTCTAGCACCTGCAGGTAGACCTCGAACGGCTGCGCGCCGCCGCCGAACCGTTCCGGGTACGGCAGGCTCAGCAGCCCGGCCTGCCCGAGTACGCGGAACACCTCGCGGGGGAAGCGCGCCTCGGCCTCGTCCCGCGCGATGCGCGGTTCCAGTTCCTTGGCGCAGATGTCCGCGGCGAGCGCGACCAGTTCGCGCGCTTCGTCGGACGGCAACAGACGCTCGACCGGCACGGCGACCACCCCTCCCGGAGTCCTGCCCGCGCGGGCGCGAGGAGGCGCCCGGCCGGCCCGAACAGTACCAGGAGCGGTACCCGGGTACTACCGCTGGTTTCAGTCGCCCGCGGCGGGTGGCGCGTCCAGCACCGCCGCGACCGGGGTGCTGGGCAGGCCGTGGGCCTCGGCGACGGGGGCGCAGGTGACCTCGCCGGCCTGGGTGTTCAGGCCGCGGGCGAGGGCCGGGTCGCGGCGCAGCGCCTCGCGCCAGCCGTGGTCGGCCAGCGTCAGCGCGTACGGCAGGGTCGCGTTCGTCAACGCGTGGGTGGAGGTGCGCGGCACCGCGCCGGGCATGTTCGCGACGCAGTAGAACACCGCGTCGTGCACGCGGAAGGTCGGGTCGGCGTGCGTCGTCGGCCGGGTGTCCTCGAAACAGCCGCCCTGGTCGACCGAGATGTCCACGAGCACCGCGCCCGGCCGCATCCGGGCCACCAGCGCGTTGCTGACCAGCTTCGGCGCCCTGCCACCCGGGACGAGCACCGCCCCGATCACCAGGTCCGCGCCGAGCACGGCCTGCTCGATCGCGTAGGCGCTGGAGGCGACCGTGCGCACCCGGCCCTCGAACCGGGCGTCGGCGGCCCGCAGCCTGCCGAGGTCGCGGTCGAGCAGGGTCACCTCGGCGCGCATGCCGACGGCGATCGACGCGGCGCCGAGCCCCGCGACGCCCGCGCCGAGGACGACGACCCTGGCCGGGTCGACGCCGGGCACCCCGCCGAGCAGCACCCCCCGCCCGCCCGCCGCGGCCAGCAGCGCCTGCGCGCCCACCTGCGGGGCGAGCCGGCCCGCGACCTCCGACATCGGCGCGAGCAGCGGCAGCGACCGGTCCGCGAGCTCGACGGTCTCGTAGCCGATCGCGGTCACCCGCGCGTCCAGCAGCGCCCGGGTGCACGGTAGCGACGCGGCCAGGTGCAGGTAGGTGAACAGGACGAGCCCGGGGCGCAGCCGGTGGTACTCCTCCTCGACGGGCTCCTTGACCTTGAGGACCAGGTCGCCGGCCGCCCAGGTGGCGTCCGCGCCGTCGACGATCTTCGCGCCGGCGGCGGTGTACTCGGTGTCCGGGATCATCGAGCCGGTCCCGGCGCCGGCCTGGACGAACACGTCGTGGCCGTGCGTGGTCAGCTCGTGCACGCCCGCCGGGGTGGCCGCCACCCGGTACTCGTGGTTCTTCACCTCGCGGGGAATCGCGATCTTCACGTTCTGCGCTCCATCGTCGACGTCTGGCCCGCGGCGCGGGTCCGCGGGTGAGGCCCGAGTCCGCGGGCCGGCGGTACCCGGGTCGGGGCGGCTCGCTGTCCGGACGCGCCCGGGCTGGTGGCGCCGGGACCACCCGCCCCCGAAGCCCGTTCGCGAGGAAGCGGCCATTCGCCGTCTATGCCCGGCTGTGGTGGCGCAACCCGACATTCGTGCGGCCCGGGGTTACGGGGTCGTTCCGGGTCGTCACGTGGCCGTCCCGCGGTCACGCCGCGCGACGCTCCCGACATCGCGCCGCAACACGGTAACCGTTGTCGAAAAGATCATACCCTTCGGAAACGCTCGTTGAGTGAGCGAGGATCCGCGATAACCGTATGATGATTGCGACCTGGCGACGGATTGCTCGACATCCGCCCGGCCGCGCCCACGCCGGGGCGCGCCGGCGCGGGGCGGGTGCTCGCGCCGCGTCCGCGCGCCGCGGGGCCGTCCGCGAAGGCGCCGCGAGGCAGTAACCGCTGCCGCGAGGCAGTAACCGCTGAAGGGAAGTGGGCCGTGACGACCCTTTCGACCGCGACCGATCTCACCACCGACGCCGACGCGCTCCGCCGGTCGGCCGCTGCCCACCTCTGGCCGCACTTCAGCCGGCTGTCCTCGGTCGTCGCCGGGGAGCTTCCGGTCATCGTTCGCGGCGAGGGCGCGTACGTCTGGGACGCGCGTGGCCACAAGGTCCTCGACGGGCTGGCCGGCCTGTTCGTCGTCCAGGCCGGCCATGGCCGCGGAGAACTCGCCGAGGCGGCCGCCAAGCAGGCCGAGCAGCTCGCCTTCTTCCCTGTCTGGGCGCACGCCCACCCGGCGGCGATCGAGCTCGCCGAGCGGCTCGCGAACCTCACGCCCGGCGACCTCGACCGGGTGTTCTTCACCTCGGGCGGCGGCGAGGCGGTCGAGTCGGCGTGGAAGCTCGCCAAGCAGTACTACAAGCTCGTCGGCAAGCCGCTCAAGCACAAGGTGATCAGCCGGTCCATCGCCTACCACGGCACCACGCAGGGGGCACTCGCGATCACCGGCATCCCGGCGCTCAAGCAGATGTTCGAGCCGCTGGTGCCGGGCGCGTTCCGCGTCCCCAACACGAACATCTACCGGGCGCCGGAGCATGGCGACGACCCGGTGGCCTTCGGCCGCTGGGCGGCCGACCAGATCGCGGTCGCGATCGAGGCCGAGGGGCCGGACACCGTCGCCGCCGTCTTCCTGGAGCCGGTGCAGAACGCCGGCGGCTGCTTCCCGCCGCCGCCCGGCTACTTCCAGCGGGTCCGGGAGATCTGTGACGCCTACGACGTGCTGCTGGTCTCGGACGAGGTCATCTGTGGCTTCGGGCGCACCGGCGCGATGTTCGGCGCGCAGCGCTACGGCTACCAGCCCGACATCATCACCTGCGCGAAGGGGCTGACATCCGGCTACGCGCCGCTCGGCGCGATGATCGTGAGCGACCGGCTCGTCGAGCCGTTCCTGCGCGACACGACCATGTTCGCGCACGGCTACACCTTCGGCGGCCACCCGGTATCGGCGGCCGTGGGCCTGGCGAACCTGGACATCTTCGCGCGCGAGGACCTCGTCGGCCACGTCGCCCGCAACGCGCCCGCGTTCCGCGCCACCCTGGAACGGCTGCTCGACCTGCCGATCGTCGGTGACGTACGCGGGGACGGCTACTTCTACGGCATCGAGCTGGTCAAGGACAAGACGACCAAGGAGAGCTTCACCGCGGCGGAGTCGGAGCGGCTGCTGCGCGGGTTCCTGTCGGGCGCGCTCTACGACGCCGGCCTGTACTGCCGGGCCGACGACCGCGGCGACCCGGTCATCCAGCTGTCCCCGCCGCTGATCTGCGACCAGACCCACTTCGACGAGATCGAGTCCATCCTGCGCTCCGTCCTCACCGAGGCCTGGGCCGGGAACGCCCCGACCGGACAGATCACGTCGGCCGCCGCGCAACGACGGCGGCGGGGGCGACGTCTGACGGGGCGTGGAACCACGCAGGCTGGAGCATTTCCTCGCCGTCGCCGAGGAAGGCGGCTTCACTCGGGCAGCCGCCCGGCTGCACATGGTGCAGTCCGGCGTGTCCGCGTCCATCCGGTCGCTGGAGCGGGAGCTGGGCGTCGAGCTGTTCGAGCGGACGACCCAGCACGTCGCGCTGACCGAGGCCGGCCGGGCGCTGGTCCCCGAGGCCCGACGGGTGCTCGGCGCGGTCCGCCAGGCCCGCCAGGTGGTCACCGAGGTGCGCGACGGCGCGCGGGGCACGCTGTCGGTCGGGATCCCGCACAGCCTGACCCCGCGCACGGTGCTCGCCGCGCTCGCCAGTTTCCGCGCCGACCACCCGCTGGTCCAGGTCCGCCTGGCCCCGCCCGGCCAGGCCGGCTCGCCGGGGCACGCCGAGCAGCTGCGCGACGGCGAGCTCGACCTGGCCGTCGTCGCGACGACCGGCCCCCTGCCGGGCCTGCGCCTCTACCCGCTGCGGACGGAGACCATGGTGCTCGCCTGCGCCGGCGACCACCCGGTCGCGGCGCGGGAGGCGGTCACGCTCGCCGAGGCCGGCACGCTCGAGCTCCTCGAGCTCACGCCGGGCTGGGGGGCGCGGGCGGCCGTCGACCGCGCGTACGCGACCGCCGGGATCGCCCGGCGCCCGGCCCGGCTCGAGCTGAACGACGTCGCGACGATCCTCGAGCTGGTCCGCTACCGCCTCGGCGTCGCGTTCGTCCCCGGTTCGCTCGCGGAAGCGGCCGCCGACCTGCGTTTCGTGCCGGTCGAGCCACGGCCGCCGCGTTACCAGGTGGCGGTCGCCGCCAGCGTCGACCGGCCGCTGTCGACCGTCGCCGCGACGTTCCTGAGCCGCTGCCTGCGCCCGGTCCGCCCGGTGGAGATGTCGGAGCCCGCGCCGCGGGCCATCCCGATCAAACGCGGCGTCGCGGTGCCGTAGCCGTAGCCGTGGCCCGACGGTCCGCCGCGGCCCGCGCGTCCTCCCAGGTCAGCCCGGGTGCCGAGGCCGATCGTGCGCGATCAACATCGCGTAGCGTAGCGGAACGTGGACTCATCGGGTGGAGGTGGGTCACCCGTTCGCGGATGATCCGGACAACCGTCCTATCGTGCGAACATGTCTAAGGCCAACCCTCGCTGGGTCGCCCGCAACGTGGTGCGCCGCGTCCCGGCGGCCAACGCGCGCATGCCCCTGAAGGCATGGGCGAGCCTGTGGGGTGGCGCCGGCGGCCCGGGGATCGACGCGATCTCCCTCGTGAAGCGGATCGCCGACCAGGCCGGCCACCCGCTGACCGTGGTCCAGATCGGCGCGAACGACGGCGAGATGGGCGACCCGCTACACGAGGTCATCGTCGACTACGGCTGGCGCGGAGTGCTCGTCGAACCGATGCCGCACCTGTTCGCCGCGCTGCGCACCAGCTACCGGGACGCGCCGGGCATCGTGTGCGAGCGCGCCGCGATCGGCGACCGGGACGGCACGGCCACGATGTACACCGCGGCCTGGCGGCCGGGCGACCCGCTGTGGGCCATCGGCCTGAGCTCGCTGCGCCGCGAGATCATCGAGGACGCCGCGCAGCTGATCCCGGACATCATCGACCGGATCGAGGAGGTCGAGGTGCCGGTCATGCGGCTGGAGACGCTGCTGACCAAGCACGGGATCAACCACATCGACCTGCTGCAGATCGACGCCGAGGGCTTCGACTTCGAGATCCTCAAGCAGATCGACTTCTCCAGGACCTGGGCGCCCTGGCACCTGATCTACGAGGCCAGGCACCTGGGCGAGTCGCTGGCCGAGGCGCACCGGATGCTGGAGGCCGCGGGCTACACGCTCTTCCCCGCCGGCGACGACGACTACGCCTACCGCTTCTGACGACCCGCCAGCCGCCGCCATGCCCGCTCCCCGCCGCCGTCCACGAACCCGGCCGCCCGTGAGCCGGCCGCCCGTGAGCCGGCCGCCCGTGAGCCGGCCGACCGAAAGGCTGCCGACAGTGAGCCGGCGGGCCGGGAAGCCGGGCGGCCGCGACCGCGTCAGAGCGGCGCGAACTCGCGGTAGTCGTCGGATTCCGCTCTTGTCCGCCACGTTCGCGTCACCTGTGGGATGCTGATCTCGCGCGCTGGAGAGGACTCGATGGGCGACGGGCGGGACTCGGTTGATCTGGCCGACTTGTTCGGTCTGGACGGCGAGCGCATCCAGGTCGGCAGGCTGCTGGGTGCCGCGAGCCAGGGCCAGCGCTACACCCGGGTCGGTGCGCCGGGGATGGCCGTCAAGCTGTTCACCCCCGCCTACCTGTTCCGCGCGGCGCCGGACCTGCGGGCCAGGCTGACCTGGATGATCGATCATCCACCGGCTGGCCCGGCGACCGTCGGCGAGCATCACCGCGTCGCGTGGCCGCGGGAGCTGGTGGTCGACCGCGCCGGCGCGCTCGCCGGCTACACCATGCCGGCGCCACCCGAGACCGTCGAGCTACGCCAGGTCATGAGCCCGGCGCGGCGGGCGTACGCCGGCCGGGGCGCGCCAGGCTGGGTCGCCCGGTTCGACGACTGGCGGCTGCTGGTGGCGACGGCGCGCGACCTCGCCGCGACCGTCGCCGCGCTGCACGAACGTGGATACGTCGTCGGGGACCTGAACGACACCAACGTCCGGGTGACATCCGGCGGGCAGGTCGCCCTCGTCGACTGCGACACGATCCAGGTCGTCGTGGACGGGAAGGCCCACCTGTCCCCGGTCGGCCGGCCAGAGTTCACCCCCGTCGAGCTGCTGGCCCAGCGGGGCCGGCCGATGACGTCGGCGGTGGACGACTACGCGCTGGCGGTCCACTGCTTCGCGTTCCTGCTGGGCGGGCACCGGCCCTACGCGGGCACCTGGCGGGGCGGCGGGGAGCGGCCCTCCGCGCTGGAGCTGGCCCGCCGGGGCAGCTACGCCCTCGCCGGCGACGAGAAGCTCGCCCCGCCGGCCGGCCTGCCGTCCCCGGACGTCCTGCCGGCGGAGCTGCGGGTGATGTTCGACCACGCCTTCGGCCCCGCCCCCGACGGCGCGCCGCGGCGGCCGACGGCGGCGCGGTGGCGCGACGCGCTGGGCGCGCTCGCCGAGGACCTGCGCTCCTGCCCGGCCTCGCCCACCCATCACTTCCGCTCCGGCCTGGACTCCTGCCCGTGGTGCGCGCTGGACGACCTGCCGGGCCGGCCGGGAACGGAACCGGCCGCGCCCGGCGGGCCGTGGGCGCCCCCGGGCCCGCCCGGGACCCCCGCGGGCCCGCCGCCCGCCCCCGCGCCACCCGCCCCCGGGGGCGGGGCGGGGGGGGCGGGGGGGGCGGGGGGCACGGCCGTTCACCCCGTCGGCCCTGCCGACGGCGCCGGACCTACGAGCGCCGGGCCGCGATCCCCTGACCACCAGGGCCCGCGCGGCGGCGCGGCCCTCCGGGACGAGACCCTCCGGTACAAGGAACTCCGGGACGAGGCACTCCGGGACCGGGCGCCCGCCAGGGCCCGCGCGCCCGCGAAGGGCGGCCCAACCGCCGGCGAGGCGATCGCTGGCCCGCCGCTGGACGCGGCGGCTGGCCGCCGCCGGGCTCATCCTGCTGGGCGCGGTGCTGATGGTGTTCACCGTGGTCGGCGCCGTCCGGGAACACCAGCGCGGGTCGACGGAGCGGGGAGGCTCCGCCACGCCGGGGCGCGCCCGGCTCCCGGACGCCACGCCGAGCCACAGCCCACCGGCCGGCGGGCAGATCCCGGCCTGGCCCTGGGTCGGGACCTGGGAGGCCGAGCCCGACTCGCCGCTGCCCGGCTTCGGCCTGGACGTCGTCGACGCCGGGCCCTCGCTCGGCGGGGAACGCTTCACCGCCACCGAGACCTCGCCCGCCTGCCCCGTCCGGTACCGCGGCACGGCCTTCGCCCCGCCCGACCGGGCGAACGGCCCCTCACCACCCGGCCCGTCCGAGCAGCTGGTACTCGACGCCTACATACCGGCCGGGCAGGACCCGGGCGGCTGCACCCTGCTGCCCGCCCCGTCGTACTACTGGCTGGCCGGCGCCGAGCTCACCAGGTCCGGCGCCATCCGGATCCAGCTGGTGGACGCCGACGGCACCCTTGCCCGCGCGTCGGTCACCGTCCGCCCCGGCGAGACCCGCACCATCCTGCTCCGGCGGGTCTGAGCCCGCCGCCGGCCCGCCGGCCGGTCATGGCTTCGCCGGCCGCGGGCGTGACGCCTGACGGGCCGCCTTCTCCAACAGGTAGCGCCGCTCCGGTTCGCTGGCGGTGCGGTCGGCCGCCGCGCGGAAGCCGGCGCCGGCCGCCGCGTGGTCGCCGGCCATCTCGTGCAGGTGGGCCCGCACGGCGAGCAGCCGGTGGTGCGTCGCCATCCGCCGGTCCGCGCCGGCCAGCTCGTCGACCGCGGCGAGCGCCGCCGCCGGGCCGGTGACCTGGGCGAGCGCGACGGCCCGGGACAGCGCCGCCATCGGGTTCGGCGCGAGACGCACCAGCACGTCGTAGAGGCCGAGGATCTGCGGCCAGTCGGTGCTCGCCACCTCTCGAGCCTCCGCGTGCACCGCGGCGATCGCCGCCTGCACCTGGTACACCCCGACCGGCCCCACCGGCAGCGCCCGCTCCACCAGCGCGATCCCCTCGGCGATCAGCTCCTGGTCCCAGCGCGACCGGTCCTGCTCGGTGAGCGGCACCAGCCGGCCGTCGGCGCCGGTGCGCGCCGGGCGGCGGGCGTCGGTGAGCAGCATCAGCGCGAGCAGGCCCAGGACCTCCGAGTGCGCGCCGGCGTCGTCCGGCAGCAGCCGCGCCAGCCAGCGGGTCAGCCGGACCGCCTCGTCCGAGAGGTCCGGCCTGGTCAGGTCCGTGCCCGTGGTGGCCGTGTAACCCTCGTTGAAGATCAGGTAGAGGACGTGCAGGACGGCGCGCAGCCGCTCGTCGTACTCCGCGCCCGCCGCCGGCAGGCGGAACTCGGCACCCGCGGTGCGCACCGCCTGCTTGGCGCGGCTGATCCGCTGCGCCATCGTCGCCTCCGGGACGAAGAACGCGGCGGCGACCTGCGCGGTCGTCAACCCTCCGACGGCGCGCAGCGTCAGCGCCACCTGGCTCGGCGCCGACAGCGCCGGATGGCAGCACAGGAAAAGCAGTCGCAGCGAGTCGTCCCGGTCGGCGGCCCGCTCGGCGTCCGCGGCCCCGGCGACCAGCTCGCTGGCCGGGGTGGCGACGACGAGCCCCTCCTCACGCCGCCGCCGGGCCGCCTCGGACCGGATCGCGTCGATCATCCGCCGGGTGGCGACGGCGACCAGCCACCCGCGCGGGTTGTCCGGCACGCCGTCCACCGGCCAGTCGGTCGCCGCCGCCAGCAGCGCCTCCTGGACGGCGTCCTCGCACAGGTCGAACTGCGTCGGGTAGCGGCGCAACAGCCCACCGAGGACCGGCGGCGCGAGCGCGCGCAGCAGGTCCTCGACGGCCTGGCCGTCCAGCCGTCCAGCCGGCCGACCACCCCGCGGGCCGGAGGGCCCGCTGCCCGGCGGGCCGGGGAGCTGGCCGTCCGGCGGGCCGGGGAGCTGGCCGTCCGGCGGGCCGGGGAGCTGGCCGTCCGGCGGGTTGGCTCGCGGGCTGTCCGGTGGGCTGGCGGGCTGGCTGTTCCCCGGGCGGGGGAGTTGGCTGTCAGGCGGGTTGGCTCGCGGACTGGCGGGCTGGCTGTTCCCGGGGCGGGGGAGCTGACTGTCAGGCGGGCCGGCTCGCGGGCTGTCCGGTGGGCTGGCGGGCTGGTTGTCCGGCCGGACGGCCCGCGGGGTGTCCCGCGGGCCGTCCGCGCCGGAGGAGGCGGGCGGCTCGGTCACGCCACCGCCTGGTTCCGGCTGGCGCCGCCCGTCGCGGCCCTCACCGCTGGGGGGCCGGCGACTCGTGGGGGAGCGGGACCAGCTCGACGGCCTCCTTCGACGCCCACGGCACGTCCGCGGCGATCTCGATCGCCCGGGCCTCGTCGGCGACGTCGAGGATGTAGAACGAGCCCATGAACTCCTTCGTCTCCAGGTAAGGCCCGTCCGTCACCGCGGCCGCCCCGTCGCGCACCCGGATGACCTTCACCTGCGCGGACGTGCCCGACCCGTAGGCGCCGATCAGCTCGCCGGTGTCGAAGTACTTCTTGTTGAACGCCTCCTGCGCGGCGATGGCGGCCGGCCACTCCTCCGCCGGCATCGACGTCCAGGTCTCGTCGGAGCCGTAGATCGTCACCAGGTACTTCATCGCGCTCTCCCTCTGTGATCCGTTCGTGATCCATGGGCCGTCAGGGCGCTGCGAACAACATCCTCGCGCACCACCGGTCCTGGCCCCGGCGCCGCTTCTCGGCGCCGGCACCTTCTGGTCGGAGCCGAGGCGCCGCTCTCTACATCGCCGCAAGGATGTGCCGTGGATCACATGCCGACACCTGTGGGGTCCGCGAGGCTTCCCGTGGGTCGCGCTCCGCGGTCCCGGACCGCCGATCCGCGCACACTATCGGCGATCTTCGTTCCGCCCCGCCTCCGTCTGCCTGGTAGATCGTCAGGTCTGCGCGAAGTTCAGGGACAAAGCGGACGGGAATCGCCGCATGGCGCACACTTCTGGCGATTGAGGGAGTCGCCAGGCCTCCCGCGGACCAGTGATCATCGGATGTGTGCGCGGATCGGTGGTCGAGCAGCGCCAGCAAGATCCACGGGAGGGCCTTGGGTGGACCGGGCACAAGGTCCGAGTGAGCCCGCGGCCTTCTCCTCATGGGCGGACACCTCGACCGTCCCGCGGCCCTGTCATACGCCGTGGTCGCATGGTCGGCCGAATTCGCGACCACGACGTATGACACGGCGCCGAGGAAGGAGCCTGCGCCAAGGGCACGGGATGGCTCCTGGCCGGCCGGCGCGGGGGCAGGGGGGCGGAGGAAGACGCGAGTTGTCAGCCCTGGGCGGGGGGCATCGCGATGAGGACGGACTTGGTCCTTGTGTAGCCCTCGAGGACCTCGGGGCCGTTCTCGCGGCCGTGGCCGGAGCCCTTGACGCCGCCGAAGGGCATCGCCGGGTCGAGCATCGACCAGTCGTTGACCCAGACGATGCCGGCGTGCAGGCGGGAGGCCACCCGGTGGGCGCGAGCCAGGTCGGAGGTCTGCAGGCCGGCGGACAGCCCGTACGGGGTGGAGTTCGCGATCCGGACCGCCTCGTCCTCGTCGTCGAACGGCTGCACCGTCAGGACCGGGCCGAAGACCTCCTCGTGGAGCACCCGGCTCGTCGCGGGCAGGTCGGTGACGACCGTCGGCTCGACGAAGTAGCCGGCACCGGGCCGGCGCGCGCCGCCGGCCACGATCTTGCCCTCGGCCCGCGCCAGGGCCAGGTACTCCTCGACCTTGGCCAGGTGCCGCTCGCCGGCCATCGGGCCGACGACGGTGCCCGGGTCGCGCGGGTCGCCGACGGGGACGCCGGGCACCGCCTGGGCGAGGATGGCGACCACCGTCTCGTACAGCGGCCGCTCGACCAGCAGGCGCGGCCCGGCCATGCAGAACTGGCCGGTGTTGAAGACGAACGCCTTGATGACGGCGCCGATCGCGGCGTCGAGATCGGCGTCCTTGAAGACGAGGTGCGCCCCGTTGCCGCCAAGCTCCAGCGTCACCGGCTTGAGATGCTGACCGGCCACGGCGCCGACGTGCCGGCCGACCTTCGACGAGCCGGTGAAGGCGATCTTGTCGATGCCGGGGTGGCGCAGCATCGCCTCGCCGACGACCGGCCCGGTGCCGGTGACCACGTTGACCACGCCGTCGGGCACGCCGGCCTCGGTGAACAGCCGGGCCATGAACAGCGCGGACAGCGGCGTCTCGTCCGACGGCTTGTGCACGATGGTGTTCCCGGCCGCCAGCGCCGGGCCGATCTTGCTGCTCGAAAGGATGAGCGGGAAGTTGAACGGCGTGATCGCGCCGACGACGCCCACCGGCTCACGCACCGTGTAGGCGAACGCTGGGATCGGTAGGCCCCGGGTCGCGCCGTCGAGCGTCTGCGCGAGCGCGGCCCAGTACTCGTACTGCTC
Organism: Frankia nepalensis; assembly: GCF_016786325.1. Classification (GTDB taxonomy): domain Bacteria; phylum Actinomycetota; class Actinomycetes; order Frankiales; family Frankiaceae; genus Pseudofrankia; species Pseudofrankia nepalensis. The sequence continues at coordinate 27,581 of NZ_JADWYU010000245.1, read as the reverse complement.
GACCGCGGTGGAGACGTCGACGACCCGGGCCAGGGTGATCGGCTTGCCGACGTTGTAGCTCTCCAGCTCGGCCAGCTCGTCGGCGTGCTCCTGGATCAGCTGGCTGATCCGCAGCAGCACCCGTGAGCGCTCCCGGCCGCTCATCCGCGGCCACGGACCGTTGTCGAATGCAGCCCGCGCCGCGTCGACCGCCGCGTCGACGTCCTCGGCGGCGCTGTCCGGAACGCTGGTCAGCACATGGCCGTCGGCCGGGTCGACGAGCGCGCGTCGCGGGCGCGCGCCCGCGTCCCACACCTTGCCGTTGACGTGGCAGGACTGCGCTTCGAACGTCTTCACGGCCATGAGCCCTCGTCTTTCCTGAGCAATGCCATCGTGCTCGATGATTCCCCCAGATTGTCGACAAGGACGGTTCTTGTCGAGATTCGCTCGGCACGCTCATCGCGTACCGTTTGCCGCCCGAGGCGGGGGTGGCGGCGCCCGTTCGTCGCCTGAAGGCAGCCCTCAAGGCAGCCGTCACGAGGAAGGCCCGCCCATGTCGACGTGGTCACGGACCCGCTGGCCGACGTGGCGCGGCCCGGTCCGCGTAGCGCCTCTGTTGGTGGCCGGCAGCGCCATGGCGGCGGTCCTGAACCGCCCTACCCGCGTAAGCTGGGCCAGCGTGACTGCCAAGTAGGATCTGTGCTGTAGGGCGTGGATACAGGCATCCGGCCCGAGGGCGGCAGTGTTCCGGCGTGGCGTGCGGTAACAACGTGTCTGCGGTGAACATGGCGTCGCTGGCTGGCGGCACACGGGGGCGGAACGGTGAACCTTCTCAGCGATGTCGAGCTGCACGAGCTGGCACGGGTGTATTGGCAGCAGATCAGCGTGTCCCAACTGCTGCAGCGCGCGGGCCTGGACTATCGGCGGCAGCCGCAGATCGCGGGGTCCTACACGTCAGAGGGGTACTGGCAGGCGGTCAACGAGTACCTGGAGGCGAGTCGGGACCCCGACCTGCGTGGTCGGATACTCCAATGCGCGCGCGACCAGTATCCGGCCAACACCGTGTTCAACGCGGGGCTCGCGGCCGGCCGGGTGGCCGCTGCGGCGCGTGGACGGTCCGGCGAGCGTCACCTGGAGCGAGAGTCCGTCGTGCCCCCCGCGGAGGGTTGGTTCGATCTGCCAGTACACGTGACCGTGCTGGCCCTTGATGCTGTGGGCTACAGCAGGCGCGGCATGCTGGTCCAACTAGCGGTCCGTGACGGCCTGCGCGAGATCGTCGCTACGGCACTCGCGCGGGCCGGGATTCCGCAGGACGCGGTGGAGGATCAGGACCGAGGCGACGGTTACCTCGCGATCGTCTCCGCCGCCGTTCCCAAGGCCGTGATCGTCGCCGACCTCGTCCGGGAGCTGGAGATCGCGCTGCGCGCCTACAATCGGCCCCGCGGCGATCTCGGCCGGATCCGGCTGCGGCTCGCACTGCATCAGGGTGACGTGCTGCGCGACGGAACCGGCTGGGCGGGCGACGCGGTCGTTGTTGGCGCCCGGCTGGTCGACGCACAGCAAGTGCGCGACGCGCTCGCCGACGCCCCGGACATGGACCTGGCGCTCATTGTTTCTTCCGAGTTGTTCGACGCGACGGTCCACGAGCGGCTGCGCGGCCTCGACCCGGGCCTGTTCCGCGAGGTCGAGGTGCACACAGAGAAGTTCCGCGGCAACGCGTGGCTGACGCTGCCCGGCCGCATGGCCGGGGTGGCGGCGGACGGTACCGGTTTCCAACCTACTCGGCCTAGTGGCCAGACCAGCGTAACTGTCACCGACGTTCGCTCGGACGTCGCCAAGTGGGACTTTTTCGTCTCGGCCGCCGAGGAGGACAAGGACTGGGGCTCCTGGGTCGCCTGGTATCTGGAGGAGGAGGGCTACCGCATCCACCTGGAGACGTGGGATGTCCAGGCAGGCAACTTCGACGTCGAGGTGCTCGACGACGCGGTGCGGTTCTCGACGCGGACTATCGTCGTGCTCTCACCCGCGTACCTGGAGTCGAGCAAGGTCCGCGCCGCCTGGCAGCACGCCTGGAAACGCGACCCGAACGGCCTACAGCGCACGCTGATCCCCGTCCGGGTCGAAGACTGCGAGCCGGCGGGGCTGCTGAGCGGTATCCGCTACGTCGACCTCGTCGGACTCGACGATGTCGACGCGAAGGAGATTTTCAAGCAACAGATTCGGCGGTCCGTGGAGGGACGCTACCGGCCCACCACGCCACCGCCGTACCCGGGAAAGCGCCGCTGAGCGGCGCGCCGCCACGAGACGGGGGATCGTCATGTTGATGGAGGTGCCGCTTGAGGGCGGCGGTGTCATGGTCGTCGAGGTCGCCAAGACCAACGTGCCTGGCGAGTTGGTGCTTGCGTCTGGCGGCCCCGGCTCGGTGACTGCGCGGGCCCAGCGCACTTTGCAGGAGTCGTTGGCGCATGTTCTCCCAGTCGTGCGCGCGGTGCGCGACGGACTCGTGGCCGTCGCCCCGCATGAGACGACGGTTGAGTTCGGTCTGACTGTTGGCGGCGAGACCGGGTTGGTGTTCGCGAAGGGCACCGCCGAGGTGAACTTCAAGGTCACGATGACTTGGCATCTCGCCGAGGTGCCGAGCGCCAACGGGTCGCCGGCCGGCGCGGGAACTAGTGGCGCGAACGCCTCGGCGGGCGGCACGGGAAATGCCGGCGCCTGACGACGGACACGTCGTGTCGGTCATCAAGTTCCGGACCGGCCTGTCCGAGACGGCGGCCGGGGTGGGCGTGCTGGTAGGCGAGCGGTACGTCGTCACCTGCGCTCATGTGGTCAACACGGCCTTGGGGCTGCGCGACAAACGAGATCAGGCAAGCAAGCTCACTCGGAAGGTGCTTGTCGACTTCCCGCTACTGGACGGCCTTGGCGTATACGAGGCGGAAGTGGTGCGCTGGGAGCCGCCGCCAAGGACAGGCGTGGCCCCCGGCGACCTCGCCGGCCTGGAGATCCGCGGCAAGCGCCTCCCGGCGGCCGCGGTCGCCACCCTCGTGCCCGGCGGCGAGGTCCCGGGCACGAAGGTGGCGATGTTCGGATATCCGGGCGAACCGCCGCGTCCCGGCGGGGGCTGGAGCGACGGCACGGTGAAGGGCCGGGTGGAAAACGGCCTCCTCCAGTTGGACAGGCACCCAAACGCGGCGCTCGCCCCGCAGCCGGGATACAGCGGCGGGCCTGTGTTCGACGAGGCACACCGCGTGGTCGGGTTGTTCTGCGCGGCACCCGAGCCGGACGAGGACGCGCCCGCCGGCCAGCCTTCGGACAGCTATGCGATTCCGGCAGCCCGGCTCGAGGAGTTCTGGCCCGAGATTTGTCGCGTTCGGCGGCCGTCGCCCTACCGCGGGCTTGCCGCCTTCGAGCCTGCGGACGCCGACGTGTTCGTTGGCCGGGAGATTGAGGCCGACCACCTTGTCGACAAGGTGGAGCGGGACGGCCTGACCTGCGTGATCGGTCCATCCGGGGTGGGTAAGTCGTCGCTCCTGCACGCGGGCCTCGTACCGCGGCTGGTGGCCGCTGGCGGTTGGACGGTCATGCGTTATCGGCCGGGCGCCTCCCCGCTGACCAGGCTCGCCGCCGCGTTGCTGCAGGCTGAGAAGAATCTCTCGTCGCCCGATCAGGTGCCCCTCGACCTGCTGCCCGCGCTGGAGGACGAGATCCGCCGAGAAGGGATCTTCGCCCGCGCCGCCCGCCTCGCGTCGACCCGGGATGGACGGATGTTGATCCTCGCCGACCAGTTCGAGGAATGTCTCGCCGTGGACGGGCCCGATGAGCGGGCGCGCCGGGACGCGGCAGCGGTCGTGCGGGCGCTTCTCACCGAACCGCCGGCCGCCGTGGGCTCCGTGCGGGTGCTGGTCGCGTTGCGCTCCGACCGGTTTGGCGAACTGCAGGTCCATCCTGAGGTCCGGGCCAGCCTGGTAGATCGGGTCGTGAGTGTCCAAGCGATGCAGCCCGAGGCGCTGCGTCGAGCGGTCGTTGAGCCGGCCAGGCAACGGGGGGTGGAGTACGATCCCAGCCTGGTCGACCAGCTGATCCGCGATGCGGGGAAGGGCACCGGCCGACTGCCGCTGCTGGAGTTCGCGCTGGGACAGCTGTGGGAGGCCCAACGTGGCGGCCGCATCGAACACAAGGCGTACCAGCATCTCGACGCGGTGTCCGGCGCCCTCGGCCGGTACGCCGAAAGTGTGGTTGAGGATATCCTGCGCTCGGGCGTCGTCGATGAGCCGAGGCTGCGCCGCGCGCTACTAGCGCTGTTCCGCTCGGGCGCCGATGGCACTCCGGCGATGCGGCGTATCGTCCGCCGCGACGATGTAGGCGACTGGTCGGTCATGCGTGTGCTGGCCAGGGCGCGCCTGGTCGTTCTCGATCGTGGCGGTGGTGGCACCCCCACGGCGGAACTCGCGCACGAGGCATTGCTCGACAGTTGGGTGTGGCTGGCTCAGCTCGTCAGCCAGGAAGCAGATCTTGTCCGCTGGCGTACCCGCCTCGACGAGTTCGGACATGGCCCGGACGACCTTCTGCCTGAGAGCTGGCTCGCCGAGGCGCAGCGCTGGCTCGCCGATCGACCTGACGATATCCCCGTCGCCATCCGTGACCTAGTGGAGCGCAGTGCGGCGGCGCACGCGCGTACCGTCGAGCGGCTACGCGATCTGGCACTGCGCAGCGACGCCCTGCGCTTGGCCGCAGAGGCGGAGCTGGCACTCAGTCGGCGCGCCGTCGCGCCGGCCATTCCGGGAATCCTGGCAGCCGAATCCCTTCGGCGTGTCCGGACAGTGCACGGCGACCGTGTGGCCCGTCGGGTGCTGCGTCTGCCTCCCCGCCTTATCCACGGGCTGTACCACCGTAGCGGGGTGGCCTCCGTCGTGTTCTCCCCCGAGGGACGAGCCGTGGCGACGGCCAGCTACGACCACACCGTCCGGATGTTCGACCTAGCCACGGGTTTGGAGGCCGTTCGCGTCAACCACAGCGACCATGTGACGAGCGTCGTGTTCTCGCCGGACGGAAGATGGATCGTTACGGCTGGCCGTGGCGACGGCGCCCGAGTGTCCGACGCCACCACCGGTGAGAATGTCTGCCAGCTCAGATCCCGGGCCGACATCGTCGGAGCGGTGGCGTTCTCGCGGGATGGCGGGTATCTCTCGACCGCAGGCGTCGGCGGCGCCAGTGTGTTCGAGACGGCCGGCTGGACACCGACAGCCCACATTGACGAGGACGGCTTCGTTGCCGAGGCACGCTTCTCGCCCGACGGCCGCATCGTTGCTACGCGGAGCTCGGGCAATCGGCGCCATGCTGTGATGTTGTTCGCGGTGACTGGTGGTACACCAACCATCAGCATCGAGCGTGACTTCGCGGCCACTGCCACCGCGTTCTTGCCGGACGGTCGGCAACTTGTGACCGGCTGGGGTGACGGCGGCGTGCGCGTCATTGACGTCGCCAGTGGTAGCGAGATCGTGCATCGCCACGTGAGGGCCGATGTCCGGTCGGTGGCCTGTTCGCCGACCGGGCTAGTAGTCGCCGTGCTCGGCAACGACGGTGGAATGCGAGTGTTCTCCTCGGATACTTGGTCGCTGGTCGCCGAGTTCGAAGGCGCCGGGACCGTGCAGGCGTTCTCGCCGGACGGCGGGCTCCTTGCGATGGGGACCTCCATCAACCATGTGCGGGTCTTCGACACGGTGACCTGGGCCGAGACCTGCCGGTTGGCGTTTGACGCCCGGTTGTTGCACTCGATGGAGTTCTCCCCGGACGGCCGGTTCCTCGCGGCTGGCAGCGACGACGGCGAGGCCAGGGTCTTCGGCGCGCTGAACGGCGCGGACGCGGTGCACCTTGGCGAGGATCACTGGGTGTCGTCGGTCGCCTTTTCGCCGAATGGCCACTACATCGCCGCCGGCGGCGATGGCGGCGTGCACGTCTTCAGCACGGCCGACAGGACCAGCGTGGGCTCCCTGCGGCACGGGGGTGTGATCCGCTCGGTCGCCTTCTCGCCGGATGGCCAGTATGTCGCCGCCGGCGGCGACGACCCTGACGCCGCGGTGTTCGACGCTGTCGTGTTCGAGGCGGTCGGGGGCGCCGAGGCCGCTCGCGTGCGGCACGACGGCCCTGTACTTTCGGTGGCCTTCTCGCCGGATGGCCGGTGGGTTGCCAGCGGCGGCAACGACGGCCTCGCGATGGTGTTCGAGGCGGTCGGGGGCGCCGAGGTTGGCCAAGTCCGCCATGACGGGCCGGTCTTTTGCGTGGCGTTCTCGCCGACAGACGGCCGATATGTCGCAACGGGTGGCGACGAAGGCACCGTCAGGGTCAGCGAGGCGATAGGCGGCGCCGAGATGATGAACTTCCCACACAAGGAGGCGGTGTGGTCGGTGGCGTTTTCGCCGGACGGCCGCCACATCGCGACCGGCAGCGCCGACCGGACCGCGCGGGTCTTCGAGCTGGCGACGCGCGTGGAGGTCGCCCGCTTCGAGCATCAGGATGCCGTGCGGACGGTGGCGTTCTCGCCCACGGGCCGGCACGTCGCGACTGGAAGCGACGACAACAGCGCGCGGATGTTCGTGATTGTGGGCGCAACGAGGGCGGAGGTCATCCGGGTCGAGCATGAAGGCCCAGTGCGCGCTGTGGCGTTCTCGGTGGATGGACGATACATCGTGACTGGAAGTGAGGACGGCAGCGCACGGGTGCTCGACGCGGAACGCGGGCTGGAGGTCGCTCGTCTCGACCATGAGGAGGCCGTGCGTTCGGTGGCGTTCTCGCCCGACGGGCGGTATGTCGTAACCGGGAGCGAGGACAAGGGTGCGCGCCGTTGGCTCGTCGACCCGACGGCGATTGCCGACGAACTGCGGGCCCGTGCGATCCGGAGGCTGACCGAAGCAGAACAGCGCCTCTACGCGCTGGATACCGAGCCTGACCTCGACCGGCGATAGGTGCATGCCCGCCGCTGTTGGTCTGCCGGCGACCCTGCCAGACGGCCGGCCTGCCAGCCGTCTGGCAGGGTAGAGACGAGCGGTCCGATGCGCTGAGCTCAACTCGCTGCCGCGGCTGGAGAACAGGCGGCCGCCGAGGAAGGTGCCCTCCAAGGAGCGGTAGCCGTGGACGCCGCCGCCGAACCCGGCGACCTCGCCCCGCGACGTACAGGCCGGGCGGCGGTTCGTAGCCGTCCGGGCACAGCACCCGCCTTCGAGGTCGGTCTCCAAAACCGGCCGACCAATGAGGGTCCGGCTGCGGAACCGCCGGTCGGCAGGTTACCTCGATCATCGCCCCACGCGGCCGGCGGCCCGCCGTCGACAGCGTGGGCGAATGGTGACACTATGTGTTAACCGGACGCGGGGGATGGCGCGGGGATGGCGTGGCATGTCTGACTACTCGGTGATGCCGGCGGCGCCTCGGTCGGCCTATGAGGAGAGCTATCTCGCCGGGCCGAGCTGGGGGAGGCGCTCGCGTCCGGGTGGCGGCCACCGCCCCAGCCGCCGACGCTCGCGCTCGGGCGCGGCGAGGCGCTGCTCGCGCAGGGGCCGGTGCGGCTCTGGCAGTATTCCGGCGCCGACGTCACCTACAACCAGGGCTGGTTCGTCTCGTTCGGCAGCCCCCTGACGCTCGGCGCGTCGCTCCTGGGCAGCGCGCTGTACAACAGTCACCAGCGGCAGAAGGCCGCCGCGATGGCCGCCGAGCAGTGGCGGCTGACCGCGCAGGGGCATCTGTTCCTGACGAACCACCGCATCGGGCTGTCGCTGTCGTCCGGCTGGTGGGACATCGACTTCCGGCAGATTCGGTCCTCCGGCGTCGATGGCACCGGGATCATCCTCATGCTCAGCAACCAGGCGCCCATGCGGCTGGAGGTCTGGCCACCGCACTGGTTCTTCGTGCTGCTGCGATTCCTCGCCTACGGCGAGATCATCCGGGTTGAGATCCCGCCACACCTGCGCAGGACGCCGCCAGTTCCGCCGCCGGCCAGGCCCGCCCTGCCGCCGGGCGGCACGACCGGAGACTACCCGACCGGCGGGCCATACGGGGACACGACCGGCGGCCACCCGGGCGGCGGTTTTCAGGGCCACGACTGGTCCGCCAGGCCCTGACGCGCGGCGCCGCCAGAGCCAGTCGGCGCCGCGGGCGGTGCATCCTCGCGCCCGCGGATCCGACGCTGCGCCGGCCGGCCGGCCGGCCGCGTGGCAGTGGCGGGCCCGGCGCCGGCGGACGGCATGGCCGCGCCGGGGCGGGGCGGGGCGGGGCGGCGGGCCAGCCGGCCAGCCGGTCAGCCGGCGGTCGCCGCCGCGGCCGCGCGGCCGGCGGCGCGGCCGGAGAACAGGCAGCCGCCGAGGAAGGTGCCCTCCAGGGAGCGGTAGCCGTGGACGCCGCCGCCGCCGAACCCGGCGACCTCGCCCGCGGCGTACAGGCCGGGCAGCGGCTCACGGCCGTCGGGGCGCAGCACCCGGCCGTCGGGGCGCAGCACCCGGCCGTCGAGGTCGGTCTCCAGTCCGCCAAGGGTCTTGCGGGTCAGCAGGTGCAGCTTCACGCCGATGAGCGGGCCGGCCTTCGGGTCCAGGAACCGGTGCGGCGTGGCGACCCGGATGAGCTTGTCGCCCCGGTAGAGGCGCGCGCCGCGCAGGGCGGCGATCTGCAGGTCCTTGGTGTACGGGTTCGCCATCTCGCGGTCGCGGGCGAGCACCTGGCGTTCGATGTCCTCGAAACGCAGCAGCGGGGCGGGCGTGAGCTCGTTCATCCCGTCGACGAGCGCACGCAGGTCGTCGCGGACGACGAAGTCGACGCCATGCTTCTTGAACGCCTCGATGGGCCCGGGCGCGCCCTCGCCGAATCGGCGCCGCAGCAGCAGCCGGATGTCCTTGCCGGTGACGTCCGGGTTCTGCTCGGAGCCGGAGAGGGCGAACTCCTTCTCGATGATCTTCTGGGTGAGGATGAACCAGGTGTGGTCGTGGCCGGTGCGCTGGATGTGAGCGAGCGTCCCGAGGGTGTCGAAACCGGGAAACAGCGGCGGCGGCAGCAGCCGGCCGGTCGCGTCGAACCACAGCGATGAGGGGCCGGGCAGGATCCGGATGCCGTGGTTCGGCCAGATCGGGTCCCAGTTGGTGATGCCCTCGGTGTAGTGCCACATCCGGTCGCGGTTGATCAGGCTCGCGCCGGCGGCCTCGCTGATGGCGAGCATCCGGCCGTCGACGTGCGCCGGCACCCCGGTGATCATGTGCTTCGGCGGCTCGCCGAGCCGTTCCGGCCAGTTCGCCCGGACGAGTTCATGGTTGCCGCCGATCCCCCCGGACGTGACGATCACCGCCTGGGCGCGCAGCTCGAACTCGCCGGTGCCCGCGCGGGACGAGGCGACGCCGCGCGGCGTCGTGCTCGGCTCCAGCACCATGCCGCGCACGCCGTCGACCGTCCCGCCGGTGAGCGTCAGCGCGTCGACCTGGTGGCGGTAGCGGATCGTGACCAGCCCCTGGTCGACGGCGGCCCGCACCCGTCGCTCGAACGGCGCGACCACCGCCGGCCCGGTGCCCCAGGTCAGGTGGAACCGTGGCACCGAGTTGCCCGGGCCGTCGGCGCCGTAGCCGCCGCGTTCCGCCCATCCGACGATCGGGAACCAGCGAACACCCATCGCGTGCAGCCAGGCCCGCTTCTCGCCGGCCGCCCATTCGACGTAGGCCCGGGCCCACTGCCGCGGCCAGTGGTCCGCGCGCTCCCGGTCGAAGCCGGCGGTGCCCAGCCAGTCCTGCCAGGCCAGCTCGAACGAGTCGCGCACACCCATCCGGCGCTGCTCGGGGGAGTTGACCAGGAACAGACCACCGAGCGACCAGAACGCCTGCCCACCCAGGTTCGCCTCGTTCTCCTGCTCGACGAGGATGACCCGCCGCCCGGCGTCGGCGAGCTCCGCCGTCGCCACCAGCCCGGCGAGCCCCGCCCCAACGACGATCACGTCCGCGTCGTCATGTCGGCCGTCAGCCACGCCCACTCCCGTTCCTGGGGACCTCCGCGGGTGGACCGGCGGCCCACCGGCAGGCCGGCGGCTCCCGCCGGCCCGGGCGGCCCCGTTTCCCACGCCCCGGCTACCTTCCGCCCACGAACATCCGCCCGTCAACCGGACCTTCTCGGGGCTCGACCGGCCCATTCGGTACCTCTGGCGCCCACTCGGACCAGGTGGAACTCCAGGACCGGTCAGGCCTGTGGGGACCGCCGACCTGTCGGCTGATCCGCGAGTCGTGGACCGCGTTTCGACGGACAGGTCCGCAGCGGTGGCGATCTGGGACAGCCAGGGCCGAGCCCGGGTCGCGCCGTCGACCTGTCCGCTGATCTCGCGATGTATGGACCGCGTTTCGACGAGCAGGTTCGGGATCGCGGCCGGCCCAGGGCGGGTGCGGTCAGGCCTGGAGGCGGGCGAGCGCCGGTTCGGTTTCGAGGTCGACGAAGGCGGCGGCGTAGCGTTCGGCGAGGAGCAGGGAGATTTCCTGGCTCTGGTAGCCGTCGGTGCCGAGCGTCGAGAGCCAGATCGCGAGCCCGTAGGCGGCGCAGGCGCGGTAGTGCAGCCAGGCGTCGTCGGCGGACGGGCGGGTCCGCGCCGGCACGTCGAGCGCGGCCAGGTACTCGCCGAGCAGGTCGCGCTCCGCGCGGCGCCGGTCTTCGACGGTGAGCGCGCCGACCAGGAAGTAGGCGACGTCCTGCGGCCAGGCGCCCCGGCGCACGACCTGCCAGTCGAGGAAACCGACGTCGTCCCCGGGCAGGACGTAGGTGTTGCCGATGTGGGCGTCGGCGTGCAGCAGCGTGAGCGGCCCGCGGTCGAGGGTGGCGACGTAGGACGCCCACAGGTCGACGATCCCGTCGCCGTCGTACTTCGTCACCTCGGCCGGCAGGCTGTGCGCGCCGCGTTCGAGCCCGCGTGGCGTGAACCTGCGCAGCCCGATCTGGAAACCCTCGGTGGGCGCCCAGGTCTGGACCCAGGCGAGCTTCGGGCGGGTCGCCGCGGTGAACTCCCAGTACCGGCTGTGCAGCCGGGCGAGGCCCCGCAGGCCGTTCGCGACCTGGTCGACGGTCAGCGGCCGGGTGGAGTCCCGCGGGTCGCCGCCCCGGTCCGTCACGTCCTCCATCACCAGGACGTAGTCGAGCCCCGGGCGGTCGATGACGGCCCGGTAGCACAGCGGGTGGTCGAGGGGGAGGGGCTCGCGGGAGGCGTACAGCTCCGACTCGTTGAACAGGTTGCCGTTGCGGGCGTGCACCTCCCGGTGAATGCCCTCGGCCTTCAGGAACACCCTGGCCGGGCCGGAACCGGCCGCATAGGTGAGTTCGAACCGCGCCCGCCGGTTGGTGCCGTCATCCCGGGTGACCAGGGTGGCGTCGCGGACCTCGGCGTCCGGGTGGTGGTCGGCGAGGGCCGCGGTCATCCACTGGGGCGTCACGTCCGCCCAGTCGGCGGGTACCCGTAACGGGGCCGGTTCCGTCGTCGTGTTCGCCTCACCTGTAGCCATTCCACGGAGTATGCGTTCACTCAGATTCCTGGGTCAACGCGGGTGGCAGCGGGAGGCTGGCGGCCGCCGCTCCGGTGTCGCCGGCCGCCCGGCCAAGCGGCTTCCAGTGCCGCGACCGCCAACGTTGGCCTGCGACATGATCGCCGATAGTGCCCTGGGGAGGTCGCGGACAAGGGCAGGTCGCAACCTCTCCAGGGCAGAAACGGCGATCATGTCCGGCGTCGCGACAGAGCGAACCTTGGCAGGCCGGCATTAGCCCGCGGGGGCGGCGGGCTTCTCCCAGATCGAGACGTGGTGCGGGCTTTCACCAGTGAACGGGCGGCTGGTCCAGTCCTCCCACCGGTCACGCAGGCGCAGGCCGGCGAGCTGCGCCATCAGGTCGAGCTCCGCCGGCCACACATACCGGAACGGCATCGACCAGAACGAGCCGCGGCCGTCGACGACGTCGACGTAGTTGGAGCTCATCCGCTGGGTGGCGACGTCGTAGACGTCGTAGGCCCAGCCGGTCGGGCTCACCTGGAATGGGACGACGTTCTGACCGGGCGGCAGCCCGCGCAGCGCGGGCACGTTGACCTCGACGACGAAACATCCGCCGGGTTCGAGATGCGCGGCGGCGTTGCGGAAGCAGTCGACCTGCCCCTGCTGGGTGGTCACGTTCATGATCGTGTTGAAGACCAGGTACACGACGGCGAAGGCCCCGTCGACGGTGGTCGTGGCGAAGTCGCCGATGGTCACGTCGACCGTCTCGGCGCCGGGCTTCGACCGCAGCCGCGCGACCATCGCCCGCGACAGGTCGACACCGTGCACCGCGACGCCCCGCCGGGCCAGCGGCAGCGCGATCCGCCCCGTACCCACGCCGAACCCCAGCGCCCGACCGGTGCCGGCCAGCCTGGCCAGGACCTCGACCACCGGGTCGACCGCCGCCGCGCTGAACCGCTCGGGCGACATCGCGTCGTAGTCAGCCGCGACCGCCTCGGGAAAGTACCCGTCCTCGTCGATCACCGGCGGACCGTATCCGGAGGCCGCCGGGAGCGCACCCGAGTTTCCGGCGCCTGGCCGGCCAGTCCGGCGAAGGGCTGGACCGCGCGGAGGGCAGGATGGTCGGTATGGGGCGCATCGACTACTACCATGATCCGAACGCGCCGGCGGCGAACGCGCTGGTGGTGGGCGGGTGCGCCGTCGTGCCCGACGGCGACGGGCGGATCCTGCTGCAGCGGCGGGCCGACAACGGCGAGTGGGCGTTGCCCGGAGGCGGGATGGACATCGGCGAGACGCTCGCCGGCTGCGTCATCCGCGAGGTCCGGGAGGAGACCGGGTTCGACATCATCATCGAGCGGATTGTCGGCGTCTACTCCGACCCCGGCCACGTCTTCGCCTATGACAACGGCGAGATCCGCCAGCAGTTCTCCATCTGCCTGGCGGGCCGGATCGTCGGTGGCGCGCCCGCGGTCAGCGACGAGTCGACCGCCGTCGCCTTCTTCACCACCGACGAGATCGAGCGCCTCGACGTGCACGAGAGCCACCGCGTCCGCATCCGCGACTACCTAGCCGCCGCGCCCGCCGTCCTGCGCTGACGCCCCGCCGGCGGTGACCCGCCTGCCGGCGGTGATCCGCCTGCCGGCGGTGATCCGCCCGCCGGCGGTGACCCGCCTGCCGGCGGTGATCCGCCCGCCGGCGGTGAGCCGCCCGGCAGACCGGACGGTCCGGCCGCCAGCGGCCACGTCGACGCGCTTGCCGTCACGCCGGCGTCCCGGCCGACAACGGCTGGCCGACCTTGCAGCCGTCCCGGTAGACCGCGAGCGCCTTCAACCCCAGCCGCCAGCCCTCCAGGAAGATCTGCTCGATGTCGGCCTCGGTCGCCGAGGCCGGCAGGTTCACCGTCTTCGAGATCGCCCCGGACAGGAACGGCTGGACGGCCGCCATCATCCGCACATGGCCCAGTGGGGCGATCGAACGCTCGCCCATCGCGCAGTCGAACACCGCCAGGTGCTCAGGCGCGAGCCCCGGGGCGCCGACGACGTGGCCGTGCTCGGCGACGTGGGCGACGATCGCGCCGGCCGCCGCGTCGTCGTAGCCGAGGGCCCGCAACGCCCTGGGCACGGTCCGGTTGACGATGCGCATGACGGAGCCGGTGGCGCTGTGCTTCGTCTTGACCAGGGCTAGGTCGGGTTCGATCCCCATCGTGTCGCAGTCCATCACCAGGCCGATCGTCCCGGTGGGCGCGAGGAGGCTGACATGGGCGTTGCGCCAGCCGTGGCGCTCGCCGAGCGTCCGCGCCCGCTCCCACTCGCCGGCCGCCGCCGCGAGGATCGCGGCGTCGGTCGGACCCACGGAACGGACCGCGGCGCTCGCCTCGGCGTGGCGGTCGACGACGCGGCGGTGCGCCGCCGCGTTGCGGGCGAAGCCCTCGTACGGCCCGAGCGCGGCGGCGAGCTCGGCCGAACGCCGGTAGGCGACCGCGGTCATCAGCGACGTGACGGCCGCCGCGATCGCCCGGCCCCGCGGCGAGTCGTAGGCATGCCCCATCGCCATGAGCAGCGCGCCCAGGTTCGCGTACCCGATGCCCACCTGCCGGTGGTCCCGGGTCACCTGGGTGATCCGCGGCGTCGGCAGCTCGCCGAAGCTGACCGAGACGTCCAGGGCCAGCATGACGAGCTCGACGGCGGCGACGAACCCCTCGACGTCGAAACCCCCGTCGTCGCGCAGGAAGCGCAGAAGGTTCAGCGACGCGAGCGTCGCGGCGGAGTCGTCCAGATGCAGGTACTCGCTGCACGAGTTGCTCGCCGAGATCGGCCCCGAGGCCGGGCAGGTATGCCAGCCGTCGATCGTGTCGGCGTAGTGCAGGCCGGGGTCGGCGCACTCCCAGGCCGCCCGCGCGATCGCGCGGAACAGCTCGCGGGCGCGCACCGTCTCGACGGTCCGGCCGTCGCGGCGCGTCCGCAGCGCGAAGGGCGCGTCCTCGGTGACCGCGCGCATGAACGCGTCGCTGACCCGTACCGAGTTGTTGGCGTTCTGGAACTGGACCGAGTCGAGGTCGCGCCCGCCGACGCCCATGTCGAACCCGGCGTCCCGCAGCACCCGGATCTTGGCCTCCTCGCGGGCCTTGCAAGCGACGAAGTCGACGATGTCGGGATGGTCGACGTCCAAGAGGACCATCTTCGCGGCGGGCCGGGTGGCGCTGCCGGTCCGGATGGCGCCGGCGGTGGCGTCCGCTCCGCGCATGAAGCTCACCGGGCCCGCCGCCGGGCGGCCCGAGGACAGCGGCTCCCGGGACGACCGCAGCCGGGACACGTTGACCCCGACCCCGGCGCCGCCGCGGAACAGCAGCGTCTCCGCCCGGTACCAGTCCATGATCGATTCGAGGGAGTCGTCCACGGCGAGGATGAAGCAGGACGCCACCTGCTGGGGCGCCGACGTGCCGACGTTGAACCACACCGGGCTGTTGAAGCTGAAGACCTGGCGCAGCAGCATCCAGGTCAGCTCGTGCTCGAACGCGAGCGTGTCCTGTTCGGCGGCGAAGTAGCCGGCCGACCGGCCCGCCGCCGTGTAGGCGCCGACGACCCGGTCGACGAGGTCGCGCAGCGACCGCTCCCGGCCGGCGGCGCCCGGGTCACCCGGGTCACCCGGGTCGCCTGGGTCGCCGCGGAAGTACCTGCTGGTCACGATGTCGGACGCGTGGCTCGACCAGAAGTCCGGGAACTCCACCCCGCGCTCGACGAAGTACGCCACGCCGTCCCGGCCCGTCAGGACCACGTCCCGCCGTTCCCAGGTCGTCTCGTCATAGGGATGGACGCCGGGGGTGGTGTGGCGCCGGCCTACCCGCATCCCGCGGTCGGCGCCCGGCCGGGGTCCCGGGCCGGAGACCGGCGGGTCCTGCGCGGTCCGCCTGGTCTGCCGGGGAAGGTCGCCGACACCGGACAGCCCGGCCGCGGCGGTTTCGGACATGCTGGCTCCTCGAGGGCGTCCGTTCGGCTGAATGGCGAGGAATGGAGAGCCGGCGCCGGTAGGGCGGCTGGCGAGAGAGAGCCACGTCGGGGCTCGCCGTGGGTCTTTCAGCGTAGGCGAATGCGCTCGGGTTCCCGGGGGAATCCTCTCATCTTTCTCGCTGAACTTTTCCGCGCGGCCGCGTGGGGTGACCGCCCGCACACTGATCCCGCCGAGGCCGTTCCCGCCACCCGTCCACCCGCGTTCGGCGGCCCTCGACCGAAAGGGGTGGCTGTCGCGTCGGTCCACGCGGGCCCCTTGGGCCCTGCCCGTCCGGCGACGATCCGTGTGATGCCGGTTTCATTTGCGTGTTGAACGGCCTCGCCGCCCCGAGGGTATGCCGCATTCAGCCGAGGTCCGTCGACCGGGATGGCGACGGTCACGAGACCGCCCTTGCGCGCGGCGCGGGTCGCCTTCGGAGAACCCCGCCGGCCGCCGACGGTATTTGTCGTCGTCCGGTCGCGCGAAATTTAACCAAGCGGGTCTTGACGATCGGCGGCTGTTAATTTTTTCCAGCGGTTTCGGGGTCGAGGAGGATCAGTACAGCCGTTGGCGGTGGCGATGATCCAACGGCTGTGTGGGCGAGCCCGTCGATCGTGTGTCCCTCTGCGCGTCCTGGCGGCCACGCCCCGCGTGTGTCGCCGGAGATGCGTGGGTGGATCAGGCCGGTGTCGCGGTGTCGAGGGGCAGCAGCCGGCGCAGCACGTCGTCGAGGGTGATCACGCCCAGGGTGGCGGTCCCGTCGAGGACGACGGCGAGCTGGTTGCGCGTCTCGCGCATCTGGGCGAGCGCC
This sequence comes from Frankia nepalensis, assembly GCF_016786325.1. GTDB lineage: Bacteria > Actinomycetota > Actinomycetes > Frankiales > Frankiaceae > Pseudofrankia > Pseudofrankia nepalensis. The sequence goes on along the minus strand of NZ_JADWYU010000245.1, from coordinate 11,324 downwards.
GTGTGCAGCGGCGTCTGCCCGTCCAGCCGCAACGCCTGCCTGGTCAGGTCACGGATCGGCTCGGCGACGTCCCGGGTGAGGGTGTCGCGCACATGCACGACGCCCCAGTCGGCTTCTCCCTGCCGGACCAGGATCCGCAGGTGACCGGAGGCGCGGCTGGCGGCCTGCACGTCGCCGACGGTCGCGTCCCGTTCGACGGCCGCCAGTTCCCGCCTCGGGGTGACCAGATCGCGCACCCGCAGGTCGCGCAGGTCGAGCGCGCCGGTGAGCGGCGCGGCGTAGCCGGCCTCGAGCGCGCCGACGTTCGCGGAGTGCTCGACGAGGTGGCGCAGCGCCGCGGGGTCCTGGCGGGTGACGACATGGTCGGTGGCCTCGACGCCGACGCGGTGCAGGCACCAGTTCGCCACGCTGTTCAGGGCGCGCAGCGCCGGCCTCGTCACCCACATGAAACCCCGCATCGGCAACGCGAGCAGCATCGCCGAGCGCTCCGGATGCGCGATCGCCCACGACTTCGGGGCCATCTCGCCCACGACGAGGTGCAGGAACGTGACCACCACCAGGGCGAGCACGAAGCTGCCGGCGTCGGCGAACCACGAGGGGCCGCCGAGGTCGGCGAGCGCCGGTTTGAGCCAGTGGTGCACGGCCGGCTTGGTGATCGCGCCGAGCGCGAGCGTGCAGACCGTGATTCCCAGCTGCGCCCCGGCCAGCAGCACCGTCAGCTCGCCGGAGCTGCGCAGCGCGGCGCGGGCCGCGCGGCTGCGGCCGGCCGCGTCCTCGAACCGGTGTCGCTTCGCGGCGAGCAGCGCGAACTCGACCGCCACGAAGAAGGCGCTCAGCCCGATGATCGCGAAGGTGCAGACGGCGACGACCCAGGGGTTCTCCACGTCAGCCCTCCTGATCGTGGGCGGGCTCGTCGCGCAGCTCCAGCCGGATCGCCGCCGGCACGTGGTTGTCGACCTCCATCACGATGGCGCGCAGCACCCGCCGCGGCGCCTCGTCGCGCAGCGCCAGCTCCCCCGGGTCCGGCGGCAGCGTGACGTCGACGACGGTCCCCGCCCTGGGAAGCGCCCCGTGAACGGAGATCACCAGACCGGCGATCGTCTCGTAGTCACCCGGCGGCAGCTGATGCCCGAGCGTCCGTTCGACCTCGTCGACGTGGAAACCGCCCGGCACCAGCCAGGCGCCGTCGCCGATCGGGTTGACTCCCTCGAACGCCGCCGCGGCGTCGTGCTCGTCGGTGATCTCCCCGACGAACTCCTCCGCGAGGTCCTCAATGGTCATGATTCCGGCGAAGCCGCCGAACTCGTCCACGACACAGGCAAGTTGTTCCTTCTTGCCCGTCATCTCCGCGAGGGCGGCCGGAAGCCGCATCAGCGTCGAAATCACGAGCGCCGGCCGCGCGAGCTCACGGGCCGGGATGTCCGGGGCAGGCGCGTCCAGCACGTCGGCGAGGTGGATGACACCGGCCACCTGCCCGTCGTCGTCGACCACCGGGTAGCGCGAGTGCCCGGCGCTCATCAGGATCCTGACCTCCCCGACCGGGAGGTCCCGCTCGACGACGTCCACCTGCGAGCGCGGGATCATCGCGTGCTCGACGTCGCGGCGCGGGAAGTCCAGGATGCGGTCCAACATCAGCGAGAGGTCCACGGGCAGGTCGCCCCGCTCCCGCGACTCGGCGACGATGTGTTCCAGGTCGCGCGCCGAGGCGGCGTGCTCGAGGTCATGCACCGGTTGGATGCCGAGCAGGCGCAGCAGCATGGTGGACGCCTGGTCGAACACCCAGACCAGCCAGCCGAAGATCCTCAGGTAAAGGAGGGTCGACCACGCGAGCCTGCGCGCGATCGGCTCCGGCCGCGCGATCGCGAGGTTCTTCGGGAACAGCTCGCCGAAGATCATCTGAATGAAGGTGGACACCATCAGGGCCAGCACGGTGCCGAGCGCGACGCCGACGGCCGTCGACAGCCCCACGCCCGAGGCGACGTCGCCCAGCGCGCTGCCGATCAGCGGTTCGGCGACGTACCCGACCAGCAGGCCGGTCACCGTGATGCCGAGCTGAGCGCCCGAGAGCATGAACGAGGTGCGTCTGGTCACCTTCAGCGCGCGTCGCGCCGCGGTGTCCCCGGCCTCGGCCATCACTTTCAACCGGGATCGGTCCACCGCCATGTAGGCGAACTCCTGGGCGACGAAGTAGCCGGTCGCCAGGGTGATGAGCAGCACCACCAGAAGACCGAGCAGCAGCGACAGCGCGGTCACCATCCGCGCCGCGCCCGCTGCCCGGGTCTGTGCGGCTCAGCCGCCCCCGCCATTCGCCACCTTCCACGCATCGCGGGCCGTGTGCCGCGAGATGACTCTCCACGCGCCGAGCCGGCCCACGAGATATCCAGGGCGGCCACAGGCGCCAAAACCAGGCGGGAACGACGGGCTCGCCGCCAGCCGCCGACCCCGTGAGCATCCGAAGCGGGACGGCACAGGTCCCGCCGTGCGTCCCGGAGACTCAGGAACTCGCCGCGCGTCGCTCCACGCCGGCGTGCGGCCGCATGCCGGCTGTCATCGCCGTGCACGCCGGCCACTCCGGGATCCCGAGGCGACCGCATGGTGGCCACTGTCAGCACCACGCTGACACCGTCTCCAACGGACGTGCTCCACCTACTCGTTCCGGAAGCCGAACCGCCGGTCGGCGGCACAGCTGCGCGCCCCGGCTCGTCCAGGCCACCATACCGACGCGCAGGTCACCATGTCCGGGCGGCGGACAGCGGCGGGCCGAGCGGCGGGACCGTTGCCCGAAGCGGAGCGCCTGCCGGTGGCTGGCCCTGCCCGGCAGGGCCAGCCACCGGCAGGCCAGATCGGTCAGGAACGAACTGAGCGACGGGTGAACACCCGCCGGAGGAGGACGAGCACGATCGCGCCGAGGATCGAGCCGACAATGCCGGAGGGCTGCAGTGCCCCCTCGCCCAGGTCCTTGTCGAACAGGGCGTACCCGAGGAACCCTCCGACGAAGGAACCAGCTACCCCGAGCAGCACGGTGCTGAGAATGCTCATCGGGTCGGGGCCGGGCACGAGCAGCCGGGCGAGCGCGCCCGCGACGAGACCCAGCACGATCCAGCTCACGATGGTCCAGATCACAGCGTCTCCATTGTCCGAAACGTCGGTGATGATGCCGGACTAGGTGGTACCTCCACGATCACGCCTCAAACGCCCTCCAACTGACCAGGATGTGACACTCACACCTGGTTTCCTCGGCTTCTCTTGAGTCTTGGTCGCCGAGGATAGGGCGATGAATACCGTGCCGCGACCGCGGCCCGGATTTTAGAATCGTGGCCGGCGGGCGGCGGCAGGAGACACGGTCCGCGACCAACGACGACGGCGCGGCAACGCTCTTCAGCGCGTCCGCCGCGGGCACGAGCGCGACCGAAGCGGCCGGCTCCGCCACAGCGCCTGTGGACGCGGCGGTCACGGACGGGTGACGAGCGCCACCACCCCGGCATGGCGAGCCGCGGGTCAGCTGACCGAGCGGCGGGTCAGCTGGCGTGGTGCGTCAGGACCGCGTGCCCGGAGCCGGTCTGCGCGCCGGCGGCGTGGTCGGTGTGCACCGTGGCGCCGGTCAGCCGTGGGACGCCGTGGATCAGGGCATGCTCCGCCTCGACCGCGATCGCGTGCGCCTCGACGACCGTCAGGTGCCCGGCCACCACGATGTCGGCCTCCGCGCGCAGCTGGTGGCCGATCCAACGCAGCCGTATCGCGCCCACCTCCCGCACCCCCGCGGTCCCGGCGAGCGCCGACTCGGCGGCGTCGACCAGCGTCGGGTCGACGGAGTCCATCAGCCGCCGGCAGATCTCCCGCGCCGCGTCCCGCAGCACCGCCAGGATCGCCACCGTGATGAGCAGACCCGCCAACGGATCCGCCAGCCGCCAGCCGAGTGCCACCCCCACCGCGCCGAGTACCACCGCCAGCGACGTGAACCCGTCGGTGCGGGCATGCAGCCCGTCGGCGACCAGCGCGGCCGAACCGATCCGCCGGCCCACGCCGATCCGGTACCGGGCCACCCACTCGTTACCGACGAAGCCCACCACCCCAGCCACACCGACCGCCCATACATGCGTCATGGCGCGCGGGTGCACGAGCCGGTCGACCGCCTCGTAGGCGGCCAGCCCGGCCGACGACGCGATCACCAGCACCACGACGATCCCCGCGAGGTCCTCCGCCCGGCCGTAGCCGTAGGTGAAGCGGCGAGTCGCCGGACGCCGGCCCAGCAGGAACGCCACCCCCAGCGGAACCGCCGTCAGCGCGTCACCCGCGTTGTGGATCGCGTCCGACAGCAGCGCCACCGACCCGCTCAGCACCACGATCACCAGTTGGAAGACGGCCGTCACACCAAGGACCACCAGCGAGATCCACAACGCCCGCATCCCGGCCGCCGACGACGTCACCGCCGAGTCGATCCGATCCGCCGCGTCATGCGAATGCGGCTTCACCAGATGCTTCAGCCAACCGACCACGCCCCGCGCGTGGCCGACACCTTCACCGTGAGAATGCCCGTGGTGAGCGGGATCTCCGTGCGGGTGACCATGGCCGTGGGCATCGTTGTGGTGATGACGACCGCCGTGACTGTGCCCGTTGTCGCCGTGCCGATCGCGCGCTCCATCCTGAGCGCCCGAGGTGGGAGTCGCCGAGGTCGGATCTGCCATGCGCCCACCGTGCCATAGAACAATCAATGCGGCGACGGCGCACAACGGCTATCTGCGCAGCTGCGAAAACCTCGCAGCTCGGAATTCTGTGCATTCACCTGTTGCCGCAACCCGACACACGTTCAACCGGCGTTCTGGAGCGCTCCTCCTCGCTCGACCGGCGTCGGCTGATCTGTCCAGGATCTGCGGGCCGGCGGGCGTGTGCGCCAGCCGCTGGGGCCTCGCGTTCGCCTCCGCGCGCTTCATCCTTTGTCTCGCCCCCCAGGGCCGGGATCAGGAGAGGGTCACCGAGTGCAGCATCTGGCCGGTGCCGTCGCGGGCGAACAGCGACAGCGGCGGCCTGGTCTGCGTCTGCTCAGACGGGTCGATCGCCCTGTTCCAGTAGAGGGCGAACGCGCCCGTGGCACCGATGGGGATGTTGATCGCCTCCCCGTTCGGGATGAAGGCGAACAGTTCCTTCACCTGCGGGGACACCCGCCCGAAGGCCTGCCAGAACCAGGTCGGGCGCTCCCAGTCGACCACGCCATCCTCCGTGGTGCTCGTGTTGAACACGTCGATCGGTGTCTGTGGTGGCAGGGAGAAGTCGGGGGTGCGGTCCGAGGTCCACCACTGGAGCATGGGTTTGTCGGACCAGGAGAAGTCCGGCGGGCCGTCGCGGCTGACCAGTTCGACCAGGCAGGCGGCCAGGCCCTGGCTGTTCTGGACGAGCACGAGGGGGCCGTCGACCGCGACGAGCAGCCGGCCGTCGCCGTCCGGTGGCGCCGGGCGGCCGTTGTTCCCTGGGACGCAGCGGTGGACGACCGCTGCCTGAGCGTCGGCGTCGAGGTCGAGCAGCCGCCGGGTCTCGACGAAGCGAAGCGTGACCGGCTCGCCCGCTGGGCCGGTGGGGAGCGCGACGGGCGGGGGTCCGCCAGGGCTGGCCGACCCGGCCGGTACGGTCGCCGCGCCCCCGTCGCCAGGGTCGCCGCACGCCGCCAGGGCGAGGGCCGCCACGGCGACGATGCCGGCAGACCGCCAGCGCCGTCGGCGGATGGCGCGCGCGACCCGCGGCCCATGGCGGTCCGCGACCCGGCCGTCGCCCTCGATGCGCATCCGACCTCCATGCATGCCCGAACGCCGCCGATCGGTTGCCGGTGGGGCGCGGCCGTCACGTCGATCTTGCCGGGCGCGCGCGACAGTGGCAACCGCGCGACGCGCCGACCGGGCCCACCGCGGGGCGCGGGCGTCAGTCGGAAACGCGACTCCGCCAGCCTCGATCCCCGGTGTCGCGTGGCGGTTGGTCGCTGGCCTCAGGCCGGCCCAGGCGCGGAGGACATCGCGCTGTTCGCCGCGTAGATGATCTGGTTGAGGGCGACGTTGAGCTGCCGCAGCTCCTCGAGGTCGAGGCCGAGGCGAGCGACGACCTGATGGGGGACCTGTTCGGCGCGGGCGCGGAGGTCCCGGCCCGCCTGGGTGAGGCTGACGGCCAGCTGCCGCTCGTCGGTGGTGTTGCGTTCGCGGCGCACCAGGTCGGCGGCCTCGAGCCGCTTGAGCAGGGGAGACAGCGTTCCCGGGTCCAGCTGCAGCAGGGCGCTGAGTTCCTTGACTGACAGGGGCGCGTGCTGCCAGAGCGCGAGCATGACCAGGTACTGCGGGTGCGTGAGCTCGAGCGGCTCCAGGATGGGCCGGTAGAGCGCGAGCACGCTGCGTGACGCGACCACGAGCGCGAAACACGTCTGGTTCTGCAGGGCCAGGGGGTCCTCGACCGCCGGTTCCGCCGCCGAGATCTCACTCACAGGCCCGCCCCGTCCGCTGGATCGTTCGTCCACAGACCAAGATGATACAAACAGTTGGTGCACCAATCGTTGGTGCACAGGGCGGCGTCGTGGCGAGTCCTCGTCGCGGCGTCGTCCACCGGCCCCGCGGGTCGATGACCCGCGCGGGAGCCGGGAACGAGTCGACCAGGTGAGGAGCGGGCCGTGGCGAAGCGCAAGGCCGAGGACGAGGGCTTCCGGCACATCAACTTCTTCCACGCCATGCTGCTCAAGGCCTTTGGCCCACCGGAGCTGGGCGAGAACGGCCCGTTGGCCGGCACGAGGTACGACCCGGCGCTCAAGCGGGCGCGGGCCCAGCGCCAGTGGGAGGAGCGGCGCGCCCGGCAGGCGGGCCGTCAGCGACCGCGATAGCCGGTCCGCGCCGCGAGGATCGATCGCACGGGAGCCTGTCGACCGCTTGGGCGATCTGGTCGGACACCGGCAGTGCCTGGACTTTGGCTCTCAGCGTCGTGCGCGCGCTGGTCGCCGAGGGGGCGCGGGTGACCGCGGCCGCGCGCAAGGTCACCCCGCGGCTCGCCGAGCTCGGTGACGCCGTGACCCAGGTGGCCGTGGATCTCACCACGCCAGCCGGGGCCGACCTCCTCGCCGCCCAGGCTGGCCCGACGGACATCCTCGTCAACAACCTGGGAGGCGTGACCGACGACAGCATGCGTTCCCAGGGTTTCCTCGCGATACCGGACGAGTCCTGGCAGCGGACGTTCGAGCTCAACCTCTTCAGCGCCGTCCGGGTCACCCGGGCGCTCCTGCCGGGACTCCTGGAACGGCGAGGAGTCGTCATCACGATCTCGTCGATCGGCGCCCGAGCCGCGTTCCAGCCGGTCGACTACGGCACAGCCAAGGCAGCGTTGACGAACCTGAGCAAGGCGCTTGCCGAGGAGTTCGGTGCCCGAGGGCTGCGAGCACTGACGGTCAGCCTAGGCCCGACCCGAACCCGCAACTGGGCGGATGAGGACGGGTATGCCGGCCAACTGGCCAGGGCGAACGGAGCGACGCTGGACGAGTTTCTCGCCGAGGTGCCGGCGCGGATGGGCATCACGACCGGCCGGCTCACGGAGCCGGCGGAGACGGCCGCGCTGGTGGCCTTTCTGGCCTAACCACGGGCCGGAAATCTCACCGGTGCCGACTACATCGCCGACGGCGGTGTCCTGAAGGCCGTCTGATGGTGAACCACCGCTGAACAGGCGGCCGGAGTTCCCGCGGGTCACTGTCCCAGCCGCGGCAAGCAGCGCTGTCGATCCTCTCGCGGGAGCCTGACCAGCACGTTTACATGATTCAACGTGGCTACGGCCCCGCCAGGACGGCGCCGCAGCGCACGCACGCCGTCGGCGGTTCCTGCTCGGCGAACAGGCCACACTCCGGGCAGACCCGAGCCAGCCAGCAGGCGGGGTCACCACCTTCGCGCGGGCCGTCGTCGTCCAAAGACTCGGCGTCGTCCAGAGAATCGGCGCCGTCCAACCCTGCGGTGTCGGTCACGAGTGCTCGGCCGGGTGGTGACGGCGCGAGATGGTGACGAGTTCGCTGGCCGGTTCGCCGGCGAGGCGTCGGCGCAGCGAACCCGCTATGCGGGTGGCCTGGAGCTTGGCGCGTTCGGCGAGTTCGCCCTGGTAGAGGTCGTCGATCGTGCCGGCCCACAGCTCGAGCCAGCGGGCGAAATGCGGGGGGGTCAGCGGGGACCGCGCATGGAGAGCGGCGTGGGCGCGCAGCGCGTTGCGATGGTAGGTGCCGGCCCGGAAGAGGACGGTCTCCCAGAAGTCGCACATGATCGGCAGGTGTGCGGCAAGGTCGAGGCGCGCCACGTCGACGAAGATCGGGCCGAGCAGCGGGTCGGCGAACGCCCTGCCGTAGAACGCGGTGACGAGCGCGGCGATGTCCTCCCGGCTCGCGATGTCGCGGACCGGCGCGCATCCCGGGCCGGCGGTCACGCGAGGAGATCCTGAGCGAGCAGGACCCCGAGAGTCGGTAGCAGGATCACTTTGACGGTCTCCAGGAGGATGTAGGCGACGTGGAGATGGGAAGGCGGCGGAGGGCTTCCCGCGATCACCTGTTCGGCCCGCCGGTCGAGGGCGGGGCGCAGGGCCGCCAGCTGGCCGGTGAGAATGATGAGAACCGCGGCGGCTACCCCCCATTCCGGGGCAGCTGGTGAGCGAAGGGCCAAGGCGACCAGAAGGACTGCCGCCAGGACGGCCTCCAGCCGGTTGACCGCGCGGAACACCAGCCGGCCGATGCCCAGGCCCAACGGGATCGTGATCCCGGGCGCGCGGAACTTCAGCGGCGCCTCGAGAAACGAGATCCCGGCGACGAGCCCGAGCCAGGTGAACGGGATGGCTACCTGAAGGATCGCGGCGGCGTCACGCACGGGATCTCCCGGGGGCCGGTCCGGCCGGGGTGGTCAGGTGCGCCACGCACAGGCCGGGCTCGGCGAAGGGCACGAGGCGGGTGTCGAGTGGCGGTGCCGCGAGGTGTTCCAGCGCTCCGCGCAGGAGCCCGAGGTGCAGGGTGCAGACCACCTCGGGGTGAGCCCTGGCGACGCCGATGAACGGGCAGGCATGCAGCAGAATGCGCTGGCCGCCGGATTCGTCGGCGAGTTCGGGGTCGAAGCCCATTTCGGTGAACAACGCCATGACCTGTCGCATGATGTCGCCGAGCGCTCTTAACTCGGGGACCGGTGGCTCGGCGACGTTCGTGGTGGCGTCCGGTGACCGGGTCGGGAAGCGTTCCTCGGCCCAGGCTCGGCCAGCCTGTTCCGCCCGCGCGGCCTTCTCGGCGGCACTGTCCGCCAGGTTCGCCGCGAGCGCGGCGGCAAGCTGTTCGTAGCCGTCTCGGTCGTCGCCGGGGCTGGTGGGCGTGTAGGTGACCCGCGGCCGACCGGGTGTCGAACGCGGCCGCGACCCGGTGACCACGAGCCCGGCGGCGGCCAGCCGGTCCAGGTGGAAGCGGACCGTCGACACGGCCAGGCCACTTTCCTGGGCGAGCTGGCGGGCGTCGAGCGGGCCCGGGGCCGCTCGCAGGAGGCGGAGCAGGTCCAGGCGGCTGGCCACAGCCAGCGCGCCGTGGCGGCGGCCCCGGTCGGCCGCCGGGCCGCTGGCCGCGGCGACGCGCTGCCCGCCCCCGCTCGGCCCGGGGCGCCTGCCGGGGGCGGCAGGGCCGGGGCCGCCGGTCATACCCGCGGCGGGTAGCCGGCGACCAGAGGTGTGTCGGCGCCGACCGGGCCGACCTTGCCCGCTCCACCAGGCGAGCCCAGCGCGGTGTCCCGGCCGGGCAACGGCTCGGCGAAGAACTGGGCGTTGTCGGCGATGAACGGCCGCAGCGCCTCCGGGACATCGTCCTCGTAGGCGATCGCCTCGACCGGGCACACCGGCTCGCACGCCCCACAGTCGACGCACTCGTCGGGCTGGATGTAGAGCGCGCGCCCACCCTCATAGATGCAGTCGACGGGGCACTCGTCGACGCACGCCCGATCCAGGACATCGATGCACGGTTCAGCGATCACATATGTCACGGCGCGCCCTTCGAACGACGACCATCTCCGCGCCAAGTTTACACGACAGACATCGTTTTTATTGTGGTCGAGGCGCGAACGGTGCCCGGACTGGCCGCCCTGGCCGTCTGGCGGCAGCCCGACCACGGGCGCGCGACAGCTCACCAGCGGTGTCAGTGCCTGGGCGGCGGGACCACCCGAGCCGGGCCCGGACCGCCAGACCTTCAGGCATCCCCTAGCGGTCGTCGTTGCCTGGCGCCGGGCCGAGCAGGGACACGAAGACGTCCTCCAGCCAGCGGGTGAGCTGGGTCTGGCTCCAGCCCCGCTCCTCGACGAGCAGCGCCACGGGGTGCCAGCCGACCAGGGCCCACAGGGTGTCGGTCGCGCGGTCGGCGGACAGGCCTGGCCGCAGGCCGCCGGCGTCGGCCACGGCCCGGATCACCCGCCGGGTGTCGGTGTGTCGCCGGCGCTGGTAGTCGCTCCACGCCTCGCGTAGGGCCGGGTCGGTCGCGGCGGCCTGCTCGAAGGCGCGGTAGAGGGGGTAGAGCCGCAGCAGCGTGGGCGCGCCCATGCGGGCGGCGAGCCGGGCCTGCGCGCGGGGGTCGCGGGCGGCGAGCAGCGCGCGCATCTCCGGGCGGTCCAGCAGCGGGACCGGCTCGTCGTCCCCGACGATCGCCCGGTCGACGGCGAGGAGCAGGAGCTGCGGCTTCTCGGCCACCGCGTAGACGGACTTCGGCGTGACGCGTGCCTCTTTCGCGATCGCCGCCATGGTCGTGGCGGCGTAGCCGCGTTCGGCGAACAGCGTCGACGCGGCGGAGATGATCGCGTCACGGGTGGCCGCCGCCTGCTCCGCCCGTCGCGGGGCATGGTAGCGGCGCGCTTCTTTGGCTACAGTCATGCTCACCTCAATTCAGTATCACTGTAGTGAAAGGTCGTCCCGGTGTTCATTGTCACCGCTGTGCTGTCGGGGCTGCTCGCCGCCGCCATGGCGCAGTCCGCGGTCAAGAAGATCAACCCCGACAAGGACTCGCTGGTGCTGCGCGATCGGCTCGGCGTGCCGCCGAGGGTGTGGACCGCCGTCGGTGTCCCGGAGGCGCTGGCCGCGGTCGGCCTCGTCGCCGGGCTCTGGTGGGCGCCCCTCGGCGTCGCCGCGGCCGTCGGCGTCGCGCTCGTGATGGCCGGCGCCGTCGCGTTCCATCTGCGGGCGCGTCTGTTCGGCGCCGCCCTCGCGCCGCCGATCGGCATCGGCGCCGTGGCGATCGCCGCGGCCATCCTGCGCGCCCTGACCGCCTGACCCGGCGCGCGCGGGGGTCGCGCGGGGAGCCGGCCGTGCGGGACGGGTTGTCC
>NZ_JADWYU010000092.1:42731-57382 GCF_016786325.1 Frankia nepalensis | reverse complement strand
TGGGGGTCTTGGGGCTGGGGGGGCCCCTCCCGCCGCACCGGGGGGGGGCCCGGCCGGGGTAGCAGTCCCCGGGCGGGGGCCCTCGTGCCGCCTGCGGCGGCTCAGTACTTGCGGACGTAGCGGTCGGTGGCCTCCGGGTCAGCACTGCCGCCGCTGTCCCGGTCGTAGTCCCCCCGCTCCGGAAGGGCGCCGACCGTCGGGCGGGCGCCGCCGCGGGTCTCCGACGCTATGGTCGACGGCCGAAAACCGCCCCGCTCGCCGTGGATGATGCCGACGATCCGCTCGGCCAGCGCCGGCCAGTCGCGCGGCACCGAGGCCAGTTCGTCGGTGCGGGTGACCGGCGAGGTGATGACGACGACGGCGTCCGCCTGCAGCGCGGAGGCCGCGGTCATCGGCAGGTCGGTCAGCGGCGGGGTGAGCAGCAGCACGAGGTCGACGACCGGGGCGCGGTCGGCGAGGATCGGCGCGAGCCCGCCCGGCCGGGAGGCCCGCGACGGCGAGACCCGGTTGTAGAGGACGTGGCCGCGGCCGCTGCCGGAGGAGCGGGCCAGGCAGGTCGGCTCGTGCGCCCAGCGCGGCAGCTCGCCCGAGGTGGCCCGGGGCAGCCGCTCCAGCACGGAGCGGACGTCCGAGCTGGGCGAGGCGTCGAGGACCAGCACGACGCCCTGGTCGTCTGACCAGCTGGCGGCGACGCCGGCGACCGTGTCGGAGGTGAGGTCCCCCTGGGCCGCCGGGGTGAGGGCGACGACCTTGACCGTCGGCGAGAGCACGGCGGCCATCGCGGAGACGATCGTGTCGATGCTTGGCGCCGCGGTGCCGGTGCCGCCGACGATGAGCGGCGCGCCGATCGCGTCGGCGGCGGCCCGGCCGTCCAGCACGGTCGGCTGGCGCAGGTAGCGGATCCAGATGACGGCCATCGCCACGAACAGCCCGATCAACCCGGCGATCAGCACGCTGACGAAGGGCTTGGGCGCGATCTGGCCGGCCTCGACCGGGTCCTCGGCGAGCCGGACCGAGCTCGCGGCGACCGCCTGCGCCACCATCGCGTTCGCGATCTTGCCGTTCAGGTTCTCGATGGCCTGGGTCTCCGCGGTCACGTCCGGCGCGGCGGTCTGTCCCACGGCCTGCTGCTGCGCCGTGGTCACCGTCTTCTGGAGCGCGTCCCGCTGCTCCCGCAGCTTCTTGAGGGTCTCCGCGTCACCGCCGCTGTAGTTCGTCAGCAGCGTCTTGAAGGACTTGGTCGTGTACTCGACAAGCTGCCGGGCCTTCGTCTGGTCCTCAGCCAGGCCGGTGATCGTGAAGTAGTAGCCGGACTCGGCGGGCACCGCGGTGATGTGACCAGCGACGTAGCCGGGATCGGTCCTCAGCTCGGTCGCGACCATCTTGATCGCCTGCGACGAGGTCGCCATCTCCGCCTGGGTCTGCACCACTTCCCTGATGTCGACCGAGCTGGAGCCCTCCTCGTCGATCGCAAGGAAGATCTTCGCGGATGCCTTGTAGGTGGGTGTGACCACCATGCTCACGATGAGACCCAGCGCGCCCGCGACGACCACCGCGATCACTATGTGAAGCCAGCGGCGCCCGAGGACCCGCAGCAGTGACAACGCCGGCGCGTTCCCGCCGTCGTTGCTCTGAGAACCAGCTGAGCTCACCGCTCCGCCTCGCTTCCACTTGACGCGGTGGTGTTCCGCGATCCCGAGGGAGCCGCCAAGCGCCCCCGTACCAGCGCGCTCTGGCACCTACGACGGCAGATACCGCGTGGCGCGGGCGAATTCCCGCGACCTCGTGGTCTGGAATGCGAGCATAGCCCAGGGCCGTGGGCGGCAAATCGCCAGGGCGGCAACGCCGGGCCAATCCGGTGGCCGGGGCGTTCCGCGTGCCGGGGATCTATCTCCGTGCCGCGCGCAGCCACTCCTCGACGGCGCGCGCCTCCGCCGCCCAGTCGGTGCCCGGGGCGAGGTGCCCGGCCTCCAGGTGGGTGGCCAGGTCGGGATCCGGCGCGACCAGGACGCGCCGGCTGTACTCGGGCCGCGCCAGCGCGACCACGTTGAGCGCGCCGCGCACCCCGGTCAGCGCGACCCGGCGCGCGGCCCGCTTCACCGTCGGTGCCTGCTCGTCCGGGTCGAGCGGCTCACCACCCAGCTCCGAGAGACCGAACGGCCGGTAGCCCTGGTAGGCCATGCAGGTGGCGTGGTCGAACGCGCCGCCGACGAACGGCGTGGTCCGCAGCAGCCGCTCGTCGGCGAGGATGGTGTGCACCCAGGCGCCGTACGTGCTCGTCGAGCTGACCGCGTGGTACCAGCGCGCCCGGCCGATCGACACGGCCTCCTCGTCACCGTCGGCCCGGCTCGCCGACGCGATCGTCGGGCGGCGCCTCGTCGCGTCGGCGGCGAAGCGCAGCTCGCTGTAGACGGTGAAGTAGTCGGCCTCGGGCAGCTTCTCGGCGGCGGCGACCACGCCGGACAACGCGTCGGCGCTGTAGAGATAGTCGTCCTCGGCGAACCAGACGAGGTCGTCGTGGGCCCAGCCGCGGGTCCGGGGCAGCCGTAGCACGTACCGGTAGGACGACCGGTTGCTGCCGCACCTGATCGGCAGCACCTCACCGGCGCCCGACATCATCGACAGGCGTTCTTCGGGAATCGGCCCGTCGTTCGCGAACACCACTTGTGTCGGGATACCGACGTTCTCTACGGCGCGCAACAACGAAGCCAACGCGAGTGTCTTGCTGTAGAACTCCGGCCGGTTCTTCGTGTTCTCGCTCCCAACCGAGCGGCACACCACGTACAGCCTCATGCGACTCACTCCACGTTCAGGTGTTCGATGCCGACGCGCCTCGCGCCCGGCCGGGACGCGGCTCCGGCCGCCGTTCGCGCTGGTCCACCCGCTCCCCCTGGCTCCGCTGCTCCTGATCCTGGCCCGACTGCTCCTGGGCTGGCTGCTCCCGGCCCAGCTGCTTGCCGCCCGGCTGCTTGCGGTCACCGCCGTCCGACCGGGGCGCGGGGCCGTTCGCGACGGCCCACTCCTGCTCGGCCTCGCGGGCCGCGCGGCGCAGCAGCCGGTACCAGAACGGCACCATGACCCAGTTCGCCACGATGTAGCCGCACACCGCGCCGGTGCCACCGCCGATGGCCACACCGATGATCGGGTAGAGCAGCAGCTGCGGAGCCATCAGCGCGTTCAGCCGGAAGGTCTGCCTGGCCCGCCCGAGGGCGATCAGCATGCAGCTCACGCCGACGGTCGAGGCGGCGCCGGCCTGCTGGATGATCGACAGGCCGAGCAGCTCGTGGGTCCCGGCCCAGGTGTCGCCGAGCAGGCGCTCACCGATGGGCTTCCCGCCGATCTCGATCGGCCCGATAAGCAGGAAGCCCAGGCCCCAGACGATGCCCAGCGTCGCGACCGCGGCGGAAAGCCGGTAGGCGGCCCGCAGCCGGTCGGCGGCCGACATGTCCTTGCGCCGGGAGTACTCCGGGATCGCCCAGCTGATGATGCCGATCGCGAAGATCGTGGTCGGGCCGAGGAGGGTCTGCACTCCGCGCAGCGCGCCGTTCACCTGGATCGCGGCGACGGCGGCGATCACCAGGAAGCTCGCGTTCAGCGCGCCCTGCACGGCGACGAACTCGGCCGCGAGGTAGCCGTTGATGTCCCGGTGCTCCCGGATCCACTGCAGCGCGCGCGTGGGCGCTGGCCAGAACCCCGCCTGGACGACGCCGATCAGGGCCGCCACCGCCGCCGCCGCGCCCCAGGCGAGCAGCATCGGCGAGGCGACCCTGACGTCCCGGGCGAGCAGCACCGCCACGCCGGCGACCTGGACCACACCCCACAGGGCGTCGTTCGCGGCGGCGGCGGCCGGGCGGCCCTGGGCGAAGAACACCTGTCGCCACAGGTCCTGCACGAGCAGGCCGGGCAGCACGATGCCCAGGATGACCAACGGCGGCCCGACCGAGCCGCCGAGCACCGCCCCGACCAGGGCGCAGCCGACGCCGACCAGCAGGCCGAGCACGAACGCCGAGCCGGTGGCCTTCGCGGCGGCGCCCGCGAACACCGACTCCGGGGCGCCGGCGAACCGGATGGACAACGGCTGCCCGCCGGTGGACTTCGAGAAGCCGATGACGACCGCGAACACCGCGAAGGCGATGGAGAACGCGCCGAACTCCGAGTCCGACACCCGGCTCGCGACGACGAACATCAGGATGGAGTTGGTGCCGCTGGAAATGACCTGGTCGATCAGGGTCCAGATCGCCCGGCTACGGGCCGATCCGGGCGCCTTGCTCCGCTCGCCGGTGTGGGGTGACCAGCCGACCCCAGGCTTGCTCGGCAGCTCCGCCGCGTCGAGGTCCCGCAGGCCCAGCTCGTCCTCGCCCGCGCCCGGCGGCGGCTGGCGGCGCTGGCGCGCCGGGTCGCGGAAGAGACGCTGGGTGCCCTCCGAGTCCACCGCCCCACCCGGCCCGCGGCCGGGGCCGTAGAGCCGCGGCCCCGTGGTGGACTCGCGACCGGACTCCTCCTCGGCGAGCCGCCGGCGCAGCGCCGTGAGATCGATCGTCTGGGTGAAGCTGTTCATGAAGTTGCTCTGGAAGGGCTGCGGCAGGCCGCGGTTGTCCCAGCCGCGGTGCCGCTCCGGCTCGCCTTCCTCGGCCTTGCCCGCCCCCGCCGGCCCGTCGGGTGACCGGCCGTCACCCGCGCGGGCGTCGTCCGGCCGCCCGCCGACCGGCACCCTCGGCGCCGGGCCGGGCGTCCGCGGGTCCCGCGCCGGCCGGTCCCGGGCAGGCTGCTCCTGGGGCGGCTGGTCCCGCGGCGCGGGCGCCTGGGCGGGCGCGCGGCCGGCCGGGCCCACGGGAGCACCGGGCCGGCCACCCTGGTACGCGCCGTCGGGGCGCCCGCCCCGTCCGTCGCCGCGCGAGATCACCTCGGTGCGCTCGCCGAGGCCGTCACGCTTGCCAGGACCGGCAGGCTTACCGGGGTCGACGGGCTTACCGGGGTCGACAGGCTTGCCGGGGTCGACAGGCTTACGGGGGCCGGCAGGCTTGCCGGGGTCGACAGGCTTACGGGGGCCGGCAGGCTTGCCGGGGCCGTCGGCACGCGGGCCGTGACCATCTCCGCGTGTGATCAGCTCGGTGCGCTCGTGCTGTTCCGGGTCATCGGCCCGGGCCGCCGGCCGCCCAGGCCGCTCCATCGCACCGCCTACAGGACGACGGGCCGCGGTACGGGCACGATGAACGAGCCGCCGCGGGACGCGTACTCGGACTGCTGCGCCATGATCTCGTTCTTCACGTTCCAGGCAAGCAGCAGCAGATAGTCGGGCTGACGCTCGAGCAGTGCCTCGGGTGGCAGGATCGGCAGCCGAGCCCCGGGCATGTACTTGCCCTGCTTGTGGACATTGCGGTCCACGACGAAGTCGATCAGGTCGGTGTTGATGCCGGTCGAGTTCAGCAGCGTGGCGCCCTTCGCGGCGGCGCCGTAGGCCGCGATCGTCTTGCCCTGGGCCCTGAGGTCGGTGAGCAGGGCGAGCAGCTCACGCTGCAGTTCGCCGACCTCGGCCCCGAAGTTCCCGTAGCGCTCGAACGAGTCGAACCCGGCCGCCCGCTCGGCGCCGAGGACGCGCGCCACCGACTCGTCAGGCGCGCCGCCGCCCAGGGCCCCGGCGCGCGCGCTCCGCCAGCGCAGCGTCCCGCCGTGGAGCTCGGGGAACTCGGTGACGCCGACCAGTTCGAGGCCATGCCGGCGCACCAGCGCCTCGACGGCGATCGTCGAGAAGTAACAGAAGTGCTCGTGGTAGACGGTGTCGAACTCGGTGTGCGCGAACAGCGCGTGGAGACCGGGGTTCTCGACGCTGACGACGCCGTCGTCCTTGAGCAGGATCGAGAAGCCCTCGACGAAGCTGTTCAGATCGGGCACATGCGCCATCACGTTGTTCGCGATGATCACATCGGCCCGCAGGCCCTCGTCCACGAGCCGCTGGGCGAGCTCGGCGCCGAAGAACTCCTCGCGGGTCGGCACGCCGACCTCGCGGGCCGCCGCCGCCGGGCCGGGCGTCGGTTCGATCCCGAGCACCGGGATGCCGCGCTCGACGAACGCCTTGAGCAGGTAGCCGTCGTTGCTCGCCACCTCGACGACCAGGCTGTTCGGCCCGAGGTCGCGGCTCTCGATCAGGTCGATCACGTTCTTTTCGGCGTGTCGGACGAGCATGTCGGAGAAGGACGAGAAGTACGGGTAGTCCTCGTCGAAGATCTCGTCAGCCGGCAGTACATGGGTGAGCTGAACGAGCGCGCAGTCCTCGCAGAACCCGACCTCGAGGGGGAAGCTCGGGTCGGCCTCGTCCAGCGCGTCCGCGCGGACCAGCCGGTTGGCGATCGGCGTCGCGCCGAGCGAGAGGAACGGCCGGAGCCGCTCGCCCCCGCACGACCGGCAACTGGTCACCTCAGTCGCCGACGCTGGTTCCCCTGACATGCGTTCCCCTGCCTGACGGGCCCGGCTCCCGGCCGGGTCGAACATCGAGATCTGGTCTGCTGGTGTCTGGTCCGCCGGGGTCTCCCGGCGGACCACCCGACCGCGGCCCGGCCGCGCCCTGGCGCCCCGGCGCGCCCGCCGGGCACGAGCCACGTCGGACACCGGATATCCGACCAGACGGATGTAACGGTTTCGCTAACGGGGTGTCCCGAGCCCGGACGGTGCCGGTCAGCGCCGGTCAGGCACCTGTTCTGGACTCTCTCGCAACGGGATGGTATCGCTCGCCTCGCGTCTCCCAGGTATGCACATGCGGAGCACGTGCCGCCGGCCGGCGCGCGGGCCCGCTACCCCACCTCCGCACCCGCAATCCCCGCCGTGGCCGGCAGCAGTGGCCAGGACCGGTCCTTGTCGGAGATCACCGTGACCGGCAGCTGCCAGGCGATGCCGAGCTCCGGGTCGTCATGGCGCAGGCCGCGGTCGTGGCCCGGTTGGAAGGGCACGTTCATCTGGTAGGTCACCTCGGTGTCGTCGACGAGGGTCTGGTACCCGTGCGCGAGACCAGCGTCGATGAACAGCGCCCGGCGGTTGTCGGCCGTCAGCTCCACCTCGACGTGACGCAGCCAGGTCGGCGAGCCAGGCCGGGTGTCGACCACCACATCAAGCAGCGCGCCCCTCGTCACCCGCACCAGCTTGGTCTCGCGGACCGGCTCCCCCGCCCAGTGCATGCCCCGGATCGTGCCGGCGCGCCGGTTGTGGGCGACGCTGCACTGCGCGACGTCGACCGCGAGCCCGGCGCGCGCGAACTCCTCCTGGCAGAACGTCCGGGCGAACAGGCCGCGCTCGTCGGCGAACGGCTCGACGTCGACGATGAACACCCCGTCCAGCTCGGTCGGCGTGATGATCACCAGTGGCCTCCGAGGAACTGGTCCTAGTACGTCCAGAACAGGTCTGCGTCGAGCTGCTTGGTGGCGATCAGGTACTGCAGCTGCTTCAGCCGGGTGTGGCCGCGGCCCGTGAAGGTCGCGTCGTCGAGCTGGATCCGGCTGAAGACGTCGTGGAGCTGCTGGGCACCCTTCAACGCGTCCCAGTCGCAGGAGAAGCCGGGCAGCTCGGAGTGAATCTTGTCGAAGTTCACCCGGTAGCTGCGGTTGTCGCCGCCGTTGTCGCCGAAGCTGAGCTTGCAGCCGGTGAAGACCGTCGCCACCGCGTCGGCGATCTCCTTGACCTGGTAGTTCTGCGAGCTGTCGCCGACGTTGAAGACCTGGTTGTGCACGGCGTCCCGCGGGGCGTCCAGCACGCAGCGGATCGCCTTGGCGATGTCGAGGCCGTGCACCAGCGGCCGCCACGGCGTGCCGTCGCTGGTCATCGCGATCTCCCCGGTCGTCCAGGCGACGCCGGAGAGGTTGTTCAGCACGATGTCGAACCGCATCCGGGGCGAGGCGCCGTAGGCGGTCGCGTTACGCAGGAACGTCGGCGAGAAGGTGTCGTCGGCCATCGGCGTGACGTCCCGCTCGACGAGCACCTTGCACTCGGCGTAGGGCGTCTGCGGGTTCACCTCGGAGGTCTCGGTGACGTCGCCGCCGGCGGCGACCCCGTAGACGCTGCACGACGACATGTAGACGAACCGCTGGACGCCCGCTTCCTTGGCGAGCGTGGCGAGCCTTACCGAGCCCTGGTGGTTCACCTTGTAGGTGACGTCGGGGGCGAGCGCGCCGAGCGGGTCGTTGGACAGCTCGGCCATGTGCACGACCGCGTCGACGCCGGCGAGGTCCTCGACGGTGAGATTCCGCAGGTCCTTGTCGAGGGTGTGCGCGGTCCGGTCGGTTCCCCGGTAGAGCCAGCCGTACTTGTAGTAACCGGTGTCGACGCCGATGACGTCATGGCCGGCGCGCAGCAGCTCAGGCGCCAGCAGGCTACCCAGATAGCCCTCCGTGCCCGTGACGAGCACCTTCATGCGCGAGTCCTCCCGTTACTCGAGGGCGCGCGGGCCCCTTGCCTCGTGGGGCCCGCGGTGACGTGCCATGGCCTGCCAGCGGTCACGGCCTGTCGGCTGGCGGCCTCCGGCGACGCGGGCGGAACACGATCTCGCGCCTCCATCGGCCTGGGCACGGCCCGGCCTTCCAGCCCAGAACGGTACCGACCGTTCCTGTGGCGCTCGCGACCGCCGCCCCCAAGCAGGTGTAAGGGACGTGACAGCCTCACGCCGCGCGGTGACACCGCCACGAATCCAGGCCGATGGTGTCCACGGTCACCGTGACACCCACGGCGGCGCGAACCCGCGAACCCGGCGCGGTAACGGTGTGGTCTCAGTGGCCACGGTCAGCGACGGCCCAGTCGGCGGGGGCCCGGTCAGCGACGGCCTCGGTCAGGCGAAGCGCGCGACCCGCCACTCGCGGCGGCCGCGGCGGACGAGGACGACCGAGCCGTGCAGGAGGTCCGCGGCCGTGACGCGGGCGGCCGGGTCGGTCGCCTTGACGCCGTTGACCAGGACCGCGCCGTTGCCGAGGTGCTCACGGGCGTCACGCTTGCTGCTCGCCAGGCCGACGGCGATCAGGAGGTCGACGACGGGCCAGCCCTCGCCGGCCAGCCGGGACGCGGGCTCGTCGATGCTTGGCACGTCAGCGAACACGTCGCCGAGCATCTCGGGCCCGATCGCGCGCACGTCGCCCTTGAACAGCGCCTCGGAGGCGGCCTCGGCCGCCTCGGTCGCCTCCGGGCCGTGGACCAGCGTCGTCAGCTCACGGGCCAGGTGCCGCTGCAGCGTCCGACGCGCCGGGGTCTCGGCGTGCTGGGCGAACAGCTTCTCCAGCGGCTCCCGGTCGGTCAGTGAGAAGAACAGCGCGAACCTGCGGGCGTCCTCGTCCGAGAGATTGATCACAAACTGGTAGAAGGTGTAGGGCGAGGTCCGATCGGCGGACAGCCAGACGGCGCCCTTCTCCGACTTGCCGAACTTGGTGCCGTCGGAGCGCAGAAGCAGCGGGCAGGTGATCCCGTGCGCCTGCGTCCGCAGCACGCGGCGGATGTAGTCGATGCCGGCGACGATGTTGCCCCACTGGTCGGAGCCGCCCATCTGCAGCGTGACGCCGTGGTCCTCGCACAGCCGGCGGAAGTCGTACGCCTGCAGCAGCGCGTAGCTGAACTCCGTGTAGGTCAGACCCGCGTTCGGGTCGTCCAGCCGGCGGCGGACCATGTCCCGCTTCGTCATCTCGCCGACCGGGAAGTGCTTGCCGACGTCCCGCAGGAACTCGATCATCCCAAGCCCGCCGAGCCAGGCCGAGTTGTCGAGGAACAACGGCATCTGCTCAGGCTCCAGCGCCCGCGCGAAGATGCTCCGCGCCAGCTCCTGGTGACGGGCCACGTTCGCCGCGACATCGTCCGCCGACAGCAGCTGCCGCTCGGCCGACTTGCCGGACGGGTCGCCGATCAGACCGGTGCCGCCGCCGAACAGCGCGACCGGGGCCACACCCGCGCGCGCGGCCCGGATCAGCAGGGTCATCGCCAGCAGATTGCCGATCGTCAGCGACGGGGCCGTCGGGTCGAAGCCCATGTAGACGCGCCGCGCACCACTGTCGAGGTGGGCCCGCAGCTCGGCGGGATCGGTACTGTCGTGGATCATCCCACGCCAGGACAGCTCCTCCAGTAGCGCGCTCGTCATTCCCCCATGCTACCGACGCCCCGCCTGCCGTGATCACCAGCGGGCGCCGCGACACCGGATGCTGGAGCGCCGGACGCGGGGGCGCCGGACGGCATGGCTCCGGGCGGGGGCGGCGCGGGAGACGCGGGAGGCGCGGCCGGGGCGCGCGGCGGTGTCAGCGGCCCGCCCGGCGCCCCCCGGTCCGCTTCGGGCGACGCGAGTGCGCCGGCGCCGGCCCCGGCCGGTCGGCGCAGCGCCCTGCTGGCCGCGAAGGCGCCCGCGCCCAGGCCGATGCCGACCAGCACCGCCGCCGTGATGCCTCCCACCCAGGCCAACGCGCCGGGGCCGTCCTCCTCGTCGCCGGCTGGCGGCACGACGACGTCGGTGGGGCCGGGCGCCGCCGGCGAGGCGGGCGGGGAACCACCTGAGGTGCCACCGTCCGGAGCGTCGCCGCCCGCGCGCAGCAGGGCGTCCTCGTCGGCCGGCAGCGGGTTGCCCGCCTGCGCGCCCGGCTCGGCCAGCAGCGGGTTGACGGCGACCCGGTCCGGCGTCGCCGTCAGCGCGGCCAGCGGGTCGACGATGCCGAAGCCGAACTTCTCGTCCCGCCCGGGCGGGCCCTTGTCGTCCGCGGTCCTGATCAGGAGGTCGATCACGCTGGGCGCGCTCAGGTCGGGATACCGGGCCCGCACCAGGGCCACCACCCCGGAGACGATGGCCGTCGAGTTGCTGGTGCCGTCGCTGGTCGCGGCTCCGACGGGGGAGAGCTCCGCGGGGACTGGTGAGCGGATGCTGGCCCCCGGCGCCGCCAGAACCGCCCGCGGGCCGTACGCGGAGCCCACCCAGAGCTCACCGCGCGGGTTCGAGCCGGTGACCGCGATGACGCCGGGGATGTTCGCCGGAGAGTTGATCTCGTAGGCCTCCGGGGGGCTGTCGTCGGACTCGACGTTGCCCGCGGCCGCGACCACGACCACGTCGCGCGACAGGGCGTACCGCACCGCCGACCGCTCGCCGACGCTGGCCGATCCGGTCGAGCCGAGCGAGAGGCTGATCACCTTGGCGCCGCGGTCGGTCGCCAGCCGGATCGCCTGCGCCACCTCGACGGTGTCGGTCTCGACCCCCGTGGAGACAGGCAGGATCTTCGCGTCCGGCGCCACGCCGAGGAACCCGGTCGGGGCCCCGTCGGGGCCGGTGGGGCGCGCGGCGATGATGCCGGCCATCGACGTGCCATGACCGTCCGGGTCGTCGTCGCGCTGCCCGTCGGGGGCCGCGTCGGCGCCGAGGCCGATGCCCGGGAGCAGCTGGCCGGCGAGGGCCGGATGGGTGGCGTCCACACCGCCGTCGACGACGGCGACCACGACGCCGGTCCCGGTGGAGAGCCGGTGGACGTCGGCGAGGCGCAGCTCGTCCACGTACCACGGGCTGGTCTGCGCCCGCGCGACGCCGCCACCCAGGCCGAACAGGACAGGGCCCAGGAGGACCTGGCCGAGAACGAGGACGCCCACCAGCGCCGCGGGGGCGCTGAGCCGACGCGTCGACGCCCGCCGGCAGCGGCCGGCCGCGGCGGACCGGGGCCGGCTGACCCCCGGTGAGGACGCGAAAGGCATGGACGCGCCCCCTTCAGCGAGCGGCAGCCCCGTATCGCCAGTCCGGGACCGCGCCAGCGCGCCGGACCGCTACGGGTTTCCGGCAGTTTTCCACGGCCGGCGCGGTCCGGGGAGCCGCGGTCCCAAACGCGACATCGCGCGCGTCCCGGACCCGTCGGGCGCCGCGGCTCAGGGCTTCGGGGGACCGACCAGCAGGCCCTTGATGTAGGCGGCGTGCTCCTGCGCCGTCGCCTCGCGCCCACGGGCCCGTGACAGCACGGTGCGCCCGGCGTAGCCCGCGACGAGCATCGAGCGCATGGCGTTGACCTTGGCCGGCGCGTTGTGCTTGCGCAGGTAACGGATCATCGAGGCGCCGCGCATCTGCAGCATCCACGTCTTGGCGGCGCCCGAGCCACCAGCGCCGTGCGGGACCATCAGATCGGTGCGCAGCTTCTGGCGCAGCCCCGCCTCCCGGATCGCGCGGCCGAGCGCCATGTCCTCGCTGTAGACGTAGAACGTCTCGTCGAAGGCGCCGAGGTCGAGGAAGGTCTGCCTCCGCACGGCCATGCAGGCGCCGGTCAGCCACTCCGGCTCCATCGACTTGCCCGGGACGGGCTTGGCGAACAGGGCCGAGGACGGCGCGATCTTGTGGGCTCCGAGGACGTGCAGCAGCACGCGGCGAGGCGTGGGCTCCCAGCCTCCGTTGCCAAGCTCCGGCTTGCCGTCGTGGCCCTTCATCGTCGCCGCGCTGGTCACCAGCGACCGGTCCGTCCGCAGGTCGTCCACGAGCGAGTTGATGATCTCGATGGTGGGCCGGCTGTCCGGGTTGCCGAGGATGACGTACTCGTACGCGGACGACCGGATGCCCATGTTGGCGGCCTTGGCGAAGCCCTTGCCGCCCCCGGAGTCGAGGTAGCGCCCGTTGGTCCTGTTGGCGAGCAGTTCGTGGACCTTGTCGGCACCCTTGGCGTTGTCGATGATGACCACCGGCATGTCCGGGGGAAGCTCGGCGAGCATCTGCTCCAGCTGTCCACGGCTGTGGAAGCTGACGATGACTAGCTCGTACGCCCAGGCGGGATCAGTCACGGCCTCAGTTTGCCAGGCGGCCCTGGGGAAGCCGTCGACCACCCGTGACTGGCCGCCCTGGCCCGGGACGACGCCGACCGGGACGACGCCGTCGCTGACCCAGGACGGCCGGAGGCCAGGACCGACCGCCGCCGCCGGCGCGTCCGGCGCGGGCCGGTGCCCCGAAGCCTCGGGCTCGCCCGCCCCGTTCCACTGGTCAGTCACCGTGACAACTCCCCACCCGCCCGAGCCGACGCGTCCTACTGCGCCGGCCTGTACGTCCGCTCCGGCCCGAACGTGTCCGCCGGCCCCTGTGGCCGCGGCTGCCGGGTGTCCGCCTGCCCGTAAGGGTCGGCGGACCCGTAGGAGTCCCCGAAGCCGTCGGCGTCGTACGGCTGCCCGGTGCCGAAGTTCGGGGGCAGGATGATCGGCCCGGTCGCGGCCGCCTCCGGGCCGATGACCGGCTCGCCCGCGCCCCCCAGGGGGCCACGGGCGGGGGCGGATCCCTCGACCGCCGGCTGCTCGCCGCCCGCGCCGAGCGCGGGAGCCCCCTCCGGCGCGACCCGTTCGGGCTTCGGCCAGACCGCCGGCCGGTCGTGCGCGAGGAACCGGCGCACCCCGCCGAGCGCCACGGCCTGCAGGAAGAACACCTGGGCGGCCAGCCGGGACGGGCCCGGCGGCGTCTTGCCGTTCGCCAGGGCCGCGGCACTGGCCGCGCCGGCCAGGTTGCCCGCGAGGAACAGCCGCGCGCCCCAGCTGTGCCGGGCCGCGGGGACCGACATCGCCACGAGGGCGACGTGCGCCATCGGGCCGAACGACGAGCGCACCACCCGGTGGCCCCACAGCTGGGGGGTGACCGACAGCGCCCCCGGCGCCATGGTCGCGCGGCGCCGCCACATCATGTCGAGGTTGCCGGCGACGATCCTGGTCCGCCGCTCCCATTCCTCCGAGTACGTCGGGCTCGAGGTCTCGACCGAGTACGCCTCGGGCTCGTAGACCACCCGCAGCCCGCTCTCCAGCACGTCGAGAGCCAGCCACGCGTCGTCGACCGCGACGTCCGCCGGCAGCGGGCGGAACGCGTCGCGCCGGAACGCCAGGAACTCGCCGACGACGCCGATGGTCGCCCCCGTCGCCGACTCGCACCGCTTGAGCCAGGACTCGAACTTCCAGTAGAAGCCCTGCGCGCCCTGCGGGTCGTCCACCTGCTTCTCGCCGGCCACGGCGCCGACCGTCGGGTCGCTGAAATGCCGCATCGCCGCGCGCAGCGCCCCAGGCGCCAGCGACGCGTTCGCGTCCGTGAGCAGCACGACGTCGCTGGTCGCCGCGGAGACGCCGCGGTTGACGGCCCGGGCCTTGCCGAGCCGCTCGCCGGACGAGAGCACCCGCACGCCGGCGCGGCGCGCGGCGGTGGCGGTGTCCTCGTCGTCCGCGACCACGATGATCTCGAGCGCACCTGGGTAGTCGGCCGTCTGCAGCTCGTCGAGCTTGGTCCCGATGACCGCGGCCTCTCGATAGGCCGCGACGACGACGCTCACCGACGGCCATTCGTCCGGATCCGCGGGTGCTTCGGGGTTGCGACCCCGGCTTTTCAACCCGATATAGACCGGATACAGAACGTGACCGTACACGGTGGTCGCGCCGAGAAAGGCGACGGTGGCGCCACGGCCGAGGGCCCGTACTCCTGCCATGACCGATAACCGTAACGGGGTCCCGCGGACGGCCGACGGATGGGGCCGCCGTCGGGCACCCGACACCGGGGAAAGTGTGGCGGTCGCCTCAAGGTCGCCCAGGGGCGACCATCGGCGCTCCGCCTGTCGGACGCTTCGCGCCCGACCCGCCTGGTGCCGGGCAGGACCTGTATACCCGGGGTCGGGTTGGGATCTTGGTTACGTCGCGTCCAAGGTCGCTGGCGCGACCCCAGACCT
>NZ_JADWYU010000092.1:28975-42631 GCF_016786325.1 Frankia nepalensis | reverse complement strand
GGCAGGGAAGCCGGGCGCTTCGCCTGTCGGACGCTTCGCGCCCGACCCGGCCTGGCACCGGGCAGGACCTGTATGCCTGGGGGCGGGTTGGGATCTTGGTTACGTCGCGTTCAAAGGCACGAAAGGTCGCTGGCGCGACCATCGGCGCTTCGCCTGTCGGACGCTTCGCGCCTGGCCCGGGCTGGTGCCGGGCAGGACCTGTGTGCCTGGGGGCGGGTTGGGATCTTGGTTATGTCGCGTCCAGGGGCATCGGGCCGCCCGGCTACAGTGAGCGCCGTGAGCGATGCCGAGCGCTGGATCGTGGTCGTCGAGGAGCCGTTCCTTCCGGCGGATGCGGGCGGGCGGGTCGAGACCTCGGGCTTCCTGACCGCCGCGTCGAACGCCGGCATCCGCATGCAGGTACTCGTGCCCGCCAAGGACGAGCTCGACGTCGAGGCATATGAGGCGGCTTTCCCCGGCACGGCGGTGATCCGGCTGCAGCGGGACACCAGCCCGCTCGCGCACCTGCGGGGGCAGCCCTACATGTACGCCTCCCGGCCGGTCGGGCCGCTGCGCCGGGCGCTGATGACGACGCCACCCCGCGCCGACGCCGTCATCAGCTACAGCTACCGAACCGCGCATCTGGGTGAGGAGATCGCCAGGATCTGGCGGCTGCCGCACCTGGTGCGGGCGCACAACGTCGAGTCCGAGTACTTCAAAGTGCTCGCGCGCAGCTCGTCCGGCCCGCGCGCCGCCGCCTACGAGCTGGAGTACCGCAAGCTTCAGATCGCGGAGCGGTCGCTGCACCACTCGCCGCTGGTGACCGCGATCGCCGACATCTCGGTGGAGGACCACGAGTGGCGGCGGGAACGGGCCAGCGTGACGACCTTCCACCTCCCGCCGTTCCTGCCGCTGAGCGCGCTCGCCCCCGCCCACGGCGCGGCGGCCGGGACCGCGCCCCGGCGCCGGCCCGCGACGCTGGTCTTCGTCGGCTCGCTCGACACGCCCACGAACATCGAGGGTCTGCGCTGGTTCGTCGACCACTGCTGGCCGGGGGTCCAGGCACGCTTCCCGGAGGCCGTCTTCCGGGTGGTGGGCCGCAGGCCGGAGCCCGGGCTCGCTGACTGGCTGGGGGGTGTCGCCGGCGTCGATCTGCACACCGACGTCCCGAGCGTCGACGAGTACCTGGCCACCGCGATGGTCTCGGTGAACCCGATGCGGTCCGGTTCGGGAGTCAACATCAAGGCGATCGCGGCGATGGCGGTCGCCACCCCGGTGGTGAGCACCCGGACCGGCAGCCGAGGGCTGAGCTGGGAGGCGGGCACCCACCTGCTCGTCGCCGAGGAGCCTGCGGCGTTCGTCGACGCCGTGTGCGGCCTGCTCGCCGACCCGCAGCGGGCCGAGGCGCTGGGCCGGTCCGGCCGCGCCTACGCGCTGCGCAACCTCGACCACACGACCCTGATCCAGCGCATCCGCGCGCAGGTGGCGGCGCCGAGCGGCGGCTGAAGTCCGCCGCGGCCGGGCGGCGCGTCCCGTCCCGTGAGTGGCGGCCCCGAAGTGTCCGCCAGAACGCGAGCCAGGGACCGCGAATCCGCGGACAGATCGGCGGTCCGGCCCATCCTCGGTCGCCACTGCTCCTGGACTTGTCCGTCGATACGCGGGCCAGGGACCGCGCTACCGCGGACGCTTCACCGGCACCGGCACCG
Organism: Frankia nepalensis; assembly: GCF_016786325.1. Lineage (GTDB taxonomy): Bacteria > Actinomycetota > Actinomycetes > Frankiales > Frankiaceae > Pseudofrankia > Pseudofrankia nepalensis. Next base: position 40,946 of record NZ_JADWYU010000092.1, on the reverse strand, counting down.
GCGCGCGGGCAAACCTTCGCTGAGGCGGCACTAGACGAGCGCGTGGAAGCGGTTCTGGGCCGGCTCGAGGCCCTCGGTGACCAGCGCCTCCACGGCATCGGCCGCCCGGTCGACCAGGAAGGGCAGCTCCTTGCGCTCCGCCGGGGCGAAGTCGCGCAGGACGAAGTCGGCCGGGTCCATCCGGCCGGGCGGGCGGCCGATCCCGAACCGGACGCGCAGGTACTCCCTGGTCCCCAGCGACGAGGTGATCGACCTCAGGCCGTTGTGCCCGTTGTCGCCACCACCCCGCTTGAGCCGCACCGCGCCGAACGGGATGTCGAGCTCGTCGTGCACCACGATCACCCGAGACGGGTCGACCTTGAAGAAGGCGCGCAGCGACGCCACCGGCGGGCCGGAGACGTTCATGTAGGAGCGGGTCCGGCCCAGCACCACCGAGGCCGGGCCGAGGCGGGTCTGCGCCGCGTCCGCGCGGGCCTTGTGGGAGCGCAGGCGGGCACCGTGCCGTTCGGCGAGCGCGTCCAGTACCAGGTAGCCGGCGTTGTGCCGGGTGCCGGCGTACTCGGCCCCCGGGTTGCCCAGCCCGATGACCAGCCAGGCTCCGCTGTCCTCGCCCGCCATCCCGCCGCCGTCCGTCTCGTGTGCCGTCTCGTGGGTCTGTCAGGGCAGCCAGGACTCCTGGCTGAGCCCGTCGGGCCTAGGAAGCGGCTTCCGCCGACGCGGCCTCGACGGTCTGGCCCTCGGCGGTCTCGCCGAGATCGGCCTCCATCTGGGCCGCGGTCGGCTTGAGCAGCGCCTGCACGACGACGGCCTCCGCGTCGGTCTCGAGGGCCACGCCGCGCGGCAGCGCGAGCTGGCCGGCGGAGATGCTCGAGCCGGGCTCGAGGCCGGCGACGCTGAGCTCCAGCGAGTCGGGGATCGACGTCGCCGGTGCGCTCACCGACACGGTGGTGTGCTGCTGGTCGACGATCGCGTCCGGGTGGGCCTCCCCGACGATCGTGACCGGGACGTCGACCGTGACCTTCTCGCCCCGGCGGACGAGGACCAGGTCGACGTGCTCGAACGTGCCCTTGATCGGGTGACGCTGCACGTCCTTGGGAAGCGCGAGCTCGGTGCCGTCACCCAGGTCGAGGGTGAGCAGGACGTTGGTGCCGGCGTCGGTCTTGAACGCGTGCAGGAGCTCTCGGTGTGACAGCGCGACGTGGCGCGGCGGCTGGCCGTGACCGTACAGGACGGCCGGTACCTTGCCGGCCCGACGGGTGCGACGAGCGCCGCCCTTCCCGAATTCGGTGCGCGGCTCCGCGACGATGCGGACCTCGGACATGGCGGTGCTCATCCTCTCACTGCTTGCTCAGCTGCTGACGGATCTGAGCGACGGGGCGGTGCCGATGGGCCGCGGGCAGACAAGCCAGCTGGCGGGCCGACCGGCAAGCCAGCTCACAAGCCAGTCGTAGGCACCACGGACGTCACCAGGATCGCGGCTCTTCACAGTACCGGACCCATGCCGCCACGCCCCGCCCCGCCCCTGGCACTTCCCGTGGTTCCTTGTTCCCGGAGGACCGACGTCCAGACGGCCACGCCGGCCAGGCCTCCACGAGAGGCGCCGGGGCGGGCCGGAAACGGACGGCGGCGCGGAACCGGCACACAAAGGTACACAACCGGCGACCACTGCCAGGCGCCGCGATCCCGCCCGGCTCGCGGCCCTCGCGGCGGCCCTCGCGGCCCGCGACCCGTCCGGCCTGGCCGTCCGCGGTGGCCGCCCGGGCCTGGCCGCTACCGCCGGGCGGCGGGCGGGCGCCCGGCCACGCGCAGCACGGTCCTGGCCAGCCCACGCGCCTCGCGGTCGGCCACCCGCGCCGGATGCACCGTCGGCGGGTCGAGGACGGCGTCGACGAGGGCCTGGGGGCTGTGGGAACGCAGCACCTCCACCCTCGGCAGCGCGAACCTGGTCCGCGGCGACGGCCAGGGGCGGGACTCCCGCAGCGCGAACGCGGCGGTGTACCCGGCCGCCCTGGCCCGCGCGCGGACCCGCCGGTCGTGGTGGCCGTAGGGGTAGGCGAACAGCCGGGGTGCCGGCAGGCCCAGCGCCGCCAGGTCGGCGCGCGGGCCGGCCAGCTCGGCGCGCAGGGCGTCGTCGTCGAGCATCGGCAGGTGCTGGTGGCTGCGCGAATGCGCGCCGACCTCCCAGCCGTCCTCGTGCAGCGCGCGCAGCCCCGGCCCGTCGAGCAGCGGCAGCTGGACGGCGCCGGTCCGGGCGTCCCAGCTGTTGGTCCCGCCGATCTCCCCGGTGACCGCGAACACGATCGCCGGGATGCCGAGGCGGCGCAGCACCGGCGCGGCGTGCCGGACGAGGCTGACGTAGGCGTCGTCGAAGGTGAGTACCAGAGACGGCTCCTTGCACGGCTGCCCGTCGAGCGCGCCGATCAGCTCGTCGGCGCCGACGAAGCGCAGGCCCGCGCTCAGCAGCGCCTCGAGCTGCGCCTCCAGCGCCTCCGGCGGGACGGCGTAGTCCCCGATGCGCGGGTCCGCGACGTCCTCCACGGCGTGGTAGGCGAGCACGCACGGGAGCTGGCCGGGACCGGGCCGCAGCCCCCCGCCGGTCGCCACGCCGGACCAGTAGTGGCCGTCTCGCAGCGACGCGAGCGCCGCGATGGTGGCCCGGTCGGTGTGCCCCGCCTCGACGCGGCCCAGCACGCCGCCCACGGCGCCCTTGACGACCGGCCTGGGCAGCCGGCCCCCGACGCGCGCGGCCGCCCGCGCGGCGCGGCCGCGCGGGGTGTGCCCGTGATGCTCGGTGGACAGCTGCTCCCCCAGGCCGGGGTGCTTGCGCGACAGCGCGGCGTCGGCCAGCCCGGCCTGCCGCCACTGGCGCAGGTACTGCGTGGGCGTCACCCGGTAGAGCTGGTGGGAGACGGCCTCCGGCACGAACCGGGCGCGGGCGCCGGAGCGCAGCAGCCGGTAGAGGAAGTCGGTGTCCTCGCCGCCGAAGGTGCCGCCCGCGGTGAAGCTCGCGTCGAAGCCGCCGACCGCGTCGAAGACGGAGGCGCGCACGGCGAGCTGGCCGGTGAGCAGGTCACCGAGGGACAGCTGGCCGCCGGTCCTGGCCAGCCGGTCGCGGCGCAGCTCGGCCCAGCGGCGCAGGCCGTCGGTGAGCGGGCCGGCGGGGCTGTCCGGGTGCACCGGGATATGCCCCACGGCCGCGTCCACACCGGCGCCGTCCAGCGCCCTGTCTAGCTCGACGAGGATCGCCGGATCGACGATCATGTCGTCGTCGAGGAACAGCAGGTACTCACCGCGCGCCTCGGCCGCGCCCCGGTTGCGCGCGCTGGCCGCGCCGGCGTTGCCCTGGGTGACCACCCGCAGCGGTAAGGGCGACGCCCGCGGGCCGGGGGCCGAGAGCCCGCGCAGCGCGTCCGCGGTGCCATCCACCGAGCCGTCCACGACGACGATCAGCTCGCACGGCCACGGCCGGGCGGTCCGCCCGAGCGCCTCCACGGCGCGCAGGACGACGTCGCGTCGGTTGTACGTCGGCACCACGACGCTGAACCTGTAGGCGCCGGGCGTCCGGCTGTCGTGCTCGGTGCGCGGCTCGGCCACCAGCCCCTCCGATGCGTCGGGCCGCGCCTGGGTGGGCGGTCGAGCCGGTGCCCCGAGCCGGCCCGGCGCCACGCGCGAGACGTCCGCCTCACCCGCGACCGTGGCCGGCTCCTGCCTCGAGGCGACGCCCCGCGCCGCGGCGGCTGCATGGATCATCTACATGGATGTCGTCGATGGGCAACGCTAGCCGGTCGGTCGGGCGGGCGGGCGTCGCCGCGATCGGGACACTCCTCCCGAACCTACCGAGCCGGGCGGGGGCGGGCCGCGTCACGTCACGGCCGGATAGGTTCTTCAGGCAAGGTTGGCCGTCCAGAAGGAGCCCGAGCTGTCCACCGAGCTGTCCACCGGACCCGCGCGTCCGCGCGCCGCGGTCACCGTCCGCGCGCCGGCCAAGGTGAACCTGCATCTGGGGGTCGGGCCGCGCCGCGCCGACGGCTACCACGAGGTCATCACGGTCCTGCAGGCCGTCTCGCTGTACGACGAGCTCACGGTGACCGCGGTGGCGCCGTCCCCCGGCACCGGTCCGGCGTCGGCCGTCGAGGTCACGGTCGAGATCACCGGCGAGGGCGCCGCCGCGCCGGGCTCCCCCGGCTCGGCGGACGACCCGTCGGTGGTGCCCACCGGGTCCGACAACCTCGCCGTCCGGGCCGCGCTGCTGGTCGCCGAGACCGCCGGCCTGAGCGGTGAGCGGATCCACGTCGCCATGACCAAGGGCATCCCGGTGGCGGCGGGGATGGCCGGCGGCAGCGCGGACGCCGCCGCCGCGCTGGTCGCCTGCGACGCGCTGTGGGGAACGGGGCTGTCCGCGGACACGCTCGCCGGGCTCGCCGCCCGGCTGGGCAGCGACGTGCCGTTCCCGCTCACCGGCGGCACCGCGCTCGGCGTCGGCCGCGGCGAGCGGCTGTCGCCGGTGCCGAGCGTCGGCGAGTACCACTGGGTGTTCGCGCTGGCCGACGGCGGGCTGTCCACGCCGGCCGTCTACCGCGAGTTCGACCAGGTCGACGACGGCCGGACCGCGCCCACCCCGGCCGACGAGGTGCTGGCCGCCCTGACGACCGGCGACCCCCAGGCGCTGGGCGCCGCGCTGCGCAACGACCTTCAGGCGCCGGCGATCCGGCTGCGCCCCGCGCTCGGCGACGTGCTGGCCGCGGGCCGCGAGCTGGGCGCCGTCGGCGCGCTGGTCTCCGGTTCCGGGCCGACGACCGCCTTCCTCGCCCTCGACGCCGCCCACGCCGCCCGGCTGGCCGCCGGGCTGGCGGCCAGTGGCCTGGCCCGCGCCGTTCGCCAGGCCGTCGCTCCCGCTCCCGGCGCGACCGTCCTGGGTTCCTAGCGGGCGTCCTGGGTTCCTAGTCCTAGAGGGCGTTCCGGGTTCCTAGCGGGCGTTCCGGGTGTCCGATCCCGGCATCGGCCGGGATCGACCCCGTGCCCCGGCCGGCTTGGGGCACGGGGCGTCCCTGTGGGGCCACGGATCCGGTGATGGGCGGAATCGGTTACCCAAGGTCGGTGGCTTTTCCTCAGCCGGTCTGCTCGGAGAGCTCCAGCCAGCGCTCCTCGAGCGCCGCGATCTCGGTCTCCAGGTCGCCGACCTGCCTCGTGAGGCGCAGGACGCCCTCGTAGTCCGACGGATCGTGCTCGGAAAGCTCCTTGTGGGTCTTCGTCACCTGAGCCGCCAGGCGGTCCAGCCGGCGCTCGGCCGCGGTGAGCTCCTTCTGCGCCGCCCGCAGCTCGGCGCCGGACAGCCGCGGCACCCCCGCCGGCGCGGGCTTCGCCTCGGCCGCGGTCTTCCCCGGCCCGGCCGCCCGTGCCCCGGCCGCGGCCGGGTCGCCGACGGAGGCGGCCCGCAGCCGCAGGTACTCGTCCACCCCACCGGGCACGTGACGCAGCCGGCCGCCGAGAACCGCGTACTGCTGGTCTGTCACCCGCTCGACGAAGTACCGGTCGTGCGAGACGACGATCAGGGTGCCCGGCCAGGAGTCCAGGACGTCCTCCATCGCCGCGAGCATGTCGACGTCGAGGTCGTTCGTCGGCTCGTCGAGGATCAGGACGTTCGGCTCGGCCAGCAGCACGAGCAGCAGGTGCAGCCGCCGCCGCTGGCCACCGGAGAGGTCCGCGACCCGGGCCGACAGGTGCTCACGGGCGAACCCGAGGCGCTCGAGCAGCTGGGCCGGAGTCAGCTCCCTGCCGTCCACGACGAAGGTCGCCTTCGTGCGCGCGAGGACCTCGCGGACCCGGTCGCCGGCGACGTCGTCCAGCTCGCGCAGCTCCTGGTCGAGCACGCCGACCCGGACCGTCTTGCCGGTCCTGACCACGCCGGAGTCCGGCGCGACCGTGCCGGCGATCAGCCCGAGCAGGGTTGACTTGCCCGCGCCGTTCGCCCCGAGAATGCCGGTGCGCTCACCGGGCGCGATCCGCCATTCGACGTCGCGCAGCACCGTTCGGCCATCGAAGGCGACCGACACGTCCAACAGGTCGACCACGTCCCGGCCCAGGCGCGCCGTCGCCAGCCGGGACAGCTCGACCCGGTCGCGGGGCGGCGGAACGTCCGCGATGAGCGCGTTCGCGGCCTCGATCCGGAACCTCGGCTTCGAGGTACGAGCCGGCGCGCCCCGGCGCAGCCAGGCCAGCTCCTTGCGCATCAGGTTCTGCCGCTTGGCCTCGGTGGCCGCGGCCTGCCGGTCGCGCTCCACCCGCTGCAGGACGTATGCCGCGTAGCCACCCTCGAACGGCTCGACGATCTGGTCGTGTACCTCCCAGGTGGCGGTGCAGACCTCGTCGAGGAACCAGCGGTCATGCGTGACCACCAGCAGGCCGCCGGCGGAGCGGGGCCACCGGCGCTTGAGGTGGTCGGCGAGCCAGGTGATGCCCTCGACGTCGAGATGGTTCGTCGGCTCGTCCAGGACGATCACGTCCCAGTCACCGGCCAGCAGCGCCGCCAGCGCCACCCGGCGGCGCTGACCGCCGGACAGGGTGCCGACGGTCGCCCCCCATGGGACGTCCGCGACCAGGCCCGCCATGACGTCGCGGACCGCCGCGTCGCCGGCCCACTCGTGCTCGGGGCGGTCACCCACGACCGCGTGGCCGACGGTCACGGCGGGGTCGAGGGTGTCCGCCTGGTCGAGCACGCCCACCCGCACGCCGCCGCGGCGGGTGACTCGCCCCGCGTCAGGGGTGACCCGTCCGGACAGCATCCCCAGCAGGCTGGACTTGCCGCCGCCGTTGCGGCCCACCACACCGATCCGGTCGCCCTCGTTGACGCCGAGCGTCACCGAGTCGAAGACGACGCGGGTCGGATATTCCAGATGCAGGGCTTCCGCGCCGAGAAGATGGGCCACGCTTTCAGGGTATGGGCGCGGCCCGTCCTGTCGGTCAGCCGGCGTTGGCCGGCTCGGGCTCGGGTTCGGGCGTGGCCACGGACAGCTTGGCGAGACGGTCCTGGGTCGGCCAGCGCACGTCGCGGACGAGCCGGGTCAGTTCCATCGTCTTGATGATGTAGAAGCTGGTGTCGACCTGCCACGGCTTCACCCCGTGGCGGGCCGACGTCGGCTCGGCGTGGTGCAGGTTGTGCCAGGACTCGCCCATCGACGGCAGGGCCATCCACCAGACGTTGCCGGACCGGTCCCGGGACTTGTAGGGGTGGTTGCCCGCGACGTGGCAGATGCTGTTCACCGACCAGGTCGTGTGGTGCAGCAGCGCCACCCGGACGAGGCCGCCCCAGAAGAAGGCGCGCAGGGCCGCCTCGAACGAGCCGCCCCACAGCCCGCCGATGAGCGCCGGCAGCGCGAGGCTGACGAAGGCGCAGACGCCGAACCAGCGGCTCACGACGCGGATGTCGCGGTCGTCGAGCAGGTCGGGCGCGTAACGGCGCTGGTCGGTCTGCTCGACGTCGAACAGCCAGCCGACGTGCGCGTGCCACAGGCCCTTCGTCAGCGACCGGAAGCCCGGGCCGTAACGCCAGGGCGAGTGCGGGTCGCCGTCCTTGTCGCTGTAGGCGTGGTGGCGGCGGTGGTCGGCGACCCACCGGATGACCGGGCCCTCGATCGCCATGTTGCCGAACACCGCGAGCGCGATCCGGACCGGCCGGGAGGTCTTGAAACCCCGGTGGGTGAAATACCGGTGGAAGCCAACGGTCACGCCGTGACCGGTGATGGCGTACATGAACGCGGTGATGGCCACGTCCTGCCAGGTGATCCAGTGCCCCCAGAGCAGCGGGACGGCCGCGACCACCGCCGCCAGCGGCACCAGGATGATGGAGGCGAGCGTCAGCTGCTCGGCACGTGCCTTGAGCATCCAGCGCGGCGCGCTGGTGTGCTCGCTCCGGGTGGCCTGGCCCGCGGGCCCTCGCTGAACGCCCCGTGGACGGGGGCTCGTCGGCTGCACCATGTCGCTAGCGGTCATCACGGCATCCCGTCCGTCGCGGCAGGTCCACACAGCTGGTCCTCTTCGGCTCACGGTAACGGTCCAGGAGGTGTACTGGTGCCATTGACGGCAACCACGACGCAAACTCTTTCGGTCCCCTTGTGGCCTCTTACTACCCGTCCCACGGCCGGTTACCGCTCGCCCAGAGATTCGTCCACGTCGTGACGTTGTGTACCCAACCGACACTGGTACCCCCGCGCCCGCCGCCGAAGCCGTGTCACCACTCCCAGTGCCCTAATCCCCCGGAGGTCCAACCCGGAAGCGGGCACTCGGACACCGGACCCCGGACGGACATCCGGCGCCCGGCCCACCACCGCCTCCTGATCGGCCCGCGGGCCCGCGGCGGGCCCGCGGAAACCCCGCAAGATCGAATTCATCGTCGGGGCGGGCGGCTCCCGGCGTCACTCCCGAAAACCGGCACCCCGAGACGGGAAACCGTCGAACGGAACGCGCCGCCGCAAGCCGTGCCGCGGGCGTCACCCCGTCCAAACCAGCCGACACCAACGGAAAATCACGCCCACTAACCCGACCGCCAAGATCCCACCCGGGTCCGCCAGGGCCGTACGGCGCCCGGCCACCCAAACCGACGAGACCGAGGAACGCGGGGGTCGACCCGGACGCCACGGGCGAAACCCCTGGCGCGGGCTCCGGGGCTCGGCCCAGAGCAACCTCGGCCCGGAGCGACATTGCGGCCTTCGGCGAAGCCGCCCAAAGGGCGGCGCGCAAGATTAGGCCAGTCCGGCTCCGCCGCCACGACTCGAACGTGGACTAAGAGAACCAAAATCTCCTGTGCTGCCGATTACACTACGGCGGACCGCGAAAACAGCAGAAGTCTACCATCGACGGATCGGGGCGCGTCGAATTCCCGCGTCCATATGCCGATGCCGGACGACGGCTCCCGGCCCGGCGGCCACCACTTCCGGGCGATCTCGATATCGCCGCCGCGCCGGTGCACGGCCGCCGAAGAAGATCGTCGAGGCGCGGCGCGGCCCCGGCCATGAAGCGGCCGTAGTGGGGCACGGGTAGGGTGAGTGCGTCGGCGGGAGCGCGGGTTGGGCACGGAATCGGGCGGTGTCCCGGGCTGAGGCTGACCAGGGGGAGCACGGCTCCTGGTCGCTGTTCCGGCGCCTGCCCATGACGGCATCGGGCCCTGCCCGGATGATGATCACAGCGGGAGCGCGCGTGACCCAGGCACGGCTGGCGGCCACCATCGTCCTGGCGGCAGGCGCCGGGACGCGCATGCGGTCCACCACCCCCAAGGTTCTGCACCGCGTCGCCGGGCGGACCCTGCTCGACCATGTCCTCGCCGCCGCGGCTCCGCTGGGCGCCGAGCACACCGTCGTCGTCATCGGGCACGGCAGGGACGCGGTCGCCGCGTCCCTCGACGGCCGCCCGGGCACACGCACCGTCGTCCAGGAACGCCAGGGCGGTACCGGGCACGCGGTGCGGGTCGCGCTCGGGACTCTCGACGGCCTGCGGCCGAGCGACCAGGTCGCCGTGCTGCCCGGCGACACCCCGCTGCTGACCTCCACGACGCTGTCCGCGCTGCTCACGCCGCACGTCGAACGCAACGCCGCGGCGAGCGTGCTCACCGCGGTCGTTCCCGACCCGACGGGCTACGGCCGCATCGTGCGCGACGCCGCCGACGGGTCCGTCCGGGCGATCGTCGAGCAGCGGGACGCCAGCGAGGCGGTGGCGGCGATCCGTGAGGTCAACGCCGGGGTCTACGTGTTCACCGTCGGCGCGTTGCGGGCCGCGCTGGGCCGGCTCACGACGGACAACGCGCAGGGCGAGGAGTACCTCACCGACGTGATCGGCCTGCTGGTCTCCGACGGCGCGGCCGTCGCGGCGCACGTCGCCCCCGACGCCGGCGAGACGGCGGGGGTCAACGACCGGGTCCAGCTCGCCGCCGCCGGCGCCGCGCTGCGCGACCGGCTGGCGAGGGCGGCGATGCTCGCCGGGACGACGGTCGTCGACCCGTCGAGCACCTGGATCGACGCGGATGTGACGTTCGAGCCGGACAGCACGGTGCTGCCGAACACCCACCTGCGCGGTCGTACCCATCTCGCGGCCGGCAGCGTCGTCGGCCCGGACTGCACGCTGACGGACACCGTCGTGGGCGCCGGGGCGACCGTCGAACGCAGCACGGCCGCCGGGTCGCGGATCGGCCCCGGAGCGAGCGTCGGGCCGTACGCCCACCTGCGGCCCGGCACGCGGCTCGGCACGGACGGCCGGATCGGCGCCTACGTCGAGACCAAGGCGGCCGACATCGGCGCCGGGACGAAGGTGCCACATCTGGCCTACGTCGGCGACGCGACCATCGGTGAGCGGTCGAACATCGGTTGCGGCACGGTGTTCGCGAACTACGACGGGGTGCACAAGCATCGGACCGTGGTCGGTTCGGATGTGAAGATCGGGAGCGACACCGTCCTAGTGGCCCCCGTCGTGGTCGGCGACGGCGCCTACACCGGCGCGGGGGCGGTGGTCCGCGCCGACGTCCCGCCGGGCGCGCTCGCGATCACCGAGGGTCGTCAGCGCACGGTCGAGGGATGGGTGGAGCGTTCCCGGCCGGGAAGCGCGGCGGCCACCGCCGCGCGCCGGGCGCACGAGATTTCGGCAACAAATGAGGTACACGAACCGTTCGATCCGCTCACGGTGAACTAGGCCACATCACTCCCGCTCCACCCTGGAACACTGGCAATCCCGGGCCCGGCCACGGAACCTAGAGGGCTGGTTGGGGTCCTCATGGGCCGCAGGTGACGTCAAGGAGAAACGCGGTGGGCTACCAGACGGACAACCGACGCAACCTGATGCTCTTCGCGGGCAGATCCCACCCGGACCTGGCCGCCGAGGTAGCCGACCAGCTCGGCGTCCGCACGGTGCCCACCAGCGCCCACGACTTCTCCAACGGCGAGATCTTCGTCCGTTTCCAGGAGTCCGTCCGCGGCTGCGACGCGTTCGTGCTGCAGGCGCACTCGGCCCCGGTGAACACCTGGCTGATGGAACAGCTGATCATGGTGGACGCGCTGAAGCGGGCCAGCGCCAAACGGATCACCGTCGTGGCGCCGTTCTACCCCTACGCACGGCAGGACAAGAAGCACCGCGGGCGGGAACCGATCTCGGCCCGGCTGGTCGCCGACCTGTTCAAGACCGCCGGCGCCGACCGGCTGATGTCGGTCGACCTGCACACCGCCCAGATCCAGGGCTTCTTCGACGGCCCCGTGGACCACCTGTTCGCCCTGCCGCTGCTCGCCGACTACATCGAGAGCAAGGTGAACACCGCCGAGGTGACGGTGGTCGCGCCGGACTCCGGCCGGGTGCGGGTCGCCGAACGCTGGACGGACCGGCTGAACTGCCCGCTCGCGATCATCCACAAGCGCCGCGACAAGGACGTCCCGAACCAGGTCAAGATGTTCGAGGTGGTCGGCCAGGTCGCCGGGCGCACCTGCGTCATCGTCGACGACATGATCGACACCGCCGGCACGATCACCAAGGCGGCCGAGGCGCTGAAGGCCAACGGCGCCGGCACGATCATCGCCGCCGCCACCCACGGGGTGCTGTCCGGGCCGGCGATGGACCGGCTGAAGAACTCCTTCATCAGTGAGGTCGTGCTCACCAACACGCTTCCGCTGCCGGCCGACGCCCGGATCGACAAGATCACCGAACTGTCGATCGCTCCGCTGCTGGCCGCCGCCATCAGGGAGGTCTTCGAGGACGGCTCCGTCACCAGCCTCTTCGGCGGGGATGCTTAGTTTCTGGTTCGCTCCGTCCGGGCACGGCCCTCCGGCCCCTTGCTCGCTTCGCTCCCAAGGGACCTCCGGGCCGTGTCCTCCTCCGCTCACGTGCGCTGCGGCGACCTCCGCTGCGTCCCCCTACTTCGCTTCGCTCGTAGGGGGACTCCGCGCAGGCACGCCTCCGCGCCAGCTCGGTCACGAAATTCCCGACGGATCCGTCCCGGGCT
>NZ_JADWYU010000092.1:0-28875 GCF_016786325.1 Frankia nepalensis | reverse complement strand
CCACCCCACGAGGAACCACTTCGCTTCGCTCGTAGAGGACTCCGCGCAGGCACGCCTCCGCGCCAGCTCGGTCACGAAATTCCCGACGGATCCGTCCCGGGCTCCACCCCACGAGGAACCACTTCGCTTCGCTCGTAGAGGACTCCGCGCAGGCACGCCTCCGCGCCAGCTCGGTCACGAGATCCCCGACGGATCCGTCCCGGGCTCTACCCCACGAGGAACCACTTCGCTTCGCTCGTGGCCGGGCCTTCGCGGAGGCGGTTGGGCTACCCGCCGGCTCTTCAAATCCAGCCGGGGAACCACATGCGGGCGCGCCAGGCCGACAAGGGGATCAGCTGGCCGGAGAGGATCGGGTAGAAGTAGGCGAAGAGCAGGATGACGGCGATCAGGTAGACGCCGACTGACAGCGCGCCGACCAGACGCCTGGTATCGGAGGCCTCGCGCGGACCGAGCGCCAACCCGGCGGCCGCGGTGATCCCGAGAACCAGGAACGGCAGCAGCGGCAGGGCGTAGAAGAAGAACATCGTCCGGCTCGGGTACAGCAGCCACGGCAGGAACGACGCGCCGAAACCGACCAGTACCAGCGCCGCCCGCCAGTCCCGCCTGGTGACCCAGAAGGCGATCATCACCACCAGACAGGCCGTCCCGACCCACCACACCGCCGGATTGCCGAGCGCCAGGATCTCCCGGGAGCAGCCGCCGACCGCGTCGCAGACCTGGCTGCCGTCCCGCGTCTTCTGGCCGTATCCCGGCCCGTCGTAGTCGTAGGGCACCGGCCGGCCGAGAACCAGCCAGCTGAACGGCGCCGACTGGGCCGGGTGGGGCGTGCTCAGGTGCTCGTGAAAGTCCAGGATCGCGCGCTGGTAGCCCCACCAGCCCTTCCAGGCCCCGACGAAACCGTCGCCTTCGGTGTGCCGGTTGTAGCCGCCGTCGGTGACGAACCATCCGGTCCAGGTCGCGAGGAACGTCGCCATCGGCAGCGGCACGTAGCAGCCGAACCAGGCCGGCAGGTCCCGGCGCAGCGCGCCCCGCACCGGCGCCGTCGCCCCCGCCGTCCGCCGGGCGCCGATGTCCCAGGCGATCGCCAGCGCCGCGAAACCGACCAGCGTGTACAGGCCGCTCCACTTCACGCCCATCGCCGCGCCCAGGAAGAACCCGGCCGCCAGCCGCCATGGGCGCAGCCCCAGCCGGGGGCCATAGCGGGCGTCGAGCTGGGCCGCCCGGGTGCTCGCCTGGTCGCCGTCGCCGTCGCCCTCGGCCGTGCCCGCCCGCCGCTCGGCGAGCGCGGTGACCCGGTCCGCCAGCTTCGCCCGGCCGTAGTCACGGTCGGCCACCAGGCAGGCCAGCCCCATCACCAGCAGCGACATCAGGAAGATGTCCAGAATCCCGATCCGGCTCTGGACGAACTGCAACCCGTCGAAGGCGAACACGAGGCCCGCGAAGCAGCCCAGGACAGTCGAGCGGAACATCCTTCGGGCCGTCCGGGTCAGGACCAGCACGGCCACCGTTCCGAAGAACGCCGACGCGAACCGCCACCCCAGCTCCGGGTTGCCATGCACCGCGCCGGAACAGTCGACGTACCCGAACAGCTTCTGGGACGCCGCCATGAACCACTTGCCCAGCGGCGGATGCACCACGTAGCCGGCACCGACGCACTGCGCCTTGTCCGCCTCCGCCCAGCCCTGGGTGCTGACCTCGTAGCCGTGGGTCATCAGACCCCAGGCATCCCGCGTGTAGTACACCTCGTCGAAGTAGATGTACTTCGGCTCCGTCAGCCGCCAGAACCGCAGGATCCCAGCGACCAGCGTGACCCCGAGCGCCGCCAGCCATCCGGCCAGCCGGTCGGACGGCATCGGCGGGCACAGCCGATCACGCAACGGCGAGGCGGGATCCGACCGACCGGACCGCCGCCCGGTCACGGACGTGGCGGGGCCCGCGTCGGCTCCGGTCGGTTGGGCCATCATCGTCGCCGTCACGCAAACAGGTTAGGTGGTCCGTCCTGAAACGTGGCTGAGGAGTAGGGGACACCGTCTCCCAGACACCGACGGGGCATCTGCCCCACACGTACCGTTCGGGTTCGACAGCGGATGCCCCACCCTGGGGGCACGCTCCAGCCAAGGTCGTCGACGTCGAGCACCCGCGCCATCACCGCGAACCCCGGAGCCCCGCCCGCGGACGGGAGCTCCACGAGTAGCGCCGTGGCACACCTCCCGTGGATCTTGGTCCACCGTCCCCGACCGCCGATCCGCGCACGCAACCCGCGATCTTCACCCCACCTCGGCCCGGTCTCCCTGGCAGATCACCAGACCTGCGCGGGATTCAGGGACAAAGCGGACAGAAAACGCCGAACGGCGTACACGTCCGACGACCAGGGAAGCCGACGGGCTCCCGACCAGCCCGTGATCCTTGGATGAGCGCGCCATTCGGCGGTCGCGCCACGCCAGCAAGATCCACGGGAAGGACCCTGGCGGCCGGGCGCAGGTGACGTCGGCGACGTGGCCGCCCCCTCGGTTTCCTTGGGCGCGAGGCGGTGAACGCTGGCGGATACGGTGACCGCGGGTGCGGGCAGCCAGCGGCCAGCCCGACCGGAGGGGCAGGGACGCGGATGACCGGAGTACTGATCGTCTGTGGGGCGCCGATCGGCGAGCCCCTCGACGCGAGCCCGCGGCTCGCCGAGGTGCTGACCACGGCGGATGTCGTCGCGGCCGAGGACACCCGGCGGGTACGCCGGCTGGCGCACGCGCTCGGGGTGACCATCGGCGGGCGGGTGACGTCCTGCTACGACGCCGTCGAGGGGGCACGAGCGACCGCGCTGACCGAGCAGATGCTGGCGGGGCAGACGGTCGCCCTGATAACGGACGCCGGGATGCCCGCGGTGTCGGACCCGGGGTTCCGGGTGGTCGCGGCGGCCGCGGCCGCCGGGATCCCGGTCACCGTCGTGCCCGGGCCCTCCGCGGTGACCGCCGCGCTGGCCGTCAGCGGCCTGCCCAGCGACCGGTTCACCTTCGAGGGGTTCCTGCCGCGGCGCGGCGGTGAGCGCCGTTCACGGCTGCGGGAGCTCGCGGCGGAACGCCGCACGATGGTCTTCCTGGAGGCGCCGCACCGGCTGATCGCGAGCCTCGCCGACCTCGTCGCCGCCTTCGGCGCGGACCGGCCCGCGGTGCTCTGCCGGGAGCTGACCAAGACCTGGGAGGAGGTCGTCCGCGGCGATCTCGGCCGGCTCGCCGGCTGGGCCGGCGACGGACGCGAGATCCGCGGCGAGCTCACCCTGGTCGTCGGTGGCGCCCCGGCCGGCCCCCGCCGGCCCACCTGGCGGCCGCTGGGCACCGCCCTCGAGACGAGCGCCGCGGCGGACGCCACTCGGCCAGGCGATCCCGAGTCCGGCGGCCCGGCGGCCGGCAACCTGACGTACGACGACCTGGCGGACGACGACCTGGCGCCGGCCGGCCCGCCCGGTCCCCCGACCCAGGCGGAGCTCGCCGCCGCCGTAGCCGGCCACGAGGCCGCGGGTCTTTCCCGCGCCGACGCCCGCCGCGCCGTCATGGCCGAGTACGGCGTCACCCGGGCCGACGTCTACGCCGCCCTCGTCTCGACCCGTGACCCTTCCGCCCAGAAGAAGCCCACCCACGGCGCGCCCTGACCGGCGCCCGCCGAGTCGCCCTCAGCGTTCGCGGGCGCGGGCGGCGGCGAGGCGGCAGTAGGCGGCGATGTCGAGGGTCTCGCCGCGGGCGCCCGGTTCGACGCCGGCGGCCCGGGTGATCCGGTCGACCGCGGCGGGCGAGCCGGCCCAGCCGGCCAGCGCGGTGCGCAGCGTCTTGCGCCGCTGCGCGAACGCGGCGTCGATGGCGGCGAACACGTCGGCCCGCAGCGCCTCGGGCGCGGGCGCGGGCCGGCGGGTGAACGCGACCAGGCCGGAGTCGACGTTCGGCACGGGCCAGAACACCGAACGCGGCACCGGTCCCGCGGGGCGCGCCGCGGCGAACCACGCGAGCTTCACGCTCGGGATGCCGTAGACCCTCCCGCCCGGCGGGGAGGTCAGCCGGTCGGCCACCTCCGCCTGAACCATCACCAGGCCGCGCTGGAGCGACGGGAGGCGCTCCAGCAGGCCGAGCAGCAGCGGCACGGCGATGTTGTACGGCAGGTTCGCGGCGAGCACCCCCGGAGCCGCGCCAAGGGACTCGTCCAGCCCGTCGCGCGGCAGGTCGGCGGGGACCAGCCGCAGCGCGTCACGGGTGAGCACCGTCAGCCGCTCGGCCGCGGCCGGCGCCAGCCGCGCGGCGGCCGTCGCCGGCAGGGCCGCGGCCAGCGCCGGGTCGACCTCGACGGCGACCACCCGGCGCGCGGCGCCGAGCAGGCCGAGGGTGAGCGACCCGAGACCGGGGCCGACCTCCAGGACGACGTCGTCCGGCCCGACGCCGGCGAGCCGGACCAGTCGGCGCACCGTGTTCGGGTCGACCAGGAAGTTCTGCCCGCGCTTCTTCGTCGGCCGCAGCTCGAGCGCGCCCGCGATCGCCCGGATGTCGGCACCCGACAACAGCCCGTCCGCGGTCGCCGACGGCGCCGCCACGCCGCCCTGGGCCGCCTTGGAGCCCGCCGGCGGCGCGTCGCTGTCCGCTACCAATCTCCGAACACCCGCTCGGCGGTCGCGGCGATCGTCGCGGCCAGCTCGTCGAGCGGCTCGCCTCGGACGTCGGCGATCGCGCGCAGCGTCAGCGGAACCAGGTAGGGGCCGTTCGGCCGGCCCCGGAAGGGCATAGGGGTGAGGAACGGCGCGTCGGTCTCGACGAGCAGCAGTTCGGCGGGCGCGACGGCGGCGGCCGCGCGCAGTTGCTCGGCGGGCTTGAAGGTCACGTTGCCGGCGAACGACATCACGTAGCCCGCGTCCGCGCAGATCTTCGCCATCTCGGCGTCGCCCGAGAAGGCGTGGAAGACGACCCGCTCGGGCGCGCCTTCCTCGGCCAGGATGCGCAGCGTGTCCGCGTGCGCGTCCCGATCGTGGATCATCAACGGCAGGCCGGTCTCCTTCGCGAGGGCGATGTGGCGGCGGAAGCTCTCCTGCTGGGCGGCGTGCTGCTCGGGCGGGGTCCGGAAGTAGTCCAGGCCGGTCTCGCCGACCGCGCGCACCTTCGGCTGCCGGGCGAGCGCCGCGAGCTGGGTGAACGTCTCCTCGTCGACGCCGCGCGCCGCCTCGTTCGGGTGGATGGCGACCGCCGCGTACACGTCGGGGAGCCTGGCTGCGATCTCGGCCTGCCATCGGCTGGTCGGCAGGTCGACCCCGACGGTGATCATCCGCCGGATGCCGACGGCCCGGGCCGCCTCGACCGCCTCCGCCGGAGGCGTGTCCATCAGGTCGAGGTGACAGTGGCTGTCGATGATCTCCACGCCCAACGGCTCGGGTGCCGGCGGCGGGTCACCCTTACGCCCCGTGTCCCGCGCGCGTGCGTTGCCCACCGTTCTGCCTCCCGTCGCGCCATCGGCGGCGCCGCTCGCCTCGCCAGCGCCGCCGTCGCCCATCATGTTGTCCGCATGTCGTCCGCCCCGGTGCCCGGCGGAGCCCGCCCGCCAGGCCCGGGAACAGGGATTCCTCGATCCGTCCCGGCGGATCGAGGGAGCTTGTCTCCCGGCGGCGATCGCGGACTTGGAACATTGGCCGCCGTTTGACGGACCAGGATGCCCGGCTTAGTCGCACCTACCTTCACGTGCCCCGAACGGCCCGGATACGCTGCCGCCGGACGGCTGTTCGCGTGCTTCGGATCCTATGGCTCGCGATTGGCGGTCCTCGCGTGGCCAGATCTGAGGGTCTGGCCGCCCTGCCAGCATCGGGGATGCCACTCCATGGGTCGCTTGCTACACGGATGCCGATGACCGTCCTGAACGTCGCTCTTGTCACTCCACTTACCGGCCCCGACGCCGCGCAGGGCCTCGCGAGCCTGCGCGGTCTGACCCTGTGGGCACGGGACGAGAGCCTCCCCTTGCCGTGGACCGACATCAGCGTCACGGCCTACGACGCCCATCCCGACCCGGCGGCGGCAATGCGCACGGCGGTGGCCGCCAAACCCGCGGCGATCCTCGGCCCCTATGGCCGGCGCGCCGCGATCGCGGCCTTCTCCGCGACCGACCGCGTCGTCTTCAACACCGGCGCTCCCACCACCCGGTTCATGCGGCAGACCTACCCCAAGGTCATCAACATGGCCGCGCCGTCGTCGACGTGGCCGCGGCAGGTGCTCGCGCTGGTCCGGACGGCCGACCGGACCGCGCGCAGGGCGGTCGTCCTGCTGTCCGCCGGCGACTTCGCGATCGAGACCACGGCGAGCATCAAGGCCGCGGCCCGCTCGACGGGGTTCGAGGTGACCACCAGCACGTTCGGCCCGGGCCAGGCGGCGATCGCCGCGAGCCGGCTGCCGTCCGCCGACGTCCTGATCGTGCACGCGGACCCGGACGACGAGCTGGCGGCGGCGAGCGCGTTGCTGCGCCGCCCGTGGCGGGCCGCCGCGTTCTCGACCGCGGTCAGCGCGCAGGTGGCGGCGAGCTTCGGCGACGCCAGCGACGGCCTGCTCGCGCCCGGCAGCTGGCAGCCGGACAGCATGGCCGAGACGACGACGGGCCCGAACGCCTGGGCGTTCACCGACGACTTCAGGGCGCTGCACGGCACCGCGCCGACGGCCACGGCCGCCTGGACGTACGTCTCCGGGCTGATCCTCGGCGCGTGCATCCGCCGTTCCGGCGGCGTCGACGACGCGTCGGTGCTCGCCGCCGCCCGCGGCCTGGACACGGTCACGCTGCTCGGCCGGTTCCGTCTCGACGAGACGACCGGGCTGCAGGTGGGTCACCAGATCCCGATCGTGCAGTGGCAGTCCAACGCGTCCTGGACGGTGTGGCCGCGCGAGCGCGCCAGGGCCCAGTTCGCCCACCCGCGTTGGCAGGCCCGCACGGCCACGCCTGGTCTCACGCCCCGTCCGTATCGCTGACGTCCGGAATCGCTGACGTCGGGCCGGCCTGGCTCTGGAGGGCCACGGCCCGTCCTGGCCGGTCGGCCCGGGCCCGGCTCCCCGGCGGGCGACCATGGGAACCGGCGGGTGTACTGGTCGTGCGTGGCCGTGGGACGGCCAGTCCGTGGCGCCCGCGGGCGCGGGGGTCCGCGACGAGAAGGTGGGCGATGACACCGGGTCCAGCCGCCGCGCCGCCCACCGGCCTCGTCACACCGCCCGCCGGCCTCGTCGCGCCGCCAGCTCCCACCGGCCCGGGCCTGCCCGGTGCCGGCGCCGCGGGCAGCCCCGGCGCCGGCCGGTCCCGACGAGGCTCGCCGCGCCCGCGCGGGCGGCGCCGGCTCATCGGCGGCCTCGCCGGGCTGCTGGTGCTCGCGTTCGTGGCGGTCACCGCCAAGCTGTTCGTCTACCCCAAGCGGGACGCGCCCGCGCCCGTCGACGCGATCGTCATGTTCGCGGGCAGCGCGGGGAGGGTCGAGCTCGCCGTCTCGCTGGCGCGCGCCGGGTATGCCCCGGTGCTCGCCGTCTCCCAGCCGGCCCCTGGCGACGCCTGCCCGGCGAACACGATCCCGAACGTCGAGGTGATCTGCTTCCACCCCGACCCGCTCACCACCCGCGGAGAGTCCCGCTGGACCGCCGAGGCCGCCGACGCCCGCGGCTGGCGGTCGATCCTCCTGGTCACCTCGACGCCGCAGGACGGCCGGGCCCGGCTACGACTGGGCCGCTGCTACGACGGCGAGGTCCGGGTCATGACCGTCGACCCAGGGTCCCGGGCGGACTGGGCCCGCATGATCGCCTACGAATGGGCGGCCACCGTCAAGGCCCTGGTCCTCCAGCGCGGCTGCTGACCACCGGCACGGCTGGCGATCGGCCGCGGCTGACCACCCGCGCGGCTGACCACCGGCCGCGGCCTCGGCGGCCGTCGCCCGCGCGGGTCGGTCAGAGCCGGTCGATGCCGACGGCGCGACGGACGCCGGCGAGGACCGGTTGGGCACGCTCACGGGCCCGCTCGGCGCCCTCGGCGAGGATCGTGTCGATCTCGCTGTCCGGCGCCATCAGCTCCTCGTAGCGCTCCCGCAGCGGGGACAGCTGCGCGTTGAGCTCCTCGAACAGAGCGTTCTTCAGCTCGCCCCAGCCGGTACCGCCCGCCTCCAGCCGGCCGCGCATGTCGGCGACGTCCTCGGACGTGGCGAAGTTCTCGTAGAGCTGGAACGCCGCCGAGCTGTCGGGGTCCTTCGGCGCCTCGACGGGGGTGCTGTCGCTCTTGATGGACCGCACGAGCTTGCGCAGCCGGGATTCCGGGGCGAACAACGGGATGGTGTTCTGGTACGACTTGCTCATCTTGCGCCCGTCGAGGCCGGGCAGCACCCGCCCCGACTCGCCCGGCGGCGTGACCGCCTCGGGAATCTTCAGCGAGAAGACGTCGCCGAACAGGTGGTTGAACGAGCCCGCGATGTCGGCCGCGTACTCCAGGTGCTGAATCTGGTCCTGGCCGACCGGCACCACGTCGGCGTTCATGATCAGGATGTCGACCGCCATCAGCACGGGATAGTTGAACAGCCCCATGTTGATACCGGCGTCGAGGTCGGCCACCCCCGCCTCGGCGTTGCGGTCCCGGGCGGCCTTGTAGGCATGCGCCCGGTTCATCAAGCCCTTACCGGTCACGCACGACAGCACCCACTGCAGCTCGAAGACCTCCGGGATGTCGGACTGCCGGTAGAAGATCGTCTGCTTCGGGTCGAGGCCCAGCGTGATCCAGGTGGCCGCCACCGAGCGGGTCCAGCTCGCCATCTGGGCGCGGTCGCGCACCGACGTCAGCGCGTGGTAGTCGGCGATGAAATAGAGCGACTCGAACGTCGACGCCATCTCCAGCGCCGGCCGGATCGCCCCGATGTAGTTACCCAGATGCGCGTCACCGGTCGGCTTGATGCCGGTGAGCGAGACCTTCTGGCCCTCGTGTGCCATGCCGCTCAGTCTACGGAGGCACCGCCGACCCGACGATCAGATATCCCGCCGGCGAGCCCCGCCGCCGGCCGGCGAGCCGACAGGTCAGGTCGCCGCCGCCCGGAGGTCACGGCGATGGCGGGCGGCGTAGCCGAGCATGAAGCGGACGTGCCGGGCGGCATCGCGCAACGAGTGGAGCTTCGAGCTGCCCGATCGCGGGTGGTAGGTGATCGGCACCTCCTCGACCCGCAGCCCGCGGGCCGCCGCCGCGACCACCAGCTCGGAGGCCAGCTCCATCCCGCCGCACCGCGGCGCCATCCGCTCGTAGGCGGCACGGGTGAACGCCCGCATCCCCGAGTGCGCGTCCGACGTCCGCAGCCCGAACAGCCGGTTCAGCATCCGGGTGAGCACCGGGTTGCCGAGATGCCGGTGGGTCCAGGGCATCGCGCCCGGCAGGATCTCGCCGGCGAACCGGGAGCCGAGCACGTAGTCGGCTCCCTCGGCCCGCAGCGGGGCCAGGAGCCGGGGAAGCTCACCGAAGTCGTAGGAGCAGTCGGAGTCGCCCATCACCAGGTAGCCGCCGCGCGCGGCGGCGAACCCAGCCAGATAGGCGTTGCCGTAGCCGCGGCGGGGTTCTCGCACCACCCAGGCGCCGGCCTCGGTCGCGGCCCGGACGGACTCGTCCGTCGAGCCGTTGTCGGCGACGACGACCTCGCCGGTGACGCCCGCGGCGGCGATCCCGGCCAGCGCCGCCCGCACGCACGCGCCGACCGACTCCTGTTCGTTCAGGCAGGGCATCACCACGGAGACCGCCGGCCCGTCCGGGCGCGCCGCCGCGGCCACCGGGCGAGGCGGCCGAGGCCGGGCGGCCGGGCGGGACCGCTCGGACGGGCGGGGCACGCGGTCCCGGCCGCCAGGACGGGCCGCCCGCCCCGGCGCGAACGGCCGCTCCGGCCGCTCCGGCGGCGCCACCAGGGCGGAAGCGCCCCGGCGGTCACCGGCGGTCACCGGGACCGGGCCGGACGCGGTGGCCGGGCGACGCTGCGTGGTGGCACCTTTCGGCGATGGGGGACGCGCGGACGCGCGCGCTCGGCGGACGGCTGGGTGGCTGCGGGTGTCGGCCAGGCGACGCCTCGGCCTGAGGGTGTGCTCGGTCACGCAGATTCGTCTACCCCCTCCAAAGGGGGAAACGCATGGTGGCCGTCTTGACACGAAATGCCGCAGCACCTCGTCGATCAGACTGGTAGGGCGGCTACAACGCAGTCGATCAATGACTATATGTGCACAACGGCGAACCACGGCCGGACGAATGACGGCGTCACGAAGGGGGGTCGCTGGCATCTGGCCACAGGCGTCGGGGATCGTGGAACAGGTCACCGCGTCCCGCGGCGGGCGTCCCCACCGGACGCGCGGCACCCTCCGGCCGCGTCCAGCGGCCTTCAGGGGAGACCAGCCCGAGCCGCCCTGGACTCCAGGGAAGGCGATCGAGAGGAATCACCATGGCGGATGTATCGGTGCGCTTCGCGATGACCGACGACAGCGAGATCGTGCTGAACCTCTCGCTGACCCAGGCGATCCGGCTGACCGAGGCGATCGCGTCCAAGGTGAGCCAGGCAATGACCGAGCAGCCGCGCGGCCTCGGCGGCTCGATGACCGGCTCGATGCCCGCGGGCATGGGCGGTGGCCTCAACGGCACCGGCGCGTACCCGCCCGCCGTCCGGCCCGGCGCCTACGGCGGGGCGTAGCCCACGGGACGCCGCCCGTGGGATCTTGCCCACGGGACGCCGCCTACGGCACCTTGCCCGCGAGACGCCGCCCCCCGGACGTTGCCCGCCCCGCCCCCGGACGGCGCGCCGGGCCCGGCGCGCCGGGCGAAGCCGACGGCCACCGCGGCGGTTGGCGCCCAGGCGACAGCTCCGCGGCCCCCACCGACAATGGAAGATACGGAAAACCGCGCGTCGGCCCGATAACCTAACCCCGAAGATCGCACGTGGTCGTCTCGGGCGCCGCCGCGACCCGACGCTGGTCGTCGGCGCGGAGGGCGGACGGCGGCCACGGATCGGAGCACCAACGACAGCCCGCGGCCGACCCGGCCCGGGCGGCACGGGCCGGCATCACCCGGCCCGACGGGCGCGGAGGGCGAGATGGCGGGACTGGACCGGTTCCGGGTGGTGGTGGAGGCGGGCCGCGGTCACGAGACGGGCGTCGTGGTTCGGCTGCCCGGCGTCCTCATCGTCGCGCGGGCCGGCCGGCCGCGGACGGCCGACACCGCGCGCCGGCTGCTGGACCTGTGTGCCGAGGTGGCCGCCGAGCCCGGGGACACGGCGAGCACCGGACGGCGGCTGGTCCGCCGGGTCGCGGGGCTGCTCGCCGCCGCCGACCCGGACGAGGTGCCGGACTTCACCCTGCTCGCCGCGGTCGGCGAGCGGATCGCCGCGCTGGTGCATGGCGCGATGGATGTCACCGCCGCCGGGCCCAGCCCGCTCACCCTCTCCGGTGAGGAGTCGGCCACCTGGGTGGACCGGCTGCTGCCCGACGGGATCACCCACGTGCATGTCGCCCCGAGCGGCTCGCTCGGCATGTCCGGCGCGCCCGCCGAGGAGGCGGAGATCACCGGCACCGGCCTGGGCTTCCCGCTCGACCTGCGGATCGGCGCGGTGCCGGGCATCGGCGTGAGCCTGCTGCCGGCCCGGGAGGCGGCGCTGCCGGTACCGAAGTCCGCCGCCGAGGACCTGCTGGCCAACTACGGGCCGCCCCGCGAGCCGGCCACCGCGGCCGAGCGCATCCCGGTCCCGGTCGAGCGCATCCCACCGCCGGCCGAGCGGGTGGCCCCGGTCGACCGCGGCCCGGCCCCGCTCGAGCGTGGCCCGGCGCCGCTCGACCGCGGCCCGGCGCCGCTCGAGCGCATCCCGGAACAGCAGGCGGTCGCCCCGCCGGCGCTCTCGCCGCTGCTCAGCAAGGAGGAGCAGGAGCACCGTCGCCAGGCCGGCGCCGAGCCGACCCGCGCCGCCGACTTCGACGAGCTGAACGAACTCGACGAGTTCGACGAGGACCCGCCGACCGAGCTCGCCCGGCCCGTGCCCAGCGCCAACGGGCAGGCCGTCCCGCTGGACGCCGGCGAGCTGACCGAGGACGACGACAGCGAGGCGCTGACGCAGCTGCCCGGCCAGACGTTCACCGTCTCGGACCTGATCGACGACGACGCCCCGACGATGCTGCCGAGCAACGACCAGGCGCAGGTCGAGGGCGTGCTCTGCCCGAGCGGGCACTTCAACCATCCCCAGGCGCCGTACTGCGCGGAGTGCGGCGCGTCGCTGTCGGCGCACGACAGCCAGCCGGTGTGGCGGCCGCGGCCGCCGGTCGGCGTGCTGGTCTTCGACGACGGGCACACGGTGCCGGTCGACATCGACCTGGTGATCGGCCGCCAGCCCGACAAGGACGACGCCGTACGCGCGGGAACGGCCCGCCCGCTGCCGGTCGAGGACGGGGAGAGCGCGGTCTCCCGGGTGCACGCGGTCATCACGCTCAACGGCTGGGACGCCGTCATCACCGACCGTGGCTCCGCCAACGGCACCTACATCGCTCCCCCCGAGGCGACCGTCTGGACGGCGCTCGAGCCGCACCAGCCGGCGCCGCTGGTCTCCGGCACCCGCGTGCAGGTCGGCAAGCGCACGTTCGTCTTCAACAGCCAGGTGCACGTCTGAGGCGGTCGCCTCAAGGTCGCCCAGGGGCGACCATCCGGACCTCCCAGATCGACTCCGCAAGCTCCGCCGATCCGGCAGGAACCCCGGCTCCGCCGTCGGGGCGCTGAGCGCCCCGACCAGCCTGGTACCGGGCAGAACCCGTAAGTGCGTGGTCGGGGCCGGTCCGGGGCCGGGATCGTGGCTGGTATGCGTGACGAGTTCCGCCTCCGTCGGCGGCACGCGTCCGTCGGGCGTCGCCCGGCCGAGGACTGGCCGCGTGCGGGATGGCGCGGGCTAACCTGGTGGCACGGGTCCCGCTGATGGTCTCTGTGCGCGCGCCGAACGCACGGCGGAGCGGTACCAGGGGCCGGTGAGCCGCGGGGACGCGACTCGGTCAGTGGACCGGATCGAGAAGGAGCCGTCTTGCCGAAGCCCACATCCGTACCCGAGTCCGCCATGCCAGCGTCCTCGGCGGACACCGCCGAGGAGCCTGGGGCGTCGACCGCCGTCGCGCCGGAGCCGTCCGCCGTGGGCGGCGCCGCGGCCGACGGGGCGTCCGGGGACGCCGGGCCCACGCCGGTGAAGCGTCGGCGGGCGTGGCCGCTGTGGGGGCCGCTCGTGCTGCTGGCCGCCGTCGCGCTGTTCGCCGCCGGGTTCGGGCTGCGGGGGCTGACCGACAGGGCGCCAGGCACCGGCTCGGTCGACGCCGGCTTCCTGCGCGACATGTCCGAGCACCACGCGCAGGCGGTGCAGATGAGCATGCTCGAGTTCAGCCACGGCGCGGACAGCCAGACGGTCGCGGTGGCCCAGGACATCGCGCTGAGCCAACAGCGCGACATCGGCGTGATGCACTCCTGGCTTTCCGACTGGGGGCTCGAGCAGTCGACCGTCGGCGAGCCGATGCGCTGGATGGGCGGCGCCGACGGGCAGGACAGTGGTGGGCAGAACAGCGGCCACGGCGGCCATGACATGGGAGGGACGACCGGGGGAACCCCGGTCGGTACCGACGGGGTGCGGATGCCGGGCATGGCCAGCACCACCGAACTCGCCCAGCTGGCCTCGGCCAGCGGGCGTGACAGCGACGTGCTCTTCCTCACGCTGATGATCCGTCACCATCGCGGCGGGATCGCGATGGCCCAGTACGCGACGCGGCATGCCGGCGAGGACCAGGTGCGCACGCTCGCGAAGGCGATGGTCGTCGTGCAGTCGCGGGAGATCGAGCAGATGCAGGCCGACCTGACGCGGCTGGGCGCGCCCCGCGCCTGACGGCCGCCCTCCCGCCACGGGACGCACCCTGGGCTCGGCGGTCCCGCCAGCGCCCTCTGGTCCCGGCGGTCGAGACCGTCCGTAGCCGCCCGTCCAAAAATAATCACGCTTCGTGCATTAGGTACGCTTCCTCCAGTTCGGTGGGTTGCCCGATCCGCCACGCGGCCCAGGCCGCGGGCCCATGGGCCGGGCGCTTGGCCGTCCCTGCTCGCCCTCGGTGACGAGCGCGACCGAAGGCCACGCCGTCCGCCGCCGAGGGCGATCCCTGGACGCCCGGTCTCATCGTTCGTGTGAGGTTGTTCGTCGATGTCCGCACTGCCCGGCTCCGCCCCGGCGCCGTCCGCCGGGCCTGGCCCGTCGCGCCTGTCGGCCGCGCTTCCAGGACTGCGCCGGGCCTGGCCGGGGTCGCGGCAGGCGGGGGTCGAGCTGGTCGCCGGACTGGTGACCGCGCTGGCACTGATCCCCGAAACGATCTCTTTCTCGGTGGTCGCCGGCGTCGATCCCGCCGTCGGCCTGTTCACCTCGTTCATCATCTCGGCGGTGATCGCCTTCACCGGCGGCCGGCCGGCGATGATCTCCGCCGCCGCCGGGTCGATGGCCCTGGTCGCCGCCCCGCTGGTTCGCGAGCACGGCTTCCAGTACCTGTTGGCCGCGACGGTCGCGGTCGGCGTGCTGATGTTCGCGCTGGGCCTGGTCGGGGTGGCCAGACTGATCCGGTTCGTGCCGCGGACCGTCATGATCGGTTTCGTCAACGGGCTCGCGATCCTGATCTTCCTGGCGCAGATGCCGCACGTGTTCGGGGACGCGTGGGTGGTGTATCCGCTGGTCGCGGGCGGGCTCGCGGTGCTGCTGACGCTGCCGCGGCTGACGAAGGCGGTTCCGGCGCCGCTGGTCGCCGTCGCCCTGCTGACCCTCCTGACGGCGGTCTTCGACCTCGACGCGCCGACGGTGGGCGACGAGGGCGAGCTGCCCACCGGCCTGCCGCTCCCTGGCCTGCCGCACGTCCCGATGACCTGGGAGACCGTCCGGATCCTGTTGCCCTACGTGCTCGCGCTGACCGCCGTCGGGCTGCTGGAGACGCTGCTCACCGCCCAGATCGTCGACCGGATGACGGACTCCGGGCACGACCCGAACCGGGAGACCTGGGGACTCGGCGCCGCCAACGTGGTCAGCGGGTTCTTCGGCGGGATGGGCGGCTGCGCGATGATCGGCCAGACCATCCTGAACGTGTCGTCCGGCGGCCGGGGCCGGCTTTCGACCTTCGCCGCCGGCGGGTTCCTCCTGCTGCTGGTGCTGCCGCTGCGGTCGGTGGTCGGCGTGATCCCGATGGCGGCGCTGGCCGCCGTGATGATCGTGGTCTCGATGATGACGTTCGAGTGGAGCAGCGTGCGACCGGCGACGCTGCGCCGGATGCCGGTCAGCGAGACGCTGGTGATGGTGGCCACGGTCGCCGTGGTCGTGCCGACCCACAACCTGGCCTACGGCGTGCTGGTCGGGGTGATCCTCTCGGCGCTGCTGTTCACCCGCAAGGCGGCGCGCCTGGCGAACGTGACCAGCGTGCTCGATCCCGACGGTGGCGTGCGGATCTACGCGGTGCGCGGGCCACTGTTCTTCGCCTCCACGAATGACCTGGTCACCGCCTTCGACTACGCCCACGACCCGCCGCGAGTGGTGATCGACCTCTCGGAGGCCGATGTGCTGGACTCGGCCGCGGCAGCGGCCGTCGACAACGTCCTGCAGCGCTATGCCGAGCGTGGCCGCGCGGCCGAGATCACGGGTCTCGACCACGGCAGCGCCACGATGTTGCGTTCCATGCGCCGCGGCGAGCGGGCCGAGACCGCCTGAGACCCGCGCGCCGCCGGCGGGCGCGTCCCGGTCCACGGCCGCGCGTCCCGGGGCCGTGGGGTCGGTCACTGCCCGCTCCGCCCGGGGCCACCCACGCCGATAGTGGGAGCCGGTCTCCGGTTGGGCGCCGGCCGCGCCCACCGGGTGGTATCCGGGGACGCGCCTGTCCTGGCCCGATCCGCCTGGCGGCGCGCGGCACCGGTGGCGAGCACGATGGGAGCGCGGTGAGCACGAGCGCGGCGGCGACGGGTGCCCTGGGCGCGGACGCGGCGCCCCCGAGCGGTCCGGCTCTCGCGGCCGGCCGCCCCGGCGGGCCGGCGGCCGCCGGCCCGGGCCATCTGGCCGCCGACCCGGCCGTCACGGCGGCGCTGACCGCGGGGCTCGGTCCCGACGCCAAGGACCTCCGCGGGCTGTCCCCGTTCTCCTCCCTCGCCGAGGTGCTGGCGGTGCTCGACCTCGCGGGGGACGCGACGCCACCGCTGCCCGTCCGGTGCCTGCCCAGCGCGCATGGCGGGGTGCTGGGCGCCCAGCTGCTCGCCCAGCAGATCGTGCTCGCCGAGCGGCTCGCGCCGGGCCGGACCACCCAGACGATGCACACGGTCTTCCCGAACCCAGGCCGCTTCGACGCGCCGGTGGACGTCGACGTCGAGTGGCTGCAGGCGGGCCGGACGTACGCGACCCTGGCGCTGACGTTCCGCCAGGACGGCCGGCCGATCAGCCGGGGCGACGTGCTGCTCGGCGCGCACGAGCGGGACTTCGTGCGGCACGAGCCTGCCCGGCCGGACGGCTGGAGCGGCCCGGACGCGGCCGCGCCCGTCGACCACCCGATGCTGCCGTGGGAGGTCCGGGTCGCCCCCGGCCCGAGCCCGTACGGGCTCGACCTGTGGCAGCGGATCCCGGACGCCCCGGCGGACCCGGCCCTGGCCCGGGCGCTGGTCGCGTTCACGAGCGAGCCACTGCTCGTCCCGCGGGTCACCACCGCGCACGCCGACCGCGGCGCGGTGAGCCTGGCCCCGGATCAGCGACTGTCGGCCGCGATCCTCGCCCAGACCATCACCTTCGCCGAGGAGGTCGACGCGCGGGAGTGGCACCTGGTGCGGATCGACTCCCCGCACGCCGGGAACGGCCGGGTGCTCGGCCGCGGCGAGGTGTACCGGGCTGACGGCCGGCTGTGCGCCGTCTTCGAGTGTGTCGGCATGCTGCGCGCGCTCGCGCCGAAGCGGGCCACCTGACCGGCGAATCCCGCCCGTCGGCCAGCCGTGGCCGGTGAAACACGGTTACGCCCAGTGCTTTTTGTCATCAACTGGTTGCGCGGCGCCGCGCGCGGCACTTACTATTTTGACGCTCGGCATCTGGCCAAGTGGCGCCCATCGGCGGGGAGGACTTGACATGCACCCTCTCGACATGCACGCGGACGACAGCGATCTCGTAGTGGCCGTCGAAAACCTGGCGGACGTACAGGACCGCTACGACGCCGAACACTCCGACAGCGACGGAAGCGACGGCTGACCTTTTCCGAGAAAAGAAGCGGACGGCGGCCGGGCGCGACGCTCCGACGACCTTGACATCACCAGCCGACGTAAAGTCGCTCGCGACGGAGCATCTTCTGGTCCAAGGAGTCGAGCGCGCGCTCGGCTGGCCGGACGCCACCGCGCTGGGTAAGTCCTTCGCGCTGGGACGACTGGAAGAATCCTTCCCACGCGAAAAAATCATGACGCCTTCCAGGCTCCTGGACATCGTCATGCGGCGGCGTCTGGAGCCCCCGCAGCTGCGTCTTTTCCAGGACGGGCGCGAACTGAATCCCGGCGAGTACCTCCGCACGCAGACGAACCGGCGGCGCCAGGACATCCGCCTAGTCGACGCCGAGGCGCTGGGCGGCCTGCTCGACGCCGGCGTGACCCTCGTCCTCGACGCGGTCGAGACGTTCGACCCCGCCCTGGAGGTCGCCACCCGCGCGCTGCGCTGGTGGTCACGCGAGGTGGTCCAGGTGAACGCCTACCTGACGACCGGCCCGGCCAGCGGCTTCCCGCTCCACTGGGACGACCACGACGTGATCGTCGTGCAGCTCGCCGGCGAGAAGACCTGGGACGTCCGCGGCAGCTCCCGGCCGTTCCCGATGTACCGCGACGCGGCGCCGAACACCGTCCCCAGCGAGGAGGCGGTCTGGCGTGGCGTCCTGACGCCGGGCGACGTCCTGCACGTCCCGCGCGGGTACTGGCACCAGGCGAGCCACGCGGACCGCCCCGGGCCGCTGAGCCTGCACCTCACCTTCGGGTTCGTCAAAAGGACCGGTGTCGACTGGCTGGCGTGGGTGGCCGACCAGGCGCGCGAACTGGAGATCTTCCGGCGGGATCTCACCCGCGCCGATTCCGCCGAAGAACGGGAAACCGAACGCGCGCGGCTCGCCGAAGCCGCCGCGGAGCTGCTGCGGTCACGCCCGCCGGAATTGTTTCTCACCAACCGGGAACGGTCGCGCCCGCCCGCGCGGCACGCGCCCGCGCTACCGTCAGTGGCCGGACCGGACGCCGTCGTCTGCGTCACCGAGTTCGCGCCCGACGTCGAGCGCGACGGCGCGAACCTCGTCGTCTACGGCGGCGGAAAGAAGATCACGGTGCGGGAAAAGGCCGAACCGGCGCTGGCCCTCCTGCTGAGTGGCCGCCCGGTGGACCTGGAGAAGGCGAGCGCCGAGCACGGAACCGATATCAGGCCGCTGGCGCGCGTCCTCGTCCGGGAGGGAATATGCATCGGCCTGACCGACGAGTTGTCCTCGGCCTACACCGGACTCGTCACGCCAGAAGCATCCTGGAGGCTGCCCTAGAACGGGGCGTCCGGGATCTGGACACGGCTTTCAACTATGCCAACTTCTCGTCGCACGAGCGGCTGGCCCAACTCGCTCCCGACCTTCTCGGCGAGTTTTACCTCTCGACCAAGGTGGGGTTCTTCCCGGCGCCGGGAGGCCCCGCGGAGCACTCGTTGGAGCCCGCCAGGCTGCGCGACGCGCTGCGGCTGACCGCGGACACGCTGGGCCGGGTGCCCGATCTCGTCTTCCTGCACAACCCCGAGCGGGCGGTCCGCGAGGCCGGTCTCGACCGTGGCCGCGACCTCTTCCTCGCCGCCGCGGCCACGATGGACGAGGAGGCCCGGGCGGGCACGACCCGTGCCTGGGGCGTCTCGACCTGGGACGCCCGGCCGCTCGCCCTGGCGCTGAGCGCCGTCGGCGCGACCGGAGCGGCGCCCCGGCCGGCGCGGCTGATGCACCGAAGCGGCGTGCTGGTGAGCCCCGGGGTGCTGGCGGCCACCGACGAGATCGCCGGGCTGCTGCGCGTGGACGCCGCCGACCGCTGGGGAATGAGCCCGTTCGGCGGCGACACCCGGCCGCCCTTCTGGGAGAAGCTCCGCCTCACGCCGCTGCTCGGCAGCCCGCCGCCGGCCGGCGTGGACACCTTCCAGGCCGCCTTCCGGCTCGCGTACGAACTGCCACCGGTCACCCGCGTCGCCGTCAGCGCGAACGACCCCGGCCACCTGGACCGGCTGCTCGACGCCGTCCGGCTGCCGGTGGACCCGGCCCGGGTCGACCAGTACCGGGATCTCCTCGGGCGGCCGCCGCGGCCGGCCCACGCCACCTGACGAGCGATTCCCCTGATGAACCTGGCCTCCTGACGAGCCGAGACGCCGTCAGGACGAGCCGGTGGCCTCGTCGAGCAGCCTGACGTCCCAGCGGTAGACCGGGCTGGGGCGGTCGGCCGCGCAGGTGTAGTGGATGGGGGTGTCCCCCTGCTGCTCGCGGCCGAGGTCGAGCCGGAAACGCCGGTTCGCGTCGGTGACCAGGACCTCGTGCCGATCGGGTGCCTGTTCCACCGGGCTGACGGCCTTGACCGTGGGCATTCCGCCGGGGTCGCGCCGGGCGAACCGCTCCCGGTACCAGATCTCCGCCACGGCCTCGGCGGGGGTCGACCCGAGCCGGCCGCGCACATGGGAGAGCGGGAGGAGCCCTGTCTCGAGGAGGTCCAGCAGCGCCTCGTCGTCGAGGTCGTCCACGCGGCCCAGCAGGTATCCGCTGGGAAGCACGACCGCGTTCACCGAGAAACGATCCCCGCCCAGATGGCTGACGCCGTAGACGGGTGCCCCTGGGGCGAGCTTCTGGACGCGGCGCATGAACGCCCCGCCGCGCGTGCCGCAGCACACGTCCTTGCGGCCGTGGATGCAGACGCCGATGAACTGCGGGGCCGCCGTCGGCTCGGTGGGAGCCCAGGCGCCGTCGGCGTTCTGCCGGTGAATCGCCCGGCTGGTCACGTCCCAGAAGAACGGCGCGTCGTCAGTGGGACGCCCCGGGTAGGGGCGGTAGTACAGCGTCTTGGCCCGCGACAGCGGCGGAAGGCCGACGGCCGCGGCCGTCCCCGGGTCGACGTCCTCGGGCCAGGGCGCCGGGACCGGCATGAGCGCCAGCGCCTGGAGGTCGGGGATCACCCCCCTGAGCTCCTCGGCGGCCGAGCGGGACTGCATGCCACACCGCACGACAGTACGATCGGATTTTATCGTTCGTTCAACGATGTGCCCTGGCCGCGGCGCGACCGTGGCGGGGCGTCGGGTCGGCGTGGCGCCGTCGGTCGACGTCGTCCGCGGCGGGGGTAGACGCCAGGTCATCGGGTACCTCCGGGCTAGGCTGGCAGGCGCAGCACGCTGACTCAGAGTTACTGATCCGGGTCATCGCCCGAGACCAGCCGCTCAGGTTAGGTTAACTTAAACGTACCGCGTACGGCCGGCCGGTGCACGAGAAGCCCGTCCAGGCCGGCACGGGCGACGGCCACGCGATCAGCGAGCCGGGCCCGACCGCCCCCGAACGAGGGACCAGTCGCCGGTTTGAGGTGTGCGGTCGGCTACCCAGGGTTATCCATCGAGGATGTACCGGTGCTCTCTGACCCGCGCCCGCCGGCTCGTGGCCGGCCTGGCGCTCGGCGGGCTGCTCATCGGCGCCCCCATCTACGGCGCCGAGGCGGCCGTCGCCGCGCCGGCGCCGACGGCCGCCGCGCCCGCGCCGGCGCCGGCCCCCGCCGGCGGCCTGAGCACGGCCGAGGCGGCCGCGGCCGTCCGGGCGCGCGGCTACACGCCGGCCGACACCTCCGGCTACGACCCGGACCGCGCGCTGAGCGTGATCGTCGGCATGCTCGCCACCTCGGCCGACGGGCATCCCCAGCGGGCGTTCTTCTTCCATGACGGCCGTTTCGTCGGGACGGACGCCGCCGAGCCGAGCGCGACCATCGGCTGGATCTGGTCGACCGACGACACGGTCGCCCTGCAGTACCAGCTGTACCGGCCGAGCGACCCGATGTGCTGCCCGACCGCCGGTGCCGCGACGGTCCGCTTCCGCTGGACCGGCGCCACGGTCGCGTCGCTGGACCCGCTACCGTCCACCAGCTGGGACGCGCCGGCGAGCCGGCGGTAACCGGCTCGGCCGCGCCGCCACGGCCGGTGGGCGAGAACCCCGACCAGCCCATGCCAGGCCGTGGCTCACGTCGGGTCAGCGGCCCGCGCCGGCACGCCGGCGGCCGGCTCCGGCACGCGAACGCTCGCCGGGTCGGGCGCGGGCGCCGGGTCGGGCGCGGGCGCCGGGCCCGGGACGGCCCGGGCGGTGAGCGCCCGGGCGAGCTCGGCCGCGAGCGTGCCGCGCGGCGCCACCTCGACCGGCCCGAGGCCGAGCCAGGCGGACAGGCCCACGAGCTCGGCGGCCAGCGCGGCCGCGACCTCGCCCCGCGTCGGGAGCGTCCTGGCCACCGCCAGATCGCGGGCGTCGGGCTGGTTCTCGGCGGGCTCCAGCCAGGCGGCCGGCACCCGGAGCACGCCGGCGGCCCGGTCGGCCTTGAGGTCGACCCGCGCGACCAGCCGGTCGCCGAGCAGGAAGGGCAGCACGTAGTAGCCGTGGCGGCGCTCCTGGGCGGGCGTGTAGACCTCCAGCTTCACCTCCATGCCGAACAGCCGCCGCGTCCGGGAGCGCTCCCAGATCAGCGAGTCGAACGGGGACAGCAGGGCGGCCGCGTCCACCCGGCGCGGGATGGCCAGCCCCGGGCGCAGGTAGGCCGGGGCCGGCCAGCCCGCCACCGTCACCTCGAGCAGTTCGCCCGCCTCGACCAGCTCCGCGAGCCGCGGCCGGGCCGCCGCGGCCGACAGCCGGAAGTAGTCGCGCAGGTCGGCCGCGAGCGCCACCCCGAGGCGGTCGGCGGCATGCGCGAGCAGCGCGCGATGCGCCGCCGCCGGGTCGGGCGTCGGCACGGCGCGCACCGCGGCGGGAAGTACCCGTTCCGGCAGGTCGTAGAGGCGTTCGAACGTGGATCGCCGCCCGGCGGCGCACACCTGGCCGCTCCACAGCAGGAACTCCAGGGCCCGTTTCCCATCCGTCCAGCCCCACCAGGCCCCTCTCCCCGCGCCGGCGTCGGCCAGCTGGGAGGCCGTCACCGGACCGTTCGCGGCGACCTCGGCGAGCGCCCTGGCCACGTAGTCCGCCCGTTCCCGGCCGAACCGCGCGAGCCCGCGCCACATCCCCTCCCCCGCCAGTGCCGCCTCGGCTCGCCAGCGCAGCAGTGGCTCCCAGCCGACCGGCACGAACGAGGCCTCATGCGCCCAGTACTCGTAGGCGTGCCGATCGCGGTGGACGTAGTCGTCCAGCGCCGCCCGTGAGTACGCACCCAGCCGCGACCAGCCGGGCAGGTAGTGCGACCGGCTGAGCACGTTCACCGAGTCGATCTGCAGCACGCCGACCCGTTCGAACAGCCACCTCAGCCGCCGCCGGTCGGCGCCCCGCGCCGAGGCGGCCGGCCCGGCGGGCCGGCCGCGCGCGAACCCCTGGACCGAGAGCGCCAGCCGCCGCGCCTGCGCGGCCGTCAGCCGCTCGACCGGCCGCCGGGCGATCGGCCCGGACATCTCGGACACCGTCATGGCCGCACATTACGGCGCCCCTCCGACACGTCCCGGGTGGCGCGTGCGCGGCCAGGGGGTCACGGACGGCGACGGTCCTCACGCGGGCGAGCCAGCCCGCGACGCATCGGGAGAGCGGCGGTGGGCTGAGACCCGCGTCACTCCCCACCACTCGCCATTCGATCACAGACAGCTATCAACGTCGGTACTCTCGGTTACGAGGCCGAGTTGGTCGGCGCGGGCGGCACCGTGGCCGCCGCTGGTCACCTCGCTGCCCCCGTCGTCCGGACCACACCGCCGTGGCCGGACGGCGTCTCACCCAGGCGCGCCGGTCGACTTCGGCCCGCCTTCCTCGGACCCGTCCGTCGCCGGAGGGTAACCGATCAGGCCCGGGACCAGGGATGTCCCACGGCCAAGTCCCGAGACCTCGCGCCAGCCCGCACACCCACGCGGACCGGTCATCGCCCGGCCGCCGCGCGCCAAGAACGCGCGGCCGCCGGCTCGGCGGGGTCCTACACGGAGAGGGGACGCGATGACGCGCGTCGCGATCACTGGCGGAGCAGGATTCCTCGGCAGCCACCTGTGCGAGCGGCTGCTCGCCGACGGCGTGGAGGTGGTCTGCGTCGACAACTTCGTCACGGGCCGGCCGGAGAACGTCGAACATCTGCTCGCCAGCCCGCGCTTCCGCCTGGTCAACCGGGACGTCACCGAGTACCTGCACGTTCCGGGCCCCGTCGACGCGGTGCTGCACTTCGCCTCGCCCGCGTCCCCCGTGGACTACTACCGGCTCCCGGTCGAGACGCTGCTGGTCGGCTCCGCCGGCACCCACAACGCCCTCGGCCTGGCCAGGGCCAAGGGCGCGCGGTTCCTGCTGGCCTCGACCTCCGAGGCGTACGGCGACCCGAAGGTGCACCCCCAGCCGGAGTCCTACTGGGGCAACGTCAACCCGGTCGGCCCGCGCAGCATGTACGACGAGGCCAAGCGGTACGCCGAGGCGCTGACGATGGCCTACCGGAACTCCCGGGGCGTCGACACCGGCATCGTGCGGATCTTCAACACGTACGGCCCGCGCATGCGCGCCGACGACGGCCGGGCGATCCCGACTTTCATCTCCCAGGCGCTGCGCGGCGAGGGCATCACCGTCGCCGGCGACGGCTCGCAGACCCGCTCGGTGTGCTACGTCGACGACCTGATCGAGGGAATCGTGCGGCTGCTGTGGTCGGACCTGCCCGGCCCCGTGAACATCGGCAACCCGCACGAGCTGTCGATTCTCGACACCGCGCGGCTGGTCCGCCGGCTGTGTGGCTCGGACGCCCCGATCACGTTCATCCCGCGACCGGTAGACGACCCGACGGTGCGCCAGCCGGACATCACCCTCGCCCACCAGCGGCTCGGCTGGACGCCGAAGGTCGCCGTGGACGACGGCCTGGCCAGGACCATCGAGTGGTTCTCCGACCAGTCGGTCGGCGCGGGCCAGCGACGGGCCGCCTGATGGGGCGCGAGGCGGCTCGCCACCCGGCCGGAGGCGGTGAAGGCACTGGCTGACCGCGACCTCACCAGGCTCGGCGTCGCGGGCCTCGGCTTCACGAACGCGCGGATGAGGGGCACCGACGTCGTCGACCCGCTGGCGGCCGACGGGTCGGCCGCGCCGCCCGCTCCGGCCACGCCGGGCGTTCCGCTCCCGCGCAACGGCGCGAAGGTGTCCGTACCGCCGCCGCCGCCGCTGCCGTCGCCGCGGCCGCGGCCGGGGACGGCGCGCGAGCGGCGCCCCGCCTCCGACGCGAGGAGCCTCTCGACCTTCGTGCCGATGTTCGGCCGGGCCGACCGGCTGCGCCGGCTGCTGTTCGTCGGCGGCTGGCTGGGCGCGCTGGTGGTGTTCTGGGCCTGGTGGTTCGACCCGGGCCACCTGGTCACGCCGGCGGGCTTCGCGCTGAACACCGCGCTGCTGGCCTACCTGTGCTACCTGCCGGTCTATTTCGTGCTGACCTCGCTGCGGCTGCGCCGGGTCAACCCCCGGCTGCCGGTGCGCGACTTCCGGGTCGCCTTCGTGGTCACCAAGGCTCCGTCGGAGCCCTGGGAGGTCGTGCGGGCCACGTTGTCCGGAATGCTCGCGCAGGACTACCCGCACCCGTACGACGTCTGGATCTGTGACGAGGACCCGGACGACGAGACCTACGCCTGGTGCGCGCGCCACGGGGTGGGAGTCGCCACCCGTCACGGGCACGCCGACTACCACCGCGCCACCTGGCCCCGGCGGACGAAGTGCAAGGAAGGCAACCTCGCCTTCTTCTACGACCACTGGGGCTACGACCGCTACGACGTGGTCGCTCAGCTCGACGCCGACCACGTCCCGGCCCAGGACTACCTGGCCCACATGGTCCGCCCGTTCGCCGACCCGAAGATCGGCTATGTGGCCGCGCCCAGCGTGTGCGACGCGAACGCGGCCGACTCGTGGGCGGCCCGCGGCCGGCTGTTCCGGGAGGCGAACCTGCACGGCCCGGTGCAGGTCGGCTCGAACGGCTGGCTCGCGCCGGTCTGCTTCGGCTCGCACTACGCGGTCCGCACGACGGCGCTGCGCGACATCGGCGGGATCGGCCCGGAGCTGGCGGAGGACTTCTCCACCACGTACCTGCTGTGCACGGCCGGCTGGGAGGGCGCCTTCGCGCTCGACGCCGAGGCGCACGGCGACGGCCCGGACACCTTCGCCGCGGCGCTCACCCAGGAGTTCCAGTGGTCGCGCAGCCTGATGGTGCTCTTCACAGGCACCTTCTGGCGGCATGTCCGCCAGCTGCCGATGCTGCTGCGAGCCCGGTTCCTGTTCTCGCTCAGCTATTACCCGTTGCTGGCGCTGACCACGGCCGCCGGCCTGCTGCTGGCACCGATCGCCTGCTTCACCGGGCTGCGCTGGGTGAACGTGAGCTATCTGCGCTTCCTGCTGCTATGGGTGCTCGCCTCGGCGGTGCTGCTGGGGATGAACGCGTACCTGCGCCGGCAGCGACTGTTCCGCCCGGTGGGCGCGAAGCTCGTCGGCTGGGAGAACTGGCTGTTCGCGATGGTCCGGTGGCCATACGTCGGCTGGGGCTGCATCGCCGCGCTGATTCAGAAGGTGCGCCCGAAGCCGGTGACCTTCAAGGTCACCCCGAAGGGTGCCCGTGGCGTCGAGAAGCTGCCGACCAGGCTGCTCGTGCCCTATATCGCCGTGTGCCTGATCGCGTTCGGCGCGGCGCTGTACGGGTCGCGGGCCCACCACTCGCTCGGCTACGTGGTGCTCAGCCTGCTCGGCGGGCTGGCCTACCTGGCGGTGATCGGCGCGGTGGCCGGGATGCACGCCGTCGAGACGCGGCGCGCGACCGGCGCGCGCGCCGGCGCGCTCACCGGGACGATCGCCGTCCCCCTGCTCGTCGTCGCGCTGCTGGCCGCGCTGTGCGCGGTCGCGACCGCCAGCACCTGGCAGGCCTTCGACGCCACCCACGTCAACCCGCTCGACCTGCTGAGGGGAGTCTCCCGGTGAGCGAACGACGAAGCGAACCAGAGATCCGCGGCGAGGCCGGCGGGCCCGGCCGCGGCGAGGCCGGCCAGGGCCGGCCCGCCCACCCGCGACGCGAGACGGTCCTGGTGACCGGCGCCGCCGGGTTCATCGGCTCGCACACCGCCGTCGAGCTGATGGCCGCCGGCCATCACGTCGTCGGCGTCGACAACTTCGCGAACAGCTCGCCCGGCGCCGTCGACCGGATCCGCGCGCTCGCGGCCGGAGGCGGATCGTTCGAGTTCGTCGAGCTGGACCTGCGCGACCGCGCGGCGCTGGCCGCCGCGCTGCGCCACTGCCCGGTGGACGCCGTCATCCACTTCGCCGCGAAGAAGGCCGTCGGCGAGTCGGTCGAGATCCCGCTCGACTACTACGACACCAACGTCAACGCGACGCTGGGCCTGGTCGAGACGATGCTCGGGCACGGGGTGAACCGGCTGGTCTTCTCCTCGTCCTGCTCGATCTACGGCGACGCCGCCTCGGTGCCGATCCGGGAGGACGCCCCGGCCCGGCCGACCAACCCGTACGCCCGCACGAAGTGGATGTGCGAGCAGATCCTGGCCGACGTCTGCCACCGGTACCCGGACTGGCACGTCACGTCGCTGCGGTACTTCAACCCCGCCGGCGCGCACCCGTCGGGCCTGCTCGGCGAGGACCCGCGTGGCGTCCCGAACAACGTGCTGCCCTACATCGCCCAGGTGGCGGTGGGCCGGCGGGCGGAGCTGTCCGTCTTCGGCGACGACTACCCGACGCCGGACGGCACCGGGATCCGCGACTACATCCACGTCGTCGACATCGCCGAGGGCCACCGGCTGGCGCTCGACGCGCTCGGCGAGGCGCCCGGCCACCGGGTGATCAACCTTGGCACCGGCCGGGGAACCTCGGTACGGGAGCTGCTCGACGCCTTCGCCGCGGCGTGCGGGCGCGAGCTGCCGGCGCGGGTGGTGGCCCGCCGCCCCGGCGACGTCGCCGAGCTCGTGGCCGACCCGTCGCTCGCGCGCGAGCTCCTCGGCTGGAAGGCGACCCACGACGTGGCCGAGATGTGCCGCGACGCCTGGAACTTCCAGCGCCGCAACCCGAACGGGTACGCCGACGGCCCGGCCGGCGCCACGACCAGCACCAACGACAACGACAACCAGCGCGACGACCGCGGAGATGGGGACGACAGGTGAGGAACACCGCACAGGGTTTCGGTCCGGAGACGAACGAGGGCGGGGCGGGTGCCCGGCCGCGGCTGACCGTGATCGGCACCGGCTACCTGGGCGCGACGCACGCGGTCTGCATGGCCGAGCTGGGCTTCGAGGTGCTGGCGGTCGACGTCGACGCGGCGAAGATCGACCGGCTGGCCCGGGGCGAGGTCCCGTTCTTCGAGCCGGGGCTCGACGAGCTGCTGCGGTCGAACCTCGCCGCCGGCCGGCTGCGGTTCACCACCTCGTTCGAGCAGGTCGCCGCGTTCGGCGACGTGCACTTCCTGTGCGTCGGCACGCCGCAGCAGCCCGGCGGGCAGGGCGCGGATCTCTCCTACCTGCACGGCGCGGTGAGCGCGCTGGCGCCGCACCTGCGCCGGCGCTGCCTGGTGGTCGGCAAGTCGACGGTGCCGGTGGGCACCGCGGCGGCGCTGGCCGCGCGGCTCACGGCCGAGGCGCCGGCCGAGGGCGTCGAGCTCGCCTGGAACCCCGAGTTCCTGCGCGAGGGCTTCGCGGTCGACGACACGCTGCGCCCCGACCGGCTGGTCTTCGGCGTCGCCTCCGCGAGCGCCGAGGACACCCTGCGCGCCGTCTACGCGCCGATCACCAGCCGCCAGGACACTCCGGTGATCGTGGCCGACTTCGCGACCGCCGAGCTGGTCAAGGTCGCCGCGAACTCGTTCCTGGCCACCAAGATCTCCTACATCAACGCGATGGCCGAGGTCTGTGAGTCCGTCGACGCGGACGTGACGACGCTCGCGCGCGCCCTGTCGCTCGACGACCGGATCGGCGGGAAGTTCCTGCGCCCCGGCGTCGGCTTCGGCGGCGGCTGCCTGCCCAAGGACATCCGGGCGTTCCTGGCGCGCGCCGACGAGCTCGGCGTCGGGCACAGCCTGACGTTCCTGCGCGAGGTCGACGAGATCAACCTCCGGCGCCGCGAGCGGGTGGTGGAGCTGGCCCGCGCCGCCGTGGGCGGGTCGCTGGCCGGCCGGCGGGTCGCCGTCCTCGGCGCCTCGTTCAAGCCCAACTCCGACGACGTGCGGGACTCGCCGGCGCTCGCGGTCGCCGGGCTGCTCGCGTCCGAGGGCGCCGCGGTGACGGTGTACGACCCGATGGCCATGGACAACGCCCGAAAGGCCCGGCCCGAGCTGAGTTACGCGCCGTCGGTCACGGCGGCCGTCACCGGGTCGGAGGTCACCGTCCTGCTGACCGAGTGGGCCGAGTTCGCCGAGCTCGACCCGGCGGCGCTCGGGGGCGTCGCCGCCGGCCAGACCGTGGTCGACGCCCGGCACGCCCTGGACCCGGCCCGCTGGCGCCTGGCGGGCTGGACCTACCTGGCGCCCGGCCGCCCAGC
The DNA here is from genome assembly GCF_016786325.1 of Frankia nepalensis. GTDB lineage: Bacteria > Actinomycetota > Actinomycetes > Frankiales > Frankiaceae > Pseudofrankia > Pseudofrankia nepalensis. The sequence continues at coordinate 175 of NZ_JADWYU010000092.1, read as the reverse complement.
GATGCCGGCCGCCGCCGTCCCGGCGGCCCGGCGCCGGCGGCCCACCCCGCGGCGGGCCCGAGCGGCGTTCTCGGCCGCCCAGGCCTGACCGGTCCGCGCCCAACCCGGCCGCCCGCCGCCCTTGCCCGGGGGGGGGGCGCGGCGGTGGGGGCGCCCCCCCGGGTGGATGTGGGCC
>NZ_JADWYU010000091.1 GCF_016786325.1 Frankia nepalensis | reverse complement strand
GGGGTCGTGAACAGGATCCTGTTCACGACCCCGCCGGGGCACTATCGGTGATCATGCGAGTGGGCGGACGTTGGCGGTCAGCTCCGTCGGCGACGTGGGCTCGCCGGGTGCCGTGGGCTCGCCGGGCGACGCCCGGCCCTGGCCCGCCGGGCTACCAGTGGCCGCGGTGGACGACCTCGTCGAACGGGCGGCGGTCGGGGCGGGAGAGCGGGGCGAGCGGTCGCTCGGACGGATAACCAAGCGCGATCATGTGGGCGCACTGGTGCGTCGGCGGGACTCCGAGGAGCCGCCGGCACTCGTCCTGGTCGCCGACGGCCGAGTGGCCGGTCCCGATGCCCAGGTCGGTCGCGGCGAGCATCATCATCATGGTCGCCTGGCCGAGGTCGAACTGGTCCATCACCCGGAACCGGTCGCTCTCCGGCTCCGGGATGACCAGCACGACCGCCGCCGCGGCTCCCGCGAGATGCCGCGCGCCCTGCCAGACCGTGGACAGGTCGACGAGCTTCCCGCGGTCCGTGACCAGCACGAAGTCCCACCGTTGCCGGTTCGAGGCCGACGGCGCGCGCCGGCCGGCCTCCAGGACCCTGTCGAGGTCCTCGGCGGGAATCGCCCGGTCCTGGTAGACGCGGACATTACGGCGCGCCCGGATGGCGTCCCAGGTCTCCACGCCAGGAACCCTAGCCACGCGTGCGCGCCGGGCCGGTCGTTTGACGCCCGAAACCGCGGGCGATTCGCGGGACCGCCGTCGTCAGAAGTGACGCAGGAGGTCGGTGAAGGAGGGCAGCCGCAGCACGCCCGCGTCGGCGGGGTCGAGGTCCGCGTGCTCCAGCGCCCAGCCGTTCTCGTTCGGGATGTGCACCGCCCGCCAGCCGGCGCCGCGAGCGGGCAGGATGTCCGACTTCGCGGAGTTCCCGATCATCCAGGTCGTCGCCGGCTCCAGACCCAGCTGGTCGGCGAGCCCTCGGTAGGCATCGACGTCCTTCTCCCACACGATGTGGGTGCCGAGGTGGAAGTACCCGGCAAGTCCCGACGCGTCGATCTTGCCCTGCTGCTCCTCCGGCGCGCCCTTGGTCAGCAGCGCGAGCTGGTGGCGCTCCCCGAGCGCGCGCAGTGTCTCGGCGACTCCCGGCATCAGCTCGACGCGGTGGTCGGCCAGCGCGGCCGCGAGCTCGTCGATCTCGCGGCGCTCCCGGGCGTCGACCGGCCGCTCCCGCAGCCGTTCGAACAGGTCGTGCAGGCTGCGCAGGAACACCTTGCTGCCGTAGCCATGGACGACGGCGTTCGCGGCCTCGATGTCCATCAGCATCGCGTACAGCGCCGCCCGGTCCAGTGTGGGATGCGCGAGCCACTCCAGGTAGTCGGCGATCACCCGTTCGAAGCGGACGTTGTTCTCCCACAGTGTGTCGTCCGCGTCGAACACCAACGTCAACCGCGCCCCAGGCGCCAGCTTGCCCGAATCCACGTCCCGATCTGAACAGACATGGATCGCCTCGTCGACCGGATTTGCCCCGTCACGCGCGCCCGTCACCGTTTTGGCCACTCCGGCCGACGCTCCGCTGGACGCCGTCGGGCGGACCGCGCCGGCCCGCGTCGAGTGGACCTGGCGGATCATTAGGCTGACTGCCGGGTTCACCGCCGGCGATGAGTTCCCGGGTGTCGGCCGGTCTGATCTGTGACTACCCGGAGCCGAGCGCGGGTCCGCGACCACAGCGCGGCGGAACGCCCGCGGCGCAGCAGAGGAGAGCCAAGATGCGCACCCTGATCGTGACCGCCTTCGTGTCCCTCGACGGTGTCGTGGAGGCGCCCGGCGGGGAGACGGGGTACCGGAACACCGGCTGGACCTTCAAGGACATCGACTTCGACCCTGCCGCCTATGAGCTCAAGGGCCGGGAGCAGGAGGAGACCACGGCATTGCTGCTGGGTCGAACCAGTTATGAGGCGTTCGCTCCGATCTGGCCCACGATGACGGAGTTCGCGGGCTACAACGCGATGCCGCGGTACGTCGTGTCCACCACTCTCGCCGAGGCCGATCCGCGCTGGCCGGCGACGATCCTGCGCTCGCTCGACGAGGTCGCGGCGCTGAAGGAGACCGAGGGCGGCCCGATCGCGGTGCATGGAAGCGCGACACTGGCCAGGAGCCTGGCCGACGCCGGACTCGTCGACCGCTACCACCTGCTGATGTTCCCGGTCCTGCTGGGCGCCGGGAAGCGGCTGTTCAGCGCGGCTGACAAGGACAAGACGATGCTGAAGCTGGTGGAGCACGACGCCTACGCCAACGGCATCCAGAAGCAGGTCTTCGAGGTCGTCCGCTAGCCGGCCAGGGTGGTGAGGGAGACGTCCCACAGGCGGGCGGCGGCGTCGGGGTCGAGGGCGAACGGGGCGACGCCGTTGCGGGCGCTGAGCACGCCGACCTCGGCCTCGTTGCAGTCCTCGAAGTAGCGGCCGCCGACGCCGTCGAGCAGCGGTGAGGTCGCGACGAGAACCGAGGTGGCGGCCCCCTGCTCGGGGGTCTTCCACTTCAGGCCGCCGCCGCCCGCCGCGACCCGCAGCTGCTCGAGCACTTCGTCGGGCACATAGCGCTGCAGGTTGGTGCGAATGCCACCAGGCATCAGGGCATTGACCGTGATCCCGTCAGCGGCCCACCGCTTGCTGGCCTCAACGGCGAACAGCACGTTGGCCGTCTTGGACTGCCCGTAGGCCTCGAACGGGTCATATGGGCGGCGCAGGAAGTGGATGTCGTCGAACACCACGGGAGAGCGGTGATGCGCGCTCGAGCTGACGGACACGACGCGCGCGCCGCCGGCGGCGGCCAGCGCGCTCCGAAGGCCGGTGGTGAGGGCGAAGTGGCCCAGGTGGTTGGTCGCGAACTGCATCTCCCAGCCCTCGGGAGTGCGCATCAGCGGCGAGGCCATGATGCCGGCGTTGTTGATCAGGATGTCCAGCGGGCCGTCCCACTGGGCGGCGAACGCCGACACCGACGCCTGGTCCGCGAGGTCGAGCCGATCGACCAGCACCTGCTTGTTGCCGGTGGCGGCCGTGATGTCGGCGGCGACCCGGTCGCCCGCCCCGACGTCGCGGACGGCGAGTGTCACCTCGGCGCCGGCGCCGGCCAGCACGCGCGCCGTCTCGACGCCGATGCCCGAGGCCGCGCCCGTGACGACCACGCGGCGGCCGGCGAGGTCGATACCCTTGATCACCTCGTCAGCGGTCGACTCGGCGGAGAACGGCGTGATGATCCGGTCGTTCATGGGGCTTCCTCTCGGTACCGTTAACCGGAGGTTCCTCCGGTCTCTCCAGCAGAGGTAACCGGAGGCTCCTCCGCTTCATTCCTCGGGAGGTGTGATGACGGCCACGCGGCCGCTGCGCGCCGACGCGCGGCGCAACCGGGAACGGTTGCTGGAGGTCGCCGTCCGCGAGTTCTCCCGCGATGGGCCGGACGTCCCACTCGAGGCGATCGCGAAGGCGGCGGGCGTGGGCATCGGCACGCTGTACCGCCACTTCCCGACCCGCGAGGCGCTGATCGACGCGGCCTACCGCAACGAGCTCGACCGGCTGGCCGACTCCGTCGACGACCTGCTCGACGCCATGCCACCGGATCTGGCCCTCCGAGCCTGGATGGACCGTTTCGTCGACTACCTGGCCACCAAGCGCGGCCTGGCCGACGCGTTGCGCGCGCTCATCGCGTCCGGCGGCGACCCGTTCGCGCACAGCCGCGACCGACTGACCACGGCCGTCGCGACGCTGCTGGCGGCCGGCGCGTCGGCCGGCTCCCTGCGTCCGGACGTGACGCCGGACGACGTGCTGGTCGGGCTGAGCGGCCTGTCCCTCGCGACCGCCGACCGGGGAGACCGCGACCAGGCCGGCCGCCTGCTCGACCTCCTGGCGGACGCGCTGCGCGTCCGCCCCTGAGCTTCGGCCGCCTCACCGCCGCCGGTGCCAACGGTCACCGGCATCCGGCCGACAGCACCACTCACCACCTTCGGTAGCCGCTCCCCGGACATGCGGTAACCGGACCGGCGGCGTACTTTGTGGTCATGGCGCATCCTCAGCGGCGCCGCATCCCCGGCCCAGGCGAGATCCCGGATGCCGAAGGGATGGTAGTCGGGCTGCTCTCCGTCGCCCGGCACCGGCTGGGCATGGAGCTCAGCTGGCTCGCCCGGCGGGTCGGGAACATGGTCGCCGTCGAGCAGGTCGACGGCGAGGCCGACGCGTTCGGGCTCAGCCCCGGCCTCATCAGCTGCGTCGAGGGCACCGTCTGTGGCCGGGTCATGGCGCAACGCGCGCCGCGGGTGATCAGGAGCGTCCAGGACGAGACCAGGACGGCCGACCTCGAGGTCATCAGGCAGATCGGCATCGGCAGTTACATCGGGGTGCCGGTGGTGCTCCGGGACGGCACTCTCTACGGGCTGCTCGGCTGCCTCAGCCGGCGGCCCGAGCCCGACCTGCGGGACCGCGACGCCGGCTTCCTGACCCTGCTCGCGAATGTGCTCGCCGACTGCTTGTGGGACTCCAACCTGGAGTGGCGGGACCGGGACGAGATCTGGCGGCGCGTCAGCGGGCTGCTCGACTCCGGCGGCCCGGCCATGGTCGTCCAGCCCATCGTCGAGCTGCCCGGGCTCAGGGTGATCTGCGGCGAGGCGCTGGCCCGGTTCCCGGCCGGCACCGGCGGTCCGGAGCAGTGGTTCCGTGACGCGGCCTCGGTCGGTCTCGGCGTCGACCTGGAGCTGGCCGCGATCAGGAACGCGTTTCGCGCGCTCCCTCTGCTGCCGGATGGCCAGGTGCTCGCGGTGAACGCCTCCCCGGCGACGGTCGTCTCCCACGGCCTTCACGATCTGCTCCGGCAGGTCCCCGCGGAGCGGATCATCGTCGAGGTCACCGAGCACGACCGGATCGACGACTATCCGGCCACCGTCCTCGCCCTCGACGCGCTGCGCCGCGAGGGGGCACGCACCGCCGTCGACGACGTCGGGGCCGGCTACGCCGGGTTGCACCAGTTGCTTGAGCTCCACCCCGACTGCATCAAGATGGACCGCTGCCTGACCGGCCGCCTCGAGTCGGATCCCGCCAGCCGGGCGCTGGCGGCGGCGCTGGTCCACTTCGCGGAGGACATCGGCAGCCTGGTGCTCGCCGAGGGCGTGGAGACGCCCGGTGAGCTGCGCCTGCTCATCGAGATCGGCGTCCACCAGGCGCAGGGCTTCTATCTGGGTGAGCCCGATCCGTTGCCGTTGCCGGCCGGGGCTCGGCCGGGCGCGGTCGTCGGCGGCGGATAACGGTCGGCGGCGGCGCGCGACAGACCGACCGCGCGACGGGTCATGGGCGGCGCGAAGGGCCCACGCTGATGGGCCACCGGTCCCGGTTTGGCCGGATCCCGGCGGGGTTAGCTCTTCTGTAGGCCTCTTCAGTAGACGGAGCGTTCAGTGGGCAGGGCGCCACCGCGGCCCACCAGGGAGGAACATCATGACCAGTGGCACCGAGGTGCGGCGGATCGTCGCCGGCACCGACGGCTCGGAAGGCTCGCTCGACGCCCTGCGCTGGGCCGCGAGCGAGGCCGAGCTGCGCGGCGCCGAGCTCCTCGTGCTGCTGGCCTGGCAGCCGCCCTACACCGGCCCCTACCTGCCGGCGATCCCCCTGGACGCCGGCATCGTGGAGGAGGCCGCCCGCGAGGGCCTGCGGCAGGCGCTGACCGCCGTGTTCGGCGACAGTCCGCCGGACGGCGTGCGCGCCGAGATCCGCCAGGGCACCGCGGCCAAGGTCCTCACCGACGCGGGCAAGGAGGCCGATCTCCTGGTAGTCGGGTCGCGGGGACACGGCGGCCTCGTCGGTGCGCTGCTCGGCTCCGTGAGCACGGCCGTGATCCACCACGCGACGTGCCCCGTGCTCGTCGTCCGCCGCCCCGCCGACGGGCCCGGCCACGACGAGCGCGCGCAGGGGTAGGCCACGGCGAGGAGCGGGCACGGCGACGAGCGGGCACGGTCGAAGGACACGGCTGAGGGACGCGGCTGAGAGACGCGGTCGAAGCCGCCGGCCGGCCGGGCCGGCGGGATCCGCCCGCCCTATGGCCGCGGCGGCCCGCCGCCGTCGGCGGGCTTCTTCCCGACCGCGTCGAGGGCGAGCGCGAGCAGCCGGTCGGCCTGGTCGGCGTCGTCGCCGCGGGCGGTGGCCAGGGCGATCCCGACGACGAGCTGGATGAGGTCGTCCGGGCTCAGGTCGGGGCGGGCCGTCCCTGTCCGCTGAGCTCGGCCGAGGAGATCGGCCGCGGTACCCAGGATCGTCTGGTGGCAGTCGACCCCGACCGCCTCGGGTCCCTCGGTCATGAACGCGCCGGCCAGGCCCTGGTTGACCCGCGCGTGGGTGAGGAACAGCCGCAGCCAGGCGGCCAGCGCGTCGTCCGCGCCATGGGTGGCCGCCAGTTCCGCCGCCTGCCGGCACAGCGTCTCGATCCGGTCGGCGAGCACGGCTCGCACGAGGGCTGTTCGGGTCGGGAAGTGCCGGTAGAGGGTGCCCTGCCCGACCCCGGCCCGGCGGGCGATCTCGACGAGGGACGCGTCGGGCCCGGCCTCGTCGAAGGCCTCGCGCGCGACGGCGAGCAGCCGCTGCCGGTTGCGCCGGGCGTCGGTGCGCTGGAGGCGCTGCGCGGGAGCCTGTCCGGCCGAGGCCATCGCTCCCCCTCTCCACCCTGCCCGGGTCGACAACCGGACAGGTTACCCGGATAGACAACCGGACAGGCTGTCCGTATCGTGGCCGAACAAGCGGACAGCCTGTCCGTATTACGCGAGGACCGAAGGATCACGATGACCGGAGACACGGGACACGGGCTCGGCCAGGTAGGCGTCTGGACGTCCGCCTTCGACGGCCAGCCCGCCGGCCGGGTACGGGAGGCCGCCTCCCAGATCGAGGAGCTGGGCTACGGCGCCATCTGGTACGGAGAGGCATTCGGCCGCGACGCGGTGGGCCAGGCGTGGCTCCTCCTGTCGGCCACCCGGCGCGTCACCGTCGCGTCCGGCATCGCGAACATCGCGTTCCGCGACCCCGTCGCCCTGGCGACCGCGGCCCGCGCGCTGGGCGAGGCGTTCCCGGGACGCTACCTTCTCGGCCTCGGCGGCCACCGGGTCGACGACACCATCCACCACCTGGACGGCTACCCCATACCCGCCCTGGGCAAGGCGGTATCGACCATGGGCAGCTACCTGGCGGCCATGGACGCCGTCCCCGTGCACAGCCCGCCGCCGGAGTCGGCCGTGCGCCGGGTCCTGGCGGCGCTCGGCCCGAAGATGCTGTCGCTGGCGGCCGAGCGAACCTGGGGCGCGCACCCGTACTTCGTGCCCGTCGAGCACACCCGGTGGGCACGCGAGATCATGGGTCCCGAGGCGTTCCTCGGCGTCGAGCAGGCGGTCGTGCTGGATACCGACGCCGACCGCGCCCGCGAGGTCGCCACGGAGCACGTCGCCATGTACGTCGCCCTGGCCCCGCACCAGCAGGCGAACGTCCGGCGGCTGGGCTTCGGCGACGACGACATCGTGGGTGGCCCGAGCCGTCGGCTGGTCGACGCGATCGTCGCCCATGGGGACGCCGACGTGATCCGTGACCGGGTGCGCCAGCATTTCGACGCGGGCGCGGACCACGTGTGCATCCAGGTCCTCACCGCCGACCCCGCCGCGCTGCCGGACCGCGAATGGCGGGAGCTCGCGCCGGCGCTACGCGACCTCGCGCCCACGCCATAGTCCGGCTCCCGCCCCTGCGCCCGTCCCCTCGCGGCCCGCTGCCCCGTCACGTACCCCACCGCGCCAGGCCGCGGGACGCACGCGACCGTCGAGGAACAGGAAGCAGCCCGCCGCCCTGGAGAACCCCACCATCCGTGGGAGGTAGCCGGACGGGTGGACGGCGTCGGTCACCTCTCCCAGGCCGTGCTCGACGCATAGCCGGTCTGTGGGGCGGATATCGAGTGCGGCCCCGTCGGGTTGGGCACGGGAACCGGTTCCTGGTCGTCACCGCCGGTGGGCGGCGGGTCCTGCTCGACGACGCGGGTTTCGAAGCGAACGGAGAACTCCTGGGTGAGTTCTCCGTCGCCGTAGGCGATGACGTGGTGTGGATCGCGGTAGAGCCCGACGATGCGGACCACCTCGACGTCGAGCCCGGTCTCCTCCTTGAGCTCGCGTACCGCGGCGTCGGCCAGGCGTTCGGCGACGTCGATGGGCGCGAGCGGGCGGGCCCGCCTGGAGGTTCCAGGTCGCGTGGAACCCGGCCGCGTGGAGTCCGACCGCGCCGAGTCCCGTCGCGCGGTGGGCCGGCGGGACTCGGCGGCCCGGGCGGAATGCAGCGGTCGGGTCCCCGGCGGGGGCGTGGTCGGGATGGAGATGAAGTGGAGCAGGCCCGGTAGCAGCGCTCCTCGGAGCACGAGGGCGTCAACGGCGACCGCGAGGGCCAGCCCCGCCCCGAACACCGCGAACATCCGCTGTTGCTGCGCCGCGACCGCCAGGAACAACGGAAACAGGATCACGCTGATGGTGAGCGTGATCGCCGCGGCGTCGGCATGGCCCGCGCGGACGAGCTCCCTGTGCCGTTGGGATTCCGCCTCGGCCGTGAGGGCGGACCGGTACGCGGGGCGGAGCGCCGGCCGGAGCTCGCGGTCCGGCGGCCATTTCAGGGGCACTGTCTGTTCCGCGCGATCCCGCAGAGCGTCGAGCCTGGCCGCCGACCGGGCCTCGCCCAGCCTGCTCAGCAGGCCCAGGTGCATGCCGACCGTGAGGCCGAAGGCGGCGAAGACCATGAACGCGACCGCGAACGGCTCGAAGGGCCCGGTACGCACGTTGAGGAGGGCCGCCAACCAGTCGATGCGGGTGAACAGGCTGACGATGCCAAGGGCCGCCCCCAGCGCCACCAGCTCGGCCACGGCGATCGCGGCGGCCACGAGCAACGACCGGGCCAGGACAAGGGCGGCGAGACCGACGACGAGACCGACCAGCCCGATGAACACCGGCAGCGCGCCGGCGAGATCGTCGGCCGTGTCCAGGAACAGCGCGGACTGACCGCCGATGTGGACACGCAGATCCGTGTCCCCGACGATCTTGGGAACCGTCTGGGTGCGCAGCCGGTCGAGCAGGTCGGACATGGCCTGCGAGCGTGGCTCGCTGTCGGGTATGGCGCGCAGCAGCGCGAGGCCCGCGTCCGGGCGGTCGAGCACGAGCTGCGCGGAGGCCACCCCGGGGGTGGCGTCGATGGCCTCGGCGAGCCGCGCCGCCGCGTCCGGCCCGGCGGCGGAGGTGTTCTGCGCGACGATCAGCATCGGTCCCGTCAGGCCAGGGCCGTACTCCTGGCTGATCAGATCGTAGGCCCGGCGCGTGGTGGTGGACGTCGGGTCGACGCCGGCGTCGCTGGCCCCTAGGCGCAGGCTGAGGGCGGGCACCACCAGGACGGCCAGCAGCACCCCCGCGGCGATCGCGATCGGCCGCGGATACCGGCCGACCTGCCGTGCCCACCAGGAGCGCAGCCCGGCCCGGCGGGGTGGCCCGCTGCCGGTACGCCGCACCAGGGTCCTTTCCGACCAGGGCAGCAGGTGGTTCGCGCCGAGGGCGAGGGCCGCCGGCATTATGGTGGCCAGCGCGAGCGCGGCCACCGCCGCCACGACGAACACCGCCGGCGCGTACTCGGCGAAGCCGGCGAGGTCGCTGGCCCAGGCCACGAGCGCGACGACGCAGAGACAGCCCGCGCCGAGCACCGCCGCTCGCCCCGCCCAGCCCATCGCGCGCACCACGGCGGCCCGCGGGTCGAGGCCCTCGCGCATCGCGAGCTGGGCGCGGTGCACCACCACGATGCCGGCACCGAGGCTGACGACGAGGCCCAGCAGCAGCGCGAGCACCGGCGCGAGCGGCGAGATGGGCCGGGCCCGGGAGACGAGACCGACCAGCACGAGGCCGACCAGCGTCGTCACGATGACCGGCGACGCCGCGGCGATCATGGCGGAGGGAGTCCCGAGCGCCAGGCGCAGGATGAGGAGCGCCACCAGGCCACCCAGGGCCAGCGGGAGAATGGCGATCTTCCCCTGGACGTCGGTGGTGATGCCCGGGCCCATCAGCTCGACGCGCATGCCGGCGGTCGCGTACGTCTGGGCGGCCTGCTCCAGTTCCCGCACGGCGGCCAGGTCGGGGGCGAGCGCCGACGCCTTCATCAGGACCGCCACGAGTACGGTGTCGCCGTCGGCGCTGATCGGGTTGGCCCCCACCGCCAGGTCGGCGCCGGGGCCGTAGGGACTCAGCGCGGCGCCCACCCCGGGCACCTCGCCGAGTCTCTTCACGAGCGCCTCGACGCGCGCGCGCTCGGCCGGGGCGCGCAGGTCGCCGTTCGGCAGGTGCACGACGACGGTCTCGGTGTCCGGGAGCTTCCCGTCCGGCATCACCGTGGGAACGAGGTCCGTCGCCCGCTGGGACTCCGTCGTCGCCGGCCCGACCCGGGAGCGCACCCGCGCGTCGGAGCCCAGCGCGGCCACCACCGCCGCGACGACGACCAGCAGCCACAGCGCGGCCACCAGACGGTGATGGGCGCAGCACCAAGAGGTCAGTCGCGACATAAGTGCTCCCCCGGCCACGACCGCCGCTCATCCGCCGACGCCACGATCGGCCCCCTTCCGACTTACGTTTGGACATGATCATCGGGATCGGACGACGACACGGTAGCGTTTCGTCAATTTATGCGATATCAACTTTGCCCATTACTTGAAGTAGCGATCAAATGGAGCCTCGGGAAATCTGGCGACCCCAGGCCCACAAGGAGCTACATCGCGTTAGCAACAGTGGCCAGCCACTCCGGCTCGACCACCACGTTTCGTTGGGCCCCGCCGAGCCGACCCCGGTCACCGGCCAACGCCGCGCCCGCCGGGCCGCCACGACGAACGGAACAGCCGAGGCGGCTCGCAAAATGATCAGCGAGTGGATGCTCGGCGTCCCGCGAGGCGAGCCCGGTCGTGGATCCCGTCGCGGGCAGCCCCCGCGCGCGACGACGGGTCCCCGGGCCCGGCCAGGTCACCACAGCAGGCCATACCGCCGGGCGACGCTCACCGCCGCCGTCCGGTTCCGTACTCCCAGCTTGCTCCGGATATTGCGCAGATAGGCCTTGACGGTCTCCGGGCTCACCGCGAGCTGTTCCGCCGTCTCCGCGTTCGAGAGTCCTTCGGCCACCAGCCCGAGAACGTCCAGCTCACGCCGGGTCAGGGCGAACGCCGGCTCCTGGGCCGACGACGCCAGGACGCCGTCTTCGAGCAGGCTCCGAATCGCGGCGATCCTCGCCCGGTCATGCGGGACGGTGACCCCCTTCGCGAGTTTCTCCAGCTCGCCGTCGATCTGGCGCAGCGTCCTTATGTCCATGACGCACCGCTGCGGCGCGTCGATCTCGTACGCCCTCGCGGCCTGGGTCACGAAGTCCTCCAAGCGGCTGACGAAGGAAAGCGCCGTCCTGGTCGTCGCGGCGCCGATCGCCTTGTCGGACCGCGTCCCCAGATACAGCACGAACAGCACGCGCCCGTCCAGGCGCAGCGGTACCGCGAGCAGAGAGCGGACATCCTCGCCGCAGTCCCCCCAGGCGGGCCCACGGGTACCGATCCGCGCCCGCTTGCCGTCGTTCTCGACGAGCACATGCCGGCCGGCGGCGACCACCCGGCCGGCCAGGGTCTGATCCAGCGGAGCGGTTCTCCCTGGAAGCCCGTCGGTCCGCATGCCGGTGGCGCAGCGAAGGGCCAGCTTGCCGGTGCGCGGATAGACGACCCCCGCGAGAGCAAGATCGGCCCCGGTACGTTCCCGCAAGCTGGACGTGATCCGGATGAGGAACTCGTCAGCCTGGGTATCGTCGCATGGCTTTGATGTCATCAATACCTCCTCGACAATCCCCCTCCACGGTTCGCCCTCAACTGCCTGGGATCTCGACGGCCAAAGAACAGCCCGGCGGCACTCGCCGGGATGGTCTGGCGGACGTCGCGGCACACCGGTGCCGCATCCCGCGCCACCCCAGTCACCGCCACCAGTACGCACGCTCCGTCAACCCCCTGAAGAACGGCTCGCGGCCTGCTGGTGCTGGCTTCTACCGGCGGCATCGCTACCAGAAGTTCCTCCGTTTCCTAAAACGGCCCCTCACCACGGGCAGGGTACGATGCAAGGTACGGATTTGGCACGTTAGTCCAGAAAAGGCCGGTCTTGATACCCTCTCGCGGGGGTACCGGGCGGCTGAGGGTGACTCCTACGTTTGCCGCTACCGCGGGTCACCGGAGCGCCATCACCGCCGACCGCGCGGGACAGACCCAGCAGCCGGGTCCGTCCACTCCCGAGTTCGACGTCAGCCAGCGGCCGGGGCGGGCCACCCGTCGCCCGGTTGGGCGGGCCGGACGCGCTCAGGCCGGCGTGTCGCGGCCACCCGGGCGGGACGGTCCTACCCGCGGGTGGCGAGGGCGAGAAACCGGTGCGCGGCGTCGTCGTAGCTGTCGAGGTGCCAGCCGCTGGCGGCGAGCATCGGTCCGAGACGCCCGGCCGCGAGCGGCTCGTCCGGCCGCAACGCGCGGCCGTGGCGGGCGGCCAGGGCGGCCCGCCCGGACGGATGAAAGATCGCGAGCCGCCCACCGGGACGGCTGATCCTGGCGAGCTCGGCGAGCCCCGCCGCCATGTCCGGCAGGTGATGCACCAGCCCGGCGGCGAACACCGCGTCGACGGCGCCGTTGGCCACCGACAGGTGGCGCGCGTCGGCGACGAGCAGCGTCACGCCGACGGCCCGGCCGGCCTCGCGCGCCGCGCGCAGCATCAGCGGGGTCAGGTCGAGCCCGATCACCCTGCCAGCCGGCCCGACGGCGTCCCGCAGCGCGGGCAGCGCGCGCCCTGTCCCACAGCCCGCGTCCAGCGCGACCGCGCCGGCGCGCAGCCCCATCGCGCGCACGGCCGCCGCGTAGGCCGGCAGGTCGTCCCCGAACTTCGCGTCCCAGGTGGCCGCGCGCACGGAGAAGAAGGCATCGGTCTCGCGGGCGAACCAACTCCCGTCGCCGGCCAGCCGGGCCGCGACCCGCCGGATCACCGGCCAGGCAGGGTCGTCCACGTCGACGACGACGTCGGCGCCACGCTCGCCTTCCTCGTCGCGGCCGGCCCGGGTATGCAGCCACACGACGACGTCCCAGCCGCCGGGGGGCGAGTCGGCGCGCCGGCGTGGACCGTCCGCCAGGACGACCGTGCCGGCGCCGGCCGCCCCGTCCGGCGTGTCGCCGCCCGCCGCCGGCCCGGCGCCGCCCGCCGGCCCGGCGCCCGCGGTCGGCCCGGCGCCTGCCCGCCGGCCGCGGCGGCCGGCGGCGCTGACGGAGGCGGCCAGCCGGTCCGCGAACAGCCTCGGCACGTCCTCGCCGCCAGCGCCGTCGACCAGCACCCGGACCGCGCCCGGCGGCAGCATCCCGGCGAGCGTGTCCAGAACCGTCTCCCAGCGGCCGGCCTGCTCGCTCGTCATCGCTGGCGACTCTGGCGCCGTCACTCGTTCGTCGGCCACGTCACCATGATGTACGACCAGGCCGCCACCGAGGTCCTCAGCGGTCCGTCGGCCGCGACCTCCGCCACGGTCCTGGCGCGAGACGACGCCACTCGTAGGAGATCCGGCGTGCAGGACGCCGTGAGGTGGGCACCATAAGGAGTGTCGTAGCCGCAAGGAGGTGGCGTGGTCCATGGATTACCCGTTTCTCGGCGCTTTCTTGACAATGCTCTGGTTCTTCCTGTTCGCCGCGTGGATGTACCTCCTTTTCGTCGTGGTATCCGATGTATTCCAAAGCCGCGATCTGTCCGGTTGGAGCAAGGCTGGATGGGTGGCTGGCGTCATCGTCCTTCCGCTGCTGGGCGTTCTCCTCTACCTCGCCTTCCGCGGCGAGGGCATGCGCGAGCGGTCGACCGAGGCGGCGAGGCGGCGCGAGGCGGCCTACCAGGGTTTCCGGCCTTCCGCGGTGCAGTCTCGCGCGGTGGCCGACGAGCTGACGAAGCTGGCCGACCTCCGCAAGCAGGGGGAGATCACCGACGCGGAGTACCAGCAGGAGAAGTCACGAATCCTGACCTGAACGCGCGCCGGTCGACAGACCGCGCGGGTCAGCACGCGGTACGGGAGGTTCGGGCCCGCCGAGCGGCACGGATTCCGCGGGTCGGGTAGACCTCGGGTGTGGAGGCAGACGTCCGTCTCGACCGGCCGGTCGCTTCCCGCCGTGGCTGGCGGGCCGCCATGCTGGCGCTCGCCCGCAATCCGGTCGGCTCGATCTACGGAACGATCCTCGCCGACTCGGTGCTGGCCGTGGAGGCGCGGTACCAACTGCTTCTACGCGACCTGATCTACGCCGAGCTGGTCACGGTCGTCGTGTACTGGCTCGCCCATGTATATGCCGAGTTCCTCGGCGCGCCGCCGACCGTGAACCGCCGGGCCGGACTGCGGCGCCTGGCCGACACGATGGCCCACGAATGGTCCCTGGTGACGGCGTCCTTCGTCCCGCTCCTCGCGGTGCTGCTGGCCGCGGCGGCCGGCGCGTCGGTGCACACCGCGGCCCTCGCCGGAATGTGGACCGGCGTGGCCGCGCTGGTGCTGTGGGGTGAGATCGCCGGACGGCACAGCGGGCGCGGCGCCTGGACCTCCCTGGCCTACGGGCTCGTCTCCGGCATGTTCGGCATTGCCCTGGTCCTGCTCCGCGCCCTGCTGCATTGACGCTTCCAGCCGCGTCGAACCGTCCAGCCGCCGAAGCACCGTCCACGCACGACGTGCTGGCGCGACGATGGCGGACGCATCCTAGGGCCACAGGATGTGGTGGCGGATCACGCGCATCGTCCCGTCCGGTTCACAGCGGTGTTCCTGTTCCTGGTCGAGTACCGACCGAGGCGGGTAGGGCCCGGGGCCGTCCAAGGTGTGGGTGACGGCGGTATAGCGCACCAGCATGACCCTGCTGTCGAGCGCGGACGCCTGGAGATTACCGATCACGTGACGGCTGCGCCGGGCGGCGTTGGGCGCCAGGCCCGCACGCATTTTCTCCTTGATGGCCTCCCTGCCGGTGACCCCGAGGAACACGGCGTCATCGGCGTAGAATTCCAGCGCGCCGTCGATGTCATGCGCGTCGAAACTTCGGAAGATCTCCAGGACCACATCCGCGCAGGCGAGCCGCCGAGCGACCTCGTCGAAGGCGGGAACCATGCCGGCCATCACGGTTAGGATGCTAGCCCATGGGCGGACTGGCCTCGCTGCTCGGCATCCAGGAGCTGACCTGCACCGTCGCCGACCTGGCAGAGGCGTCGTCGTTCCTGGTGTCCGTCTTCGGGGCTGAGGTCCTCGACGACGAGGGCGAGCTCAGCGACCGAAGGCGCTCGACACTGCGCGCCCACGCGAACGCCGACGTCCGCGCGGTGATCCGGCGGTCCCGCCTCCTGCGTACACCTTTCCTGAACATACGTCTTCTCGAGGCGACCTATCCTGGGCAGCGCACGCTGTGGCCCATGATGCTCGACGTCGGCGGATGGCACCTCGCCGGCTATGTCGACGACATCGACGCCGCGCTGGAATTCCTTCAGCGCTCGGACCTGTACGTGCTGGGTCCGGGGAAGAAACCGACCACGAACGCGCCCGAGGTCGGCGAGGGCTCCTACGCCATTCACGGGATGGCGTCGTTCGGCCTCCACTTCGAGATCCTGACGTACCCGAACGGCCGCGCCTACATGGCGGACTTCGACGGGCGGCTGTGGAACCCGGCCGCGCCGGACCGCGGCGCGACGCCGCGCGTGTCCACCGGTCCGGGGCTGGCTGGCTTCCGCGGTTTCGAGCACGTGAGCGTCGGCGTCGCCGACATCGAGGAGGCGTCCGCCTTCTTCGAGGACGCGCTCGGCTGCGAACGCTTCTACGACATGGGGCCGGTGTCCGACCCGCATGGCAGCGGCTTCGGCGCATATGCCAATGTCGACGCCCGCGTGAAGGTGTCGAAGGTTCGGCTGCTGCGAAGCGCCTATCTCAACATCGAGCTGATCGAACCACGATTCCCCGGCCAGAACCGCGACTGGCCGCAGCTTCTCGATGTGGGCGGGTGGCGGCTCGGGCTCGCGGTCGAAGACGTCGACGCCGCCGTCGAGAGCGTGCTTGGGTTCGACGTGCACCTGCTTGGCGGCAGGCGAGAGGATCCCGACGGCGCGGTCCGGGTGTCCTGCCTGACGGAGTTCGGGCTCTACTTTGACCTCGTCGCGGGTTCCAACCGCGGCTGGCATCCGATTCGACCGGGCGAGTAGCCACCACCGCGGCGCGCGCCGTCCTCGACGCCGCCCACCGCCGCCTACCGCCGCCTCTGGGCCTACGCCGGATCCGGGTCTGGTCATACGCTGGGCAGCGTGACTGTCGTGAAGATCAATGCCATCGAGATTCCCGAGGGCGCCGGCCCCGAGCTGGAGAAGCGGTTCGCCAACCGGCTGCACGCGGTAGACGGGCAGCCCGGCTTCCAGTCGTTCGAACTGCTGCGGCCGGTGAAGGGCGACAACCGGTACTTCGTGGTGACGCACTGGGACAGCGAGGAATCGTTCCAGGCGTGGCTCAACGGGCCGGCCATGGAGGCGCACTCCGGGGAGCGCGCCCGCCCCGTGGCGTCCGGCTCGTCCCTGCTGGAGTTCGAGGTCGTGCAGCGCTCGGTGGCGAACGGTTCCTGAGCGGCCCGCCGCGGGACGCCGGACATCCTTCACGGACCGCGGGATCCGCGGCGGACCCGCGCCACCCAGCGCCATCGCCAAGATCTCTCGGCGGCCGCGCCATCGCCCACCAACCGGCGATCACGGCCTGGGTCGCCCGAGCGCGTCGACGGGACCGGCTCACGACCACCGACGGGCGCGAAAGACGATCACGTCATCGGCGACGGCGGTCCGGCCGCGAGGTCGGTGCCAGGTCCACGAGCCGGAGTGTGACCGCGAACGCAGCCCCGGTCCGGCGCACGCCGGGCCGGGGCTGAACAGGTCCGCGCCGCGCGTCTCGGCCGGGTGACGGCGAGACGAAAGGCGGGCTCAGAGCGGGTAGGTCACCCCGGTCAGCGTCTCCGAGAGCTCCCACAGACGCTGGGCGGTCTTGGGATCACGCGACGCGGCGTTGGACGAGACGACGACCGGGCGTCCGGTCATCTTCAGCAGCCCGGACGGGCCGTAGTACTCGCCGCCCTTCGTGGAGGGGTCCACCGCCGCGCGCAGGATGGGCAGGGCGCCCTTGTGCGCCGAGTGCACGATGGGATTGGGAATGTAGTCGATCACTTTCTTGATCTGCTGCTTGCCCGCGCTGCCGGCGAAACCGCCGGCGTCCGTGTTCGCGCCGCCGGGATGCGCGGCGAGAGACCTGGCCGGCACACCCGCCGCCTCCAGCCGGCGCTGCAACTCGTAGGCGAACAGCAGGTTCGCGAGCTTCGACCGGCCGTAGCCCCGTAGCGGCTTGTAACCCTGCGTGAAGGCGAGGTCGTCGAAGTCGAGCTTCCCCATCCGGTGCCCGTTGCTGCCGACCGTCACGACCCGGCCGGCCTCGGCGGCCAGGACCGCGTTCAGCACGAGCCCGGTGAAGGCGAAATGGGCAAGGTGGTTGATCCCGAAATGCTGCTCGAAGCCGTCCTCCGTCTGCCCGTGCGGCAGCATGATCACGCCGGCGTTGTTGATGAGCAGGTCGATGACGGAGTGCTTGGCGAGCAGCTCGTCGGCGGCCTTGCGAACCGAGGCGAGCGAGTTGAGGTCCATCTCCAGCGTGGAGAGGTCCGCCTCGGGAGCAACGGCACGGATGCGGTCCACGGCGGCCTGTGCCTTGACCGGGTTGCGGCATGCCAGGACGACCGTCACGCCGCGTCCGGCGAGCACCTTGGCGGCCTCGAAGCCGATCCCCGAGTTCGCGCCCGTGATGACGGCCGTTCGCCCGCTCAGCTCAGGAACATCGTCCGCGCGCCAGCGCCGCTGCCTGGGCACTCCCACCATGACGGCCTCCACGATCCATGCAGACGGGTTGCGCCCTGCTCCGACAGCCTGTTGGTCGCGACGGTGGGTGAGGCCCACGGGCCGTTCGGCGCTCGGCACACCGACACCCGCGGGCCGCGCCCACGCGTCACGCTCGTCCACCTAGCGACAGCCGCACAGAACTCACGCAAGAGCGGACCAGTGGAACAGCCAGCGACTTCCGCGACAAGACGACCATTCGAGACGACTATAAGGTGCCACGGCCGCTTCGCGGGCAGTGCCTGTGGACGGCCTTGGAGCTCGAGTACTCGGAGGTAGTCGTCCCGCCGGCCTGATCAGCGGGCGCTCCAGCGCCTCCACGAACGATGACCGTACGGTTACATCTGAGTACCGCATGCAGTCGAACCGTCGTCGGGGCTGGCGCTCGTCAGGGCAACCTCGTCAGGGCAACATGGCGTCGAGGAACGCGTTGCTGAATACCCGGTGCGGGTCGAACGCGTTCAACGTCGCGCGCGCGGCGTCCCAGCCGGTACCCGCCGGCACGCCGGCGCGGTAGGAGTCGGGAATCGTCGAGGCCAGGGCGGACGCGTCGGTCCAGGGACCGGCGTCGGTGTGCGCGAACCGCTTCGACCACTCCGGCCGGACAGCCGCGTACCCACCGCTGAAATTCGACCGGATCCAGGCCTCGAGCTCGCGGTAGAACTGGTTCTGTTTCGGCGTCCCGGGAAGGCTGACCACGTCGAACCAGACGACCGCGTCCCATTCCGGATGGTCCGGCCGTGGCCGCAGCGGTGACAGCGACGCTGGCACCGCGCCCGCGACCTGGCAGTCGGCGGGATTGTCCAGGCCGGTCACCCGCACCTCCACCGGGCCGTTCATCGGGTACTCCCCGCGGCCTCGGTACTCCTCGAGCTTCGCCGCGTAGAAGGCGTGGAACTCCGCCACGGCACGCTGGATGTCGGCCCGCCGGATGTGGACGGCGTAGCAGGTGGTCGTGATCCGCAGGGTGGACGAGCGGACGTAGGAGAGCATGTTCTTCGACCAGCCCCACAGGTCCCAGCTGGCGGTGGAGACCAGGCCGGTGCCGACCAGACCGATCTGCGTCTGCATCATCGAAGGGGTCTTGCTCACGTCGCCGAGAGTGATCGCCGAGAGCAGGCTCGAGATC
This sequence comes from Frankia nepalensis, assembly GCF_016786325.1. Lineage (GTDB taxonomy): Bacteria > Actinomycetota > Actinomycetes > Frankiales > Frankiaceae > Pseudofrankia > Pseudofrankia nepalensis. The sequence continues at coordinate 39,461 of NZ_JADWYU010000091.1, read as the reverse complement.
TCCGGCGACACGATGTCGTTGAACGGGTAGTTGTAGGGGCCGTTGACCTGGCGTGCCGTCCACGGCCTGGTTGGGCTGACGGTCCACACCCGCAGCCACGGGTTCGCGGTGAACGGGAACCAGATGCAGACCACCCGCCCGCTGGCGGCGACGTAGCTGGCGAACGACTGCGGACCGGCGGTCGAGGGCGGCGCGAACAGGGTCGCGGCGCTGACGTTGAACCAGCTCTGGCAGCGCAGCCTGCGGTTCGCGCCGACCCGCAGGGTGGCCTCGACGACGAAGGCCCGGCCCAGGTGCACGAGCAGCGCCTGGATCTCCGGCTCGCCGCGGGTGAACGTGCGCAGGACGTAGCGGCCCTGCGCCCCGTTCCACACCACCGCCGTCAGCGACACGACCAGGTTGCTCAGCGATCCGAAGGTGTGGCCGGGGGTGGTGGTCTCGCCTACGGCCGCGATCCCCGTGCCGCGGGCCCCGGTGGCCAGCACCCCGCCGATAGTGTTCTCACCAATCGCCGGGGCGGCATTCAACCCATAACCCGCCGGTTCGAGCGCCGCCATGACCGCATCGAGAGTCGCGCCCGCCTGCGCGGTTACGGACGCCGGAGAACCGGGATTGACGGTAATCGCGGTGAGGTGGTCGGTGGTGTCCACGAGCAGCAGGTTGGCCGAACTTCCGGCCGCGAATGCCAGCGGCGACCAGGCCAGCCGGGCGCCGACCGGCCGTAATCGCCAGCCGTTCACCTGCGCCCAGTTGGCGAGCGTGACGACCTCGGCCGGTGTGCTCGGCGCGCACGACCACACATCCTCGACCACGACCTCGCCGGACCAGTTCTGGAACGCCTGCCGGTAGAGCGGAATCGAGGCGGGGAAGCCGGGCGGCGCCGCCGTCGCGCCGGCCGCCGCGGGCACGCGGAACGCCGGAGTCCAGCTGGCGCCGACAGCCGCCACCGTGGCGGCTACCGCGCCGGCGACGAAAGCGCGCCGCGAGCCGCCGGGGCCGGCCGCGGGAGCCGAAGCTGGACGCGCCGAAGCTGGACGCGCGGCCGCGGCCGGGGCGTGGGGCCTTCCTTGCATGTCCATTGGTTCTCCTGACGAGGTGGCTCAGGCAGGCGGGTTGTCGGCGATGTGATTGGCGGCCACGTAGCCAAAGGTCATCGCCGGGCCGAGCGTCGCCCCCGAGCCGGTGTAGCTGTGGCCCATGACGGCGGCGCTGGAGTTACCGGCCGCATAAAGCCCAGGGATGACCGCCCCGTTGGCCCGGAGCACCCGCGCGGACGCGTCCGTCACCATGCCGCCCTTGGTGCCGAGGTCACCCGGCACGATCTTGAAGGCGTAGAACGGCGGCAGCCACAGCGCCGCCAGGCAGGAGTTCGGGATCACGCCGGGGTCGGTGAAGTAGTGGTCGTAGGCGCTGTCGCCACGGCCGAAGTCGGCGTCTCGGCCGCGCAGCGCGAAGCCGTTGAACCGGCTGACCGTGCTGGCGAGCGCCGCGCCGGGAACCCCGATCTTGGCGGCCAGGCCCTGGATCGTCGACGCCTTGAACACCGCGCCGCTGTCATACCAGGAGTCCGGGAACGGCAGCAGCGGCGCGATGTCCCTGAACAGGTAGCGGTTCCGGTAGTTCTGGTCGACGATCATCCAGGCTGGGATGTGCGGCGAGACCGCGTTGCGTTCGTACATCACATGGACGACGTCGCTGTAGGGCGCCGCCTCGTTGACGAACCGCTGCCCGGCCTGGTTGACCATGATCGAACCCGGCAGCGTCCGTTCGGCCAGGCAGAAGTAGGCCTGATCGGGCAGCGGAATCGCCGGCCCCCACCAGGAGTCGTCCATCAGCGCCAGCGCGGCGCCGATCTCCTCCCCCGCCTCGATGCCGTCGCCGGTGTTCTCCCGGGCACCGACGGTCCAGCTCGTGCCGATCGGCTGCGCCTGGAACTCGGCGCGCATGCCGGCGTTGCGCTCGAATCCCCCGGCCGCGACGACCACACCCCGCCGGGCCCGGATCGTCGTATTCGTCCCGTTCTGCGTGGCGACCACGCCGACCACCCGACCGCTCTCCACGGCGAGGTCCACGAGCGGGGTGTTCAGCAGAACCGGGACGTTCGCCGCCGCCAGGCCCGCCCGCAGCCCGCCGGCCAGCGCCTGGCCCATTGTCAGCGGCACCTGGCCGGCCAGTGACGCCGCGACACCCCGGGCGGCGGCCTCGGCGGCGACCGCCACGCCCCGCGCGTTCACGGCCGCGATGTTGAGCCACTTGTACTCGGCGCTGTAGATGACCAGGCCGGCCGGTACCGGAATGTAGGACGGGTTGAGCCGGGCGAGTTCCGCGCCGAGCAGGTTGCCGTCCAGCATCGCCGGTTCGATGGACCGGCCGTTCGGCATGCCGCCGTACAGCTCGGGGTAGTAGTCGGAATACCCCTCCATCCAGCGGAAACGCAACGGGCTGTTGCCGACGACGAACGAGATCATCGCCGGGCCGTTGCTGAGAAAGGCGTTCTGCCGGGCGGCGGGCACATCGCCGCCGACCACCGCGGACAGGTAGGCCGCCGCCTTCGCCGGGCTGTCGGGCACGCCGGCCGCCAGGATCACCTGGTTGTTCGGGATCCAGACACCGGCGCCGGACCGGGCGGCCGAGCCGCCGAACGTCGGCGCCTTCTCGATCACGACCGTGCTCAGGCCACGCTTCGCGGCCCGCAGGGCCGCCGTCATACCCGCGGCGCCGGAGCCGACGACCACGACGTCGTACTCGGCCGCCGCGAACGCCGGTGTCGCGAGTCCGCTGAACAGGCCGGTGCTCAGCAGGCCTCCGCCGGCGTAGGCGGCGCCGCGCAGCACCGCGCGGCGGCTGAAGCCCGCGGGCCGGACAGGGCCGCGAGCGCTCTCGGGTGACGTTGGGCCGGGGGTTAAGGCGGGGTCCGAAACGGCGTCCACGGACAGGTCCCTTCGACGTCGGCGAAGGCGGCGCCAATACCTGAGGCGGGCGCGGCTTCGCGCGGGCAAGCAGGCAGGAACGACGGGTACAGGTGGGATGGGCAAAGCGACCAGAATCACAGCGCCAAGGAACGAAAAGGCCTTGACCACTGAACAGTGGGCCCAAGCATGCGCTTGCTTGGTTACGTTGTCAACGCCGGATCGCGCTCGATGGGTCGCTCGCCGCGACCGCCGGTTCCCCAGGCGGCTGTCATGCCGCCGACCAGGAATCCCGCTGACCCGCAAGACCCCGACTCTGGCGTGACGACATCGTGTACTTCACGCGCGGATCCGCCGCCGACGCGTACGTCGCGCAGTCGTTCGGGACGACCTTCGGCGCCGCGACCAAGTGAAGCGACTACTTCGTCGCGAACTCCGAACTGCCGGGCGTGGGGAACTTCAACGGCGACAGCCGTGCCGACATCGCCGCGTTCGAGCCCGTCTCCGGCGGCTACCGGGCCTGGGTGGGGCGCGGCCAGACGGGCTGGGACACCGACCTCGGCTATGTCGACTACTTCGCCGCCAGTCAGCTCTGGCACTCGGGCTTCAGCGGCGGAAACGTCTTCTACGGCGTGTCCGCGGGCTGGTAGCACCTGACGACCAGGTCACCCGGCCACGGACCGCCCTTTCCTGCCGCGCGGGCCACGCCGATCCGAGGGCGAGCGACTCCGATGTCCGGATCCCCCGTCGAGACCCGCGGCGCATCTGGCGTCGACCGACGCTATTGTCCGGCACAGGGGGAGCATGACGTGACGTGGGTCACCCACCCGCGGCCTGGCCGACGGGGGTGACCTCGCCCTGTCGTGGAGCGCGTGATGACGGGAGACCAGACACCGATGGTTGCTGGACGATTACTTTCCAGATTCACGGCGACGGCCGCGGCCGTTCTCGTGGTCCTGCCCGCGGTGCTCGCGGGCTGCGGCTCCGGCTCCGGCTCGACCGACGGCGCGGGCGGCGCGGGCGAATGTCCACCCGCGCCCGGGGTCACCGCGGACACCATCAGGATCGGCCTTGTCTATCCCGACAGCGGCGGCGGGATCGCCACCGGCTTTCGCGCCACACCCAGCGCCGTGTCCGCCCGCATCGGCGCCGCCAACGCGGCCGGCGGCGTCCACGGTCGTCAGGTCGTCATCGAATGGCGCGACGACGAGTCGAACCCCGAGAAGTTCCAGCGTGAGGCGCAGAGCCTCGTCGACGACGGCCAGGGCAACGGGGTGTTCGCGCTGCTCGCGCAGAGCCTCGTCGCGTCGGGGTCCTTCCAGTGGCTGCGCGACAACGACATCCCGGTGGTCGGCGTCGCCACCGACGTCAACTGGAGCAGCTACTCCAACGTCTTCCATTTCGGCAACATCTTCCTTCCCGGCAGCATCACCACCTACGGCGAATTCGTGAAATCGCGGGGCGCGACGAAGGCGTTCCTGATCGTCGACCCGCAGGCTCCCGCCGCGCGCGACGTGCTGACGAAGTTCGCGCCCAGCCTGGAGCACGCGGGGGTGGACGTGGTCGGCCAGTCGAACGTCACCCTGAACATCTCCAGCCCGAAACAGGTCGCCGAGGCGGTTCGCAGAAGCGGCGCCGACGCGCTCGTCGGCGCGGTCCAGGGCCAGGCATTCATCGACATCTTCGCCGAGCTCAAGGGAATGGGCGTGGATCTCAAGGCCTCCCTGAGCGCCGAGGGCTACCACCCGGAGCAACTGGCGGACAAGGGCCAGCAGATGGCCGGCCTGACAGTGATGATCGCCTACGCGACGTTCGACGAGCAGACTCCCGCGATGCAGCGCCTCATGAACGACATGTACGCGTACGCGCCCGAACTGGACGACCGCACCGGCGAGATCGCGCTCGCCGGCTACACGGCGGCCGACCTGATGCTGCTGGGCCTCGAGCGCGCCGGACCATGCCCGACCCGCGAGTCGTTCATGACAAACCTGCGCCAGGTGCACGACTACGACGGGGGCGGCCTGCTCGCCGGGGTGGACCTGGGCAGGCTCGACCAGCCGATGAGCTGCTTCTACTTCCTCCAGGTCAACCAGGCTGGCGACCGCTTCGAGATGATCCCCGGCAACCGGCCGGGCGGCGACTGGTGCGGCGACCCCATCCCCGCCGCCGGCTGACACCCCCAACTGACACGCCCGGCTGACAGCCCCGACTGGCACCGCCGACCGGTATCGCCGTGACGAAGTCGTCGTCGGCGCCAGCCACGGCCGGGGCTGTCAGTGACGGTCGCCGAGCCCGCCCATGCTGTCCGAAGCACCGGGGTGACCGCCCGCTCTCGCTGAGGGTGTACGGACGCCGGCGCACAGCACGCAGGTCAGCGCGGAGACAGCGGCGAGGACGAACCACACCCGATGAAACGATTCCATGGCGGTGGCGCCGGTAGGAGTGCCCAGCACCGCGACGAACACCGACACGCCGAGCACCGCGCCGAACTGGCGAAACGACGCGTTGACGGCATTGCCGACCGCGAACTGGGCGGACGGCAGGGAGGCTGCCGCCGCGCTGCCGAGCGTGGGCATCGTCATCCCGATCCCGATGCCGGACAGCACCGCCGCGGGCAGCCAGACCGTGAGGTAGTCGGGCGTGGCGTCGACGCGGGTGTAGAGCAGCATCGCGGCGGTGAACACCAGCGCTCCCGGGACGACGACGGCGCGGTGTCCGAAGCGGTCCGCGAGACGGCCGGCCAACGGCGCGGCGATCGTGGCGAACACGGGGCTCGGCGTGATGGCCACCGCGGACCGCAGCACCGACCATCCCCACACCGTCTGCATGAAAATGAGGTTCGCCAACGCGACGGCGAAGAACGCCACCGCGAAGGTGAGCGAGGCGGCGTTCGCGTAGGCGTAGGTACGGACTCGGAAGAGCGTCAGGTCGAGCACCGGTTGGGCGGCGCGCCGGGTGCGAGCCACGAACAACGGCAACCCGACGGCGGCCACGGCGAACGCGCCAAGGACCCCCGGGCTGTCCCAGCCCCATTCCGGGCCCTGGATGATGCCGAGCGCGCCGGCCGCGACCGCGACCGCGACGAGGACGATGCCGAGCGGGTCCGGCAGGCCGTCCGCGGTGTCGTCCCGGCTCTCACGCAGGATTCTGATCCCCAGCGCGGCGGCGACCAGGCAGACCGGGACGTTCATGAGGAACACCCAGCGCCACGAGGTGTACTGGACGACCACGGCGCCGACGGTCGGCCCGCTGGCGGCCGCGAGCGCGCCCACCGCGCCCCAGGCGCCGATGGCGGTGGCGCGCTTCTCGACGGGAAACTCGGGCAGCAGCAGCGCGAGCGACGCCGGTACCAGGAACGCCGCGAACACCGCCTGCAACCCGCGGCCGGCGATCAGGGTTTCGACGCTGGGTGCCAGGCCGCAGACGACGGAGGTGACCGCGAACCCGACCAGGCCGACCTGGAACAGCCGCTTGCGGCCGTACTGATCGGCGAGCCGGCCGGCCGGTACCAGCAACGCGGCGAAGATCAACGAATAGGTGTTCAGCACCCAGGCCAGGCTGGCGGTGCCGGCCTGGAAACTACGGCCCATCGCCTCGAACGCGACGTTGACGATCGTCGCGTCCAGGAAAACGACGAACACACCGACGGAAGTGATCGCGAGGGTCCGGCCGGCGTGCCCAGCGCGGCCAGCATGTCCGGCGCCGGTCGACGGCCCCGACGGCGCCGTCTCCGCGACGGGCGCGGGCATGGGTGCCAGTGCCTGAGCCGGCGCCGGGTAGGACCGGCCTGGCATGGGGTGTGGCGGTAACTCGTTCACCGGGCTTCCTCACTGCGGTCGAGACCATGGTCGAAACCGCGGTCGGGACGGTTCGGGTCGACGGCCATCGCCGTGATCTTCGAGGCCGTGTCGGCGCCCCCGCGGGGGCTACCCCGGGTCGGCGGGCGGGGGGTCAACCGCGCCGGCGGACCGTCGAGCGGCCAGCCGGGCGGCGGTGGCGTCGAACTCCGCGGCCATGACCTCGCTGCCGAAGGTGCCCGCGGGCGCGTCGACCCGGCTGATCAGGCCAGCGCCGAAACCGATCATCCGGAGCGTGCGGTCGACGTACTCCTCGATCGGCGGCCAGGGGAACCGCGGCATGCTGAGAAGCAGCGAGACGCAGCCGTGCACGGCCGCCCACATGCTCAGCGCGAGCGCCTGTGCCTCGCCCCTGAACAGTCCCGCGTCGATGCACAGCTGGGTGACCTGGGTGATCTGGTCGAGCGCGGCCGTGGCCGCGACGACCTCGGCCGCGGTGACGTCGGTCGCGGTGACGCCGGGCTGCCCCCCGGCCGGGACCGCGGCCGAGGCTCGTGTCATCAACAGCAACCGGTACTGAACGGGATGATCGAGACCGAACCGCACGTAGGACGCGCCGTAACGGCGAAGCACCTCGAACGGGTCGGCCACCCCTTCGGCCGCGGCGGCCATCGTGGCGCCCAGTTCGGCCCAGCCCTTCAGGCAGACGGCGGCCAGCAAGGCGGACTTGTCAGCGAAGTGCAGGTAGACCGACGGCGTGGTGACGCCCACTCGCTCGGCCACCGCTCGCAGCGTGACGGCATCCTCGGTGCCGGCTTCCACGAGCAGTTGTTCGGCCGCGAGCAGGATCTCCTCGGCGAGTCGGCCGCCTTCCCCGCGCCCGGCGCGCGTGCGTGGCTTGGACGTCACGAGCTCAGATTGACACCGTCAACTTGATGTTGTGGATGGATGTCCGAAGGCCGACACGCCGCGCGGCGTCCGGAGCGTGCCGTGGGCGGAGTCGGCAGGGCGCTCCTCCCGGCACCGGGCGGGAGGAACCGCCAGGTCGGTGTCGGCGCACCGCCCGACGCGACGATCGTCAGGACCAACTCGACAAGGCTGCCGAGATCCCACATGCATCCGCGCGCGGCCGGGGCGGCGCCGGCCTGTGCTACAGGGTCTCGACCGCCGGGCCCCGCCGGGCCACTCGCCAGCCAGCCGTGACCAGCAGCAGGGCGACCGCCAGCACCTCCCCACCGGCAATGACGCCCCGAAAGGCGACATAGAGCGGCCCGTGGCCCACATTCGCCAGGCCGACGACCGCGCCGATCCCCACGGCGAGGACCACGACCGCCGGAAGAACCACCGGCTCCAGGCGGTGCCGACGCGGCCTACGCGGCCCGCGCGTCAGCGCTCGCAGGTGAGCGATGATCGCCGCAGCGACGACGGCCATTCCGACCACGCTCGAGACGTACTGAGCCCACCGGTAGCCCGGCAGGACGCCGTACTCGGCGCTCAACCAGGGCACCTGGCGGACACCCCACCGCCCCGAGTGGGTGAACGCGTCCCAACCGATGTGCGTCATCGCCCCGACGCTTGCCGCCGCCGGCGCCAACAGCCACTGGCGTCCGGTGAGTCGCGCTCGGGAAACCAGCCGCGACCGGACAGGATCCGGGGCCAGGTCCACCAGGGCATCGCGCAACAGGTAGAACCAAAAACCCAACCCGGCCAGGGCCAGCACCGGAACGATCGTCACCGCGCCGAGCACGCTATGGGTAAGCCGATAGTCGGGCCACCCGAGAAACAGCGGTGCGTCAGGAGCCAACGACCCGGCCACGAGCGCGCTCATCGGCAGACCAAGACGCCTCAGCGGAAGCACTGCCATGGGATGGCTCAGCGTGAAAGGCACCTGTCCCCCGTGTCGCTGGACTACCGCCGATTATGCCCGCGGCCGCGTCCGGGCAGCGCCCGCGGCGATCATGCTCACAGGTCGACGCGCCAGAACCGAGCTCCGCGCCGGACCAGAACCACCAGTCGCGCAGAGCGAAGATGATGACACCACCAGCGGCGAAAAGGGTGGGCAAAGGAAGGGCGCGGGAAATGCGCGACAGCGGTGGAGCACCGCCGACGCCAGGCCGACGGCCGTCCGGAGAAAACTCGGCCACGTTCACGGGTGACTGTCGCGCGCGTCAGCCGTCGAGGTTCGAGGATCGCGGCGACGGCGGACTTGTCGGACCACGCCTTCAGGATGGCGCTTGGCCGGACACGGCGGACTGGCCCCAGATGGGCGTGACGAGGACTAGATTTCGGCCGGTGAGAACAGCATCGGCGGCGCGTACCGTGCCGGCTCCGTCCCGGCGCTCGCTGCTGGTCGGCGGGGCGGTCCTGCTCGGCGCCGCGGCCTGTGGCGGGGGCGGCTCGTCTCCCCCGGCGGCGCCGACGTTGCGGCCGGCGACGCCGATCCCCGGCGTGACCGACGGGGTGTTCGCGCTCGGCGTCGCCAGCGGCGACCCGCTGCCCGACGCGGTGATCCTCTGGACCCGGCTGGCGGCCCAGCCCACCGTCGCCGGCGGCGGCATGCCGAACCGCGACATCGAGGTCGACTGGCAGATCGCCACCGACGAGAAGTTCGCCTCGGTGGTCGCCGTCGGGACGGCCCCGGCCCGGGCGGCGCTGGCGCATTCGGTGCACGTCGACGCGAAGGGCCTCGAGCCGGGACGCGAGTACTTCTACCGGTTCCGGGCCGGCACGGTGATCAGCCCGGTGGGACGGACAAGGACGGCGCTCGCCGCCGGCTCGGGCACCGCCGCGGGCTCGAAGCTGTCGCTGGCGCTGGCGAGCTGCCAGGACTACGAGGAGGGCTACTGGCCGGCGCACGGCGCGATCGCCGCCGACCGGCCCGACCTGGTGCTCTTCGTCGGCGACTACATCTACGAAGGTGACCCGGCCGGCCGGCTCGCCGACCGGCGGCACACCGCGCCGGCGACACCGGGACTGGGCCAGCTCAGCACGCTGGACGACTACCGCGCCCGGTACGGCCAGTACAAGTCCGACCCGCAGCTGCAGGCCGCGCACCACGCGGCGCCGTGGGTGGTCACCTGGGACGACCACGAGGTGGAGAACAACTACGCCGGGCTGGTGGACGAGAGCCGCGACACCGGCCCGGCCCACCAGGAGCCGGAAGCCTTCGCCCGCGAGCGCGCCGCCGGCTACCAGGCGTACTACGAGCACATGCCGATCCGGGTCGACTACACGCCGGGATCGCCCGACCTGCGGCTGTACCGCCGGTTCGGCTACGGCGACCTGCTCGACCTGGCCGTGATGGACACCCGCCAGTACCGCACCCCGCCGCCCGGCCGGCCGGCGGATGGCATCGGCCCCGCGGTAGACGGCCATTCCAACACCACCGGGACCATGGCCGGCGACGAGCAGGAGCGCTGGCTGGTCGACGGGCTGCGGGCATCGTCGGCGCGCTGGAACGTGATCGCCCAGCAGACGATGATGGCCCAGGTCAACGCCCAGCTGCCCGTCGGCCAGGGCGAGGTGCTGGCCAACCTGGACCAGAACGACGGCTACGGGCCGTACCGGTCCCGGCTGCTCGCCGAGGTCCGCGACTCCGGGGCGACCAACCCCGTGGTGCTCTCCGGCGACATCCACTGCGCGTGGGTGAACGACCTGCGAGTCGACTTCGACGCGCAGGACTCGCCGGTGGTGGCCACCGAGTTCGTCTGCACCTCGGTCAGCTCGGCGTACTTCCTCGTCAGCGACGAGTTCGTGACCGAGAACAACGCCCGCTTCAACCCGCACGTCCGCTACTTCCGCGGCGACCGGCGCGGCTACACCCGGATCACGGTGACACCGGACGAATGCCGCGCCGACATGCGGACGGTGCAGACCATCGACCAACGCGACGCGCCGACCACCACGGATGCCACCTGGGTGATCGAGAACGGCCGCCCCGGCGCCCAGCGAGCCTAGGGTGTGTCCCGTGGGACACACCCCAGGTGCTCCCGCGGAGCCTTAGCTGTCGGTGTCGGCGGTCCTGGTGCCGGTCAGCCCTTGCCACTCGTCCGGAGTAGATCCTTCGGCTCATCCGGAGTAGATGTGGGTGTCCTCGACCTCGGTGATCGTCGCCTTGGCCGGGGGAAGGAACCCCAGCTGGACCACCTGCTCAGGTGCCGCCGCGGCCAGCAGCCAGTCGGCGGCCACATGCGCCCGGTTGGTGCCCGCGCCGAGGGCCAGCAGGTGGTAGGCGCGGGTGACCGCCGCGGCAGCGACACCCGAGAGGTGGATCCCGAGCGGGTTGGCGACGGCGTCGGCGCCGCCGAGGTCGACGACGAACCCGAGGTCACGGTGGCGGTAGGGCCGTGTCCTGCCGTAGCCGAGTGAGGCCGCGACGTTGCGCCCGGCGGCCGCGCCCTGGCGGACGGCGTGCTGCGCGGTCTGCCCGGCGGGAGCCCCGCCCCTGGTCACGTCGGGTACCGCCGCCGCGTCGCCGAGGGCGAACACGCCCGCCGCGCCGGGGACGACGAAGTGTTCGTCGACGACGAGCCGGCCTTTGACGGTCTCGGTACCGACCTTCTCCACCAGCGGGTTCGGGGTGATGCCCGCGCACCAGACGAGGGTGTGCGTGGGCAGGATCTCGCCGTCGCTCAACGTGACCGACCCGGCCGTGACCTTCGATACGGAGGTTTCCAGCCGGACCTCCACTCCTCGTTCGCGCAGCACCTTCATGGCACCGGCGCCGAGGGCCTCGTCGAGTTCCGGAAGCACCCGCGGTGCCAGGTCGAGCAGGACCCAGCGAAGGTCGTCGGCCGCCAGCCGGGGGAAGCGGTCGAGGACGCCGGCCGTGAACCGGCGCATCTGGGCCGCGAGTTCGGTTCCGGTGTAACCGGCGCCGACCACGACGAACGTGCAGCGCGCTCGCCGCTCGGCGGCGTCGGCGCACATGTCCGCGTACTCGAGCTGACGCAGGACGTGGTCGCGCAGGTAGACGGCCTCGGCGAGGTTCTTCAGGCCGAGGCCGTGTTCGGCGAGGCCTGGAATGTCGAAGGTGCGGGTGAGTGATCCGGGTGCCAGGACGACACGGTCCCAGCTGGTCTCGTATGTCGTGCCGTCGCCGCCCGCGACCGTGACCGTGCGTGCCGCGACGTCGATGTCGACGGCGTGCCCCGGTCTCAGGACGGCCCGCCGCAACGTTCCCCGTACCGACACCGCCAGGTGCCGCGGCTCCACGTCGCCGGCGCACACCTGAGGCAGCAGGGAGGTGTAGAGCAGGTGGTCCGTCGGGGAGACGAGCTCGAGGTCGGCCGCGCCCGCCGGCAGTCGTGCCTCGAGGTACCGGAGCACCCCGAGGCCGGCGAATCCGCCCCCGACGACGACCACCCGCGGCGTCTCGCCGCCCGGGGCCGGGCGGTCGGTGGCCGTTCGAGCACGCTCGCTCCCGGCGGGAGCGCCGCCACCCACACCTGGCATGCGGCGGCCAACGCGTTCGGCTATCCGCTCCGCCCGCGCCATCGCGGTCGAGTTCTTCACGGTTCGGCTCTCCTCCCGTCACTGCCGGGTGCCACTCTCCCGCCGCGCGGCCGGGCCGGCCAGCTCAGGGCTCGGCCGGCCCCCCGCCGGGCCGGCCCCGCGCTGACCGGTCCGGCCGCTGACCGGCCCCGCGTCGTCAGTCGTTGCCGGTCGCGGCGCTGACCTGCGCGAGCGCGGAATCCTCGGCACGCTCGATGGCCAGGTCGCCGATGCTCACGACACCCACCAGATGGCCCCGGTCGAGGACCGGCAGCCGCCGTACCGCGTTCGCGCGGATCAGACGGACGGCCTCGACGATGGTCGTGGCCGGCGTGACGGTCGTCAGCTCGCCGCTGCACGCCTCCCGAACCGGCGTGGCGGCCGGGTCCCGGCCCTCGGCGACCACCCGCATCGCGATGTCGCGATCGGTGAGGATCCCCGCGACCCGCCCGTTGTCGAACACGATGACGTCACCCGCGTCGGACGCCCGCATCAGCCGCGCGGCCTCCACCACCGGCTGGTCGGCCTGGATCGTCGCGGGATCCCTGGTCATGATCTCAGCCACCGTTCGGGCCACGGGTGTCCTCCTCGAGGTCTCGGAAGCCGTAACGGCGCCATGCCCGGACAACGCCGCCCAAACCCCCCGACGACCCCGCGAAAACCGGCCACGCCCCCGGACCGCCGAATCGCCGCGACGACCGGCCACGGTCCTTCCACCCAAGGGCGGCTCGGCGACGGGCCACCACTTCCTCATGCCGTCTGGCGCTTCCGGGACAGGTTCAGATGACCTGCAGAAGAACCGGCCTGCTGGGCGGCGCGGACTCGGACAGCTGGAATGCGTCCTTGACGAGGTCGATGGGCGGTTGGACGCCGTGGCGATGGTGAATGACGGCGAGCGGTTCGCCGGCCGCGACCTGGTCCCCCACCCGGTGGCGCAGCACGACCCCCGCCGAGTAGTCCAGCGAGCCACCCTTGACGAACCTGCCCGCCCCGACGTTCATGGCGGCCGTGCCGATGGCGCGTGGGTCGACCTCGCGTACGTAGCCCCCGCGGTCGGCGACAACCTGCGTGCGGCACTCGGCGGTGGGCAGCCCGTCCGGTTCCTCCAGCGCGGCGGGCTCGGCTCCCTGCGCCACCGCCCAGCGGACGAACTGCTCGTAGCCCTCGCCGCCGGCCAGGATCCCGCTCACCTTCCGCTCGGCGTCCGCCGGTGTGAGATCCGGGTCCGCGCTTCGCAGCATCAGCTCGGCGATCGTGCGGCAGATATCGGTCAGTCCCGGCACCTCCCGGCCCCTGAGCACGTCCAACGCCTCACGCACCTCGAGGGCGTTTCCGACCGCGTACCCGAGCGGTTGGCTCATGTCCGTGAGCACGGCCCGACAGCGCAGCCCGGCGCCGGTGGCTACCTCGACCATCAGCCGCGCCAGCTCGACCGCCCGGTCGCGGTCCGGGATGAGCGCCCCCGCGCCTGTCTTCACGTCGAACAACACACCGTGCGCGCCCACCGCTATTTTCTTGCTGACGATGCTCGCCGCGATCAGCGGCAGGCTGTCGACTGTTCCGGTGACGTCTCGCAGCGCGTACGTCACCTTGTCGCCGGGCGTCAGCCCGGCGCTCTGCCCGGTGATCACCATTCCGACCTGGTCGACCATCCGGTAGACGTCGTCGGCGTCGAGCTCCAGCCGCAGCCCACGAATGGACTCCAGTTTGTCGATCGTGCCCCCGGTAAGGCCCAGGCCGCGGCCGCTCATCTTGGCCACCGCCACTCCGCACGCCGCGACCAGCGGCACGACGACGAGACTCACCGTGTCGCCCACGCCGCCGGTGCTGTGCTTGTCGAGCACCACCCGTCCCGACGCGGCGAAATCGAGCGTCTCACCGCCGGTCACATAGGCCCGGGTCAGCGCCACCGTCTCCGCCCGTGACAGGCCCCGACAGGCCACCGTCGCCAGCCAGGCGGACATCTGGTAATCGGGAATCCGGCCGGCGACGAAGTCCGCCACCAGCCGCTCGATCTCGTTCGCGGCCAACGCGGTACCCGTCCTGGTGCGGACGACAGCGTCGATGGCGCGCGCGGAGGCGTCAGCATTCATGCGCCAAGTCTCCTCGCTGGTCAAAGGCCCAGGAGGCCGATGCGCGACACGCCTGGACTCGGCGACGTGGCGTGACGTCGACCCGCCGATTCCGTCGCCGCCAGCGCCGACGAGCCGGCCGTGACGGGTGACCACCTGGCCATCTGGCCATCTGGCCACCGTCCGGGTTCGGCTGGCCCGTCGGTGCCGGCCAGAGCGATGAGCCCCTGAACGCCCGCCAGGCCCGGCCGGCGTACCGACGACCTGCTAGCTGGTGGAGCCGGCGCGGCGATAGGCAAGGCCGGCGGCGTTGGGGGTGCCCTGCTCGTCGTAAAGGCCGGTCGGAGCGTCGGACGTGGCCGGGAGGGAGAACCAGGAGTAGCGACTCAGGAAGGGCAGACTCTCCAGCATCGTGGTCGAGGCGGTGACGAACTCCGCCTGCTGGTCCTTCGACGGCGCCTTGGCCGTGCCGCCCGCGAAGTCCATCAGCGCGTACTCGGTCAGCCAGATGGGCAGGTGGTAGCGGTCGTACACGGCCTGCAGATACCTGCGGAGTTGGTCGGTCGCCCGCGTCGGGTTGAAGTCGCTGCCGTACCAGTGCAGCACCACGAAGTCGACCCGGTGGCCACGCTGCTGAGCGCCGGTCATGAAGCGGTCCAGCCAACTGCCCTGGTCGGCGCCGCCGAAGGCCACGGCCGGGCTGCCGAGCCGCTTGCCCGTCGCCTGAAGCTGGGGCCACAGCTCCAGCGCCGCCTCGACGGTCATGTTCGCCTGGCTGCCGAGGTCGGGCTCGTTGAAGCCCAGGATCGTGTCGCCACTGGCCGCCGCCCGCCGCAGGTTGTCCGCGGTGACCGACTTGGCGCCCCAGATCATCGGCACGAACTGCGTTCCCGACGGGGCCGGGACGTTTCCGGGGCTGGCCGCCCAGTTGTAGTACCAGGACGCCCCCACGTCCTTGAGAGCCTTCTCCAGCCCGCCGAAGTTCCAGATGCTGATGCCCTTCTTCCCCGAACTCGCGGCGGGCGGCCGGGGCGGCGGCGGGGCGATGACCGTGGGGCTCGTGGCCTGCGCGGGCGGCGGGGACAGCGACGGGGAACCCGTGACCGCCGGCGCCGTCGTGGCCGGGGTTGTCGTGCCCGTAAGCGTCGGGGGCGCCGGAGTCGGGGCGCCGGACGTCGACGGCGTGGACCCGCCGGGAGCGGCGGTCGTGCCCGGCCCGGACGCTCCCGGCGTGCCGCCGCCGGGCTGGCATCCCGCGACGGCGAGCGCGACGGTGGCCGCCACGGCTACCACCCCGAACCGGGCTCCCGCGCGGCGCCTCGCCCAGCGCCTACGGGTGGTGGACGCGTCCGAGGCGTCGGCTCCGCCGTCCCGCGCCGATTCGCGACCGCCAAGAGCGCCGTAGCCGCGGCGAAATCTGGACACACCGTCTTCCCGCATAGCCTCTCCTCACCTCAGTGACGAACTGGCTGTGCGTCCGGCCGCCCCCACCCCGGGCACGACACCCCTTCCGGCACGAACACCACACAACGGTTCAAGCCGCGCCAATCGTGACATGGTGCCGACGGGGCACTCTCACGGGACCACCCGTCGAGCCAGAAGCGGGACGGCCGCCTGGACCCTTCGACCAGGTGGTGATGTTCTGGTCCAGGTCATCGCCCAGGCCGACAGGGAAGGATTGATGATCATGCGGGTCATCGGATTCGACCATCTTGTGCTCAACGTGGACGACGTCGAGCGTTCGCTCGCCTTCTACTGCGGTGTTCTGGGGCTCGAGCCCGTCCGGGTCGAGCAGTGGCGAGCGGGCGAGGCCCCGTTCCCGTCCGTCCGGGTCAGCGGCGAGACCATCATCGACCTGGTAGCGCTCCCCCGGGGCTCGGCCAACGTGGATCATTTCTGTCTCGTCGTCGAGCCGCTCGACTGGCGGGAGGTGATCGAGGCGGGCGCCGTCACGGTCGTGGACGGCCCGGCGACCCGTTTCGGCGCCCGCGGCGACGCCGTGTCGCTCTACATCAAAGATCCCGACGGCAACACCGTCGAGCTCCGCTGGTACCCGGCGGACGCCCCGACGACCTGACGCGTTCGCCGCCGACGTGGGCGGGGCCGAGGCCGAGGCGGCTCTTGCCGCGCTCGCGGTGCCGGTGGAAGATCGAGACGCCGTCGACGAGTGGCCTCTCCACGCACCGCGTGTAGTCGCCCGCGCTCGGCGGATCGACCTTGACGATGTCGACGCCGAGCTCGGCGAGCAAGGCGCCGAGCGACGCGGGTTCGAGCGGTGGGCTCTCGACGACGCGGATCCCCTTGGGCAGTCATGAGCGGGCAGCCGCCGCGGCCCCCGACACCAGAGGAGGCTGTTCGATGCGGAACTATCCACGCGAAGAGATCGAGGCGGCGTGGGCGGAGTACCGGCGGCGTGGCGTCGAGACCTACGACTGGCCGGCGTGGGGAAAGATGTTCACGGATGACGCGCTCTACGAGGAGCACAACCTCGGCGTGTTCCGTGGGCAGAACGCGATCGAGGACTGGATCGTCTCGTGCATGGCGGAGTACCCCGCCATGACGATGTGGATCGAGTGGGCGGCCATCGACGGCGACCGCATCGGCTTCTACATCTGGAACAACCTGCCCGACCCGACCGGTACGGGGAAGCGCTTCGGGTTCCCGAACACCGCGTTCCTCGAGTACGGCGGCGACGGCAAGTTCCGCTTCGAGGGTGACTACTACAACCCGGCCGATGCCGAGCGCGTGTTCGGTGAGTGGATCCAGGCCGGTGGACGCAGGACCACGCCGCAGGATCGCTCGTTGCGGGGTATCACGGACTGGGCACCGCAGCCGCCGGCGCCGGCGTTCCCGCGCGCGGAGGTCGAGGCCGAGTTCGCCAGGTACCGCGAGCGCGCCGCGTTGGCTGTCGCGACCGGCGACTGGGACCAGTGGGCCGACCAGTTCACCGACGATGCCCACTATCGCGAGCACCACTACGGCTACTTCCGCGGCCAGCGCGAGATCCGCGACTGGATCAATTCGGTGATGCAGCCGTTCCCCACGATGGAATTCCCGGTCTCGTACTACCTGATCGACGGCAACCGCGTGAACGCGCTGATCCCCAACATCCTGCCGCCACCCGAAGGCGACGACGGCTACTACGGATTCGACGTCAACACGATCCTCCACTACGCCGGCGGCGGGAAGTGGAGCTACGAGGAAGACGTCTACTCGCCGCGCGAGGCCGAGGATGTCGTCAAGCGGTGGATCGCCGCCGGCGGCGTCATCCCGAGTTGACGAGGCCCTGTTACCTCCCGCCAAGTCGAGTGATCTTGGCTGGGAATCGTCCGGCCGGGATGCCGCTGGGCGGGGCCGATGGATCCTCAGTCGCGCCCGGCGGGCCGGCCGGCCAGCCGGGCGACCTGATCGCGGGAAGATCTCCGGTCACGACCACCCGGCTTGGCTCGACGCGACAGTGCCGGCCGGCGTTCCCGGCGGCGGGAAGTACTCGCGCAGCGTGAAGGCCCACGGGGTCGGGCCGTGCTCGCGCAGGTGCCGGACGCGTTCCTCGGCGTCGGCGACCGTCGGCCATGCGCCGGCCGGCACCCACCACAGCGCCAGATAGGCCTCGCTCATGGGCTGGAACCACTCCCTGCGGCGGCGGAGCACCTCGCGGTGCCGCCCCGAGAACGTGAAGTCGGCAAGCGCCTCGGCCGACGCCCAGACCGTGAGGTTCACGATGACCCCGGCGCTGGTTCCCGTGTCCCACGTGAACGCCGGGATCGCGGTGGCGTCGCCGCTGTCGTCCTGCAGCCGCCACCGGAAACCGGGCGCGGCGTCCGCCAGCGCGTTGACCGGCTCGAGCGCCGCGACGAAGCCCGCCAACTGGGTGCTGCTGAGTGGCGCAAGCAGCCTCGCGATGTTGACCTGCGCCAGTTCCCAGCGGCCCGCGTCGCCATCCATGGCAGGAACGATAGATGCGTGCCCAGCCGGTCGCCGCCGGTTCGACGACTCAGGCCTGGGCGCGCAAGTGCTCGGCCACCGGCGGATCGGACACCAACCCCGCACAGGACACCAGCCCCGCGCAGAACGAACCGGTGCGGTCCCACTGGGCGTCCGAGCCGGCGAACCGCATTCCGGTCGTGACGGCTCTCAGTCCTCCGCGACCCTGATGATCGTCTTGCCGGGGGTGCGCCGGGCGGGGGCGAACGCGGCGGGCGCTTCCCGCAGTGTCCGCACGGCCCCGACGATCGGCTTGAGGCGTCCGTCCCGGAGTCGCCGGGCGAGGTCCGCGAGTTGGGCGCGATCGGGTTCGACCACGAAGAAGACAGCCCGCCCGTCCCTGGGCTGGACCTTGGGCGGCGTGGCGATGGTGACGAGCGTGCCGCCGGAGCGCACCAGAGCGGCCGAGCGGCCGAGGACGTCGCCGCCGATCACGTCGAACACCACGTCGACCTCGCCGGCATCTTCCAGGTGATCGGACTGCAGGTCCAGGAAGGCATCGGCGCCCAGACCGAGCGCGATGTCCCTGTCGGCGGCCCGTCCTGTGCCGATCACTCGGGCTCCCACCTCGCGCGCGAGCTGCACCGCGATCGAGCCGACGCCGCCCGCGGCACCGTGGATCAGGACGGTCTGGCCCGTCGTGAGCCGGCCGTGATCGAAAAGACCCTGCCAGGCGGTGAGCCCGGAGATCGGCAGCGCGGCCGCCACGATGTGGTCGACGTCCGCGGCAAGCGGGGCGAGGTTGCGGGCCTCCACCGCGGCGTACTCGGCCAGCGAGCCGTCGCGGGTCCAGTCGGTCAGTCCGAAGACCCGCTGGCCGACGGTAAGGCCGGTGGTCCCGTAGCCCAGCGCGGCGACGACACCCGACAGCTCATGTCCAGGCACGCTCGGCGTCCGGTCACGGCCGGCGCGATCGGTCCATGTTCCCGGCCAGTCAAGCTCTCCAGGGGTGAACCCCGCGGCGTGCACGCGCACGATGACGTCGTTCTCGGCGGCGTGGGGGTATGGCATCTCCGTCAGCGAGAGTCCTCCGACGCCGGCGGCGCGGTCTCGAACGGTGATGGCTTGCATGGCGGTCCCTCCCGTTCTTCGCATTCGAGCGAACAGGTCCATCGGTCTCGTTCTGTGCCGCACATGGGGAGACGAGGTGGCCCACCCGGGTGTGACAGCGGTCCGGATGCCACCGGCGGTCACCGCACCATCCTCCTCGGTGAGGCGCGTACCGCCGCGGATGAGCTTGCGGGCCGCGGCGATTCTGCCGCCGCCACGGTGCTGGCCGTCGTCGGGGAAGCCAACCAAGGCATGAGGACGTGCCCAACAAGAGGTTTGACACAGCTTGAGAGGCCGGTGATTCGATCGGCCAGTGCGGTGCGACGGAGCACGGCTGCCTCGGAGGTATCGCGATGATCGAGCAGTACGTCTTGGATCTTCAAGAGGTGGACGCGACGCGGGTCGCGGTCGTTGGCGGCAAGGCCGCGCACCTGGGCGGGCTGTCGCGGATCGAAGGCATCCGGGTGCCGGCTGGGTTTTGCGTGACGACGAACGCCTTCCGGCGGATCATGGCGGATGCACCGTCGATCGCCAATCTGCTCGATCAGCTGTCGCGCCTGAACCCGGATGACCGGGAGGCGGTCCGCACGCTCAGCGCGGAGATCCGCCGGACCATCGAAGGGATTGCCATCCCGGGCGGTCTGGCGACGGTGATCACCCACGCGCTCGCCCAGCTCGGCGAGCGAGCCGCCTACGCCGTGCGATCCAGCGCGACGGCAGAGGACCTGCCGACGGCCTCCTTCGCCGGCCAGCAGGACACGTACCTGAACATCGTGGGGCCGGCGGAGATCCTCCGGCACGTCAGCCGGTGCTGGGCGTCGCTGTTCACCGAGCGGGCCGTGACCTACCGCCAGCGCAACGGCATCGACCACCGCGCGGTCCACATGGCGGTGGTCGTGCAGCAGATGGTCTTCCCGGATGCGGCCGGCATCCTGTTCACGGCCGACCCCGTCACGGGCAACCGGAAGGTCGCCACCGTGGACGCCAGCTTCGGCCTCGGTGAGGCCGTGGTTTCCGGCCTGGTGAACCCGGACGTCTTCAAGGTGCGCGACGGCGCGATCGTCGCCCAGGCGGTCGCCGCCAAACAGCGCGCCATTCACGCCCTGCCGGCCGGCGGGACGAGGGAAGTGGCGATCGACCCGCACCGGCAGGAGCAGCCGGCGCTGACGAACACGCAAATTCTGCGGCTCGTGCGACTCGGGCGGCGGATCGAAGCGCATTTCGGCCGCCCGCAGGACATCGAATGGTGCCTGGTCGACGATGACTTCCAGATCGTGCAGAGCCGACCAATCACCACACTGTTTCCCATCCCCGCCGCCGACGACCAGGAGAACCACGTCTACGTCTCCGTCGGTCATCAGCAGATGATGACCGACCCCATGAAGCCACTGGGGCTCTCGATGTGGCAGCTGACGGCCATGGCGCCGATGCACGCGGCCGGCGGGAGGCTGTTCGTCGACGTCACCCGGCGCCTGGCCTCGCCCGCGAGCCGCGCCGGCCTCCTGGACCTCATGGGGAGGGGCGATCCGCTGATCAGGGACGCGCTGGAGACCGTCCTCGACCGCGGCGACTTCATCCCGACGCTCCCCGACGGGGGTCCCGCTGGGCCGCCGGTCCGCGGCGCGTCCACCCCGATCGAGACCGATCCGGCCATCGTCACCGAGCTGGTGGAGCGCAGCCAGGCGTCCATCGCCGCCCTGCGGCGCGAGATCCGGACGAAGAGCGGACCGGCGCTGTTCGACTTCCTGCTGGAGGCATTCGAGGAGCACAAGCGAGTCCTCGGTGATCCACTGAGCATGCAGGCGATCATGGCGGGGATGGCGGCCACCTGGTGGCTCAATGACCAGCTGCGGGAATGGCTGGGCGAGAAGAACGCGGCCGACACCCTCACGCTGTCCGCCCCCGGCAACGTCACGTCGGAGATGGGACTGGCGCTGCTCGACGTCGCCGACGTGATCCGCCCGCATCCGGAGGTGGTGGCGTTCCTGCGGGGCGTCGAGGACGACGGCTTCCTGGACGCGCTGCCGAAGTTCTCGGGCGGGACCGAAGCGCGCCACGCCATCGAGGCCTACCTCGACCGGTACGGCATGCGCTGCGTCGGCGAGATCGACATCACGAGGCCGCGTTGGCGTGAACGCCCCAGCACGCTCGTGCCCGTGATCCTCGACAACGTCAGGAACTTCGCGCCGGGCGCCGCCAGGCGGCGCTTCGAGCAAGGACAGCGGGAGGCGCGGAAGAAGACGCAGGAGGTGCTCGAACACCTGCGGGCCCTGCCGGACGGGGAGCACAAGGCCACCGAGACCGAGAAGATGATCGACCGGGTCCGGACCTTCATCGGCTACCGGGAGTACCCGAAGTACGGCATCGTCAGCCGCTACTTCGTCTACAAGCAGGCCTTGCTGGCCGAGGCCGAGCGCCTCGTGCGGGCCAACGTGCTCCCCGAGAAGGAGGACGTCTTCTACCTCACGTTCCAGGAACTTCACGGCGTCGTGCGCACCAACCAGGTGGATGACAAGCTCATCCAGCGGCGCAAGGACGCGTTCCGGTCGTACCACGCGCTCACGCCGCCCCGGGTGCTGACCTCGGATGGCGAGGTCATTGCCGGGGCCTACCGACGCGACGACGTGCCGACCGGCGCCCTGATCGGCCTACCGGTCTCCGCCGGGACCATCGAAGGGCGCGCCCGCGTCATCCTGGACATGGCCCAGGCTGATCTCGAACCGGGTGACATCCTCGTCACGGCCCACACGGACCCGAGCTGGACGCCCCTCTTCGTCGCTGTCACCGGCCTGGTGACGGAGGTCGGAGGACTGATGACACACGGCGCGGTGATCGCGCGGGAGTACGGGCTGCCGGCTGTCGTCGGTGTGGTGGATGCCACCCGGCTGATTCCCGACGGGCAGCGGATCCGCGTGCACGGAAGCGACGGGTACGTCGAGATTCTGCGTTGACCGACCACTCATCGAGAAGGCCCATCCGCCTTGCCAGGCATATTTCCGAGCGGCACCGACCTGCTCGGCATCCGGATCTGCCGCGGGCCGCGCGCCGGCGGCCCAAACGAGCGTGGGCCGCGGCGCGGAACGCTGCTGAGCCCGATGGCAGCCGCCCGGTTGGTCGCCGTCCGAACCCAACCTTCAAGATCGAAATAGGCCCCGGCGGCGCCGGTCTATAGTCCCGGCGTGAAGCCGCGCACGGGGGCGCGGTCACGGGGGAGAAACACAATGCGCAGGCATGAGCCGGGCCGGCAGCGGCCCGACGCGTACAGATACTCGGTTCGGCTGTTGCCGGTCGTCGTCCTTCTCGTGGCCGCCTGTTCCGGTGGCCACGACTCCGACGGCGGCGGGCCATCCGGGCCGTCGCCCAGCGCGAGCCCTTCGACCGCGCCCCCGCTCACCCAGCAGCAGGGTTCCGCGTTGTCGACGCGGCTGGCGTCCGGTTCGGAGGATGACCTCCGGTCGGCGATGGGGATTCCGCCGGGGCAGGTGCTTGACCCGGCCGCGCTCGCCGGGCTTCGCGAGGCCGGGCCGGTGTCCTTCGACATGGCGACGTTCCAGCCACTCGACGCGACGCACGCGACAGTCGTCGGGCGGTTCGCTCACCCGCCGGCGGGCCAGCCCGCCGCCTGGACGTTCCTCCTGGCCTGGTCTGACGGCTCCTGGACGATCGTGGCGACGGAGCCTGTCCGATGACCGCGACGGCGGGCCCAGCGGGCCGGCGCGGCCGTGCCCGCTGTGGGACGGCCGTCCGGCTGGTCGCGTTGGGCGCCGCGGTTCTCACCGTGCTGGCGGTGACCGGGGCACCGGCCGCCCCCGCCCAGGCCTCGTCGTCTGCCTGCTCGTCGCGCTCGACCTCGCCGTCGACGCGACCGGCGGACGGCACCCGGCCGGTGGTCTTCGTGCACGGCTGGATGGCGGATGGCGGCGCGCTGAAGGAAACCGGAAAGGCGCTCACGGCCCGCACAGGCAACCGGATCACCCCTTACTACTTCGACTACGGCGCGCACCGAACGACGTGGGCGAGCGCGGACGCGGTCGCGGGCTGCCTCGCCAAATACCTCGCCGCCGTGTCGGCGACCTACGGCGGCGACGGGAAGGTCCTCGTCGTCGCGCACTCGATGGGCGGCCTGGCGACGCTGTACGCCGCCAGGCGGGCGGGGGCCGCCGAACTGCTCGGCGGGGTCGTCACCTTCGCCACGCCCTATCTCGGCTCCCCGTTCGGCGAGACCTGGGCGGCCGGGTTCTGGCAGGACCTTCACCAGCACGGCTCGACCGAGGTTCCGCCGCCCGGTTCGGACGCCCAGGTCTGCCTGGGCCCACATCCGAACGGCGGCGCGAACATGCCCGACGCCTGCGCCAGCACGCTGCCGTCCTACCTGCCGGCCTCGGTGCCGTTGACCGCGATCGCCGGTTCCGCCACGGTGCGCCGAACGCTGGGCCCGTTCCACCTCTACGACATCCCGCTGAGCAGCGACGGCATCGTGCCGGTGAGCTCCGCGCACGGCTATCTCCCGATGAACCCGAGGGAACCGCAGCCGCGAGGCGTGAAGGTTTCCCTCCGGACGGACGCTTGCACCATCACCAGCGACTCTCTCCTGACCGCGGCTGTCGCCCTGGGCTGGAGCAAGTCGGCGCTGGCCGCGCTCGCGGCGGGCATCGGCCAGATGGCGGTGCTGGATGACAACACCTTCGACGGCATCCTGTCCGGGAACCTGACACCGGGGCTGGTCGCCTACCTCGCCGCCGTCGAGGCCGCCGCGAGCTGCTCACACGGCCGTCTCTACAAGGGCGACGTCAGCCTGAACCATGCCACCGACGCGCTCATCAGCTACCTGGACCAGCTCGGCGGCGGCGCACCGGCTCCCTCATCGGGTCCTTCCACCTTCCAGGCCACGCAGCTCGGCACGTCGCGGTACAGCGACGAGTACCGCGCGGCGATCCGGGCGGTCCGCCCGGACGGGTTCCTGCTCCACGTCGACTTCGACGCGTCCGGGCGGAACGACCTCCGCAAGCCGGAGACCTCCTGCGTGACGGTGTCGGACGGATCGACATCGCGTCGGCTGTTCCCCGTGCAGAGCACGCTGTCGACCAACAGCCCCGGCCGCTATACGGGAACTCTGACGTTCGCGCTCGCCGCGCCCGGCTCGTACGGCTTCACGTATTCGTGCGCGAGCGACTACTCCACCGTCGCGCTCGGCACCGCCGCGGTCCCGTCCCGCGCGGTCTCCGTCTACAGCAGGGACTACTTCGCCAACATCCTCGACGTACGGTCCGTCGGCGGCCAGACCGTCATCCGCTTTGCCGCCGCCGGCAGGTCGGACCTGCGCGACCCCGCGACCTCGTGCCTGCGGACGTCCGGCGGCACGGTCAAGCCGACGGTGACGCTCGAGGTGTCCCGCAGGTCCAGCACCGGCGCCACCTATGCCGGAACGATGACGTTCAACGCCCGGACCCCCGCCACATTCGTCTACTCCTGCCTCGATGACTACAGTTCCGTCCAGTTCTGAACGGTGATCGCCAACGGCGTTCGGCAGTCGTCACGCAGGCGCTGTCGCGCCGGCCGGTCGGAAGGCTGGTCGGACCGTCCGGCGTGAGCGTGTGACGCGTCGCCGTGGGGCTGCTTCTCGCGCCCCACGGCGACGATCATCGTTGCGGCGTGGGACCGCGTTCGCGAGTCCGCGCGGCGCGCTGGCCGCTGGAACGGGCAGGTACGCGTATCACGTCCCAGCGGGCTCGGCCGCGAGGGTCACGCTCCGCGCGGCGGCGCCGAGGGGATCGCCGCTGGAACCTGACTGGCGTCACCTGAACTCGACCAGCGCCGGCGCGGGGCGGCCGCCGCGCGCGGCACGTCCCTCAGGAGCCCCCTCAGGAGCCAAGGAGGCTGGCTGGCCCGGTGAGCACGGACACGACGAACATGTCGCCGCCGCCGCTCGGCCCCGAGGCGGACGCGCTCGACGCGGAGATCGCGCGGCTGTGCCGGGGTGCCGCGCGCGCGGCTGGGCGAACGACGATGCCGTCCGCGACATCTACCTGCTCGCCGCGCATCTCCAGCTGAAGTTCGACCGCGACGGGACCGAGACGCCGCCTCGACAGGCGACAGCCCCCGGCGGTAACCGGGGGCTGTGGCCGCCTGAACCGCTCGGTATGAGGAACGACGGCTGACGCGCAGCGTAAGGGGATCGGCGATCAAACGCCACCCGTCTGCACGCTATGTCTGTGACTAGTCCACAGATGGTTACTTCCGGTGGCTACCCAATGTGCTCGTCTGCGGACAGGATGTGACTCAAGCGAGCGGTTGCAGTCCGGCGGTAACCGGAACCGCGCGCCTCACTTAAAAGTCTCGGTATGAGGACAAAGAGGTAGATCTATGCCTAAACAAGACCCGAAGCAAGACCCGATTCCCCTCTGGGTTGTCGTTCTCCTGGCGACCGTCCTTGTAGGAGGGCCGGCCGCGCTGCACACGGGTACGGGCGCCACGACGGCGGGATGCCAGACGTCGACCAGCACCATGATCTGACTCCCGGCGCCCACCCGGACCGCCGTCCGGGTGGGCGCTGCCTGGGGCACAGTCGCGTCGAGCCGGCCCGAGGCATGGCGGCTGTCGCGACGACCGGCTGCCGCATCTCGGTTCCAGAGGACCGACTTCGGTCGCGAGCCGCGAGGACACCGGCCAGGATCGAACTATCCGGGGAGTTCCCGCGAGAGGAGCAGCCGAGCCGTGGCCGTGGCCGTGGCCGCGAGATGGGACGACGACGTGACCTTGGTGAGCCCGCTGACCGCGCATGGGGCCGGGAATGAGGACTACCTCGACCTGATGAAGCGGATCCTCACGAACACGATCTACCAGGACCCGCCCGTCTCCGGGACAGGGGCGGCGTTCGACGGCGACCAGCGGGCCACCGGCCAGGACTGGCCGACCGTCGCGCACACGATGGTGGGGCTCGCCCGGCTGGACAACGTCCAGGAATGCGCCGCCACGGCGATCATGGAGGGCGTTCCCGGCGACCTGGTCGAGACGGGGGTCTGGCGTGGCGGCACGTCGATCTTCATGCGCGCGGTCCTGCGCGCCTACGGGGTGACCGACCGGCTGGTGTGGGTGTGCGACTCGTTCGAGGGGATGCCGGTCAGCGGGCCGGACAGCCACCCCAGCGACCAGGAGACCCGGCTGCACCTGGCCAACGCCGTGTTGGCCGTCCCGCTCGAGCAGGTGCGGGCCAACTTCGGCGTCTACGGGCTGCTCGACGACCAGGTCCGGTTCCTGAAGGGATGGTTCCGCGACACCCTGCCCACCGCGCCGATCGAGCGGATCGCGGTGCTCAGGCTCGACGGTGACCTGTACGAGTCGACCATGGATGCGCTGGACAACCTGTACCCGAAGGTGTCACCGGGCGGATTCGTGATCATCGATGACTACCAGATCCCGGCCTGCCGTGCGGCGGTCCACGACTACCGCGCCGCGCACGGCGTCACCGCGCCCCTGACGCGGATCGACCAGTGGGCGGTGTTCTGGCGTCTCCCGGGACCGACCCTCGAGGAGCGGAGGGACGAAGAGCGCCGGTAGCGCGGCGTGCCGGTGCGCAGTGCCGGTGCGCAGTGCCGGTGCGCAGTGCCGGTGCGCAGTGCCGGTGCGCAGTGCCGGTGCGCCCGACCCCTCAGCAGGTGACTGCGCCCGGCAGATCCCAGCCCGGGCGCGACGCCGCGCTCACGACGCTCGCCGCGGATCCACCCGCTCCGATCCTCACGGACCTGCGCGATCTCCACATCGCCACCGCGGTCGCCGACACAACAGGCCCCCGGAGTTGCGCGGACTCGTCGGACCCGGGGCGGTCGTTGAGTCGACGCCAGAAAAATCGGCCGCACCACAGGATGACTCCTCGCGGCGCGACAGCCCGGTTCAGCGGTTCTCGATGAATGCCTTGAACCGCTTCAGATCGGCCTTGACCCTGTGGGGTGCAACTGGACGGTCAGGGCCGCTGAGCTGGGCAGATGGCGCGGCAGGGATCATGACGGCATGGTGTCGACGCTGGTGCTCCTGCTGATCCGTGGGCTGCCGCGGTCAACCAGACGCTCGTCGCCGCGGTGATCGCCCTGGCCGTCCTGGCGGTGGTGTTTCTCGGGCTGCACCAGCGCGGCCGCGCCGCCGCCCGACGGGCCGCCGGCGAGTCACGCGGCTGTGGCGGGGGGCGGGCTGCGGCGGGGGGCGCCTGTTGACAGGAGATCCTGCACTGACACGCCGACTCACCGCATGCTGGCCAAGGCCTGGACTGGAAGGCGTCAGCTGGAGGTGGCCATCCCCGCTGGCTTGACGTATGCCGGTGCGAGCGCGGCGAGGACATCGCCGGGACGCAGCGCCCGGTAGTAGATGTTGCCATCGCACCAGATCATCTGGAGCAGGCCGGCGGTCGCCAGCCTGGTCAGGTACAGGTCGCGGTCCTGGCCGAGGTCGGCGAGGAGATCAGCGATGTGGCAGCCACAGATCTCGTCGCCGTGGGCTCGCAATGTGGTGAACAACCGGAGCGACGGGCCGTGGGCCAGCGTCTGGAGCGCCTCGGCGACCGCCTCCGGTGAGCGGTGGGAGACGAGCGCGTAGCGCGGTGCGCTCAGGGGAGCAGCGAGGGCCGGCGCTTCGGGCCGGTCGTGGAGGGTGGACGGGGCGCATCGACTCTCGCCGCGCATCGACATGTTTCAATATTCGCATCTACAGCCATGCCAAGGAAGACCGCGTCGCGCCGGCCGATCACCTGTCGACCCGGCCGGCCGCTCGATCACTGCAGGACGGCGCGGATCTCGCGAAGACGCTCGGGGACGACGGCGAACCAGGCCCACTGGCCGCGTTGGGAGCGGGTGACCAGGCCGGCGTTTGTGAGCAGCTTGAGGTGGTGGCTGACGGTGGGCTGCGAGAGGCCGACCGGCTCGATGAGATCGCAGACGCACGCCTCGCCGTTCTCGCTGGCCATGATGAGGCTCAGCAGCTGCAGCCGGGCGGGGTGCGCGATGGCCTTGAGGGTCTCCGCCAAGCGGTCCGCGTCGTCGCGCGGCAACGGCTTGGCGGACAGCGATGGCCCACAGTCATCGACCGGGGGCTGGGTGGTGACGATATCGGGGTGGGAAGGAGTCCCGTCGAGCGCCGCCACACGTACACACTAGCGAGCGCATGGGACTTTTCGCCGCGCCACCTTGATTCTTCGCCGCGTTTCGGCTTGGTTTTATGTCCGTTCATCGAAGGTTCATCATTCGCGGCGGACGCGGTAGCCGATGCCCCGGATGGACTCGATGAGCTGGGGCTTGCCCGTGTCCCCGATCCGCAGGCGGATCCGGCGGACGTGTACCGCGATCGTGTTGGACTCGGTCTCGGCGGTTCCCCAGGCGAGCTCGCCCAGTGTTTCCTTCGTGACTACCCGGCCGATGTTCTCGAGAAGGATCCGCAGAACGTCGAACTCGCGGCGTGGCAGGTGGATCGGGCGTTGGTGGACCCGGACGTCGTGTCCGGCGACGTCCATCGTGATGGGGCCCGCGCGCAGGATCGCCGGTGGCTCGTCAGTTCGTTGGGCATCCTCGACGCGAGAGGCGTGCGCCGTGCCGAGGATGTCCATGACTCCGTGGGGCCAGGCGACGCACGAGTTGGCGCCGGCTTCAAGCCCCGCCGCCGCTTGTGCGCCCTCGTCGGGCCCGACGGCGAGCACGATCGGCAGGGTCTCACGGTCGTAGCGGGCCCTGACTGCCCTGATGACCGCGACTCCGTCGAGAATCGGCAGGGCGGCGCGGACGAGGAGCAGTTCGGGTTCGAGGCGACCGACTTCCAACAGCGCGCTGGCCCCGTCACGGGCGATGGCCACCTGGGCGCCCGCCTGCCGAAGTGTGGCCAGAGTGTCCTCGGTGATGGTCCCGTCGGCGATCAGTATGGTGCCTGTTTCGGGGTCGTCCCCACGGCTCGCGTCCAGGGAAACCTCCCTTCCGCCCGGCGGTGTCACCGCGCGCGGGGCGGGGCCCGCGCCCAGGTGCCTGGCGGGCGCGTGGGTGGGACTTCCGCCGGCGCCCGCATGGGTCGCCGGCTCGATCACTGGCCGGACTGCCGGGCGGGCGTCGTCCGCTGGCCGCGCGGATATCTGGGGCACCGGGTCAGGTCTCCTCTCCCGCGTCACGACCTGGCCGAACGGCCCGGGCGGCGCCGTTCGGCCCGCCCAGGCCGCCTCGTCGGCTCGCCGGCCAACGCGTGGGCTCGGTCGAGCAGGGCGGGCTCCGCCCGCGCGAAGGATGCGGTTGGCGTCAGCCGAAGCGGCCACTGATGTAGTCCTCGGTCCGGCGGTCGCGCGGGTTGTGGAACATGGCGCCGGTCCGGTCGTACTCGACCAGCAGCCCGGTGCGTTCGCCGGTGGTCGCGTCGGCCTCCGCGGTGAAGAACGCGGTGCGGTCGGCGACTCGGGCGGCCTGCTGCATGTTGTGGGTGACGATGATGATCGTGTACCGGTCGGCGAGTTCGATCATCAGGTCCTCGATGCGCGCAGTGGCGATCGGGTCGAGCGCGGAGCAGGGCTCGTCCATGAGGATCACGTCGGGGTTGACGGCGATGCAGCGCGCGATGCACAGCCGTTGCTGCTGCCCGCCCGACAGGGAGTAGGCGTTCTGCTTGAGTTTGTCCTTGACCTCGTCCCACAGTGCCGCGCCGCGTAGCGCCTGCTCGACGAGCTCGTCCATGCTCCCCGGCTTCATCCCGGTCACCCGCGGCCCGTAGGCGATGTTGTCGTAGATCGACTTCGGGAAGGGGTTGGGCTTCTGGAAGACCATGCCGATGCTGCGCCGCACGACGATCGGGTCGACCTTCGGGCCGTACAGATCCTGGTCGTGGTAGGTGATCGAACCCGCGACGCGCGCGCCGCGGACCAGGTCGTTCATCCGGTTGAGGCAGCGCAGGACGGTGCTCTTCCCGCAGCCGGACGGCCCAATCAGGGCGGTGATCTCGCGGCGGCCGAAGTCGAGGTTCACGTCCTTCACCGCGCGAAAACCGCCGTAGTAGACGGCGACGTCACGCAGCAGCATGACGGGGTCCTTCGGCTGCTCGGGAATCTCGCGCCGCCCGGCGCGGGTGGGGGTGTCCAGGTGCAGCGCCGGGTCGGCCAGGCCGGAGCCCGTGGCCGCCGGCTGGGGCGCGTCGGCCGACGTCGGCGCGTCGTCCGCTGACGGGGAATTGTCCATGGCTATGGCTGTCCTTCGCGAAGGGTGCGGAGGTGCGGGCTGGTCATGACGGTCCCGTGACAGGGCCGGGGCCGGGCCGCCGCCGGTCGCCCGGCGGGCGGCGGCGGTGGGCTACCAGCGGCGCTGGAACCGGTTCCGGACGAGGATCGCGATGCTGTTCATGGCCAGCAGGATCACGAGGAGGACGACGCCGGCCGCGGCCGCGAGCACCTCGAATTCGTCCTGGGGCCGGGAGACCCAGTTGAAGATCTGGATCGGTAGCACCGTGAACGGGCTGTCCAGGCCGCTCGGGTTGAACTGGATGAAGGTGAGCCCGCCGAGCAGCACCAGCGGCGCCGCCTCGCCGATCGCCCGGGACAGCGCGAGGATCACTCCGGTGGCGATGCCCGGCACCGAGGCCGGCAGCACCTGCCGCCACACCGTCTGCCACTGGGTCGCGCCGAGCGCGAGCGAACCGGCCCGGATCGAGTCCGGGACAGCCCGGATCGCCTCCCGCGCCGCGATGATCACCGTGGGCAGTACGAGCAGGGTGAGTGTCAACGAGGCCGCGAGTACGACCTGGCCCAGTCCCGCGGCCTGCACGATCAGGCCGAGGCCGAGGATGCCGTAGACGATCGACGGCACCGCCGCCAGGTTCTGGATGTTCAGCTCGATCAGGCGGTTGTACCAGCGCTGTTTGTCGGCGAACTCCTCCAGGTAGACGGCGGCGGCCACCCCCAGCGGGATCGTGAACAGCGCGGTGAAGCCGACGACCCAGATGCTTCCCAGCACCGCCGACTCGGCCCCGGCCCTGGCCGGGATGCTGGACGGGAAGTGGGTGATGAGGTCGAGGTTGAGCCGTGGCCAGCCCTGGACCAGCATCAGGGCGATCAGGGCGACCAGGGCCGTGAAGGCGATCCCGAGGCTCGCCAGCATGCCCACGTAGAACAGGACATCCTTGATCGACCGCTGCCCCGCCGTGAGGTCGGCATGCGACGTCGCCTCGGCCACGGCCGGGTCTTCCACGCCGGTGGTCTGGGTGGTGCTCACTCGTACACCTCCCGGAACTTGCGGACGAGCCGGATGGAGACGGCGTTCATGACGAGGGTGATGACGAACAGCAGCGAACCAACGGCGAAGATCGTCTTGTAGCCGATGGAGCCGACCGGCTGGTCGCCGATCCCGGCCGCCCCGATGAAGGCGGTCATCGTCTGCATCGCCTCGCGCGGGTCGGCGCTGAGGTTCGGTGTTCCACCGGCAGCCACCAGGACGATCATGGTTTCGCCGACGGCGCGGGAGATCGCCAGCACGATGGCCGCGACGATGCCCGACAGCGCCGCCGGGAACGTCACCCTCGTCGCTACCTGGCGTTTACTGCTGCCCAGCGCGTACCCGCCGGCCTTGAGGTCCGCGGGCACGGCGCTCATCGCGTCCTCGGACAGCGACGCGACCGTCGGGACGATCATGATGCCCATGACGATGCCGGCGGACAGGGCGTTGAAGCCCTCCGGCGGGTCGCCGAACAGCCAGATGTCCTGCAGCAGCGGGGTGACGAAGGTGAGCGCGAAGAAGCCGTAGACGACGGTGGGGATACCGGCGAGCACCTCGAGGACGGGCTTGAGCACGCGCCGGACCCGGTCGGTCGCGTACTCGGACAGGAACGTCGCGGCACCAAGTCCAAGCGGTATGGCGACGATCAGCGCCACCACGGTGACCACCAGGGTCCCGACCAGCAGCGGCAGCACGCCGAACTTCGGCCTGGCGAACAGCGGCGCCCATTCGGTGCCGGTCAGGAAGTCCAGGACGCTGACCTCGGCGAAGAACTCGACCGTCGGGACGATCAGCGCGACGACGATCCCGACCGTCGTCGCGACCGACAACAGCGCGGCGGCGAACAGCGCGCCGCGGATGACTGCTTCGCCGTAGCGCGGCCGAGGCCGCCGCAGGGAAACGCTCCCCGCGGCGACCCCGCCGGCGGCGGTGGATTCCGCCCGCGTCATGTCGTCGTCACGAACTCGGCGTGGCGGTGACGCCCGCGCTCGCCTGCAGCGCGGTGAGCTTGTCCTGCGCGGTCTTGATCTGCGCGTCGGTCAGCGGCACGAACTGGACCTGCTCGGCGATCGCCGTGGAGTTCGCCAGGTAGAACTCGACGAACCCCTTGACCTCGGGCCGGGCGAGCGACTTGCCGTTGACGTAGATGA
Source organism: Frankia nepalensis (assembly GCF_016786325.1). GTDB lineage: Bacteria > Actinomycetota > Actinomycetes > Frankiales > Frankiaceae > Pseudofrankia > Pseudofrankia nepalensis. The sequence continues at coordinate 6,787 of NZ_JADWYU010000091.1, read as the reverse complement.
ACAGCGGGCGGGCCAGCGGCGAGTACGTGCCGTCCTGCGCCGTCGCGACGCTCGGCGTGACACAGCCCTCGCCGCCGTCGATCTGCACGGCGGTCAGCTCGTCGGCGTTCTCCTCGTAGTAGGAGAAACCGAAGTAGCCAAGCCCGCCCTTGGACGAGGTCACGCCCTGAACGGTGACGTTGTCGTCCTCGGTCGCCTGGTAGTCCGTGCGGCTACGGCCCTCCTCGCCGTTGACCGCGGCGGTGAAGTAGTCGAACGTACCGGAGTCCGTGCCCGCGCCGAACAGCTTCAACGGCTCGTCCGGGAACGACGGGTCGACCTGGTTCCAGTTGCTGACGGTCGAGCCCTCGTCCCAGATCGTCTTGAGCTGGTCGACCGTGAGGCACTTCGCCCAGGTGTTCTCCTTGTTCACGACGACCGTGAGCGCGTCGTTCGCGACCTGGAACGCATCGAAGGCGATGCCGGCCTCCTCGCAGGCGGCCACCTCGTCGTCCTCGATCGCGCGCGAGGCGTCGGAGATGTCCGTCTCGCCCCGGCAGAACTTCTCGAAGCCGCCACCGGTGCCGGACGTACCGACGGTGATCTGCACGCCGCCCTGCTCCTCGCGGAACAACTCGGCCGCCGCCTCCGACAACGGCGCGACGGTGCTCGACCCATCGACCTTGACGGTCCCGGACAGCGCGGCCGCGGTGCCTCCGGAACCCGGTGTCGTCGGCTCCTCGTCGTCACCACACGCGGACACGGTCAAGACCGCCGCGAGCGCGACGCCGACGACGGCGCCCAACCGCTTACCCCTTATTGCCACGTGCGCATCCCCTCAGTCTTCCCCCGCGCCCACGGGCGCATATGTGGCGGGTCCACGCGAACCAACCGAGGTCATATCGAAGACCTTCGATATGAACGGACGTCGAACGGAAGGGGACCGAAGCAGGAAGACATCGAAGAGTTTCGATCTACGATCAAGGTCGGCGGCGAGCCTGGCCGCACGATCGAGCCACCCGGCCAAGCGCCGGTCACCCGACGTCGAGGTGCACGTGGGCGGCTCGCGAGGTACCAGCCGCGGCCCGCAGGCACTCTCGTCACGCGGTGTGAGCTGGCTCGGCAGGGGCAACCGGCGGCCGTAGCCGGGCATCCGCATCGACGTGGCAGTGTGGCTGCCGAATATGCCATCCGCCCTGCTCAGCGCGGTCGCAGCCGTGGCTGCCGACCATGGCCCTCCCAGCGCCGGCCCTCGCCTGGGCGCCGGCGGCTGCGCGAGGATGGCGGTTCGTGGTGCGTCGGCTGACCTACCTCGGTGTCACGAACGCGTTCGCGCTGCTGCGCCTGCTGCCCCGCGGTGGCCGTGACAAGGACGTCGAGATCCTCGCCCTGCGCCACCAGATCGCCGTGCTGCAACGCCAACTCGACGGTCAACGGATCCAGTTCCATCCCGCCGACCGTGCTCTGCTCGCCGCGCTCCTGCACGCGCTGCCGCGGCCAACCCTGCGCCGCCTGCGACTCCTGGTGCGCCCGGAGACCGTCCTGCGCTGACATCGCGATCTGATCGCCCGCCACCACGCCGCTCGCTCCCGTCCCAGGCGGCGTGGCCGGCCCCGTACCGTGGCCTCGATCCGCGCCCTGGTGTTACGGCTGGCCAGGGAAAACAGCAGCTGGGGCTACCGTCGAATCCACGGCGAACTCCTGACCCTCGGCATCCGGGTCGCCCCATCCACCGTCCGGGAGATCCTGCGTGACGCAGGCATCGACCCCGCACCCGACCGGACCGCGACCACCTGGGCCGACTTCCTCCGCGCCCAAGCCCACGCGATCCTCGCCGCCGACTTCTTCGAAACGGTGACCCTGACCGGGGCGCGCCTGTACATCCTCACGGTGATCGAACACTCCACCCGGCGGATCCGGATCCTGGGCGCCACCGCATACCCCACCGCCGCGTGGGTCACCCAGGCCGCCCGTAACCTCGCCATGGACAGGCGGAGGCGCGGACGTGGGACGCGGTCGCCCCGGCGGACCCCGGGAGTCGAGGTCGGAAGCTCAGGAGCGCAGGAACGCCAGTACCGCGAGCACCCGGCGGTGGTCGCCCGGGTCGGGATGCAGGTTCAGCTTGGTGAAGATGCTGCGCACATGGGCCTCGACCGTCTTCTCGCTCAGGTACAGCTCCGCGGCCAGCGCGGCGTTGGAGCGCCCCTGCGCCATGAGGGCGAGCACGGTGCGCTCGCGCTCAGTGAGAGCGACCAGCGGGTCACGTTCACGGCGCTTCCCGACCAGCCGCGCGATCAGCTCCGGGTCAAGGACGCAGCCGCCGGCGGCGACCCGCCGCACATCATCGGCGAAGGCGGCCAGGTCGCTGACCCGGTCCTTGAGGAGATAGCCGACACCGGCGCGGAACTCGGTCACGAGCCGCGTCGCGACGCGCGTCTCCACGTGCTGGGACAGCAGCAGCAGGCCGACGTCCGGGAGGCTCCGACGGATGTCGGCGGCGGCCTCGACGCCCTCGGTGAGGTGGCCGGGCGGCATCCGGATGTCGATGATCGCCGCGTCGGGAGGGTCCCGGGCGACGAGCGCGCGAAGCTCGGCCGCGTCACGGGCGAGCCCCGTCACGTCGAAGCCCGCCTCCGTGAGGAGGCGGGCCGTGCCCTCCCGGAACAGCACGGCGTCGTCGGCGACGACCACACGCATGAAAATCTCCATTACTCCGCTACTCGCGCGGGTTCTCCGCGGGGATCTGGGCGACGAGCCGGGTGCCGCCGCCGGGCGGGCTGTGCACGGTCAGCTGCCCGTTCAGGGTCGCCGTCCGGTCGACCAGCCCCTGCAAACCCTGGCCGCGGCGCGCGTCCGCCCCGCCCCGCCCGTCGTCGGCGATCTCGAGGCGCAGCCAGCCGTCCGCCAGCCGGCCGGTGATGGCGACGCGCGCGGCCCCGGCATGCCGGGCGGCGTTCGTCAGCGCCTCGCTGACCAGGAAGTACGCCGTGGCCTCGACGTCCTGGCCGAGACGCCGGTCCACCCGCGCGTCGAGCTCGACGGGAATCGGGGACCGCTCGGCCAGGAACTCCAGGGCAGCCTCGAGACCCTCCTGGGTCAGGATCGCCGGGTGGATCCCGCGGGCCAGCTCCCGCAGCTCGGCGAGCGCGTCGAGGAGGTCCCGGCGCGCGTCGTCGACGTTTCGGGCGAGCGCGTCGTGGCCACCCGCGGCGGCCCGCTCGGCCAGGGAGCGCAGGCCGAGCGCCAGGGTGACCAGGCGCTGCTGGGCGCCGTCGTGCAGGTCGCGCTCGATGGCGCGGCGCGCCTCGTACTGCGCGGCCACGATCCGTTTCGCCGCGGCCTGCAGCTCGGCCGCCTGGAGTTCGATCTGGCGCAGCCGCCGGCGCAGCTCGAGCCCGAGGCCGACGTTGTCGAGCACGAGGCTCGCCTGCGCCGCCAGGTCACGCAGCAGCCGGTCCTCGGCCGGCGTCAGCGCCTCGCCGGGTGCCTTGCGCAGCGTGACGGCACCGCGGACCCGGCCGTCCCGGACGATGGGCAGAACCCGCGTTCCCCCGCCGTCGAGACAGCGCAGCTCACGCGGGGCCACCGAGGCGGCCGCGGGCGGCCAGGACGCCACCGGCACCAGCCTGTCGGCCGTACCCTCCCACAGCGTCACCTCGGCGGCGCCGACCCCGTCCGCCACCGCGATCGCGAGCCCCGCCGCCAGGTCGTCCGGTCGGACACCGCCGTTCAGCTGGGTCGTCAGCCAGGCGAGGGTCTCGTACGGGGTCGGCCGGTGGCCGTACACCAGCCGGTCCGCCAGCGTCTGCACCCGGCGTCGCGCCGGTTCGAAGACGACGGCGACGACCGCGGTGGCCACGATGGACCACACCGGGTGCTGCGCGGCCGACATGCCGACGAACCGGCCGACGACCACCACCACTCCGATGTAGCCGCCGGTCACCAGGGTCGCCATCGCCCCGACGACCAACGCCTTGTTGATCACCGGGTCGATGTCGTAGAGCCGGTACTTGACGATCGCGGCGCCCGCCGCGACCGCGACGAGCGGCACCGCGAGCACCCCGAGGATCGCGGAACGGAAGGCGATCGCGCCCGTCGCCATCGCCACCGCCCCGATGGTCACCGCGAACGCGAACCACCGGATCTGGCGCGCCTCGTCGCCCCGGGCCCGCCGCAGCCGGAAGATCACCGCGACAACCCAGGTGATCTGGAACAGGGTGTAACAGAGGGGGCCGGACACGTTCCAGATCCGTTGGGCGACGTCCTCGCCGCCGGTCCGGAACGGATGCGCCACCACCAGCGAGTTCTCTGAGTACTCGACCGGCCAGAGCGCCGACAGCAGCGCGAGCAGGCCCGCGGCGACCGCCATGGCGACCACGACCAGCCGCCACCGGCGCGACGGCAGCCGCCCGTCCGGGAAGGACATGAACGTCACCCCGGCGAGCACCAGGATCGGCGCGAGCGGCCATACGCCCAGCCAGGTCAGCCAGGTCACCGCGGTCGAGTTCTCCGCCCTGCCCGCCTCCACGGCCAGGCCGTGCTGCCGGCCCAGGAACATGATGGCGGACGCGGTCCCGGTCGCGACAAAAAGCCAGCCCTCCCGGTTGTCGGGCCGACGCGTGACCACGAACAGGCCGACGGCGGTGAAGCTCACCGCGATCAGCCCGTTGTGCAGGTTCGGCAGGTACCCGCCGAGCCGGAAGCCGGCGGCGACGCATCCCGCCACCAGCAGCCCGAGCGCCACCCGCGCCGCCCTGGTCAGCAGACGCCCCCGCGGGTCCGCCAGCGCGGGCGGGCCGGTCCCCCCGACCGGCGTTCCCCCGACGGCCGTACCCCCGGCCGCCGTCGCCTGCGTGGTCACCGGTCACCGACCACGGCCGCCAGCGCGTCGGCGGACAGCTCCGCTTTGGTGATGAAGCCGGCCGCCCCACTGCGCGCCAGCCGTCCTCCGTAGTCGACCGCCGCCCGCGTGGACACGAGCACCACCACGGGACCCGCCGGTGGCGCGTCGATGCGCGCCAGCACGCCGAAACCGTCGACGTCCGGCAGCTGGATGTCAAGCAGCACGACGTCCGGGCGGGTCCTGTCGATCGTCACGAGGGCGCTCCGGCCGTCCGGGCACGATCCCACGATCTCGTAGCCGGCCGCCTCCAGCAGTTCCCGCGCCCGCGCCCGGAACTCGGCGTGGTCATCCACGATCACGGCGGTGCGCGTCATTCAGTCACCGTCCCATGCCGGGGGCGGGAATCCATCAGGGCTGACCCTCAGGGCCAGACCCGCACGACTGCGAGGGTCCGCACTCATGAACCGGCGCGCAGATGTTTCTACGGTCCCTCGAGACAACCCATGGAGGGATCACGATGTCAAACGCTACTACCGCCGAAACCCGCGTTCCGGCCCGCAGGGCGATACCGCCCGCCGGATGGCTGCTCCCGGCCGGCGGGCTGTTCTTCCTGGCCGGTGGCCTATTCCACCCGAACGAGGACCGACCGGAGCTCGGCATGGCGCAGCAGATGCGGGTCATGTACGAGGACTCCGCCTGGTACCCGGCGCACACCCTCATGGCGGTTGGCGCTGTCCTCCTCGCGGCGGCGCTGGTCGCCCTGGTGCGCAGCCGCGTGCTCGCCCGGGACGACCACGCGCACAAGGCGGCCGTCGCCGCGGCCGTGACCGCCGTGATCAGCGCGCCCGTCGCCCTGCTCCACCTGCTCGCCGCCACCGAGGCCGACCGGATCGCCCGCGGCGACAGTCATCCGCTCACCGACGTGGTCCTGGTCGCCGACACGGTCACGGTCCCGCTCTTCGGCTTCGCCATCGCCGCGCTGGCGATCCTGGGCGCGGCGCGGCGCACGCTGGGCAGCCCGGTCGCGGCCGCGTTCGGAGTCGTCGGCGGCGTCGGGTACGCGCTGGCCAGCGGGACCGCCGTCTTCACCAGCGCCCTCGACCCACTCTTCCCGACCGCCCTCGGGGTCGCAGTGTGGGCCGTGGTCACCGGCGCCGGCCTGGTCACCCGGCGCCACGCCGCCGGCGCCACCGCCGGATAGGCGCGACGACCCGCGGCGCCCGACAGCCAGGGGCGGCGGCGCCGGACGGTCAGGCCGCGAGGCGCCCCAGCACCTCCGGGAGGTCGTCGCTGTGGACGACGGTCAGTGAACGGGTGGCGCGGGTGAGGGCCACGTAGAGGTCGGCCAGGCCCCTGGTCGGCCCGGCGAGCAGCGCCGCCGGCTCGACCAGGAGCACGGCGTCGAACTCCAGGCCCTTGCTGTCGGCGACGGTCAGCACCGCCACCCGGGCGTGGAGCACGCCCTCGGCGCCGGCGGGGGCGGCGGAGGCACCGAGCAGCTCGGGCGCGCCCCGGCCATCACGGCACGAACCGGCTCACACTCCTCCGGCCGGCAGATCGACGTGGCATGGCCTCATCGTCGAACGGAATACCGCCGGCCGTGTGGCGCCCGCTGATCGCTGGACTCGCGCTGACCGCCCGGGTCGCCGGGCGTCGACGCGTGGTCGAACAGCACTGGCCCCAGACCTGCAACGTCCATGGTGAGCCGCAAGTCAGCGGCGCTGCTCGCCTGGCTCGCGGGAGTGGGCTTCGGCCAGGTGGAGGCGTATCCGCCCACCTGCTCGCATCGGCGCCCGCATTCGCGCCCAGCTCGGATCGATCAGTCGGCCGCGGCAGCTCGAGCCTGTGGGGTGTCAAGTCGGCTAGTGCGCTGACCACGAACGTGTTTCGGTTCGGGTCAGGCGGCCCGTGATCGTGGTCGTCCCCAGCGTTGCTGGCGTTCGGAGCGGACGCGGGCGCGTTCGC
>NZ_JADWYU010000090.1 GCF_016786325.1 Frankia nepalensis | reverse complement strand
CCCCTGGCCCGCCCTCGGGCGGGCCAGGGGGCGCGGGGCGCGGGTACCCTGGCCTGGCCCCCTGGCCGGCGTATACGCCACAATGGGGACGATCGGTTGACGCAGCTCACAAGCGAGTATTCACTTGCGACACCGTGTCGAGATTGCCCAGTTGCCGCCTGCCGGCCTTGGGCCGTCTCGGTCGCACGTCGTACCCGAGTGGGCAGGCAACCGAGGCGCATCACCTCGCGAGCCGAGCGGTGCTCGGTCGGGTCGGCGTCCATGGCACCATGCCACGTCCGACGACAAGGGGAAACATGCGCATCAGGAGCCTGTCCGGCCAGCGGCCCGCGGGGCCGCGCCGGGCCGCCTCACCCACGCTCGCCGGCACCCGGCCGACCGGCTTAAAGCTGGCCGCCGTCGCCACCCTGGCCGCCAGCCTGGCCTTCGTCTCGGCCTGTTCGGGCGACTCCGACGGTGACGGCACCAGCACTCCGGCGACCAACTCGGCGAGCGCCAACGAGATTCTTGGCCCGGTCGCCAAGGCGAGCGGCGCGCCCGTCAAGATCGGCTTGATCACTGACGGGGCGAGCCAGGTCGCGGACCTGACCGTCCAGAACGAGGTGGCCGAGGCCACCGCGAAGTACATCAACGAGCACCAGTCCGGGATCGCCGGCCGGCCCATCGAGTTGGTCACCTGCGAGACCCTGAACGACCCGTCGAAGGCCGCCGACTGCGGCAACGAGATGGTCAACAATGACGTCGCCGCGGTGCTGATTGGCACCTCGGGTGTCGTTGTGACCGCCTGGGAACCACTCAATGACGCGAAGATTCCCGTCATGCTCTACGGTTCTGGCGAGCCCGGGCTGCTCGCCAGCCAGACGACATTCTCGTTGGGGAACCCGACGTTCCCTGTCATCGATCTGCCGATTCAGGTCGCGAAGGACCAGGGCAACAAGAAGGTCACGGCTGTCGTGATCGACGTTCCGGCCGCCCTGCACTCCGCGCAGGAGGTCGCGCCCGGGCTGTTCGAGAAGGCCGGCATCGGCTACGAGCTCATCCGCATCGCGCCGGGCACCGCCGACATGACCCCGCAGATGCAGCAGGTCATCTCGAACGACTCCGATGAGGTGTTCATCATCGGAAACGACTCGTTCTGCATCAGCGCGATGAACGGCCTGAAGTCCGTTGGCTTCACCGGGACGATCAGCTCGATCTCGCAGTGCATCACCGACGCCACCCGCAAGGCGGTGTCCGGTGACACGCTGGAGGGAATCACCATCTCCGCCAGCGCGCCGCTCGGGACCGACAACCCGTCGATGCTGCTGTACAAGGCGGTGGCCGAGACCTACGGCGAGGACATCGACCTCAGCAACAACGACGGCATGATCATGTTCATGATCACCGCCGGCCTCCGGGCGTCGCTGGAGGGCATGACCGGTGATGTCACGCCCGAGACCATCACGGCGACCATCAAGGGGATGAAGGAGACGGAACTGCCAGGAGCCGGCGGGATCAACTTCCGCTGCAATGGCAAGGCCGACCCGGAGCACCCCGCGGTCTGCGTCCTCGGCGGCCTGGTGACGACCCTGGACGACAAGGGCCAGCCGTCCGAGTACAAGGTCCTCGGCAACGACCCGATCCCGGACTGACCCCGTCCGGTATTAACCCACGGTGCCTGGGCGGGGTGGCCTCGCGGCCACCTCGCCCGGGCATGTCCCTTCCGACCGAACGGCCCGTCGCCCCGCGGCGGGCCGTTCGGCGTCAGGCGGGACGAAGCACGACGAGGCCAGGGACGCGGTGGGACCCGGCTGGAGACATGGTGCGACCATGCCGGACGTGACCGCAGCGTCCCAGGCCAGCCCGGCCGCCGCGCCCGGGTCCGCCGTCCCGCTACTGGTGGTCGGGGCACATATGGCGGGCTTCCCGGCGCACGGGCGGATCAGCCGGCACGACGCCCGCCCGCTCGGCCGGGCGCGGACCGCCCCGGGCTACCGGCTGCACGACCTCGGCGGCGAGCCGGCGCGGCCCGGCCTGGTGCGCGACCCGTCCGTCACCACCAGCGCCACGGGCGAGCTGTGGCTGCTGCCCCGCCCGGCGATCGCCGACCTGCTGCTCGAGACGGCTCCCCCGCTCGGCTTCGGCTGGGTGGACCTCGCCGACGGCCGCCGCGTCCTCGGCTACCTCTGCGAGGCCGCCGCCACGACCGGGCGCCCGCTCGTCCCCGACGGCGACTGGCGCCTGCGCCTTCCCTGACACCGGCGCCTCGTCATCGGCCCCACTCTCCCGGCGGCGCCGCCGGCCGGTGCGCGTGAGCGAGCACAATGGGGCCATGTCCGCCACCCTTGTCGCCTCCGAGCTGTCCGTCGTGCGTGGTGGGCAGGTCGTGCTCGACGGCGTCTCGCTCACCGTCGCGCCGGGCGACCGGATCGGGGTCGTCGGGCCCAACGGCGTGGGCAAGTCCACGCTGCTGCGGGCGCTGGCCGGCCAGGCCGCGCTCGACGCCGGCCGGGTCGAGTTGTCCCCGCCGTCCGCGAACGTCGGCCTGCTCCCCCAGGAGCCGGACCGTCGCCCCGGCGAGACCCTGCGCGCCTTCCTGGAACGGCGCACCGGCGTGGCCGTCGCCCAGGCCGCGCTCGACGAGGCGACCGAGGCGCTGACGGCCGGCCGCGCGGGCGCCGACGACGCCTACGCCTCGGCGCTGGAGCGCTGGCTCGCGATCGGCGGCGCCGACCTGGACGTGCGCGCCGAGCAGGTCTGCGCCGAGCTGGGCCTGCCGCCGGGCGCGCTGGACGAGCCGACGACCGCGCTGTCCGGCGGGCAGGCCGCCCGCGGTTCGCTGGCCGCCGTGCTGCTGTCCCGCTTCGACATCACGCTGCTCGACGAGCCCACGAACGACCTCGACTTCGACGGCCTGGAGCGGCTGGAGCGCTTCGTCGCCGGGATCTCCGGCGCGCTCGTCGTCGTCAGCCACGACCGCGAGTTCCTCGACCGGACGATCACCAGCGTCGCCGAGATCGACCAGCACCGCCGCGACGTCACCGAGTACGCCGGCGGCTGGTCCGCCTATCTGGAAGGCCGGGACCTCGCCCGCCGGCACGCCCGCGAGCGCTACGAGGAGTTCGCCGACACCCGCGCGGACCTGGTCGCCCAGGTGCAGCGCCAGCGCGAGCAGTCGGTGCGCGGCGCGATCCGGGCCAAGCGCAAGGTCCCGGACAACGACCGGTCGGTGCGCAGCTACAAGATCGAGGCGGCGACGAAGAGCGCGTCGCGGGTCCGCAACCTCGAGACCAAGCTGGGCCGGTTGGAGGAGGTCGAGGAGCCGCGCAAGGAGTGGCAGCTGCGCATGACGATCGCCGCCGCTCCCCGCTCCGGCGACGTCGTCGCCACGCTCGCCGGCGCGGTCGTCGCCTACCCGTCCTCCGTCCTCTTGCCCGACGGCGGGCCGGCCGGTGGCGACGCGCCCGGCGCGGGCGGGTTCCGGCTCGGGCCCGTCGATCTCACCGTCTCCTGGGCGGACCGGATCGTGATCACCGGGCCGAACGGCGGCGGCAAGTCGACGCTGCTCGCCGCCCTGCTCGGCCGGGTGCCGCTGGCCGCCGGCGCGGCGACGCTCGGCTCCGGGGTGCGCCTCGGCGAGGTCGACCAGGCCAGGGAACGCTTCCGCGGCGAGGAGACCACGCTCGCCGTCGCCGAGCGCGTCACGGGCTGGGCGATGGCCGAGGTGCGCACCCTGTTCGCCAAGTTCGGCCTCGGCGCCGACCAGATGACCCGCGCGGCCGGCGCCCTGTCCCCCGGCGAGCGCACCCGGGCCGGCCTCGCGCTGCTGCAGGCCGTCGGCGTGAACTGCCTGGTCCTCGACGAGCCCACCAACCATCTCGACCTGCCCGCGATCGAGCAGCTCGAGGCCGCCCTCGACGGTTACCCCGGCACGCTGCTGCTGGTCACCCACGACCGCCGCATGCTCGACGCCGTCCACGTCACCCGCCGCCTGCACGTCGAGGACGGCCAGGTCACGGAGTCGGCCGTTTGATGATTACCAGGAAGCAACCAGTCCGCTAGGCACCTACCCGTGGCGCCGGCTGGCGGCGACGGGCAATCAGGCGGCGAGCCGGAACGACGTGCCCGAGCTGCTGGGCACCCAGGCCGCCGGGAGCGCCGTGGCCAGCGCGTGCTGGGCTCGCCAGCCGCTGCAGTGCGCGCTGGCCACGAGATCAGGCGCCATCCCGGTCAGCGCGCTAACGGTCGGCGCGATGACCGGCTCGAAGGCGGGCCCGCTCAGGTGCAGGCCGCCGATCAGCGCGTGCAGCCGGTCGACCCCGGTCAGCCGCAGCGCGTGCCGCGCGATGTTGACCACACCCGCGTGCCCGCACCCCGTCAGCACCACCAGGCCCCTGCCCCGGACGTGCACGACGAGCGCCTGGTCGTCGAGCACGAGGGGGTCGTGGCGCCAGCCGGCGCCGTCCCAGGCCTGGTGCGCGGGCGGCATGCCGCGCTCGAAGTCGGTCACGCGGTCGACCTCACCGGTGATCAGTACGCTGCCGTCGACCAGCAGCGACGGGATCCGCCGCTCGATAACCTCGAACCCTTCCGACTCGCACGCGCGCCTGCTCAGCGTCGGCAGCGCCGCCGGGTCGAGGCCGGGGGGCGCCAGCCGCCGGCGCGTCCAGACGAGCGGATGCACCGTCATCGGCAGGCCGCGGACCCCACGGCGGCCGGCCAGTCCGGCCAGTCCGCCCGCGTGGTCGAAGTGACCGTGGCTGAGCACGACGCCGTGGATGTCACCGAGGTCGATGCCCAGCCGCTCGGCGTTGCTGACCATTCCGTCGGGCGAGACACCGGTGTCGAACAGCAGGGTGGTGACCGTGTCGCCTCGACGGACCCGGACCAGCGCCGAGAACCCGTGCTCGGCGCGCAGCCCCACCGTGGTCAGCCCGTCCTCGAACTGGGGGGCCTCGGCCAGCCCGGCCCGGATCGGGGCCCGCGTCACCCGGTCGTCCCCCGGCAGCAGCGCGTCGAAGGTGTTGTCCACCAGCGTGGTGATGACGACCTCGTCCACCGGGGCCAAGGACACCGGGTCGACGGCCGCGCCAGCCGCGGGCCGTGGAACGGCGGCGGACACACCCGACGAGTCGTCGTCACACATACCCGGACCCTAGGCCGCTTCGCCCACCGGCGGGCCATGACCCGACTCGTCGACCCGACTCGTCGCCCGGCGCGGTCGCGTTCGACCGACTCGACGCGACGCGCCCGACGCCGCGGGTCGTTCAGGCGCTCGCCCGTCGGACCGCCTGCCAGCAGGCGTCCCACAAACGAGTGATCGACGCCACAATAATGACACAGTCGCCATAACCGCTGGTCCTGGGACCAGGGCCCGCCAGGGGCGCCACCGGGCCCGCCGGTGTCCCCCGTTGGCTGGCTAAGCTGCGGATACTTCAGGTTCTCCCCCGCGGACGGGTGGCGCGGACACCCTCGACAGTCACGGAGAGCCGCGTCCATCCGTGCACGGCGAGCAATGTCGGGAGTTCCCGCGTGACCGAGAGACCCAGACTTCACTGGGACGACGCGGTGGCCAAGGTGGACCCGGTCGAACTGCGGACGGACGTGCCTCATTCGGCGCGCGTCTACGACTACTTCCTGGGCGGCAAGAACAACTACCCCGCCGACCGGGAGGCCGCCGAGCTCGTTCTGAAGTCGGGCCCCAACACGCGGATCTCCGCGCTGGCCAATCGGGCTTTCCTGCACCGCGTCGCCCGCCACCTCGCCGGGGCGGTCGGCGTCCGGCAGTTCCTCGACATCGGCACGGGCATCCCGACCTCCCCGAACCTGCACGAGATCGCGCAGGGCATCATCCCGGACGCCCGGGTGGTCTATGCCGACCACGACCCGATCGTGCTGGCCCACGCCCGCGCCCTGCTCGTCGGGAAGCCCGAGGGCAGGACCGCCTACATCGACGCCGACCTGCGTGAACCCGAGAAGATCCTCAACTCGCCGACGCTGCTGGAGACCCTCGACCTCGGCGAGCCGGTCGCGCTCTCGGTCATCGCGATCCTGCACTTCATCCCGGACTCCGACGACCCGGCCGGCCTGCTGCGCCGTTATCTCGACGCCCTCCCGTCGGGCAGCTTCCTGGCGATCACCCACGTCACCCCGGACTTCGCCCCGGAGGAGGCCGCGCAGGTCACGGAGATCTACCGGGCGCGGGGAATCCCGCTGCAGACCCGCACCCGCGCCCAGGTCGGCCGTTTCTTCGACGGCCTGGAACTGCTCGAGCCTGGTGTCCAGGTCGTCCACCGCTGGCGGCCGGACGCCGACACCGACCTGAGCGCCACCGACGCCCAGGTCAACGTCTACGGCGGCCTCGCGCGCAAGCGCTGACGCGGGCGTCACCGGGCCTCGACGCCGCCGCGCGCGCCGGAGACATCGGTCCGGCCCGCGCCCGCACGCCGGACCGGGTGTCGGCCGGGCGGCCGGGGAGCCGGGCGTCCCGGCCGTCAGCGCCGGGCGAGCAGCGTCAGGGCGTCGGCCGCGGGCGTACCGGGCTCGGCGTGGTACAGCAACATGCGGTGACTGCTGTCGGGCAGGGGCATCGCCTCGTAGGCGAGGTCGAGGCGCCCGACCAGCGGGTGCTGGAACTTCTTCACCCCGTGGCCGCAGTCCAGGACGGGGTGCTTGGCCCACAGGGCGGCGAACTGGTCGCTGCGCTGGACCAGCTCGCCGACCAGGCAGCTCAGCTCGTGGTCGTCGGGATGCAGGCCGGACGAGTAGCGCAGGAAACCCACCATCTGCCGGGCCACCTGGTCGGGCTCGGCGTACAGGTCACGCCCGGCTGGGGTCAGGAAGAACATCCGGGCGAAGTTCGGCCGGTTGCGGACGTCGTCGGGCGCGTCGAACGGGTCGCCGAAACCGAGCAGCCGGTGGCCGAGCGCGTTCCAGGCCAGCACGTCGTTGCGGTGGTCGACGAGCAGCGCCGGCCCGGGCGCCGCGCGGATGAGCCCCAACGCCGCCGGTCGCGGGCGTTCGACGCGGCGGCGCCGGACCGGCCGGGGCGCGGGGCGGGCCAGGCGGCGCAGGTGCTCGTGTTCGTGCTCGGTCAGCGCGAGCACCCGGGCGAGCGCGTCGAGGACGCTGTCGGAGACGTTGTGGTGGTCGGCCTGCTCCAGGCGCGTGTAGTAGGTCGGACTCACCCCGGCCAGCTGGGCGAGCTCCTCGCGGCGTAGACCGGGGACGCGCCGCGCGCCGTAGGAGACGAGCCCCACGTCCGCGGGGCTGACCGCGGCCCGCCGGGTGCGCAGGAACTCACCGAGTTCGGTGGCCATGACCTCCATGCTGCCCGGCGGCGCGAAACCCTGGGTGTCCCTGCCAGTGGTAGGCACGCGCAGGGGTGCCGGCGCAGGGCTGTCGCTGACGCCGGCGCGCGGGCGCACCGTGACCACGTGACCACTCTGACCTCCGCCGAACAGGAACAGCCAGAACTGGCGCCCCCCGCCGCCGCGACGCGCACGACACGTGGCCAGCTTCTCGTGCTCGTGCTGCTACTGGCCTCCCAGTTCACGCTCGCCGTCGACTTCTCGGTCCTGAACGTGGCACTGCCGACCGTCGGGACGAGCCTCGGGTTCTCCGACGCGAACGCGCAGTGGATCGCGACGGCCTTCGCGCTGTGCGCCGCCGGGTTCACGCTCCTGTTCGGCCGCGTCGGCGACTACGTCGGAAAGCTGCGGGTCTTCCTCGTGGGCATGGCGGCCCTCGGCCTGGCCTCGCTGCTGGGAGGCCTCGCCACCAGCCCGGCGCTCCTGCTCACGGCGCGGGCGGCACAGGGGCTCGCGACGGCCGCGGTCACCCCGGCGGCGCTGTCGCTGCTGACCACGACGTTCCCGGAGGGCCCGGCGCGCCAGCGCGCGCTCGGGCTGAACAGCGTGATGATGTCCACCGGGTTCACCTGCGGCGCGATTCTCGGCGGCGTCCTCACGGACGTCGCGAGCTGGCGCTGGGCCTTCCTCATCAACGTGCCGATCGCCGCCATCGTCGTCGCGGTGGCGCCGTTCGTGCTGGCCGACCCGGCGGCGAGGGAGCGGACCAGGCTGGACCTCCCGGGCGCCGCGCTCGTCACGGCGGGCCTGCTCGCTCTCGTGTACGGCGCCACCCGGCTGGGCGAGAACGGCGCGGCCGACCCGTGGGCGCTGGGCTGCCTGCTGGCCGCCGCCGCGCTGCTCGTCGCGTTCTGGGCCGCCGAGCGGCGCCACCCACATCCGCTGGTGCCGGTCACCATCCTGGCGAGGCGCGCGGTGGGCTGGGGCAACGCGGCGGGGTTCGTCACGTTCACGATGGAGCCGGCGCTGGTGTTCCTCCTGACGATGTACCTGCAGCACGTCCTCGGCCTGAACCCGCTCCAGACGGGCCTGATGCTGGTCGCGATGGGCACCGGGGCGATCATCGGCGGTGTCGTCGGGCCGCGGGTGACCGCCGCGTTCGGGGTGCGCCGCGCCCTCGTCGGCGGTCTCGTCGTCCAGTCCGCGCTGACTGGCCTGCTCGTGTTCGTCGGGGAGACGACCGGCTCGCTGTGGCTGGTCGCCGTCACGACCTTCGTCGGGGCAATCGGGCACGTCTGCGCGATCGTCGGCTTCATGGTGGCGGCCACGTCCGGGCTGCCCGACCACGAGCAGGGCCTGGCCACGGGCGTCGCGACGATGACCCAGCAGGTCGCCATCGCCCTCGGCGTGCCGGTCATGAGCGCCGTGGCCATCGCCGCCGGGGGCCTTGCCTCCCTCTCCGCCCTGCGGCTGGCCATCGCCGTGGACGCCGCCGTCGTGCTCGTCGGTGCGCTGCTCGTCGCCCGGGGCCTGCGGCAACGCTCGGGCTGATCGTGGCGCGCCGTGGTGCGCGGATGCCGACGGGCGACGAGCGGGACCGGCCGGCGCCGGGCGACCACGCCGTCCTCATCGCCTTCGGGCCTGGTGTGACGACCGAGGCCGCGCTGCCGCGGCTCTGACCCGGCGATCGGCCGGGACCGGAGCTTCTCGCCGTCGAGGGCGCCGTTTCAGACCTCCCCCCCGTGAAGGTCTGAAACGACGCCCTCGACAGCCTCCCGGGCGTCCCCCACGCCCGGTAGCCGGCACGCCCCCCGCCGTGCCCGGCACCGGTGCCAAGCCTGTACTAGTCCGATTCACCGGGCCAGCCTCGGAGACCTGTCCTCCGTCGGCCGTGCACGAACCCGCGACCTCGCGAATCCGAGGATGTCTGCCATGACCGGTCAGCACCATTGCTAGGATTCTGCCGGTGTGGTAGATGCCCTTGGCTCCGGCGAGGTGTGTGACGGTGACGGAAGCGCCCGACGAGGACCTGTCCTTGATCCTGACCGGCCTGATGCGCGCGGCCCGGCGCAAGACGGACGCGGGCCGGCAGACGCTGGCCAACGACGAGCTCACGCGCGAGTACCTGGAGGCGGGGCGGCGGCTGATCGACACCCAGCTCGGGCCAGGTGACGACGGCGACACCGATGACCGGCCGCTGTTCCGCTGGCTGTCGCAGCGCACGGTCATCGACGAGGTCGCCAAGGGCGGGCGGCTGCGCGGCTCCGAGGGCACCTTCCGCGACCGCTGGCCCTACCAGCCCGACTACATCCGCGACGTGCTCGCCTATGTCCTGCGCGGGGCGCACTGGCAGGAGTTCGTCGACCGCACGGCCGGCGCCCGCGACCGGCTGGCCGACGCCGAGGACGTCGCGCGTGCCGTCCATGACGCCGGCTATGAGGACCTCGTCGTCAGCCTGCGCAGCCCGGCCCTGCGGGCGCAGCTGATCGGTACCGCCATGGCCGCGCGCGACGAGATCGCGCGAACCACGATGCGCCAGATGTACCAGATCAGCACGCAGGCCTGGCAGGACGCCTACGAGAAGGCCGCCGCCGCCCGCGGCCTGAAGGTCCGCCCTGGCCTGACCATCGCGGACCTCAACTACATCCTTACCGCCTGCTCCGAAGGGATGCAGATGCGTCTGCTGGTCGAGCCCGAGGACGGGGTGATCGACCACGAGCGGCGCACCTCGCTGCTCGGCACGGCCGCGCTGGCTCTCATCGCCGCCTGCTTCGACCACTTCGACGACGGGCTGAGCCTGGAGGATGTCGTCGGCCTCGCCACCGGGCCCGCCGCCGCCCCGCCGGACCCCGAGGACGGAGCTGGCGGGCCGGCCTGAACGCCGCGGCCGGTGACCGGCCGCCCTAGCCCTTCGCCCCCGGGCGCGGGACGTGCGTGTCGATCTGGCTCGACGCGGCCTGGCAGGCTGACTCGGCCTGGGTGGGGTCGAGCGAGATCAGGTGGGCCACGACGCGGTGGGCCATCGCGGTGAACGCCGCCCGCTCGTCGGGGCCCAGCGGCGCGAGCACGTGGTCCTCGACGCGACGCAGCCGGGCCTGCGCGGCGTCGTGGGCGTCCCGGCCGCGGTCGGTGCCGACGATCATGCGGGCGCGCCGGTCCGCCGGGTCGGGACGCCGCTCGACCAGGCCGGCCTTCTCCAGGTCGTCGATGAGATGAACCATGACCGTCCGGTCGATCCCGAACCGGCGGGCGACCTCGATCTGGTTCGGCGCGTCGCCGCGGATGGCGGCGCCGAGCACGTACACCCCGCGCAGGCCGCCGGGGACCTCGTCGACCGCGCGGGTGGCGGCGGTCAGGTAGCCGTGCTGGATCTGGCCGACCAGCCAGCCGAGCTCCTTCGCCACGTCGCTGCCGACCTGCGCCTCGCAGACGGACTCCGGCGTCGGGACGCAGGGGCCGGCGGCTACCGCCTGGCCCGGACCGGTCATCTGCGTCACGGGATCACCCTACCCCGGAACACCCACCGACCGTCGGTGTTTAAGATGAGCGTCGCAGCCGCTAATCTGTCAGATAGACGATCTGCTCAATAGCCGACCATGGGTCGCGCCCCCGGCGCCACCCGCCCCGCCCTCCCCAAGGAGTGCCAGATGACCCACCTGCTGCACCTTGACTCCAGCTTCACCGGCGACATGTCTGTCTCCCGCGCCGTCGCGCGCGAGTACGTCGCCGCCTGGCAGGAGGCCAACGCCGACGGTGTGGTGACCTACCGCGACCTCGCCGCGGCGCCGCCGGCCCACCTCGACTGGACCGGCGTCTCGGCCGGGATGACCCCCGAGGACCAGCGCTCACCCGAGCAGACCGAGGCCGTCAAGGCCCGCGAGGCCTACATCGGCGAGGTCGCGGCCGCCGACGAGGTGCTGGTCACCGCCCCGATGTACAACTGGTCGGTCCCGACGCAGCTCAAGTCGTGGTTCGACTGGCTGATCGTCCCGGGCGTCACGGTCGCGGACGCGAACACTCCGGGCCTGCTCGGCGGCAAGAAGGTCACCGTCGTCACGACCCAGGGCGGCTCCTACGGCCCGGGCACGCCGAAGGAGGGCTGGGACCACGTCTCTCCGTATGTCGCGCACATGCTGGAGGCCCTGGGCGCGGGCGACGTCGAGTTCGTCAACGTCGAGATGACCCTGTCGACCCGCAACCCGGCGCTCGCCGAGTTCGTGGACCTCTTCCACGCCTCCCGCGCCGCCGCCGCCGAGAGCGTCAAGATCCGCGCCACCGCCTGACGTCGGGCATCCCACCGCTCCATCCGGGCCCACTTGAGCACCAAGGCGCCGGTGTGCTTCGGATTGCGCGGGACGTCACGGACGGTCGACTACCCCGCCAGCGCGACCTCGTTCGGCGCCAAGCGGGTTCCCGGGCTCGACATACATAGAGCAAACATGGGAACGCTCTGCGTGTCAGCTCGGGTGCCGAGGGTGACCTACGGCAGCTTGCGGGAGGTGTCCGCATGGCGACCAACATGCTGGGTCAGAGATTCAGGCTGATGTCCGTCGTCGCGACGTGCGCTCTGGGGCTCATCCCCGCGGCGGCGCGGCCGGCGGCAGCCGCGGCCTGCCCGACGCCGTCGTTCGGATTCAGCAGGGACGCGGCCCCGCCCGGGACCTTGGTTCAGGTCACGGGATCTGGCTGGGTACCCGGCTCGACCGCCCACATCTTGGTAGGCACCTCGGAATCCGCCCCTCCAGGCACCATCTTCCGCGGGCCCGGGGATAACCCGATAGAAGAGCCAACCGTGTCGGACACGGGCACCTGGACAACCAGCTTCGCCGCCCATGCCAGTACGCCGCCCGGCCCCTACGAGGTCCTCGTCACCGAAAACGCGGGCGGGTGCTCGCTGTCGTTCTCGAAGGTCTTCACCCTGACGGGATAGGCGCCACGGTGACGGGGTGGGCGCCACAGTGAAGGGGTAGGCGCCACCCCGTCCTCGGGCACCCCCGCTCGTCAGCAGATGCGGGGAAGCTGCTCGCCGAGAGGCAGGTCCACGACCCTGGTCGCCCCGAACGCCGTCCGGGCGACCACCAGGCCCGGATGCTCGGCCACCACCGTTCCGATCAGGGCCGCGCCCCGGCCGTTCGGGTGGCGGCGCATGGCGGCCAGCACCCGGTCGGCGTCACCGGGCGCGACGAACGCGACCAGCTTGCCCTCGTTCGCCACGTAGAGCGGATCGAGGCCGA
Source organism: Frankia nepalensis (assembly GCF_016786325.1). Lineage (GTDB taxonomy): Bacteria > Actinomycetota > Actinomycetes > Frankiales > Frankiaceae > Pseudofrankia > Pseudofrankia nepalensis. The sequence continues at coordinate 46,245 of NZ_JADWYU010000090.1, read as the reverse complement.
GGATGCCGCAGGCGTCCGCGACCGCCGCAGGCACCGGGATCGACCGTTCCACGAGGTCGACACCGACGCCGGCCGCGCGCGCGATCTCGTTCAGCGAGGCCGCGAGACCGCCGCGGGTGGGATCACGCAGGGCATGTATGTCGGCCCGGGCGTCCGGCGAGCCCGGGTGGAGCATGGCCGCGACCAGGTCGTGCAGGGGCGCGGTGTCGCTCTGAAGGGTCGTGCCGAACTCGAGGCCCTCTCGGCAGCTCAGCACGGCGACGCCGTGCACGCCGACGTCGCCGCTGACCAGAATGGCGTCCCCTGGCCGGACCCGGGCGGGGCGGATGTCCAGACCGTCGGGGATCAGTCCGATCCCTGCGGTGTTGACGAAGACACCGTGGCCGTGGCCGGCGTCGACCACCTTGGTGTCGCCCGTGGCCAGGCGCACCCCGGCGGCACGGGCGGCCTCACCCATGGCCGTGGCGATCCGCGCGAGGTCCGTCAGCGGCGTCCCCTCCTCGAGGATGAACGCCGTCGACAGGCACAGCGGCCTGGCACCGGACATCGCCAGGTCGTTGACCGTGCCGTTCACTGCCAGCTCGCCGATCGATCCGCCGGGGAAGAACAGCGGGCGCACCACGTAGGAGTCCGTTGAGAAGGCGAGCCTGGCTGATCCCACGGCGAACACGGCGCAGTCGTCGAGCTCCGTCGCCCCCGCCGCGCCGAAGGCGGGCAGGAACAGATGCTCGACCAGTTCCGCGGACAGGGCGCCGCCGCCGCCGTGCCCCATCACGACGGTGGGCGAGTCCCGCAGCGGCGCCGGGCAGCTCCAGGCCGCCGGATCGACCGTCTCGGCGGTCACCGGGCGCCCGCCGGGGCCGGCTCCAGCCGCCGGTACAGGTAGTAGGCCGCGCAGGCGCCCTCGGACGAGACCATCGTCGCTCCCAGTGGGTGGCGCGGCGTGCACTCGACGCCGAACGCGGCGCACTCGTGCGGCTTGAGCAGGCCCTGCAGCACCTCGCCCGACCGGCACAGGGTGGACTCGTCGGCGCGCAGGCCGGTGACGTCGAAGCGGAGCTCGGCGTCGAACTCCTGGTACGCGGCCGAAAGGCGCCAGCCGGACCGCGCGATGGTGCCGATCCCCCGCCAGGCCCGGTCAGTCACCTCGAACACGTCGCGCAGCATCGCGCGCGCGGCGGGGTTGCCCTCGGCGGGCACGGCGCGGGGATAGGCGTTGTCGACGACGTGCCGACCCGCCTCCAGCTGGATCACCGCCCGGCGGACTCCCTCGAGGATGTCGAGCGGCTCGAAGCCGGTGACCACGATCGGCACCCGGTACCTTTCGGCCAGCGGCGGGTACTCGCCGGTGCCCATCACGCTGCACACATGCCCGGCGGCGAGGAACGCCTGGACCCGGCAGGCGGGCGACTCCATGATCGCCGCTATCGCCGGCGGCACCAGGACGTGTGACACCAGCAGCGAGAAGTTACGCAGTCCCAGGCGCCGGGCCTCGTGGACGGCCATCGCGTTGGCCGGCGCCGTGGTCTCGAAGCCGATGCCGAAGAACACGACCTCACGGTCGGGGTGCTCGACGGCGAGCGTCACGGCGTCCAGCGGCGAGTAGACCACCCGGACGTCGCCGCCCGCGCTCTTCACCTGGAACAGGTCCGCCCCGCTGCCCGGGACCCGCAGCATGTCGCCGAAGGAGCAGAAGATGACCCCCGGGCGGGAAGCGATCTCCAGAGCCCTGTCGATGATCTCCAGTGGCGTGACGCACACCGGGCAGCCGGGGCCGTGGATCAGCTCGATGTTCTCGGGGAGCAGCTGGTCGATACCGTGACGGATGATGGAATGCGTCTGCCCGCCGCAGACCTCCATGAGCGCCCACGGCCGGGTGGTCACCGCGTGGATCTCCCCCAGCAGGTGTTCGGCCAGCTCAGGGTCCCGAAACTCCTCCAGATACCTCACGGGTTGACCGCCCTCTCGTCTGTCCGCCCGCCGGCGAGCTCAGGAGAGCGCCCCGCCGGGCGATCCCCGTGCTGGTCGTCGGCCCGGGCGACCTGGCGCTGATCGGGCAGGTCGCCCGGGACGGCACCGGAAGCGCCGGCCCCGGTGGCCGCACCCTCGTCACCGGCCGTGAACGGGTCGGCGAACTCCTCGTCGAGCAGGCCGAAGCGCCGGAACTCGGCAAGCGTCTCCAGCGCGCGGCGCTCGTCCAGGCGCTGGATGGCGAAGCCGACGTGCACGATCACGTAGTCGTGGACGGCGACCTCGGGGAGGTACGCCAGGCACACGTCCTTGCGGACGCCGCCGAAGTCGACCTCGGCCATCGGCGTCCCCCGGCGATCGAATGTCCGGACCACCCGGCCCGGTACCGCCAGACACACGCGCCCTCACCTCTTCCTGTCCGCCACGGCCGGTCCCGCCGGCCGTGCCTCTCGCTCCAGTCGGTCGCCGGCGGCCGCCACGACGAGCTGGCCGAGCGCCAGGCCCCCGTCGTCCGGCGGCACGCTCCGGCTGACCACCACGTCGAAACCCGCCCCCAGCAGCGCCCGTCTCGCGCTGGCGAGCAGCAGCGCGTTCAGGAACACGCCGCCGGCCAGGGCGACCGTCTCCAGCCCCAGGTCGCGCCGGGCCCGCTGGGCCAACGTCACGACCAGCGCGACGAGCGCCTCGTGGAACCGCGCGCCGGCGGTGGCGACGTCGACGCCGCCACGCCAGTCCGCCACGACGGCCCGCACCACCGGGCCGGGATCGGCGATCAGAGGCCCGCCGGCCGCGGCGGGCTCGCGCAGCTCGAAGCGGTATGGCCGCCCGTCCGCCGTCGCGCCGCGGGACCGCGCCTCGAGCTCGATCGCCGCCTGCGCGTCGAAGTCCACGGTCTGGCGCACGCCGAGCAACGCGCTGACCGCGTCGAACAGCCGGCCCACGCTCGAGGTCGGGACGACGCCCAACCCGCCGCGCAGCTGCCGGGCGAGCACCTCGCGCTCGTTCGGCGGGGCGGCCGCCACCGGCGGAAGGTCGGGCTCCCAGGCGATCCCGGCTGCGGCCAGGTGCGTCAGCGCCATCCGGTAGGGACGGCGGACGCTCGCGTCGCCGCCCGCCAGGGGGACATGGCCGAGATGGGCGAACCGCCGGAACCCCAGGTAGTCGGCGATCAGTACCTCACCGCCCCAGACGGTTCCGTCCGTGCCGTATCCGGTTCCGTCGAACGCGAAGCCGATGACCGGCGTCGTTCCGTCCAGGCCGCGCTCCACCATGGCCGCCGCGATGTGCGCGTGGTGATGCTGGACGAACCGGACGGGCCGGGCCGGCGAGTCGGGGGCGGGCCGCCCGTCGGTCCGCGCGGACCGGGCGCGAGATCTTTCCGTCGCCCAGGCCCGCGAGCGGTATCCGGGATGCGCGTCGGCGGCCAGGCGGAGCGGCCGCGTGCCCGTCAGGTGCTCCAGGTGGGTCACGGCGCCGTCGAAGGCGGCCAGCGTCGCGAGATCGTCCATGTCGCCGACGTGGCCGGACAGCCAGGCGGAGCGGCCGGAGCCCAGGCAGCAGGAGTTCTTCAGGTCGGCCCCGACCGCGAGCGTCGGCGCGACGGCGAACGGCAGCCGGACCGGCAACGGCGCGTAGCCCCTGGACCGGCGGACCATGACCTCGATGCCGTCGACGACCCGGACCACCGAGTCGTCGCACGGGATGTGGATGGGACGGTCATGGCGCAGCCAGCCGTCGGCCAGGTGGGCCAGCCGCCGCGCCGCGTCGGCGTCGTCGGCGGCGATCGGCTCCCCGGCGAGGTTGCCGGAGGTCATCACCAGCACGGCGATGCCGGGGAGGCCCGCGTCGCCGGCCCCTCGCGGCCGCGGGCCGAACAGGAGGTGGTGGACCGGGGTGTAGGGCAGCATGAGCCCGAGGTCGGGGTTGCCGGGCGCCACCGCGTCCGCCGGCCGGGGGCGCGGGTCGGCGCGGCGCCTGGCCAGCACGATCGGCCTGGCCGGGCTGGTCAGCAGGCGGGTCTCGGCGTCGTCGAGCTCGACGATCCCCCGCGCGGTCGCGAGGTCGGCGGCCATCACGGCAAAGGGCTTGTCGCCTCGCCGCTTGCGGCGGCGCAGCGTCGCGACGGCCGCCTCGTCGGTGGCGAGGCAGGCCAGGTGGTAGCCGCCGATGCCCTTCACCGCGAGCACGCCGCCGTCCGCGAGCAGCCGCGCCGCGCCGGCGAGCGCCTCCTCGTCACCGCTTGCCCGGCGGCCGTCCGGCGCGAGGAACTCCAGCCGGGGACCGCAGGCCGGGCAGGCGATCGGCTGCGCGTGGAACCGCCGGTCGGTCGGGTCGGTGTACTCGCGCTCGCAGTCGGCGCACATCGGGAAGCCGGCCATCGTCGTCACCGGCCGGTCGTAGGGCAGGTCGGTGATGATGGTGAACCTCGGCCCGCAGTGGGTGCAGGTGATGAACGGGTGCCGGTAGCGGCGGTCCGCGGGGTCCGCCAGCTCCCGCAGGCACTCGGCGCAGGTCGCGGTGTCGGCGGGCGCCTGCGTTCGGCCGGCCGCGGCCGGCCCGGACGGGGCGATGGTGAAGTCGCGCTCACCGCGTGGCGGGAGCGCGTCGACGGTCACCCGCTCGATCTGGGCGAGCGGTGGCGCGTTCTCCCGCAACAGGCGCCCGAACTCCTCGACGGCCTCCCACGGGCCTTCGACCTCTGTCTGGACGCCCGCGCTGTCGTTGCGCACCGAACCGGCCAGGCCCAGGCCGGTCGCCGTGGCATGGACGAACGGCCGAAAGCCGACCCCCTGCACGACCCCGTACACGGTGAACCGATGGCGCACCCGCGCGCCGGCCGACCCGGCCGTCTCCGCCGGCGCGCCGGCCTCGGCCGCCGCGGCCGGGCCGGCGGGCGCGACGAGGGTGGGCACCGGACTGGCCGGCACGGCGGCGGGCGTCGAACCGGGCGGCGCGGGGATGGGTGACCCGGCCGTGGCTGACCCGGCCGTGGCTGACCCGGCCGTGGGTGAGCCGGCCATGGGTGAGCCGGCCGTGGCTGACCCGGCGGCTGGCTGTCGCGCCGCCGAGGAGGGGCCCGCGGGTGACGTGGTCACATCTGCCGGATCTTCAGGTAACGGCGCAGCGCCGGCAGCTCGTCCCAGGCGATCTTGGCGGTGACGCCGGTCGCCGCGAGCGCGGCCACCATCAGGGATTTCCGCACAGCGTCCTCCTTCGCGTCTGACTCCTGCGTGTCTGGTTCCCGTTTGGCCGGGAATGTCCGCGCCGGCCGGGGCGGCCCCGGCCGGCGCTCGCCGGTCAGCCCGGCGGAAGGTTCGGCATCACGTCGAGAATCGGGTCGCGCCGGGTCGGCCTGATGCCGGTGGAGCGGCGGGCGTCGGCCGTTCCGTCGAGGTGATGGCCGCGCTGCTTCTCGTAGTTGCCCGTCGCGTTGCCCTCCGGGACGCCTGGGGTGTGCGCCGAGATGTCGACGGGCACGTCGGGCCTGCCCACCCGGATGCTGGCCATGGCCACTCCTTTCCTCTCAGGTGTCCGCCCTGGCGGGGACGTCCGCGCGGACGGAGGTGTCGTGCCAGGAAGGATGTGCCCCGCGCGGCGCCGAACCGGCACCTCGATCCGCGCTCCGGTCCGCGAGCGCGGGGCGGGCAGCGGCCTGGCCGGGGGCAAGCGTGCCGAAGAGTTCGTCAATCGCCGGCCACACCGTGCTGCCTCCGGACATTCCTTTCCATTCGGCCCGCAGGAGGGCGACAAGCCGATAACAGAAGTCAATCGGGACTATCCAGTGCTCATTGGCACCTTTGGCCGTGTTCACCAGCACCGACTCGACCAGCGGTTTCAGCGTGCCCACCTCGGCGCAGCGCGCCCGCGCCTCGGCCCAGACGGCCGGATCGACCTCCCCGTGGGTGACTCCGAGCGGGCTTGGATAGTGCGCGACGACCCGTCCGTCCGGCTGGACGACGAAGAAGGCCAGGCCGACCGGAATCCCCAGCGTGCCCGGAGAGAAACCGGGCAGGGCCAGCCGCCGGCGTGGGACGAGGACGTAGTGGCCGCGCCCCGCCGCGTCCCGTTCGAACAGCAGCGCGCAGGCCTGGCACACGCAGCGAAGCCGGGTGTCCTGTTCGTCGAGCAGGTGCCGGTGCGGCTCGGGCAACGGCACCGCGCACAGGTGGCAACGCTCCGAGGCCGACGAGCCGCGCGCGTCCGCGTACCGGGAGCGGCGCGCCGCGCGGCGCAGCGCGCCGTCGGCGGCCCCCAGCCCGAATCCCGCGTCCGCGCCTCCACCGGTGCCGGGCGCCGGGCCGGGCCGGGCGACACCGGCCGGGCCGGCGGGCGCGGCGGCGCCGACACCCATGCCCATGCCCGCGCCCATGCCGAACGCGCCCCGGCCCACGTCGACGATCACCGTGCCGACTCCAGGGCCGTCGGCCCGCGCAGCAGCGAGTCGACCGGGACCAGCGCCTGGGCCGCGCCGACGGTGACGCGGACCTCGGACAGTTCCGGCGCCATGGCCAGCACCGCGTCGCGGACCGCCTCGGTGATCGCCGCCGCGGTCGTCGCGGCGCCACAGCCGCCCTCGTGACGGACCATGACCGTCGCCGCGCCGCTCTCGATCCCGCGCAGCTCGGCCTCGGCGCCCACCGCCGCGAGCCCCGCGCGCAGCGACTCCAGCGCGCGGCCCGCCCGGTGCTCGACCGAGTCCGGATGGACCTCGTGCAGGACGAACAGGTGGGCGATCAGCTCGTCGGCGGTGAGGCCGGCCCGCACGTCGGGCACGCGCGCGGCGTGGGCGCTCACCCGGGCCAGCGCCTCGCCGTACACCTCGAGCAGCGTGGACACCGCGCCCAGCGCCAGCTCGGCCGTCGGCCCCGGTGCCCGCTCGAGCTGCTCCAGCAGCCCGTCGACCTGGGCGAGGCGCTCCCGCACGGCCTCGTCGTCGAGCCGCTGGGGACCGGCCGGCGCGGCCGGGTCGGCCAGGCCGGGCGGGCCGGGCGGGCCGGGCGGGCCGGGCGGGCCGGGCGGACCAGGTGCCAGCGCACCCGCGGAGCCGCCGCGCGGGTCAGCCATGCTGGGCGCCCAGCATCGGTGAATGCTGGTGGGTGATGGTCCGCCCGTTGCCGACGTACATGTGCACGCCGCAGGGCAGGCAGGGGTCGAAGCTGCGGACCGCCCGCATGATGTCGACGCCCTTGAAGTCGTCCGGGCCGTTCTCCTCGAAGATCGGCATGTCCTGGACGGCGTCCTCGTAGGGCCCTGGCGTGCCGTAGCTGTCGCGCGGGCTGCCGTTCCACGGCGTCGGCGGGTACGGGTGATAGTTGGCGATCTTCCCGTCCTGGATCACCATGTGGTGGGACAGGACCCCGCGGACCGCCTCGTGGAATCCGCAGCCGATCGCCTCGTCGGGCACGTCGAAGTCGGTGAACACCCGGGTGTCACCGGAGCGGATGCCTTCCAGCGCCCGCTCCACGAAGTAGAGGGCCATCGCCGCCGAGTACGCGACGAAGTAGACCCTCGCCCGGTTGCGCTCGATGGCGTTCGACCACGGCGGGATCTTCCACTCCAGCGTCGTCGCGGGCAGCCGCTCGCTCTTCGGGAGCGAAATCCGGACGCTGTTCCCCGTCGAGGTGACGTACGGGGTGTCGACCAGGCCAGCGAGCGCGGTGGTGTAAAGCCGGGCGTACGGGCCGCCGCCCGTGTCGAGCGCGAGGTGGTCGCCGGTCCGCCTGTCGAACCAGCGCGGGCTCATCACCCAGCTGTACTTCCCGTCGAAGTCCCGCTTCTGCGGCTCGGGCAGCGTGGTCTGGTTCCAGGGGTGGCGCATGTCCACCGGATTGCCGAGCGGGTCGTGGGTGACGAAGGGCTGCTCGTTCACCCAGTCGCCGTAGAAGGAACTGCCAAGGAGGATCCGGATGCCCAGGTTGATGTCGACGAGGTTGGTGGTGATCAGTTCGCCGTCGACCACGATGCCGGGGGTGACGTACATGGACCGGCCCCACTCGGACATGGTCTGGTACCGGTAGTCACAGACGGCCGGGTCCTGCCAGGCACCCCAGCAGCCGAGCAGCACGCGCCGCCGGCCGACCTCCTCGTAGCCCGGCAGCGCCGCGTAGAAGAAGTCGAAGACGTCGTTGTTCATCGCCACGGACTTCTTGACGAAGTCGAGGATGGACATCAGCCGGCTGAGATAGTCGGTGATGAGCGACGGCTCGGGCATCGTCCCCACCCCGCCCGGATAGACCGTGGAAGGGTGCACGTGCCTGCCCTCCATCAGGCAGAACATCTCGCGGGTGACCCGGGAGACCTGGAGCGCCTCCTTGTAGAGGTCGCCCTCGAACGGGTTGAAGGACCGCATGATGTCGGCGATGGTGCGGTAGCCGTGGATTCCCGCGCCCGGCGCCTGGGTGTTCTCGGCGCGGGCCAGCACGCTGGGGTTCGTCTGGGCCACCATCGCCGCCGAGTAGTCCACGAACACCAGGTTGTCCTGGAAGATCGTGTGGTCGAACATGTACTCGGCCGCTTCACCCAGGTTGATGATCCACTCGGCCAGCGGCGGCGGCTTCACGCCGTAGGCCATGTTCTGCGCGTATACCGAACAGGTGGTGTGGTTGTCGCCGCAGATGCCACAGATGCGACTGGTGATGAAGCCGGCGTCCCGGGGGTCCTTGCCCTTCATGAACATGGAATAGCCACGGAACAGCGACGACGTGCTGTGACATTCGGCCACGCGCCGGTTCGCAAAGTCGATCTTCGTGTAGATACCGAGGTTGCCGATGATACGGGTGATCGGATCCCAGGCCATCTCGACGAGCTGGGACGATGGTGCCGCCGCCGTGCGCTGAGTCGTTCTCGCCGCCATGTCGGGCCTTTCCGGGTGGAAGGAGTCCTGCGTACTTGAGGCAGTACAGCCCTCGCCTTTCCGACCGCGTTATCGAACCTTGCTCGCCCGTCCGTCCGGACGCCAGCGAGGATCGTAGCCGCTCGTCAGCTCGGGGCCGTTGTGCCGCCACCGCGGCTCCTTGTTGACCGTCGTGTTCGTTATGCCGCGCAATCGCCGGATGAGCGCGCCGTATGGCTTGGTGAGCGTCGCGGAGATGCTGCTTCCCGGCGGCATGTCCATGAATGGCATGAACTTGTCCGGGAATCCGGGCATGGTGCAGCCAATACAGATGCCGCCGACGTTGGGGCAGCCGCCGACCCCGCCCATCCACCCGCGCTTCGGCACGTTGCAGTTGACCACCGGGCCCCAGCAGCCGATCATCACCTGGCATTTCGGCGAGTTGTAGTCCCGGGCGAAGTCGCCCTGCTCGTAGTAACCGCCCCGGTCGCAGCCCTCGTGCACCGTCCTGCCGAACAGCCACTGCGGGCGCAGCAGGTCGTCCAGCGGCGGGGGCGGCGCGGCGCCGGCCGCGTGGTACAGCACCCAGGTCAGGGTCTCCATGAAGTTGTCGGGCTGCACCGGGCATCCCGGGATGTTCACGATCGGCAGCCCGCCGGCGGACCTGAAGTCCCAGCCGAGGTAGTCGGCCAGGCCCATGCAGCCGGTCGGGTTGCCGGCCATCGCGTGGATGCCGCCGTAGGCCGCGCAGGTGCCGATCGCGACGACCGCCCACGCCTGCGGCGCGAGGCGGTCGATCCACCAGTTCAGCGTCAGCGGCTCGCCCGTGATCAGGTCGTTCCCGAACGAGGTCCAGTACCCGTCGCCGTTGATGTTCTCGTTCGGGATCGAGCCCTCGATCACGAGGATGAACGGGGCGAGGTCACCGTTCACCGCCGCGCGGAACGGGGCGAGGAACTCCTCGCCGCCGAGCGTCGGCGACAGCACCTTGTTGTGGAGGTGCACCGTGGGCAGACCCGGCACGAGGCCCAGCAGCACGTCCTCGATCGCCGGCTGCGTCGCCGCCGTGATCGAGACGGTGTCGCCGTCGCAGCTCATCCCCTCCGAGATCCAGAGAATGGTCATCTCGTCGAACCCACGCGGAGCCGACGCGGCCGCGGCCTCGGTGGTGGTAGGAGTGGTGGTCATCGCGCGTTCCTCCGTTCTTCGGCGCCCGCCAGGGCGGCCACCTCGTTCCTGGCCAGTTGCAGAACCAGGCGCGCGGCGGCATCCACCGAGGCTCGAACGGGCTCCGAGAGATCCATGCCCTCGTCAAGCGCCGCCGGTTGGCAGCCGACGACGAGGACGCGGTCGATGTGCCCCCCGAGGCCGCGCAACAGCGCGAGGACGGCCTCGGGGTGCAGCCCATGGGCGTCGAAGCCCGGGGTGGTACCGCCCACGCCCGCCGCGGCGGTGTCGGCGGGCGGGGCAGCGGTGTCGACCTCCAGCACGCCGAGGGTGCCGGGAGGCCCGTCGAGCGGCGCCGCGTCCACCATCACGACCGTCGCGTACCGGCCGTCGAGCAGGTCGTAGGCGAGATGGACACCGCGGATCCCGTAGTCGACGACGTCCACCCCGTCAGGGACCGGGCCGCGGGCGATCCGCCGGACCACCTGGACGCCGAACCCGTCGTCGCCGAGGAACACATTGCCTATCCCCGCGACGAGGACCCTCGGCGCTCTCGGCCCGCCGGTGCCCGGGCCCCGCGTCGGCGCCGGTCCCGCGCCCGTCAGACCGGACGGCTGGGCGGTCAACGCGCTGGCCTTCCGGCCGGCGCCGCCCCGCCGTCGGGCGGGAGGACGACCTGGACCTCGTCGGGGGCGAAGTAGTAGTGGCGCCCGTACCAGCGATGAAGGTCCGCGCCCGGATCGTCGACGAGGATCACGGCCAGGTGCCGCGCGTCGTCGACGTCTCGGAAGACGCCCTCGACGATGGCCTCGCGGCCGTCGAGAAACATGTCCTGCGCGTCACCGCCGCGCCCGCGTGGCCGCAGCCTGACCCGGGACCCCTTCGCCACCCGCGCGCCGTCGACGACAACGGACTCGCGGTCGGGCGAGACCGCGGCGTCCGCCTCCGGGTCCCACCAGGCCGGCGCGGGCGGCCGAGCCATGGACGGCTCCGGCGCGGACGGCCGCGGCAGGCGCGCCGACGAGTTCGGGGCGGCCGGCGACGAGGCGGGCGGCGGCTGGGCCCCCGGTGTGCGGGCCGCCACCGCCACCGGCGCCGGCGCCGGTGCCGGCACCGGCACCGGCACCGGACGCAGCGACCGGACGGCGCCGTGCAGGCGCGCGAAGACGTCGTCCGGGATGAGCTCGACCCGGTCGATGATCTCGGCCGCCCGCGGGTCGGTCGCCCGGGCCTCCCGCTTCTCCTCCTCGGTGAGCGTCAACGTCCGCAGCGAGAGGATCTCGTCGATCTCGGTCGCGTCGAACAGGTCGCCCGGGCTCTCGGGGGCGACCCCCGGGTGGTCGTGAAGGATGATCGGAGCCGACAGGACGACGTCGCCGCCGCCGTCGCCGCGGTCGTCAGCCCCCGCCAGCACCGGGAACGTGTGCAGGTTCTCGCAGGCCCGGGCGGCCGGTTCCGCCCAGGCCGGGGGGTCGAGCAGCGACAGGAACCTCCCGCCCCGCACACCGAGCAGGGAGTGCGTGGCGAGCAGCGCGCGGCGCAGGGCCAGCGGGCGGGGGGTGTCCGTGGCCAGGTCCGTCGCGGTGTTCTCCGTGACGAGACGCAGCCGCCACGCCGGGAAGGGGGTGTCGGCGGCCCGCGCCGACAGGTGGATCAGCCCGGACACCGGCTGCTGGCATCGGGCGATCCTCGTGTCGCGATCGAGCGGCTCGACCGACTCGGCGGCCGGCCAGACCACCTCGTGCCGCCACGGCCCGGCGGTCAGCTCGGCCAGCTCGACCGCGAGGTCGACCTCCCGCTCGACGGCCTCGTCGAAGGTGAGGTACCGACGATCACCACTCCACGCCTCGTCGACCTCGGCGAACTCGTCCTGCCCGACCCGTCTGCGCACCGAGCGGTGCTGCAGGTGCAGGAAGCGCAGGCGGACATGGACGACGGCGCCCGGGGACGCCTCCACCAGGCACTCGGTCTGCTGACGCCACGAGTCGGACGAGCCCGCGACGGTGGGGGTGGGCAGGCCGTTCGCCTCGGCCCACGGCCTCGGCATGAGGACGCCGAACTGCCAGCGCACCCGGTTCTTGCCGGACGATCGACGGTAGGGGTACAGCAGGTAGCCCTCGTACAGCACCGCGTCGGCGACCGCCAGCGCCGCGGCGAACCCGGGCGGCGGCGCGGCCGGGTCGGCCGCGGGCGCGGTGGCGCTCTCGGTGCCGAGGTCGGGGATCACGAGCGCTCCGCCGTGGCCGCGCCGGCCACCCTTGCCACACCGCATCTCGGTGCGAGGCGCATGTCTGCTCCGTTCAGGGCGTTGAGGACTCGACGGCTGACGCGAAGCCCGGCGACGCGCGCGTCGCGTCGCCCAGGGGCGGGTCATGGGACGCCGCCAGGCCGGCCGAAGCCCGCGCCTGGCGGCCACCGCGGTGACGAAGCCAGTGGTACCAGGCGGCCAGGCCCTCGCCGGTCCGCGCGGAGACCAGCATGATCTCGGCCCGCGGGCTGGCCAGGCGCAGTCGCCGCTCGCAGACCGCCAGGTCGAAGTCCACGTGCGGAAGGAGATCGCATTTGTTGATCAGGACGAGGTCCGCCGACGCGAACATCCGGGAGTACTTGACCGGCTTGTCCTCGCCCTCGGTCACCGCCATCACCACGACACGGGCACCCTCGCCGAGGTCGAAGAGCGCCGGGCAGACGAGGTTGCCGACGTTCTCGACGAAGACGAGCGTCCCGGGAGCGGCGCCGAGAGCGCTCAGGCCCCGGTCGAACATCTCCGCGTCGAGATGACAGCCGTCGCCCGTGTTCACCTGGACCACCGGGGCGCCGCTGGCCCTGATCCGGTCGGCGTCGAGCGCGCCTTCCTGGTCACCCTCGATGACCGCGACCGGCCAGTCGGCGCCCAGCTCACGGACGGCGCGTTCCAGCAGAGCGGTCTTCCCGGCGCCAGGGGAGCTCATGACATTCACGGCGAGGATGCCGTGACGCGCCAGCCGGTGGCGGTTGGACGCGGCGAGGGCGTCGTTCTTCGCGAGCACGCGCTCCTCGAGGACGACCAGGTGCGCGTCGGCCGGCGCGCGGCCCGTGGGAACGCCCAGCCGACGCTCCACGGACCCGGCATGGCTGGCATGGTCAGCAGGACCGGCATGGCCCGCATGGTCGGCATGGTCGGCATGCCCGTGATGAGCCGGCGCCGGCTGCTCGCGTTCGCCCGCGGCATCGGACACCGGATAGCCGGAACCAATGATCATGGACTGGGCGTGGCCGCCACACCCGCAGGTCACGCACACCTGTTCCCGCCTCTCCCCTGCGCCGTGTCCACCGCCCGCCGACCCGCCCGGTCGGCCCGCCTCGCCGGCCCGCCCCGCCCGCTACACCGCCACCTCTACCGAGGTGACCACCAGCTCGTCGCCACTGGTCACCTCCAGGTCGGCGCTGCCACAACCGCAAAGAGGAATCGGGGCCTCGACGACGAGGTCGTCCAGGCCGCAGCTTCGGCAGCGCGCCCGGCCGATCGGAGTGTCGATATGCAGGCGCGCGCCCTCGACCACGGTGCCGGCGGCGACCAGGTCAAAACAGAAACGGATGGCGTGGGGGGCCACGCCCGAGATCTGGCCAATTGCGAGGTTCACCGCCAGGACCCGCCGATCCCGTACCCGGTCGACAATCATCTCGACAATGCCCTGTGTCACAGCAAGCTCATGCATGGCCGGTCCGCGTGCGCACGGAGGCCTCCCGGTGACTCCCGCCGACGTGCTTTCCTGACGGCCTCCGTGATCGTCCACGACCGCCAGCTCGCGCACACAAGGTAACGGCAGACGCCGAGCGAGTCGCGTCGAGCCGGCCCGGCGATTCCCGTACCAGTTGGCCACATGGCCGGGTAAATCGTGTCGACGGTTCGCCGATTTCACCCGCCGGGTTCCGGGAAAAACAATCCCTGGGTCGGCCGGGCTCGGGTACTGGTGACCGTGAGGAACTCACGGCGGTGTCGGGGCGGATTTCCGACCGCCCCGGCCGCGACGACGAGGACGCCGGCGCGCGGGAGATCTCCAGGCCGCGACGCACCGGACCAGGCGCGCGGACCGGCCGCCCTCACGAGCACCCGAAGGATGATTGATCGTGCAAGCTACGACTGTCGCCGGCGTCCGTGGCCGGCCAAGCGCCGAACGGCTCCTCGGCATCTACCTGAACGACCACCTCGCGGGGTCGACGGCGGGTCTGGGCCTTGCTCGACGAATGGCCCGCCGGCATCGCGCGCTGCCCGTCGGCCCCGCGGTCGCCTCGATCGCCGAGGAGATCGAGGCGGACCGGGCGGCCTTCCTCGCGCTGTTCGACCGGCTGGGCATCACGCGCCGCCGCTACAAGGTGGCGCTCGGCTGGCTGGCCGAGCTGGTCGCGCGCGCGAAGTCGAACGGGCGGCTCGTGGCGAGCTCCCCGCTGAGCTCCGTGGTCGAGCTGGAGGCGCTGCGGCTCGGCGTCGAGGGCAAGCGGCTCGGCTGGGTGACCCTCGCCACCATCGCGCGACGCGACGCCGAGCTCGGCCTCGATCCCGCCGAGTTCGACGCGCTCGTCGACCGAGCGGCCCGGCAGGCCGACCGGCTCGATCACCTGCGCGTCCAGGCGATCCAGGAGGCGCTGGGCCGTTAGCCGACCGTCGCGCGGGCGGCGCCGGCGGCGCGGGCGGTACGCGCCCGAAGCCCCGGGGCCAGCGCGCGCCGGCCCGATCTCGACTTTCCGGACGAGGCCCTCGTATCCGAGGTTCCGCGGCATCGCGGGCCGGCGGCGCCAGAACCGGAGGCGGGGGCCCACCTGGGGTGACGGACCGGACAATCCGCCCCGGCACGCCCACCCGGGGTGTCCGCATGTCCACTGATGGCTGTAAAGTGTCGATCATGAGCGGGGTGCGGGTGTTCCTCCTGGATGACCACGAGATCGTCCGTCGTGGCATCCGGGAGATGCTCGAGGACACGGGTGAGATCCAGGTCGTCGGCGAGGCGGCGACGGTGGCCGAGGCGCTGCGCCGGATCCCGATCGTCGCGCCGAACGTGGCCGTCCTCGACGCCCGGCTGGAGGACGGCAGCGGCATCGACGTCTGCCGCGAGATCCGCTCGGCCCACCCCGAGATCGGCTGCCTCATCCTGACGTCCTATGACGACGACGACGCGCTGTTCTCGGCGATCATGGCCGGCGCGGCCGGCTACCTGCTCAAGCAGATCAAGGGAACGGACCTGATCGGCGCGATCCACACGATCGCCGCCGGCCGCTCGCTGCTCGACCCGGCCGTGACCCAGCGGGTCCTCATCCGGCTGCGGGAGGGGCCCACGCAGGACCCGAAGCTCGCCACCCTGGGCGGCCGGGAGCGCGAGATCCTGCACCTGGTGGCCGAGGGCCTGACGAACCGGCAGATCGCGACCCGCATCCATCTGTCAGAGAAGACCGTCAAGAATTATGTCTCCTCGATCCTGGTCAAGCTGGAACTGACCAGCCGCACCCAGGCCGCCGTGTTCGCCACCAAGGTCGACAAGTAACCCTCGCGGTTCACCGGCCGCGATGGGAGCCGGCGCCGCGGTGATCCGGTCCCGGTACATCGAAGTCATCCGGGCAGCCCGGCCCAGGGTGCCCTACCGCGCGGGCGCCTCCGTGGGCGCCGGAGCCGTGCCGGAGCGGATGACGGCGACGTCGCAGGCGGCGTGCAGGACGCACTGGTGGCTGACGGAGCCGAGCAGGAGGCGGGCGAACCCGCCGTGGCCCCGGTTGCCGACGACGAGCAGCTGGGCGCCGTGCGCCTCGCGCATCAGGGCGCGCACGCCGGAGTCCGGCGAGGTCACCGAGTCGACGGTGAGGCCGGGCGCGCTGTCCAGGCCGAGCTTGACCGCCTGGTCGAGGATGTCGGAGGCCTGCTTGACCAGCGAGGCCTGCGCCATGACCATCACCTCGGCGTACATCGGGTCGTAGCCGCCCCAGGCATGTACCACCCGCAGCGGCACCTTGCGGACCGCCGCCGCGTGCGCGGCCCAACGCAGCGCGGCCAGCGACAGGTCCGATCCGTCGACCCCGACGACGACGGGCCGGCGCTCGCCCTCGGTCACCGGCGTCCCGTCGTCCTTCGGGGGCCGGGCGACCACGACCGGCACCGGCGCGTGGTGCACGATCCCCTGGCTGACGGAGCCGGCGGTGAGGCGGTGGAGCGCGCCATGGCCGCGCTCGCCGACCACCAGCATGTCGAAGTCCCTGGCCACGCTGGTGACCACGGACACCGGATCGCCCTCGCGGACGATCCGGCGCAACTCGACCGGCGCCGCCGGCTCCCCGACGCGCTTGATCGTCCGCTCCAGCATGTCGGCGGCGGCCTGGGTGAGCCCGTCGTGGTCGCCGTGGACGGCGGCGCGCAGCACGCCGCTGGGCAGTCCGTCCGGGCTCCAGACCAGCAGCGCGGTCACGGTCGGCGTCCCGGTGGCGCCGTTCACGGCGGACCACAGCGCGGCCTCGCGCAGCGCCCACCGCAGTGCCGCCTCCGATCCGACCGAGCCATCAACCCCGACGAGAATGCGTATCGAGCTGCTCATGTCCCACGCTCCTGGTCCGGTGCCGTGCCCCGCCGCGAGTCGCCGACCTGCCGTGCTTCCCGGCGCCGGGCGGTTGCCCGGCTCCCGCCCTGCCGCTGGTGATCGGCTCGTCCTGACTGTTCCACCGCGGCCTGGCCGTGATCCGGCGTCATCCGGCAGGTAGCGCCGGTGCGTTCGACCGCTGACCGTAGGCCGGTCGGCAGGGGCGGCGCCACCGCGGGCCGCGAGGTGCCCCGCTACCTCGGCATGCCCGCCGCCGGTCTGTAGGGAGCCGAGGTCAGTAGCTGGGGACCGCGACCTTGGGCCCCAGGCCCACGGAGGTGCGGGCCTGGACGGAGGTCACGCGTTCGGGGCAGCGGCCGGCCGGCATGCAGTGGTAGAAGACCGTGTCGGCGGCCGTCCTGGTGAACGGCGCGTAGTCCGGATACGCC
Organism: Frankia nepalensis; assembly: GCF_016786325.1. Classification (GTDB taxonomy): domain Bacteria; phylum Actinomycetota; class Actinomycetes; order Frankiales; family Frankiaceae; genus Pseudofrankia; species Pseudofrankia nepalensis. Next base: position 29,287 of record NZ_JADWYU010000090.1, on the reverse strand, counting down.
GGGGTGATGGTGACGATGTAGTCGACGCTGGTGGCGCCACCGAGGTCGGCGGGCGCGGACCAGCGGATGATCGCCTGGCCGGAGCCGTCGGCCGCGAACTGGTCGACCGTGGCCGTCACCCCGGTCACCGAGCCGGGCGGCACGCATCCCACGGCCTCGATGGGGGCCGAGTCCACGGTCCCGCCAGGGCCGACGGCGGTGACGGTGAACGAGCGCGGGTCGCAGTCCGGCACCGACATCATCACCTGGCCAGCCGAGGAGACGGTCCGGGTGGGGAGTCCGGTGCCGTTGACGCGGTAGCCGGTGACCTGGCCACCGGACGGCTGGCCGATCTTGAGCAGGACGGCGCCGGAGCTCGCGACGGCCGTCAGCGACGGCCGCGCCGGCGGGGGCGCCTGCGCCGGTGGCTGGGCCGCTTCCGGCGGCGGCGCGCTCGTCCTCGGCGGCTCCGATCCCGCCTGGGAGGGCGTCCCGATGACGCCGGGGCCCGCCGGGGCCGGCGGCGAGGTGGGCGTCGCGCTCGGGCCGGTCGGGCCGGTCGGCCCCGGGGCCTTCCCCGGCGGCGCGGCCTGGTCATTCCCGTCGGCGCTCCGCGCGCCGGACGGGGCGGCGGTGACCGCGGACGCGTCGCCGGCGAGGACGGCCCGCCGCGAGTCGCGCAGCACGACCCCGAGCACGGTGCCGACCAGCGCCAGCACGAGGACCACCGCGACGGGAACGAGGATCGCGGCGCGGCGCGAGAACCCGCGGCGGGGTGCCGCGGGGACCACCGGGCGCGGGCCGCCCGGTGACCAGGCGCCGGGCCGTGGCGCGCTGGTGCGGGTCCGGTTGACGTCGGCCTCGTCGGCGTCCGGCCCGTCCGCCGTCCCGGCAGCCGGCGCGGGGGCCCCGGCGCCCGGCCAGGCCGCCGAGCCCGGAGGCGTGCGCGCGTACGGGCCTCGCGGCCCGCTGGTACGGGTGGCGCGCGGGTCGAGCGCCGGGGGCGGCTCCGGCGCCGGGGGCTGGCCGGATCCCGGGGGCGGCCCGGCCGTCGGCGCGGACGGGAGCGACGGCGTCCGGTAGTCCTGGGGCGTCGCGTTCGGCTGGGACGTCGAGCCCGCCTGGGCGGCGGGTGCCGGCGGCGTGGGCCGAGCAGGCAGGCCGGTGAGCAGGGACGCGAGGGCGACGAGCGTGTCCGCCGCCTGGGCCGCGGTCGGGCGCCGCTGGGGCTGCTTGGCGAGCATCGCCGCGAGCAGGTCCCACAGCCGGTCGGGCAGGCCCGGTGGCCGGGTCGGCGCCTCGTTCATGTGGCGCAGCAGGACGGCGACGGCCGGTCCGCCGACGAACGGCGGCTGCCCCGTCAGCAGTTCGTAGAGCAGGCAACCGGCGGAGTAGACGTCGACGGCGGGGGTCGTCGACTGGTGCTCCGCGAGCTCCGGGGCCAGGTAGGCCGGCGTGCCGAGAAGCCCGGTGCTGCGGGTGAGTGCCGGGCCTTCGAGCTGGCGGGCGATCCCGAAGTCGGTCAGTGCGACGTCCGTGCCCCGCAGCAGGATGTTCTCCGGCTTGACGTCGCGGTGCACCACACCGGCCTCGTGCGCGCGGCGCAGGCCGAGCAGGACCTGCCAGGTCAGCCGCGACGCGTCGGCCGGGGCAAGGGCGCCCACACGCCGCACCAGGCCGCGCAGATCCCCGTCGGGCAGGTATTCCATGACGATCCCGACGCGGTCGCCCTCGGCGACGAGGTGGCGGATCGGCACGACGTGCGGGTCGGCGATCCGGGCGACCACCTTGCACTCCTGCAGCAGCCGCGCCACCACCTGTGGCTCGTCGGCCAGCTCCGGCCGCAGCAGCTTGACCGCGACCACCGCGCCGTCCGGGCCGACCGCCCGGTACACCTCGCCGGTCGCGCCCCGCCCGAGCAGCTCCCCGATCTGGAGGTCTCCCAGCGAGAACCCGGGGTGGCCGGCCGCCGTCGGCCCCGCGATGCCCGCCCCGGCCGCCGCGCCACCCGGCGCCACCGCGGCCGGGGCCGACCGCTCGGGCTGGTCCGGATCATCCAGCCGCTCTGCCTCGCCCAGCCGCTCTGCCTCGCCCAGCCGCTCTGCCTCGCCCAGCCGCTCTGCCTCGCCCGGCCGCTCTGCCTCGCCTGGCTGGACGGTCGGCGCTGTCCGACCCGGCTCGTTCGCGGTGTCCGCCGGCTCGGCCGGCGCGGGCTGGCCGGCGCCGTCCGTCCGCGCGGTGGGTGGGCCGGCCGGCGCCGAGGTGCCGTCGGGTGGCGTCACGGTCGCGGATGCGGTGCCGTCAGCCCGCGCCCCGCGCACGTCGATGCCCATCGTGACCCCCCGGTGCTCACCGGGTGATCCTCTCACATGTCGGATCTGTGGGGATCCGCGGCGCGGCGCCCGTCGGCGGGCGCCGGATATGGCGACGCCATAGTCTCCCGTCGGGAACTGGCACCTTTCTGGAGGATGTATGCGGACGCGACCGCTGGGCGCGACGGGACCCGCCGTGTCCGTCGTCGGCCTGGGCTGCAACAACTTCGGGATGCGCATCGACGCGGCGGCGAGCGCGGTCGTCGTGCGCGCGGCGCTCGACGCCGGGATCACCCACTTCGACACCGCCGAGATGTACGGCGGGGGGCGCTCGGAGGAGTTCCTGGGCGCCGCGCTCGGCGCGCGCCGCGACGAGGCCGTCATCGCGACGAAGGTGATGCGCCGCCCGAAGGGCGAGCCCTACGCGCCGGGCATCCTGCGCAGGCGCATCCTCGAGGGCTGCGAGGGCAGCCTGCGCCGGCTCGGCACCGACCGGATCGACGTCTACTACCAGCACTTCGTCGATGTCGAGGGCTCGAACGCCGAGGCGATGGAGGCCCTCGACGAGCTGGTCCGCGCCGGCAAGGTGCTGCACCTCGCCTGCTCGAACGTGACCGCCGCCGAGATCGAGGAACGGGCGGCGTTCGCCGCCGAGCGCGGGATCGCGGCCTTCACCGCGGCACAGATCGAGTGGAGCCTGCTCAACCGCGCCGTCGAGGCGGAGATCGCGCCGGCGGCGGTCAAGACGGGCATGGGCATCGTGCCGTACTTCCCGCTGGCCTCCGGGCTGCTGTCGGGCAAGTACGCGGCCGGTCAGCCGTTCCCGGAGGGCACCCGGCTGGCCTCGGCGCCGTACTTCGCCCAGGCGGCGACCCCGGAGAACTTCGCCTACATCGACGAGCTGACCGCGTTCGCCCGCGAGCGCGGCCACACGATCCTGGAGTTGGCCGTCGCCTGGCTCGCGGCCCAGACCGGCGTCTCGTCCGTCATCGCGGGCGCGACCAGGCCCGAGCAGGTCGCGGCCAACGCCGCGGCGGCGTCCTGGGAGCTCACCCCCGCCGACCTCGCCGCCCTGCCCCAGCCGCCCGCCGCCGCCTGATCGTCAGGCCGGTTCCCGGCCGACGCCAGCGCTGGGAAGCGGGAAGGCCGACGCCGGTGGCTTTCGCCGCCGGTGTCGGCCTTCCTGGTGAGTCAGTCCAGGGCGACGGTGATCTCGGGGCCGGTGGCCTTGCGGACCTCGTCGACGGTGACGTCCGGGGCCAGCTCGCGCAGGACGAAGCCGGTGCCGGGGACGACGTCGAGCACGGCGAGGTCCGTGATGACCCGGTGCACGCAGGCCTTGCCGGTCAGCGGCAGGGTGCAGGTCTCGACGAGCTTGTGGCTGCCGTCCTTGGCGACGTGCTCCATCATCACGATGACCCGCCGCGCGCCGTGGACGAGGTCCATGGCGCCGCCCATGCCCTTGACCATCTTGCCGGGGATCATCCAGTTGGCCAGGTCGCCGCTGGCCGCGACCTGCATCGCGCCAAGGACCGCGACGTCGACGTGACCGCCGCGGATCATGCCGAATGACGCTGCCGAGTCGAAGAACGACGCCCCCGCCAGGACGGTGACGGTCTCCTTGCCGGCGTTGATGAGGTCCGGGTCGACGGCGTCCTCGACCGGGTACGGGCCGACGCCGAGGACGCCGTTCTCGCTGTGCAGGACCACGGTGACGCCGTCGGGCAGGTAGTTCGGCACCAGCGTCGGCAGGCCGATTCCCAGGTTGACGTACTGGCCGTCGGACAGCTCCTGGGCGACCCGGGCGGCCAACTGGGTACGCGTGAGGCTCACGCCGACACCGTCCTCTTCTCGATCCGCTTCTCGACGCCCGGGGCGTGCACGACCCGCTGCACGAAGATGCCCGGAGTGTGGATCTCGGCCGGGTCGAGCTCGCCCGGCTCGTAGAGCTCCTCGACCTCGGCGATCGTGATCTTCCCTGCGGCGGCGCACAGCGGGTTGAAGTTCGCCGCGCTCTCCCGGTAGACGAGGTTGCCGTGCCGGTCGCCCTTCCAGGCGTGCACCAGCGCGAAGTCGCAGACGATCGCCCGCTCCAGCACGTACTCGACACCGTCGAACGCCCGCGTCTCCTTCGGCTCGGAGGCGAGCGCCACCCCTCCCCGGCCGTCGTAGCGCAGCGGCAGACCGCCCTCGGCGATCTGGGTGCCCACGCCCGCGGGGGTGTAGAACGCCGGGATGCCGGCGCCGCCGGCGCGCAGCCGCTCGGCGAGCGTCCCCTGCGGGACCAGCTCGACCTCGAGCTCCCCGGCGAGGAACTGCCGCTCGAACTCCTTGTTCTCCCCCACGTAGGAGCCGGTGGTCCGCGCGATCCGGCCGGCCCGCAGCAGCACGCCCAGGCCCCAGCCGTCGACGCCGCAGTTGTTGCTGACCGTCCGCAGCGCGGAGACGCCGGCCTCGTACAGCGCGTCGATCAGCGCGCTCGGAATGCCGCACAGGCCGAACCCGCCGACCGCCAGCGACGCTCCGTCGCCGATGTCCGCCACCGCGTCGGCCGCGGCCGCCACCACCTTGTCCACCGCTCTGTGTTCTCCGTTCACTCCGTCGCTTCGCTCGCTACGGCCGCTTCCTCGCCCCTCGGAAGTGACCTCCGTTCGTTGATCGCTCCCCGTCCATCGCCTCGGCGACGGACGGACCCCGCTCGCGCTCGCCGTCGCCTCCCGAGTCGCCCGGGCCGGGCCACCCCGTCCCACGACGGCCCACTAGTTAGCGCCCGCTAACCTCCGCCAGGCTAGTGGCCCCGCTCTGGACCGTCCAGCGCCGGGAGGGCCCGGCCCGGCCACGGCCCGCCGCGCCGTACCGGAACGCATCAACTTCGCGACACCACGGGCGGCGTGGCGTCACCGCGTGCTCAGCATGTCTCGAGGGGTCACGCCCGACGGTCCCGTCGGCGGCCCGGAGTCAGCCGGTCGCCACGAGCCCTCGGTCGCCCGCCTCCGACCGGGACGAGACCCGGCCCGCCGCTCACGCGCCCGCGTCCGACGTCGCCCGGCATCGTCCGCCGCCGATCGCCCTTCCCCGGACAGCAGCCTGACCGCCGCCCCGACCAGAAGGAATCCGGAGCATGAGCCTCCCCAAGGAAATCCCGCCGACCGCCATCGACATCGTCTTGTGCATCGACGTGACCGGCAGCATGGCCTCGATCATTGAGACGGTGAAGAAAGATGCCTTGACCTTCCACAGCCGGCTCACCGAGGAGATCGCCGCGAAGGGCAAGTCCTTGGGCCAGCTTCGGGTGAAGGTCATCGCCTTCCGGGATTTCGGGGACCGGGCGGACGACGCCATCCAGGAGTCGGAGTTCTTCGTACTCCCCCGGGCGGCGCGCCCGTTCAAGACGTTCGTGGGTGCCCTGCGCGCGACCGGTGGCGGTGACGCGCCGGAATCGGCGCTGGAGGCACTGGCGCTGGCGATCCAGGCACCCTGGGAACGCGAGCTGCCGCGCGCCCGGCACGTCATCGTCATGTTCACCGACGCGGCGGCGCACCCACTCGGCAAGCACAAGTCCAAAGCTCGCTCCCACTACCCCCAGCACATCGCCCAGGACTTCGACGAGCTGTTCGCCCAGTGGGGCCATGAGGCCAGCACATCCGCGCTGATGGACGCCTCGGCGAAACAGCTCGTGCTGTTCGCGCCCGCCGACCCGCCGTGGACCGACATCGCCGACGACTGGGACGACACCCTGCACGCTCCCTCCCGGGCCGGGAACGGCCTCGAGGAGGTCGACATCAAGGAGATCATCTCAACGATCGCGTACCGGCTGTGAGCCGCCCGCGCCGCCCCTGACGCCGTCGACGGCCCAGCTCCCCGGCGGCCCGGAGCCGCTCCGGCTCGGACGGTTCGACCCGTTCGACGGGTGTCCGGACCAGGTGGCCGAGCGGGCCGGCACTGTTCGCCGAGGGCCACACGCGGGCAGCGGCTGGGCGAGTGAGCGGCGGTGAGCGTCCCCCGCGCGTCGTCGTCGCCGTCGCCGTCGCCGTCGCCGTCGCCGTCGCCGTCGTCGTCGTCGCCGTCGTCGCCGCCGCGGGCAACGGGCAACGGGCAACTGGCAACTGGCAACTGGCAACTGCATCCAGACTTCTCAACCAGATGGTTGACATCTGCTGGCGATCGACTTAGCCTTGTCGTCAACCAGTTGGTTGAGGAGTCGAGGAAACGTGGACCAGCTTTCCCGGGTGTTCGCGGCGCTCGCCGATCCGACGCGGCGCGACCTGGTCGCGCGGTTGACCGACGGCGACGCGACCGTGGGCGACCTGGCCGCGCCCTACGACGTCTCCGTGCAGGCGGTCTCCAAGCACCTGAAGGTGCTCGAGCAGGCCGGCCTGGTCAGCCGGAACAGCGGCGGCCACCGCAGCCCGGTCCACCTGGAGGCGCAGGTCTTCGACCTCGCGACCGCCTGGCTGGAGCGCTACCACCGACAGGCGGAGCAGCGCTACCGCCGCCTCGACGCCCTCCTCGCCGCCATGAACGACAGCGAGGCCGCGGACGGCGACGAGACACCGCCGGCCGACAATCCGGACCTTACGAAGGAGAGCGCCTGATGACCACGACCACGACCGTCGCCATCGAAGCCGACCCGAACGTGCCGATCATTCGGTTCACCCGCGACTTCGCCGCCACCCCCGAGCAGCTGTACCGCGTGCACACGGACCCGAAGCTGTTCGCCCAGTGGGTCGGCCCGGACGGCATGGACACCCGGATCGACTACTGGGATGCCCGCACCGGTGGGAGCTGGCGCTACGTCGCCGGCCGGGACGGCGCCGAGTTCAGCTTCCGCGGCTGCTTCCACGAGGTCCGCCCCGATCGGCTCGTGCAGACCTTCACCTTCGAGGGCGAGCCCGAAGGGGTCGCGCTGGAGACCCTGTGGTTCGAGGACCTCGGCGACGGCCGCACCCGCCTGCACGCCCAGTCCCTCGTCGAGAGCTTCGAGGGCCGCGACGCCTGGCTGCGCAGCGGCATGGAGGTCGGTATCGAGCAGGGCTACGCCAAGCTCGACGCCCTGCTCGCCAGCGGCGAGGTCTGAGGTGCCGGACGGGGGGACGCCGGCGGCGACCGCCACGGCGGACGCGGTGGCGACCGACACGACCGCCACGGCGGCGACGGCGCGGCCACCGGACGAGCGCGACGGTCGGCTGGTCGCGCTCGCCGACCAGCCGGCCGAGCGCCACCGGCTGATCGCCGCGACGTTCACGGACCGGGTGCTCGGCACCCGGGACTGGGACATGCCCACCCCGGTGGCCGAGTGGGCGGCGCGTGACGTCGTCCGCCACCTGTGCGAGTGGTTCCCCGGCTTCCTGGCCGCCGGGACGGGCCTCGAGCTGGAACGCGGCCCCTCGGCGGACGACGACCCCGTCGCCGCCTGGCGGGTGCACGCCGACGCCGTCCAGCGCCTGCTCGACGACCCGGCGACGGCGGGGCGCCTCCTGCGCAACCCGCACATCGGCGAGCTCCCGCTCGCCGGCGCGATCGACCAGTTCTACACGGTCGACATCTTCATGCACACCTGGGACCTGTCCCGCGCGACCGGCCAGGACGACCGCCTCGACCCCGGCCTGTGCGCGGTCCTGCTGGCCGGCATGGAGCCGATGGAGGACGTGATCCGAGGCTCCGGCCAGTACGGCACCCGGGTGGACGTTCCACCGGAGGCCGACCCCCAGACGCGCCTGCTGGGCTTCATCGGCCGCGATCCGGCCTTCACCCCCGCGCCGGCCGCCGGGCGCGGCTGACCGGCGAGAACACAGGCTGTCGCGCGGCCCGGGCGGAAAACCAGTCGAACGCGGCAGGGCGCGGTGGCCCGCGCTTACCTCGAGGCCCTGGCGATGGTGGTGATGGTGCCGTCGGGCGCGATCCGGCGTACCTGGACGTTCCCGCCGTCGACGACGTAGACCGCCCCGGTCACGTCGGCGGCCACCGCCCGGGGCTGCAGGAACGTCGCCGCCGTCGCCGGTCCGCCGTCGCCGTCCGCGCCCTCGCCGCCGGTCCCCGCGATCGTCCGGATGATCCCGTCCGGGCCGACCTTCCGGACGTTGGCGCGCCTGGGGCTGACGAGGTAGAGGGAACCGTCGGGGCCGAGCCCGAGGCTGGGGACGCTCAGCATCACCGCCGATGAGGTGGCCCGACGGCCCTCGCCGGAACGGCCGTCGGCGCTCGTGTCCCAGTAGCCGCTGCCGGCAACGGTGGTGAGCCGGCCGTCGGGGCTGACCCGTTGGACGGTGCCACTGCCGATGTTCGTGAAGTAGATGCTGCCGTCGGGGGCGTCTTCGATCGTGTTCGGCCCGCCGAGCGCGGTGGCCGTCGCGCTCGCCGGGCCGCGGGCGAAGCCCGGTTCGCCGGTTCCGGCCACCGTGGTGATGATCCCGTCGGGCGTGATTCGGCGGACCCGGTTGCTGTCGAGGTCCCCGAAGTAGATGGTGCCGTCGCCGAGCACCGCGACGTCCTCTATCCGGCCGATCCGCGCCTGCGCCGCGGGGCCGCCGTCGCCGGAGTACCCGTACAGGCCGATGCCCGCCACGGTGGTGACGACGCCGGCAGTGTCGATCTTGCGGATGCGATAGCCGTTGATGTCCGGGACATACAGGTTGCCCGCGTCGTCCCAGTCGACCTGCCCGGCGCCGGACACCGCCGCCGGGGACGCCACACCCAGGGAGGCCACCGCCTCGTCGCCGATGATCTGCGCGACGGTGCCGTCCGGGTCGATCCGGTAGACCGTGGCCTCGCGGAAGGAGTACCCGGATATGTACAGCACGCCGTCCCGGCGCACCGACACGTACTCGGGCCTGAGCCCGCCCCGGATCGGCAGCGTCTCGCCGGAGTAGGCGGGGCCTGGTTCCCCGAGGGGCACCGGATCGTAGGCCGGCGTGGGGCTGGGCGTCGGCGCGGCGGTCGTCCGTTCCGGGGCCGTGGGCGCTGCGGCCGCGTCCCCTGAGGAGCCCTCCCGGTCACGCAGGTCGACGCCGACGACCACCCCGGCGGCCACGAGCACGATGACCATGCCGACAACGAACCCCACCAGCCACGGACGACGCCGGCCACCCGGCCCGCGGGCCCGACCAGACGCCGCTGCCCCCAGCGGCCCGCCCGGCGCCGCCGCGTGGCCGGTGCCAGGCGCGGGCACCGGCCGCTGTTGCCCCGCGGCCGCGGCGACGGGCGGGCTCTCCGGGACTACCCAGGTCATGACGGCAGGTGGCGACTGTCCGGCGGGCTGGCCTTCGGGCACCGGCCACAGTTGCTCGGCCGGTGACGCGCCGGCCGCGCCGGCCACGGGCGAGGAAGGCCGCCCGCCACCGGCCGAGGAGGCATCGCCGGAGGCGGGCAGGCCGACGGGGGGCATGGTGGTCAGCGACGCGTCGGACTGCCCGCCCGCGGGAACCACCGGCCCCGAAGACGGAGATGTGTCGTCCATCGGTGTGACGCCAGCCGTCATGCCGTCCTGTCCTCGCCCACAGTGGAAACCGGTCAGCCACTCCCAAATGGGGGCATCACCGCAAACTGTGGGGATCTTAGAGGGCCGGCGGGGCGGACGCGGCGACTGGGAGGGGCTGCTCGTTGGCCAGGACGGCGGCGAGCAGGTCGGCCTCGCGGCCGGGCGGCCAGGTGCAGGCCGACCGACCCGCGCCGGTCGCGCCCACCGGGATGGCGACGGCGGGATGGCCGGTGAGGTGAACGCCCACCTGGTCGGATGAGCGCGTCAGCTGGCTCTTGCATACAACGGTTCGAGGTCACGATCCGTGTCGATCACGCGCCTGTCGCCTGGTGACCGCGTGACTCCGTCTCGCGCGAACCTGACTGGCTGACCGGAGGTGGCTCAGGGCTCGACGGCCATCCGGACGCCGAAGGCGATCAGGACGAGCCCGGTGACTCGGTCGACCCAGCGGCGGACGGGACCGTCGGCCATCCAGCGCATGACCGGGCCCGACAGGGCGAGCAGCGCGCCGTAGTAGACGGCCGTCAGGACGACGAAGATCCCGCCGAGCAGTAGGGACGTCCAGACGACGGGGGCGCCTTCGGGGATGAAGCTGGGCAGGAAGCTGACGAAGAAGACCCCGACCTTCGGGTTGAGCAGGTCCGTGAGCAGGCCGGCCGTGTACCCGGTCCCGATCAGACTCCGGCGAGGCTCGGCCACGACGTCAGGGGAGCTGTGGGGCTTGGCCCTCAGCGTGGCGAACCCCATCCAGCACAGGTAGGCCGCGCCGACGATCCGTAGTGCCAGGTAGCCGTCATGGCTCGCGGTCAGCAGGGCCGACAGACCGAGCGCCGCCGCGACCACCCAGACGGCCAGGCCCGTCATCGCGCCGAGCGAAGCCCGCAGACCGAGCCGTGGCCCACCCGCCATCAGGTTACGGATCACAACCAAGGTGTCCGGGCCTGGCAGCAGCACGACGAGCACGGACGCGACCGTGAACGTCGTGACGGCGACGAGCATTCGACGAGACTAGGACGCCAGTCCGTCAGGCGGTACCGATGGAATAGGAAGCCACTGCTGGAGCACGTCAACCTAGCCGAAGCGCTTGTTGAGGCCATTCACGTCCTGCCGCCATACAAGGCAGACCCGTCTCCGTGATGCCAGCTGCCATGGTTCGGTATGGGTCGGGCTGACCGGCTGGCCAGCCACCGGGTGCGGGCCGGCGCGGAGCACTCGACGAGCCACGACCCGGCGCCGCCGGACCCGGCCAGGCAAGACTCGGTTCCGCCAGCGCGGGCTGGCGTCTTAGCCTCGGTGGATGCTGGTCGCGGTTACCACGTTCGCGGTCGCGTCCGTGCTCGTCGTGCTGATGCCGGAGCCGGACACGCTGGTGGTGGCGCGAAACCTGATGGCGGGCGGGCCTCGGCTCGCGGCGCGGGCGTCGAACCCTGACTCGACAGCCGCCGGTCCGATCTTGGTCGCACGGGGCCTTGGAACCCAGAAGGATTGGGGGCCTGGCCGAATGACAACCGAGGCGTCGGATGCAGGATGGCGGCATGAGGAAGCTGGTGAGCGCCGGCGCGGTGGGGCTTGTCGTCGGCGTCGTCTTGACGCTGCTCGGCGTCGCCGTGGTCTCCATCGCGGGGGAACACGGCGCGCCCCGGATCGTGGCCGAGGTGTGTGACCCGTCCCTGGCCGGCGAAGGCACCGGCTACTGCGTGCAGCTCCGCGCCGACGGCTCCGAGCACGGCGAACTGTGGGTGCTCCACCGGATGGGCACCTCCACTGCCCCTCGGGTGGCTGCCTACGCCAGCCCGTTCACCGACCTCAGGTACGACCTTCCAGGCGCGTTCGAGAAGTCCGTGGCCTTCGCCGAAGATGGCACGATCACCGTGCACGGACGCGACGGGGCCGCGCTCACGCTGCCACTGGAGAATTACAAGATCACAGCCTAGCCTCATCGCCTTCGGCGTCGGGATGGCCGTCGAGCCCTGAAACTCCGGAAGCACGCGGCAGGTCAGCTGCCCGTGCCCGTGGCCGTCAGGTGCCGGTGAACGGATTGAGTATGGGCACGTCGAGCGACGCGAAGTCCTTGACGTTGCGGGTTACCAGCGTCCAGCCGTGCGCCTGGGCAGTGGCGCTGAGCAGGGCGTCCACCGTTGAACCGGGGTTGATTCCGCCGGTCTGCCCCCAGCGGCGAGCGATCTCCAACGAGACAGGCACGATCCGCCCAGCGAACGCTTCGGTCAGGGAGGCAAGCCAGACGGCGTACGAGGAGGCTTGGCGGTCGTCGCCGCGGCGGCGCAGTTGGGCAACGCCCCGTTCGATCTCGCCGAGGGTAAGCACCGACAGGTGTAGGTGGTCGGCACCGACAGAGCCGATCCAGTCGACGACGCCGGCGTCCGGGCGACTCTTGCGCGTCTCGGAGACGACGTTCGTGTCAAGCAGGAAGCTCACTGCTCATGGCCCCCTCCCGCGTGGGGAAGGTCGACAGGCCGCGGCTCGTCCGCCCGCCTGTCCTGCTCAATCTCATCCATGATTGCGGACATTTCGTCCGTGAAGTACGGCGGGCCCAGCAGGATTGACTTCAGGTCACGCTGTCGCCCAGTCAACCGGCGATATTCGTCGATGTCGATGACGACGAAGGCATCCTGGCCGTGCCGAGAGATCGTCTGGGGACCTTCACGGGTCACGGCACGCAGCATCTCGCTGAACCGCTGTTTGGCTTCCTGGACCTGCCAACGCACACAGACCTCCCGGCCAACCGATCTGTCCTGTCTAGACAGCACGGTAATGCCCCCTCCCCAGGAAGTCTCTGCCACTGTCGACTCGGACACTACCTCACCCAACAGTATCCAAGTCGGACAGACCCCGCAGACAGACCACGGCAGGCGCGCGGAGGACGAGACCTCGCCGCGCACGACAACCAACGACCTGGAGTGGCCGCGACGTCGCTGCCGCTCGTTGGCGGCGCGACGCTCACCGGCATCCGCTCCTTGGCCCGGATCATGCTCCCGCGCCCTGGCCACGCTCCCGCTGGTCACGCTCCGAGACCGGCGCCAGTTCGCCGCTGGGTCGGCCGGTCACCGGCCTCGTCCTCATCGCCTTCGGCGTCCGCCTCGCCGTCGGCGTCCGCGCAGGCGGAGCCCGACGAACGGCGGCGACGAACGTCATCAGCGGGCGGGACGGCCTAGGCTGACGGTCGGCACACCGTCACGGCCCGGAGCCGGGCCGGCGGCGCGGGCGCGGATGGAAGGCGGGCCGGATGCGGATCGGGATGCAGTTGTCCTACAGCGGCGGGTTCACCGAGGCGGTGGCCGAGCTCTCGGACTACGAGAAGGCCGGGCTGGACATCGTGTTCGTCGCGGAGGCCTACTCGTTCGACGCCGTCAGCCAGCTCGGTTTCCTCGCGGCGAGGACCGAGCGGCTCCAGCTGGGCGCCGGCATCCTGCCGATCTACACCCGCACGCCGACCCTGATCGCGATGACGGCCGCCGGGCTGGACTACGTCTCCGGCGGCCGGTTCGCCCTCGGCCTCGGCGCCTCCGGGCCGCAGGTGATCGAGGGGTTCCACGGCGTCCCCTACGACGCGCCGCTCGGCCGGACCCGGGAGCTCATCGACATCTGCCGGGCGGTATGGCGGCGCGAGCCGGTCCAGTACCAGGGGAAGTACTACACGCTGCCGCTGCCGCCCGAGCAGGGCACCGGCCTCGGCAAGCCGCTCAAGCTCATCAACCATCCGGTCCGACCCCGCATCCCGATCTTCGTCGCCGCGATCGGCCCGAAGAACGTGGAACTGGCGGCCGAGGTCGCCGAGGGCTGGCAGCCCCTGTTCTTCCACCCGGAGAAGGCCACCGCCGTCTGGGGTTCGTCGCTCGCGGCCGGCAAGGCGAGGCGCGACCCGGAGCTTGGCCCGCTCGACGTCATCGTGTCCGCCCCGCTGGCCATCGGCGACGACACCGACGGCCTGCTGGACCTCATGCGCCCGATGTTCGCTCTCTACATCGGCGGGATGGGCGCGAAGGGTCGCAACTTCTACAACAGCCTCGCCCAGCGCTACGGCTACGAGAAGGAGGCCGAGCTGATCCAGGACCTCTACCTGTCCGGGAAGAAGAAGGAAGCCGAGGCCGCGGTCCCCGAGGAACTGCTGCGCGCGACCGCGCTGATCGGCCCGGCGACCCAGGTCCGCGAGAAGCTCGCCGCCTACGCCGACGCCGGCGCGACCACCCTCACCGTCACCCCGCTCGCCGCCGACCACCGTTCCCGGGTGGCCCTCGTCGAGCAGCTCCGCACCTGGCTCAGCTAGTACCGCATCCAGCGGCGTTCGTCCGTACCAGAACGACAGCCGAGAGATCAGACGCTCCGCGTCGCTGACGGCGCGCCCCGTCTGACTGATCTTGGCCCCACGAGCGCGGCCGGCGGGGCGAACACCCACGAGGTAGCAGCAACGTGCCGAAAGTACCCCGCGTCGTCGGGTCGCCTGTCATACCTGGTGGTCACGATTCGGGGACAACTCACGACCACCAGGTATGACGGGCGCGTCCCGCCAGCGCGGCCAGCGTCCGCGCGCCCGAGTGGGCACCCGTTGGCGCGTAGCGTTGGAACTGTGAGCGTCCGACCGGCTACCGAAGGTTCCGTGACGCTGTGCCTGTGCGGCGACGTGATGCTGGGGCGTGGGGTCGACCAGATCCTCGCGCACCCCGGCGACCCGCGGATCACCGAGGTGTGCATCGAGGACGCGCGCGACTACGTGACGCTGGCCGAGCACGCAAGCGGCCCGATCCCCCGCCCGGTCGACGACCGCTGGCCTTGGGGCGACGCGCTCGCCGCCCTGGCCGACGCCGACACCAGCGCCCTGGCCGACACCGGCGTCGGCGTCGGCGTCGGCGTCGGAGCCGACGCCGGAGCCGACGCCAACGCCCACCCCGACGCCGGCGTCCTGGCCGACACCGACACGCTGGCTGATCACGAGCGAGCTGGTCGCGAGTGGGGCCATGTCGCCTTGGCCGCCCACGCGCCCGGGCGGCGGGGTGCGGCAGTCCGGGTGATGAACCTGGAGACCAGCGTCACCCGTGTCGACGACTTCGCGCCCGACAAGGCGGTCCACTACCGGATGAGCCCGGACAACCTCGGCTGCCTGGCCGCCGGCCGGCCCGATGTCTGCTCGCTCGCCAACAACCACGTCCTCGATTTCGGCCGGCGCGGCCTCGTCGACACCCTCGAGGCGCTCTCAGCCGCCGGGATCGCCTTCGCCGGCGCCGGCCGCGACGCCGAGGAGGCCTGGCGCCCGGTGACCGTACCCGCGGGCAGCCGGGGCCGGGGCCGGGTCCTGGTGCTCGCGTGCGCGGCGCCTACCAGCGGCGTGCCGCCGGACTGGGCGGCGACGGCCACGCGGCCAGGCGTCGCGCTGCTGGCGCCGCCCTGGCAAGCCGATGCCGACACGCAGGCCGACGCGATCCTGTCCCGGGTCGCCGCGGCCCGTCGGCCCGGAGACGTCGTCGTCGTCTCGATCCACTGGGGCTCGAACTGGGGATACGACGTCGACGACGACCAGATCCGGCTCGCGCACGGGCTGGTCGACGGCGGGGTCGACGTCGTCCACGGCCACTCGTCGCACCATCCGCGACCCGTCGAGATCTACCGCGACAGCCTTGTTCTCTATGGCTGCGGCGACTTCATCGACGACTACGAGGGCATCACCGGCCACGAGTCCTACCGCGACGACCTTCGCCCCCTCTACACGGTCGTGGTCGACGCGAGTACCGGGACTCTCCTCGATGCACGGCTGACCCTCCTGCGAACCCGCCGCCTGCGGCTCGAACGTGCCGCGACCGGCGACGCCATCTGGCTCGCCGAAACCCTGGACCGCGTGAGCCGCCCCCACGCGACCCGCGTCATCCGCGCCCCTTCCGGCGACCTCACCCTCTGTCCGGCCTGACCCGGCCGAGAGCCTGACCTTCGCCAGCGAACCGGCAGGGCGGCCGGCGACGGGGCGCGCGGTCGTGGTGGGCGGGCGTCGCGGCGATCGGCCGGCGTCGCGGCGATCGGCCGCCCCTCGCCGCCCCCGAATCCGAGCTCACGAGGCCCCCACGCTCGCGAGCCCATAGGATGCCCCGCGCAGTATCGACCGATCAGGGGGCGATGTCGCCATGGGGACGACCCAGCTGACGCCAGGTGGGAACGCTCCGCTGTCGGGTGGACCGGTCAGCGCCACGGTGACGGCGGCGGGCCGGGCGATCGACGTGTCCGCGGTGCTGCTGACCGCGGCCGGGAAGGTCCGCGGCGACGACGACCTGGTGTTCTTCAACCATCCGGCCCAGGACGGTGTGCGCCTCGACGGCGCCACCGTCACCGTCGACATCACCCGGATACCCGCGACCGTCGCCAAGGTCGTCGTGACCGCGAGCATCGACGCGGCACGCGCGACGGCGGTCTTCGACGCGGCGAGCACCCCGACAGTGGAGATCGTCGATGGTGCCAGCCGGTTCGCGTTCGCCCCGCCGGCCCTGACCCACGGCGAGACCATCGTCCTGCTCGCCGAGATCTACCGGCGCAACGACCAGTGGAAGGTCCGCGCCGTCGGCCAGGGCTACGCCACGGGCCTGGCGGGCCTGGCCTCCGACTTCGGCATCGTCGTCGACGACCCCGGCACCCCCGCCCAGACCTCGGCGCGCCCCGTCGGCCCGTCGCCAGCCGCCCCGCCAGCCCCGCCCGGCCCGGCAGCCCCGCCGGCATCCGTCGGCCACCCGGCCATGGCCGCTCCCCCTCCTGCCGGCCGGCGGCCAGCCCCGCCAGGCCCGCCGGCTCCCCCGCCTCCGGCTACCTCCGCGCCCTGGCGGCCGGCGCCCGCTCCCTGGCCGGGAGATCCCGGCCAGGGGACGCCAGACCGGTGGGGAGCGAGCGCGCCGCCCGCCTCCGGCACCGCCAGCGGGGACACGCCCGCGCTCAGTCTCGAGAAGGTCCAACGGACGGCGCCCGGCCTGGTCAGCCTGTACAAGGAGGCCGGAGTCAGCCTGCGGAAGAAAGGCGTCTCCGGGCAGCGGGCAGCGGTCTACCTGGTCATGGACCATTCGGGCAGCATGTCCGGCTACTACCGCAACGGGACCATGCAACGGCTCGCCGAGCAGGTCCTCGGCCTGTCCGCCAATCTCGACGACGACGGCGTCGTACCCCTGGTGTTCTTCTCCCACGAGGTCAACCTGGTCGACGAGATCGGCCTGGCCGACTACCACGGCCGGATCGAGTCACTGCAGGCCAAGCTCCCGTGGGGCGGCACCAACTATGTCCCGGCCATGCGGGCCGTCATGGAGCACCACCGCGCGAACTGGAACGGCCACCCGGCATTCGTCGTGTTCCAGACCGACGGCGCCCCCTTCGACCGCCGCCAGGCCACCGACCTGCTGCGGCAGACCAGCAACCTCCCGATCTTCTGGCAGTTCGTCGGCTTCGGCCAGGCCCGCCAGCTGAAGTTCCTGTCCAAGCTGGACACGCTGGCCGGCCGCGTGGTCGACAACGCCGGCTTCTTCGCGACCGGACGCGACCCGCGCGCGCTCACCGACGCCGAGCTCTACGACCAGCTCCTCGCCGAGTTCCCGCTGTGGCTGTCCGCCGCCCGCGCCGCCGGCATCGTCGGCTGACTCCGCCCGCGCCGAGGGCCCACGGCGCCGTGCAGTGGACCGACGACTCCACTGCACGGCACGCCAGAAACCGCCGGGTTTTCGCGAGTCACACCAGGTCACCGGCACCGGGCCTGGTGGTTCGCCGCCCAGAAGCACCGATCCGGCGCTCACAGATCTTTCGGACGGATCCCGGAACGCGGATCCGCGTACACAACTGGTGATCTTCAGCCCGCCCCATCCCACCCCGCTCCGGCCCGTAGATCACCAGATGTGCGCGGAATCCAGGGACACGACGGGCGGAAATCACCGAGCACCACACAGAACCGATGATCAAGAAACGAAGCGGGGCTCGCGACGTCTCATGATCGGCGGATGTGCGCGCGAATCGGCGGTTCGGCGGCCCCGTCGAGATCCGCGGGGACGACCGTGGGGCACGGGCTACCGCCAGGCCGGCTGACGGTGCCGCCGGACCGCGTTCAGGGACGGTCGGTGAGGTAGCCGCCCATGGTGGTGAAGTAGTCGGGGGCGGCGAGCTCGGTGCCGTCGTCGAGCCGGACGCGCCTGATGCGCAGGCCGTGGCCGCGGCCGCGGCGGGCCTCGGCGCCGGCGGCGATGACGACGCCGTCGCCCTCCCGGATGAAGATCCGGCCGGGGGTGCCGCCGTAGATGCCGTCGGAGATGTCGGCCTCGATGACGCGGACCCGCTCTCCGTTCCGGTAGGTGAAGGCGTTCGGGTACGGGTCGGAAAGCGCCCGGACGAACCGGTCGAGCTCCTCGGCTGTCCAGGTCCAGTCGATGAGGCTGTCCCGCAGGGACCGCTTGTGGAAGAAACTCGCCTTCGACCGGTCCTGCTTCACCCATTCGGTGCGGCCGGACTCGATGAGCGCCAGGCCGTCGACGGTGATCGGGCCGAACAGCGCGAGCGTCTTGTGGAACAGGTCGGCTGTCGTGTCCCGGGGGCCGACCGGGACGGCGCGCTGCAGCACGATGTCACCGGCGTCGAGGGTCTCGTCCATCATGTGGGCGGTCACCCCGACCTCCCGCTCACCATTGATCAGCGCCCAGATCAACGGAGAGAAGCCGGCATAGGCCGGCAGCAGCGAGTCGTGAATGTTCAGCGTGCCCAACGGCGGCAGGCCGAAGATCTTCGGTGGGATCCAGGTACGCCAGTTGGTGGCGACGATGACGTCCGGGGCGGCCGCCTTGAGCAGGTCCATCAGCTCGTCGTCGTCCGGGCGGGAACGGATCGCCACCGGAACACCGCTCTCCTCCGCGAGGTCCGCCACCGAGTCGGACCAGATCTTCTCGTATGGCTGATCACTCTGTGGATGGGTGACGACGAGGGTGACCTCGTGGCGCGAGTCGAGCAGCGCCCGCAGGGTCCGGTGCCCCCACGTCTGGTAACCGAACATGACGACACGCATGACGCGAAGCTCCTTGGAGTCGAGCGCGCCCAGCCCAGGGTCAGGCAGGGCCCAATGATCCTTCTGGCGGGTCCATCAAGGTGTCAAGCCATTCCGCTCCGGCTGCTCGATCCCGTGGCGCCAGCGCGCGACGCGCACGACCGGCATGTCGGCCTCCTCCCGAACAGGGCGACTTAGGTTAACCTCACCCCTGCGTCCAGCGCGGCCGTTCCTACCGCGGGGCGACCCGCGGCGGCCCCTCGCGGCACCGGTGGACGCGCGCGACCAGCACACACGACCAGCGGAGGACCTCGTGGGACGGGTGACCGGGTGACCGAGGCAACCGCGGGAGACGGCACCGCCGTGCCCTTGGACGTCGCCGGTGCCGAGCGGGCCGGGCCCGACGCCGCGCCGGCGCCGGCCACGCCCACGCCGACCGCGCCCGCGCGCCCGACCGGGCCCGAGCTGCTGACCGGCGCCATCGCCAGCCAGCGCCGCCGCATCCTCGGCTCATCCCTGCTCGGCATCACCTACCAGGGCGGCGAGGCCAGCGTCCCGATCGTCATCGGCGTCATCATCGACCGGGCCGTCGCGAACGGCGACGGTGGGGCGCTGCTCGGCTGGCTCGCCGTGCTGCTCGGCGTGTTCGTGGTCCTGTCGCTGTCCTACCGGTTCGCGGCACGCCTCGGCGAGGCCGCGTCCGAGCACGCCGCCCACGAGCTGCGGCTGCGGCTGACCGACCGGGTGCTCTCCCCGGCCGGCGGCGCCGCGGCCGGCCGGCTCGCCGGTGAGCTGGTGAACGTCGCGACGAGCGACGCCAGGCGGGTCGGCACGGTCAACATGGTCATTCCGATGGCGCTCGCCGCGCTCGCCGGCATGGTCGTGACCAGCGTCGCGTTGTTCCGCATGTCGACGCTGCTCGGCCTGACCGTGCTCGGCGCGGTGCTGCCACTGATCATCGGCGCCCAGCTGCTGGCCGGCCCGCTGGAGCGGCGCGCCGGAGCCGAGCAGGACCGGGCAGGGCTCGCCGCCGGCGTCGCCGCCGACCTGGTCAGCGGCCTGCGGGTCCTCAAGGGCCTGCGCGCGGAGCCGGCCGCGCTGGCCCGCTATCGGCTGACCAGCCAGGAGGCCCGGGGCGCGGCCGTGCGCGCCGCCGCCGCCCGCGGCTGGAACTTCGGCGGCCTGCTCGGCCTGACCGGCGTGTACCTGACGGTCGTCGCCCTCGTCGCCGCCCGGCTGGCGCTCTCCGGCAGCATCAGCGTCGGTGAGCTGGTCGCGGCCGTGGGCCTCGCCCAGTTCCAGCTCGCGCCGCTGGGGATCCTCGCCTTCGCGAACGGCGAGTACGTGATGGCCCGCGCCTCCGCCCACCGGGTCGCCGAGGTCCTCGCCGCCCCGCCCGCGGTGGCCGCCGGGACGGACCCGCCCGCCGCGCTGGCGACGCCGGTACGCGGACGCCTCGAGCTGCGCGGTGTCACCCACGGCCCACTCGCCGGCCTGGACCTCGCCGTGGCGGCGGGCACGATGGTCGGCGTCGTCACCGCCGACCCGGCAGCCGCCACGGCGCTGCTCGCGGTGCTCGGCCGCGAAGCCGACCCGGCGGCTGGCGCGGTCGCGCTCGACGGCGTCGACCTCACCCTGCTCGACCCGGCCACCGCCCGCGGCGCGATCCTCGTCGCCGCCCACGACGCCGACCTGTTCGACGGCACCGTCGAGGACAACGTCGCCGCCGCCGTGGCGGCGAGGTTCGCGAGCGGCGGCGCGGACCGCGCGGCCTGGCTGGAGCGCGCGCTCGCCGCCGCGGCGGCGGACGAGGTCTGCGCGGCGCTGCCCGACGGCGCCGCCAGCGGAGTCGGCGAGCGCGGCCAGGCGCTGTCCGGCGGGCAGCGCCAGCGGGTCGCGCTCGCCCGGGCGCTCGCCGCCGACGCTCCCGTGCTCGTCCTGCACGACCCGACGACGGCGGTCGACGCCGTCACCGAGGCCCGGGTCGCCGCCGGCCTGCGGTCGCTGCGCGCGGGCCGCACCACCCTGCTCGTGACGACCAGCCCGGCGCTGCTCGACGTCGCCGACCGGGTCGTCCTGATCGCGGACGGCGCGGTCGCCGCGGACTCGACCCACCATGACCTCGTCGACGCGCGCGACGACTACCGGACGGCGGTGCTCGCGTGACCGGCACGGAAGTGGCCGCGGCCGAGCCGGCGGGCCAGGCCGCGCACGCGACTGCCCAGCCCGGCGGCGGGCGGGCGCCGCTGCCGACGGCGACCGGCGCCGAGACCTGGCGGGCGGTGCGGGCGCTGCTGCGGCCCCGGATCGGGCTCGCCGTGCTCGCGCTGCTGGTCGTCACCGCGGCGACGGCCGCTGGGATCATCATCGCCCCGGTGCTCGGCCATCTGATCGACCTGGTGACCGACCAGCGGCCGTCGAGCGCGCTGACCTGGCCGATAGTGCTGCTCGCGGTGCTCGCCGCCGTGCAGGCGGTCGCGACCGCCTACGGCCTGATGCTCGTCGCCCGGGTGAGCGAGGGGATGCTCGCGACGCTGCGCGAGCGGTTCGTCGCCCGGGTGCTGCGGCTGCCGCTGGAGCGGGTCGAGGCCGCCGGGTCCGGCGACCTCACGTCCCGGGTGACGAACGACGTGTCGGTCGTCGCCGAGGGCGCCCGCGAGGCGCTGCCGGCGCTTGCCCGCTCCGGGCTCGCGATCCTGCTGACGCTCGGCGGCCTCGCCGTGCTCGACTGGCGGTTCCTGCTCGCGGCGCTGCTGGCCGCGCCGATCCAGTGGTGGACCGTGCGCTGGTACCGGCGGGACGCGGTCCCGCTCTACCGCCGCCAGCGGATCGCCGAGGGTGAGCGCCAGCAGCAGCTGATCGACACGGTCGGCGGCGCGGACACGGTCCGCGCCTTCCGGCTCGGCGACGACCACCTGGAGCGGGTGCGCGGCCGCTCCAGAGCCGCGGTGGACCTGATCCTCGAGGGCTCGCGGCTGTCGACCCGCTTCTTCGGCCGGCTCAACGTCGCCGAGTACGTCGGCCTGACCGCGGTGCTGGTCGTCGGCTTCTTCCTGGTCCGCGCGGAGACGGTCACGATCGGGACCGCGGCCGCGGCCGCGCTCTACTTCCACAACCTGTTCACCCCGATCAACACCGCGCTCAGCCTGGTCGACGAGGCTCAGAAGGCCACCGCCAGCCTCGCCCGGCTCGTGGGCGTGGCCGACCTCGCCGACCCCGACGAACCCGCCGCCGCCGACGGGCCGCTGGGGGCCGGGGCGGGCGCGACAGGCTTCGGCGAGGAGGCGGACGGTTCCGTCCGCCTCGACGGGGTGCGGCACGCCTACGTCGAGGGGCATGACGTCCTGCGTGACGTCACGCTCACCGTTCCCGCGTCGACCACGGTCGCGCTCGTCGGCGCGAGCGGCGCGGGCAAGACGACACTGGCGAAACTGATCGCCGGGATCCACCGCCCGACCGCCGGCGCGGTCGTCGTCGGCGGCGCGGACCCCGCCGCGTCCGCGCCCGGCGCGGGCACGCCGCGGTCGGTCGTCCTGGTCACCCAGGAGGTGCACGTGTTCGCCGGCCCGCTCGCCGACGACCTGCGCCTGGCCAGCCCCGACGCCGACGACGCGGCGCTGCTCACGGCGCTGGAGACCGTCGGCGCGCGCGGCTGGGTGGAAGGGCTGCCCGAGGGCCTGGCGACGGTCGTCGGCGACGGCGGCCACCGGCTCACGGCCACCCAGTCCCAGCAGCTCGCGCTCGCGCGGCTCGTGCTCGCCGACCCGCCGGTCGCGATCCTCGACGAGGCGACCGCCGAGGCCGGCAGCGCCGGCGCCCGCGTCCTGGAGACCGCCGCCGCCGGGGCGCTCGCCGGGCGCACCGCGATCGTCGTCGCCCACCGGCTCACCCAGGCCGCCATTGCCGACCAGGTCGTCCTCCTGGACGCCGGTCAGATCGCCGAGACCGGCACCCACGACGACCTCAGCGCCGCCGACGGCCCCTACGCCGCTCTCTGGACCGCCTGGTCCGACACCCGCGTCCGCCCATCCCCGCACCAGTAGACAACGACGGGCCGAGTCGCCCTTCGCGACCTACCAGTCCCACCACCGGGACGGCGACGTCCCCGGGGGTGTCCCGCGGGAAGCCATTCGGCGGACGCCGCTGATCGTGACGGGTGAGCCCTGACGGGTGCTGGCCGCTGTCACCTCCGGCTCGTCTCGAGCTGAGTCCACCCGGTCGTCCTGTTGCGTCGCCATGCTCGCGGGAAGGCTGGGGAGGTGGGCCGCGGGTTACAGGGCGTGGGGTGGGCAGATGGGTTTCCAGCGAACGGCACCGAGCCGGGATCCGCCGTTGGCGGCGCAAGGGGAACTGCTGCATGAGACGGCGCGGACCCGGGTCGCTCGGCTGATGTTCCCGTCCGGAAGTGTGATCCGGAAGGAACCGCTGGGCCCTGACGCAGCGCGACGGTGGCGGCATGAGGTCGAGATTCTCGAGCGGTTGTCCGGGGTCGAGGGGGTCGCGCAGCTGGCGGCCGATATGCCGCCGTGCCCGGGGTCGATTCTGCTGGCCGACGTCGGTGGCACGGCGCTGGCCGAGCGGACGACGCCGCTCGATCAGGCCGAGCTGGTCGATCTGGCCGGATCGCTCGCGCGCGCCGTGGCGAGGATGCACCAGCGGGGTGTGGTGCACCGGGACATCAACCCGGCGAACATCGTGGTCAGCGGGGAGCAGGGCGCGCCGTTTCTGATCGACTTTGCTCTGGCCACCACCTTCGCGGCGGTCCAGCCGGGGTTCGTCCACCACAGCGAGATCGTCGGGACGCTGCCGTACCTGGCGCCGGAGCAGACCGGCCGGACCGGCCGCCCAGTCGATGCGCGGGCCGATCTGTACGCGCTCGGGGCCACCCTGTACGAGCTGGCGACCGGCGCGCCGCCGTTCGGCACGGACGACCCGCTGCGGATCATCCACGACCAGCTCGCGCGGGTGCCGGTGGCGCCGTCGGCCGCGAACCCGGCGGCGCCGGCCAGCCTGTCGGCGATCATCATGCACCTGCTGGAGAAGGAGCCGGACGATCGCTACCAGAGCGCCGACGGGCTGGTACACGATCTCGCCCTGCTGGGCCGCGGCGCGCCGGTACATCCCGGCGAGCACGACGTTGCGGCTCGGATCCTGACGCCGTCCCGGCTGGCCGGGCGCGAGGAGGAGATCGGAAAGCTGGGCGCGGTGTTCACCGACGCGATGGCGGGCCGCTGTCGTGGGCTCCTCGTCAGCGGAGCGCCGGGGGTGGGCAAGACCTCGCTCGTCAACGAGCTGCGGCCGATCGTGGCCGGCAGCGACGGCTGGTTCGTGGCGGGCAAGTTCGACCAGTATCGCCGTGACCAGGAGTATGACGCGGCTCGGCAGGCGTTCCGGGCGTTGGGCCGGTTGTTGCTGGCCGAACCGGAGGACGACCTGGTCCAGCTTCGGGAGCGGCTCCTGCCCACGCTGGGACCCAGCGCCGGACTGGCGGCCGCCGTCGTCCCGGAGTTCGCGACGTTGCTGAGGGTGCCCCCGGAGCCGGGGGACCCGATGACCGTGCAGGCGCGAACGCGGCGTCTCGCGGTGGAGACATTGCGAGCTGTCGCTTCACGCAGACGGCCGGTGGTGTTCTTCATCGACGACCTGCAGTGGGCCGGGCGTATGCTGCTGGGCTTCGTCGACCTGATCCTCGGCGGTGCGGAGCAGGTCGAGGGGCTGTTGCTGGTCGGCGCGTACCGGGAGAGCGAGGTGGACGCCGCTCATCCGCTGGCGCCGCTGCTGGTTCGCTGGCGGCAGCCGGACGGTCCGTGCCACCTGCGGTTGGGCAACCTCACGCCGGAAGGTCAGGCAGAGATGGTGGCCGACCTGCTGCGCCTGCCCCCGGAGCCCGCCGCCGAGCTGGCGCGGCTGACAGCGCCGTCGACCGGAGGCAACCCGTACGACACCGTGGAGCTGCTGGGCGCGCTGCGCCACGACGGCGTCCTGGTCCCCGGCGACGGCGGTTGGCGATGGGACCGGTCCGCGCTGCGCGGCCGGCTGGAGCGCGTGGACGTGACCGAACTGCTGACCGCCCACGTGGCCACGTTGCCGCCGGCCACCAGGGAGGTGCTGGAGGTGATGGCGAGCCTGGCCAGCCAGGTGGAGCTGAACCTCCTCGAGTCCGCGACCGCGCTACCAGGGGACGAGGTCGAGCGGCGACTCGCCCCCGCGTTCGCGGACGGCCTGCTGGTACTGGAGTCCGATGGCCGGCCCGGCGTGCGGTTCCACCACGACCGGACGCGGGAGTCCGTCCTGCGCGGCCTGAGCTCGCAGGCGCTACGCGCCGAGCGGTTGCGCCTGGCCCGCCGTCTGGCCGGCCACGACGAGTTCTTCACCGCCGCGGCAGCACAGTACCTGCCCGTTGCCGACGCCGTGCGCGCCCCCGCCGAGCAGCGGCTGGTGGCGGAACTCTTCCGGCGCGCCGCCCATGAGGCGCGGCTACTGAGCAACTACCCGCTGGTGGAGCGGTTCCTGACCGCGGCGGTAGCGCTCATCGACCCGACCGACACCGACCAGTTGATCGCGACCCACACGGGCCGGCACGCCGCCCTCTATGGCCTCGGCCGGCTGGAGGAGGCCGACGAGGTCTACCAGACCATCTGCCGGCTGTGCACCCACCCGGCCGGGCGCACGGCCGCCACGGTGGTACAGGTCAGAAGTATCACCAACCGGGGCCGCGCCGACGAGGCGATTCGGCTCGGCCTCGACCAGCTGCGCCAGATCGGCCTGGCCGTCCCGGACCGGGAGGACCTCGACGAGGAGATCGACCGTGGGCTGGACGCGGTCTATCGGTGGATCGACCAGACCAGCGAGTCCGACGATCTACGCCGGCCGAGAATCACCGACCGCTCGAAGGTCGACGCCTTCCGGGTTGTCGACTCTCTCCTGCCCGCGGCGTACTTCTCCGATCAGGCGATCATGGCCTGGCTGACCGTGCAGGCGCTGCGGATGTGGGCACGGCATGGCCCGGATCCCGCCCTGCTCAGCCCGGCCGGCCATGCCACGTTCGTGACCAGCGTCCGCCGGCAGGACTATCGCACCGGGTATCGCATCCTGCGGCGGATCCTCGCGGTTGATCGGGCATCCGGTTTCGAACCGGACATGTTGCAGGCGCGGTTCCTGTACGTGGCCGGTACCGGTCACTGGTTCGACCCGCTCGAGGACAACGTGTCCGAAGCGCGCCGCGTGCTGGAAGGACTTGTCCAGAACGGCAACCTGCAGAACGCGTCCTTCACCCACTGCGTGCTGCTGGACGACCTGCTGGACTGCGCACCATCGCTGGACGCCTTGGCCGCCGAGGTCGACGAAGCGCTGGCGTTCGCCGCACGTATTGGCGACGGACGATCGGGGGAGGTGTTCCGGAGCTGGCGCCGGCTGGCACGAGTACTGCGCGGCGAGGCCGTGGATTCAGCGGCCGACGAGGCGGCCCAACTGAGCATGCTGGCCGTCAACCCGCTCACGGCCGCCTATCCGCATCTCAACCGGGCCCTCGCCGCGGCCATCCTCGATCGTCCGGCCGAGCTTGCCCAGCACGCGGAAGCCGTCATGCCTTTGCTGCCGTTCGTCGAAGGGATCTATGTAGTGGCAAGGGCGCACCTGCTGCGGGCCATGGCATTGACCTGGCAGGCCCGCACCACTACGGAGATGGTCCGGCGCGAGGCGATATTGGCCGAGCTCGACGAGCAGGTCGCCTGGCTGGCCGGGCGGGCGGCCGACGCGCCGGTCAACTTCCTGCACCTGCTGCGCCTGGTGGAGGCGGAGCGGGCCTGGGCAGCTGGCGACTTCCGCGAGGCCGCGTACGCGTTCGACGTGGCACAGTGCGAGGCCTCCGCGCGGGCGCGCCCGTGGCACCGGGCACTGATCCTCGAACGCGCCGCCCGGTTCCACCTCGCCCACGGCATGGCGGCAGCCGGGAGCGCGTTGCTCGCCGCCGCCCGTCGCCAGTACCTGGACTGGGGCGCGACCGCGAAGGTCAGCCAGCTCGACTGGGCCCACCCGACGCTACGAGCCGAACCCGCCGGCGGGGAGCCGGCCACGCGACCATCCGCCCGGCCCTCCGCCCGCCGCTCCACCATCACCACCGGCACCATCGACCTGCTCGGCGTCGTCGCCGCTTCCCAGGCGCTCAGCTCCGAGACCAGCGTCGAAGGCCTGCGGGCCAGGGTCGTCGGCATCCTGTCGGCCATGACCGGCGCCACCGGCGTCCACCTCCTGCTACGCGACAAGGAGCGGCGCGACTGGTCGGTGCCGGCCGGCGACACCGGCACCGTCTCACTCCGCGAGGCCGGCTGCCGGCGCCTGCTCCCGCCCTCAGTCATCCGCTACGCCGAACGCACCCACGAACCCGTCGTCGCCGACGACGCCACCCGCGACGACCGGTTCTGCCGCGACCCCTACCTCGCCGACCTGGACCGCTGCTCCCTGCTCGCCATACCCATCATGATCGGTGGCGAGCTACGCGCCATGCTGCTGCTGGAAAACCGGATGATCCACGGCGCGTTCACCACCGAACGCCTCGAAGGAATCATGCTCATCGCCGGGCAGCTGGCCGCCTCCCTCGACAATGCCCAGGTTTACGCCTCCCTGGAACGCAAGGTCGCCGAACGCACCGAGCAACTCGCCGCCGCCAACCAGCGACTCGAACAGCTCTTGGTCACCGACCAGCTCACCGGACTGGCCAACCGGCGACGCCTCGACGAGGTCCTCGACGTCGAATGGCACCGCGCCACGCTCCAGCGCGCGCCCCTCGCCCTGGCGATGATCGACATCGATCACTTCAAGCTCTACAACGACCACTTCGGACACACCGCCGGCGACCGCTGCCTGCGGCGGGTCGCCACCTGTCTGGCCGCCAACACCCGCGCCACCGACCTCGCCGCCCGCTACGGTGGCGAGGAGTTCGCCGTCGTGATGCCGGGCACCGACACCGACGCCGCGGCCCAGCTGGCTCGGCGCCTGTGCATCGCCGTCGCGGAGCTCGCCGAACCACACCCGCCAGCCACCCACCACGTCGTCACCGTGAGCATCGGCGTCACCGCGACCACCCCCACCCCCGACGACGACCCGACGACCTTCGTCGAACGCGCCGACGCGGCGCTGTACCGGGCCAAGAACGGCGGCCGCAACCGGGTGGAAGCGACACTTCCACCCCCCGCGCCGCGATAGCTGACGGTCACGGATGTGCCCGAGAACACCGCCCGTCCCGACGCTCCCGAGGGCGACGAGCCGCCACTCCGAGAAACAACGTTCCGACAATTCATGATCAGCGACAAGCGGCCCGGCGGCGGGCCGGCCGTCGCTGATCGGTGTGTGGTCTCAGCGCCACGTGACTGGCGGCCAGAAACACGGAACCATCGTCGCGGAGCATCCGTCCAAAGGCGCGACATTGATTCCGCGCATTCTCTGGGAGGGCGAATGGCTGTTCCCCCGGCCCACGTCCGGCTGACGGTTGTCGTGGCGATGGCCGCGGTCGTCGCGGTCGCCGGCTGCGCGGGCGCGTCCGAGTCCGCGGCACCCGCGGCGGTCGGCGCGAGCCCGGCCGCGTCCACCAAGGCAAGGATCTGCGATCCCGACACGTTCCCGGAGCCCACGGTCCAGCCCGAGGCCACCGGGCCCGTGCCCGGCCTGGGCGAGCCGGGCTTCACGCCGCGCCCGGTGCCGGACCCGCTGCCACTTGACGCCCTCGGCCCGTTCGAACGGGCCGACCAGGAGCTGGCGCTGGAGTTCCCGACGACCTACGGCGGCTGGCTCAGCAAGGACATGGGGACGTACACGGTGCTGACGGTCGGCGAGCCGAGCGCCGAGCTCGTGGCGGCCGTGGAACGGCAGCTCGCCGAGCTGCCCGACGAGCTCATCGCCTCCGGAATGGGCGAGGCGATCGTGCGGCGGGCGCCCCTGCCCACCGCGGTCTTCTCCCCGACGGCCAGGTTCTCGCTGGTCCAGCTGCAGGACACCGCGCGTTCCCTGCGCCCGGCGCTGGACTGCCCAGGTGTCTGGGGCGTCGGCCAGAACAGGGCGAGCAACCAGGTCGTCCTCAACATCGACGGCTCGACGGCGGGCCGTCAGTCCGCCGACGAGATCGTCGCCGACCATCCAGCCGGCATGATCGACGTCCAGGTGGGAGACGTGCCCACCGCCGGGACGGTCCCCAGCGGCGCCGTCACCACCGGATGACGCCGACGCCACCGGATGACGCCGACGGCGCTGGCGGCGGTCAGCCAGCGGGCGAACTCAGCGAGGAACGGTCGTGGAGCTCGGCGCCGGCGAGCACGCCCCGGGGCGGCGCTGGCGAGGTCCGACAGCGACGAGGGCCCTCGGTCGCGCGACCAGGCACTCGACGTGGGCCGGCCCGGCGGTCGCGCGCCGCGGTTCGGTCCCGGGCGGGGGCCCCGGGGGGGGGGGGGGGGGGGGGGGCGGGCGCGGGGGGGGGGGGGGGGGGGGGGGGGGGGGGGGGCGGGGGGGGGCGCCCGGCGCGGCCGG
>NZ_JADWYU010000089.1 GCF_016786325.1 Frankia nepalensis | reverse complement strand
CCCGGGCCACGGCCGCGGGCCACCCGGCGGCTGACGGCCGCCGGGTCGGCACCAGCGACAGGCCCATCGCGTCCTCGTTCTCCAGGTGGACCAGGCCGCGGTCGCTGACGCCGGCGATCGGGCCCAGGTCCCGTTCCACGTGGTCTCCGGGAGGCGTCGACTCCAGCAGCAGGCCGCAGTCCACGCAGTAGCCGTCGGCGTCGGCCGTGGCCGAGCCGCAGGTCGGGCAGCGAGACGCGGCCGAGGTGGTCCGGTCGCTCACGGGCTCGTCGCCGCGGGTGTCCTCGGAGACGACGGGCTGGGTCTTCGCCGGCAGCCAGAAGTCGTCGTCACCGTCGTCGTCGTCGCCACCGCGATCACGGTCGTCAGCGTCGTCAGCGTCGTCAGCGTCGTCAGCGGTGCCGGCGGCCGGGTCGCCGGGCCACTCGTGGAGGTCGGGCCGACCGGCGGGGGGCGCCGGGTCGACCTGGTCGGCCGCGCCCCGGTCGAAGGCGGCGGGGACCTGGGTGCCGCACTCCTCGCAGTAGCGGTGCCCCGGCCCCGCCTCGGCCTGGCAGACGGGACAGCGGCGGGCCGCGCCGGTCCCCGCCGCGCCCAGAACGCCCGGCTCGCCGTCGCCGGCCGCCATCGGCCCGACCCGGGCCATCAGAACCAGGTCCTGGGACGGACGCCGTTGGCGAGGTCGACCAGCCGGTAGCGCTCCGCCCGGTTGCCGCCCGCCTGCTTGGCGAGCTCGCGGTAGACGCCTTCCAGCCGGAACCGCAGCGGGGTCTCCCGCAGCGGCGCGCCGACCACGGTGACGTCCTCGCCGGGTGTCACCGCGCCGGAGGTGACCATGGCGAGCGCGGCGTCGAGCAGGTCGCGCGACAGCGCGGCCCGCCGTCCAGGGTCGAGGTCGAGCCGGCCGAGCACCCGCGACGCCTGGGCGAGGTCGTCCCGGCTGGGCTCGCCCGCGGCTGTGCGGGTGCCGAGCACCCGAGCCAGCCGCATCTGGGCGTCCACGTAGGCCGCCGACGTCCTCGGGACCCGTTCGTAGGCGCTGGCGGCACCGGCCCGGTCACCGGCCGCGAGCCGCACCCGCGCGAGCCCGAAGGCCGCGCTGGTGAAGCCGTCGTCGGTGCGGGACACGATGTCGTACAGCTTCGCGGCGTAGGCCAGGTCGCCGCCGGCCTCGGCGGCGAGCCCGAGGGCGAGCTTCGGCGCGAGCTCGCCGGGTGCCTGCGAGTACACGCTGTCGAAGGCGACCCGGGCCGCCGCGGCGTTGTCGGCGGCGAGCGCGAGCAGCCCCTGGTAGTACTCGACCCGCCATTCCCAGGGGTCCTCGGCCTCCAGCTCCGCGAGCAGCGCGCGGGCCGCCGCCTCGTCGCCGGACTCCATCCGGGCCCTGGCGAGGCGCAGCCGCACCTCCACGGTCGCCGGGCTGATCGCGGTCAGGAACTGGGCGAGTGTGTCGGGGTCGGTGTCGGGCAAAGCCTTGAGCGTGCTCGCGGCGGCGTCCTCGGGGTCCACGCGCAGCGTCGGCAGCACCGCCCAGGCCGGCCCGGCCCGCGTGCCGTCAGGGTTCTCGCCCGTGAGGTGGTTGTCCCCGCCGAAGACCCGGCTCGGAGCCGGCTTCGGCTCGCCGGTCTGGTCCGCGGCGATCTCGCGCAGCACGCCGAGCAGCTCGTCGCGCATCTCGTCGGCGCTGGCGAACCGGTCGTCCGGCTTGGGCGCGGTCGACTTGCGCAGGAACCGGTACAGCGAGTCGTACTGCTCCAGGACCGGGTGTTCGGCGACCGGCGGCAGACTGTACCGGTACTTCGTGATGTTGCCCCGGAAGTTGAGGATCAGGGCCAGCAGCGTGCGCCCGATCGTGTAGAGGTCGGAGGCGACGGACGGCCCCTCCCGAGCCACCTCGGGCGCCTGGTAGCCCGGCGTGCCGTAGATCGCGCCGCCCTCGGCGTCGAGGTGGCGGACCGCGCCGAGGTCGATCAGCTTCAGCGAGTCGCCGGAGAGCATGACGTTGTCCGGCTTGAAGTCGCAGAAGACCAGGCGGTTGCGGTGCAGATAGCTGAAGGCGGGAAGCACCGCGAGGATGTAGGAGATCGCCTGGGCGACCGGCAGCGGGCTCGGCCTGCCCGCGTTCCCGTCGCGGCGGCGCTTGAGCAGCTCGCGCAGCGACGTTCCGCCGACGTACTCCATCACGATGTAGCCGGCCCCGGCGTGCTCCACGAACGCGAAGATCTTGACGATCGAGGAGTGGTCGACGGCGGCGAGGAACCGGCGCTCGGCGATGGCGGCGGCGCGGTTGTCCGCGTCCTCGCTGTCGAGGATCCCCTTGAGCACGACCCGGCGTTTCTCGACCTTGCTGTCCTTCGCCAGGTAGACCCAGCCCTGGCCGCCGTGCGCGAGGGCGCCCACGATCTCGTAGGCGCCGGCCTCGTCGCCGGCCTTGAGCGGCGGGGTGAAGTCGAACGACGTCCGGCAGACCCCGCAGAAGCCGGTGACCCGGCCGGGACGGTCGCCGCGGCTGCGTCCCACCGGCTGCCGGCAGGTCGGGTTGGGACAGTACCGATGGCCTTCGGGGACCGCCGGGTCCACCATCAGCATCGTGGTGGGGTCGGGCGCCGGCATCTCCGGCACCTGGACGAGCCCCTCGCCGAGCCGGGTGCGCGTCGGCCGCGACCTGCGCCCGGTCCGGCCGCCCCCCGACGAGCCGGAGCTCCCGGCGGTGCTCCCGCCCGGCGCCGCGGGCGCGGCGGGCGCCAGCGACGCCGTGGCCGACAGCCCGCAGGTGTCGCAGTAGCCGTCGACGACGTGGCCGCCGCACTCCGGGTCCGCGCAGCCGTTCGGGCCCCGGCGCGCGCTGGCCGGCGCCGGGGCTGGCACCCGCGCCGGGGCCGGGGCTGACGGGCCGGCGGGCACGGCGGCCTGGGCGGGCACGGCGGGCGGCACGTAGGCGAGGCCGCAGACGTCGCAGTAGCCGTCCTCGATGGTGCCGCCGTCGTTCTCGGGGCAGCGGATGACCGTCATGCCTGTTCCCTTTCCTGCTCGGCCCTCGCTCGGGCGTCCCGCGCCGCCACGGGCGGGGCGCCCGCGGGCGCCCGGCCGGTGGTCACGCCGCGCGCGTAGTCCTGGACGAGCCGAGCGGCGTGGTCGAGGTCGCTCGGCGCGACGTAGAGCGCGTCGTGGGCCTGGCCGTAGAGCGTCTCCAGTTCGGGCACCCCCGCGAGGGCGTCCGCCGTCGCCTTGGCGCGCAGCGCCCCGAGCAGCCCGCGCAGCTCGTCGCGCCGGCGCAGGGGGGCGGCGTTGGTCGTCACGGCCCGTGCCGCGGCGGCGCGGGCCGTCGCGGCGGACTCGTGCCACCCGCGCAGCCCGCGGGCCGCGAGCTGCCAGTCGCCGGCCGCCGCGGCCGCCACCAGCCGGTCGAGCCAGGGGCGCAGTCCCCGGCTCGGGTGGTCGAACCAGCCGTCGTCCAGGTCGACCATCGCCGCCCGGGCGCCGGTGACCCGTTCGACGGCGCGGCGGGCGGCGCGCTCGGCCCGCGCGGCCAGGTCGACGATCTCGGCCAGTGTTTCGCCCGCCGCGCGCAGGTCGTCGTCGAGCGAGACGCGGGCCCGGGCGAGCACGGCCAGCGCCGTGTCGGCCGCGTCGACCGCCGCGGTGGCGGCGGTCACGTCCGCCGTCGGCACCGACATCGGGTCGGCCGCGGCGGCGCGGGCCAGGGTGCGCACCGCCGCCCTGGCGGCCGCGAGCTCGGGCAGGTCGGGCAGCCCGATCCCCGCCGCGGTCGCGGCGAGTTCGGCCAGCCGCCGCTCGGCGGCGGCGAGCTCGCCGGCGGTCCGCGTCCAGGCGGCGATGACCGCCGCCACGTCGGCCCGCGCCGCCTCCACGGTCTCGGCGGTCCCGAGCAGCAGGTCCTCCGGGTAGATCGCGACGCCGGGCGGCGGCGAGGCGCCCGGCGGGCCGGCGGCGTCCCCGCCGGGCGCGCTCGCCGCGCCCGCCCCAGGGCCGTCGGGTGTCGGTGTCGGCGGCGGTGGTGGCTGGCGCGGCACCGATGCCCGGTGCAGCAACGCCTCCAGCTCGCCGATCCGGCGCGGGCCGAGCCAGGGCTTGTCGCCGCGCAGCGCCTCGGCCCGGGTGACGACGTCCGACAGCAGCCGGTGCCGTTCCCACAGCCAGTCGAGCCGGGCCCGCACCGCCCTGGCCCGGCCGGCCGTCTCGCCGGTGCGCGCGGCCGGGTCGAGCAGCGCCCGGTTTCCGTCGGTGTCGAGCTCCAGCAGCGCGCCGGCCAGCCGTGCCGCCCCCGAGCGCAGCAGTGCCAGCGTCGCGTCCAGCGCGGACAGCGCCCCCATGGCCATGGCCCCGCCTCAGTCCCGGTAGCGCGGCAGCGGCGGCCGCGGGAACTCGGGCGCGAAGGCGGCGAGGTAGTCCCACAGGTGGTGGCGCACGAGCCGCTCCCAGGTGCCGTCCGCCACGATCCGCGCGAGCACCCCGTTGACGAAGCCGGTCATCTCGGGGTGGTCCTTGCCGACGCCCACCGCGATCAGCTCGTGGTCCGCGTCGCCCGGCAGGAGGTCGTCGACGAGGACCCGGGTCTGCGGGTCCTGCTGCGCCAGGCCGACCAGGATGACGTCGTCGGTCGAGATGGCCTCCACCTCGTGGTGCTGCAGCGCCACCAGGCAGTCGGCGACGGTGGGCAGCCCGACCTGTACCGGGCCCGCGGGGTGGTCCTCGACGTGCTCCAGCGAGGTCGTGCCCAACGGCGCGCACACCTTCCGGCCACCCAGGTCCTTCATGCCGGTGTACGGCGAGTCCTTCAGGACGAGCACCGTCGCGACCGCGTCGTAGTAGGGCACCGAGAAGTCGACGGCGGCGCGCCGCGCGCAGTTCGTTGTCATCGTGGCCACGACGATGTCCACGTCGCCGTCCTGGATCACCGGGATGCGTTCCGCGTAGGTGACGGCGCGGAACTTCAGGTGTGTCTCGTCGGCGCCGTCCGGCCCGAAGATCGACTTCGCGATCTCCTTGGCGAGGTCGACGTCGAAGCCCTGGAACGCGGAGACGCCCTGGCCGTGCTCGTCGACGGTCCGCTCGATGTAGCCGAACGGCGGCACGTCGGCGAGCACGCCGACGGTGATGGACCCACGCTGGTGGATCCTGTCCATGAGGGTGCCGGCCGGCATGGCGCCCGGCGGGGGCATGACCGCCGGTGGCCGCTCGCTGATCGTCGGGTCGCCGCAGTCGTCGGGCCCCCGGGCGGTGGCCGGCGCCGGGGCCGGGGACGTGGCCAGCGCGGCGGGCCGGCCCGCGGCCGGCAGCGGGCTGGACAGCGTGGCGCAGCCAGCGGCCACGGCCATGGCCAGGCCGGCGAGCGTGAGCCGGGCGGTGACCGGCAGGGGAGCGCGCGGGCTCCCCGGCCATGTCATCGGTACTCCTCGATCCGGCGCCACAGGCCGATGGCCATCAGCGCCACCCCGGCGGCCGCCAGCACGCTGACGGCGACGGCGAGGCCCGGCAGGCGGCCGTCGGCGGCCGCGAGCCCCTCGCCGAACCGCAGCGCGCTGCTCTCGAACGCCGCCGCGGCGGCGGCGTCGTACCGCTCGAAGGCGACGGCGCCGTCCCCGACGGTGATCGCGACCGCGTCCGGGAACCTGCCGGCGGTCTCGGTGACCAGTCGGTATGCCTGGCCGCTGAGCCCCTCGTACGTCACCCAGGCGGGGCGCAGGACCGTTCTGGTCTCCTGGTCCGGGCCGGCAAGCGCCGCGACCGCCGGAAGGACCTCCTTGCCCAGCCGCTCGGTCGTGGCCGCCGCGTCCGCGTCCAGGGCGGAGCTGTCGCCACGGGCGATCAGGGACAGGCTGTGGTCGCCCCACACGCGCAGGCCGAGCACCCGGGCCTGGCCGACCTCGGCCATCGGGACGAACCCCTGGTCACGAGCCTCGACGAGCCGGGCCCGCTCGGCGGAGAAGACGGCCAGCGTGACGACGAGGCTCGCGGCCATCAGCAGCGTCGCCGTGAGCAGCCACGGGTTCAGCACCCGGTTGGCCCGCCTGAACAGCAGCCACTGCGCGCCGGCCAGCGCGGCCAGGGTGGCGGCGCCGAGAACCGCGACGGCCGTCGGCTGTGACCAGTGGGTGCCGCGGCGGTAGCCGTCGTCGATCCGGTCCGCGTTGATCGCGGCGAACGTCTCGACAGCGGGCAGGATCTCCTCCCGCATGAGCTTCGACGCCTTCCACAGGTAGGCCGCGCCGACGACGTGGCCCTGCCGGTTGTTGGCGCGCGCCTGCTCCACCCAACCGGTGTAGACGGGCAGCCTCGTGACCACCGTTTCCAGGGCGGCACGGGCCTCGTCCCCGCCGCCGGCCCGGGTGAGGGCGGCCAGCTCCCTGCCGGCCTCCTCGATGCTGCTGTCGTAGGCCTGGCGTCGCTCGGCCGGCTCGATCGTGCCGGCCAGGTAGGCGATCGCCACGGTCGCGTCCGCCGCCGACAGGTCGGCGTGCAGGCGCTGGGCGGCGACGAACGACGGCCCGGCCCGGTCACGCACCGCGTCGACGGCGCTCTGGCGGACGAGCGT
Organism: Frankia nepalensis; assembly: GCF_016786325.1. Classification (GTDB taxonomy): domain Bacteria; phylum Actinomycetota; class Actinomycetes; order Frankiales; family Frankiaceae; genus Pseudofrankia; species Pseudofrankia nepalensis. The sequence continues at coordinate 53,237 of NZ_JADWYU010000089.1, read as the reverse complement.
CGAGGCGAGGGCCGCGGCCCAGAACAGCGTGATGAGCGCGGTCAGCGCCACCGCCGCGATCCGCAGCAGGCCGGGGGTGGTGCGCGCCCCGGAGCGCAGCAGAGCCACCGCCTCCCGGGGGAGGCTGGCCCACCCGCGGATGCCCGGCCCACCCGGGGCGGCGCTCACGGCCGCCGACGCCCACCGCGAGTGGGCAGGTACCGGCGCGACCGGAGCGGTGACCGGGCTCACGGTCCGTGATCATACTGTGTCGGGGATGGAACGCCTCGTAGCCTGACAATTAGCTGACACGCCCGCTCCGGCCCTGCCGGCGCGCCGGCTCGCCCCCGCCGCGAACGCGTCGGCCGCCGGGGCCGGACCCCCAGGTGGGGCCCGGCCTCGGCAGCCGCCGGCTGGTGCCCGCGACGATCCGGGACCGGTCAGGTGCCGATCTTGCCGCCGTCCTTCTTGCGGATGACGACGGTGGCCGGGCGGGGTCGGCCGGCCGGGTCGAAGTCCGGCCAGTTGCTGACCACGCGCGGGTTCGCCGGCGTCGGCGTGCCCCACGCGGTGGTGGTCTCACCCGGGTGCTGGATGTTGACGAACAGGTTGCAGCTGTCCGGGGTCTGGGTGATGCCGGTGATCTCGCTGCCGCGCGGCCCGGTCAGGAAGCGGCGGACCACGCCGGTCGCCGGGTCGGCGGCGAGCAGCGCGTTGTTGCCGATCCGGTCGTACTTGCGCGACGCGAGGTTCTGCGAGCTGTTCGAGATGTCGGTCTCGATCCACAGCCGGCCGTCCCGGTCGAAGTACAGGCCGTCGGGCGAGCCGAACAGGGTCTGGCCGGGCGGCACGAGCGCGCCCTCCGGCAGGTAGCCCGGGTCGCCGGCGAAGAAGGCGATGTCCCACTCGAAGGTCAGCGCCCCGTTGTCGCCGCCGGCCTCCGAGATCCGCAGGATGTGGCCGTAGATGTTGTTCGGGCGCGGGTTGGGGGAGTCGGGCCCTGTGGTCGCGCCCTGGGTGCCGTTGGTGAGGGTGACGTAGACCTCGCCGGTCTCCGGGTGCACCGTGACCCACTCGGGCCGGTCGAGCTTGGTGGCGCCGACCGCGTCCGCAGCCTCGCGGGTGCGCAGCAGCACGTCGGCCTGGTCGGTCCACCCGTTCGCCGCGGTGAGCGCGCCCTGGCCGAACACCAGCGGCACCCAGGTGCCGGACCCGTCATTGGCGAACTTGGCGACGTAGAGGGTGCCGTGGTCGAGCGGGCTCTTGCGCTGCTGGCGCAACTGGCGCCACGAGTCCGAGCCGACGAACTTGTAGAAGTAGTCGCCGTTCTCGTCGTCACCGGTGTAGATGACGGCCCGGCCCTGGCTGCCCTCGGTGAAGGTCGCGCTCTCGTGCTTGATGCGGCCGAGCGCGGTCCGCTTCACCGGGGTGGACTCGGGGTCGAAGGGGTCGATCTCGACGACCCAGCCGAAGCGGTTGAGCTCCTTCGGGTTCACGGCGACGTCGAAGCGCGGGTCGACGAGGTGCCAGTTGTAGTTGAACCCGGCGGCCGTGATGCCGTAGCGGCGCTCCGTCGCGGATGGCGTCCAGGTGGTGCTGGTCGTGCCGAAGGTGCCGTTCCAGTTCTCCTCGCACGTCAGGTAGGTGTTCCACGGGGTGAACCCGTTGGCGCAGTTGTTCAGCGTGCCCATCGGCGGGTTGTTGGCCGCGAGCGCCGGGTGGTCGGGGCCGACCGGGCCGGAGAACGTGACCGGCGTGGTGCCGGTGATCCGCCGGTTGTACTCCGAGTCGGCCGGGGCCCACACGCCCTTCTTCTCGCGGATCTCGATCACGGTGACGCCGTGCGCGGCCAGCCCCTTGGCGACCTTCTCCGGGGTCATCGGCGTGGCGCCGTCCGGGGTGAGCATGATCGGGTCCACGTACTCGTGGTTGAGGACCAGCAGGCCCTTGCTGCTGCCGCTGGCGCCGCTCTTGAGCGGGAAGTACTTCATGCCGTCGTGGTGCATGCCGATCTGGACGGCCTGCTCCTCGGCGGTGTTCGAGGCGTCCTTCTTCCAGGCGGGGCCGCTGGTGGACAGCGGCGTGCCCCAGGGGATGAGCACCTGCGCGACGTAGCCCTCGGGGACGACGAGGGTGTCGGCCGAGCTGACGGGCACCTCGGTGAACTCGATCAGCTCGCCCGTGCCCCGGGCGCCGGTGCTGGCGCCGGCGGGGGTGGCGTTGGACACGCCGAGCAACCCGACCGCCGCCATCGCCGCGCCGCCGCCAAGCAGCGAGCGACGGCTGATCCGGGTGGCAATCAGATCGGAGAGCGCGGGATTATCGGTGGGGTTCGAGCCGGTGTCGGCGTCGCGCACAATTCCTCCAGGCACGTCTTCCGGAAAACGCAGCGCGACGTTAGCCAGCCCCACGGGGCAGCGGGTCTCCTGTTCGCGAACAGCGGGTGAACCGGGTCCGAACTTTCTCACAACGCGGGTATCGTCCGGCCACGCTGGGTTTCACTCCCGCGGGAACCCGCTTCCAGCGTCTCGGTCGACTCGCCGCGGCCGTGTTCCTGCCCGCGGGTCATGGCCTGTGGTCGTCGTGTCCATGATCCCAGCGGCCGTGGTGCCGAAAGACGCCATATTCGGCGCCGCGGCCGCTGGGATCATGAGCTGGAATCACCACAAGTCATGAGCGGCGCCGTGCCTTCTGCCTGACGCGGCGGGAATGCCGCCCGACGGATCGGCGATCGGCGGAATCCGGTGTAGATCAACGGGAAGCGGCGTGGATTCGACCGGTGCGCCGGACGCGCTCGTTGGGTCGCCGGCCGGCCGCGCCTGACACGGGCGATCAGCGTTGTCCGCGGTCGAGCTGTCCGTCGTCGAGCTGCCGCGGGACGGGGTCGGCGACCTCCTCCTGCCCGGCCTACTTCTGGCTGGCTGGGCCGCGCAGCGCGGCGACCGCGCCGCCGTCGACCAGGATGTCGACGCCGGTGACGAAGCTGGCCTCGTCGGACAGCAGGAAGGCGACCACGGCGGCGATCTCGTCGTCGCGCCCCTCCCGGCCGAGCGCGCTCGCCTTCACCATGGTGGCCATCGCCTCGTGCTCGGCCGCCTCCTGGCGGCCCTGCGGGGTGTCGATGATGCCGGGGGACAGGGAGACCACGCGGGCGCCCAGCGGGCCGACCCGCACCGCCTCCCGCTGGGCGAACCGCTGCACGCCGCGCTTGGCGAAGGAGTAGGCCACCCCGGTGTCCTCGACGCCCTGGCCGAGCGCCTCCTGGACGCGGTCGAGGAAGTCCGGGGCGAGGGGGTCGTCCAGCACCGGGTCGACCGGGTAGGGCCCGGCGCCGGTGAAGGTCCCGGCCATCGACGCGAAGCAGACCAGCGCGGTGCCGGCGGTGAACAGCGGGCGCAGCGCCTCGGTCAGCAGGGCGGTGCCGACGAGGTCGACGGTGAAGATGCGCCGCCAGTCGGCCATGGTCGGCGAGATGCCGGCCGCGTGCGCGACCGCGCGCAGCGTGCCGAGCTCGCCGACGCGCGCCGCGAGCCGGGCGAGGCCGTCGGCGTCGGTGATGTCGAGGACTAACGCCTCGACGGCGGCCCGGTGCCCGGCGGCGGCCAGGTCAGTGGCGGCGGCGGCCGCCGTCGCCTCGTCCAGGTCGACGAGCAGCAGCGCGTCCACCTGGTCGGCGAGCCGCTTCGCGCAGGCCAGCCCCATCCCGCGGCCGGCCCCGGTCACGATCCCCACAGTCGTCATCCGATCCCATCCTTCGCCACGCGGCCGTCGGCGGGGCCCGCCCGCTCTCGGCCGCGCTCGTCCTCGGCCGAACTCAACAGTTCCTCCTTACCTCCTTGCCGCCCCATCCGCGCTGTTTGCGCTGCTTGGCGGGGACGTCCGAGCCGGCTCCGCTCGGCCGGGGATCGGCCCAGGCGGTGCCCGGTTCGGGGTCGGGCCTCGTCGGCGGGACCGGGCCGGACCGGGGCGGCCGGCAAAAACTAGACGACGTCTGACTTCTTGGGCTAGGTTGGCGAGGTCGGGTGATGTTGGTAGTCCTGGGAGGGCGTCTTGTCGCGAAAGATCGAGTTTCCCGTCTTCGACGCGGACAACCACATGTACGAGACCACCGACGCGTTCACCAAGTACCTGCCGGCGGACTACAGCGGGCTGGTGAAGTACGTCCAGGTCGGCAACCGGACGAAGATCGCCCTGCGCGGGCAGATCAGCGAGTACATCCCGAACCCGACCTTCAACGTCGTCGCGCCGCCCGGAGCCCAGGAGCTGGAGTTCCGGCTGAAGAACCCGTCGTCGAAGACCAAGGCCGGCGACATCAAGGTCGCGCCGCCGCCGAGGTACGTGCCGTCGGTTCCCGCCTACTTCAACCCGGCGGACCGGCTCGAGCTTATGAACGAGCTCAGCATCGACCGGGCGATGATGTGGCCGACGCTGGCGAGCCTGCTCGAGGAGCGGCTCGCCGACGACCCGGAGGCCACCGTCGTGGTCGTGCGGGCCCTCAACCAGTGGATGCACGAGCACTGGACGTTCGACTACGAGAACCGGATCTTCCCGACGCCGATCATCACGCTGCCGATCGTCGACGAGGCGCTGCGCGAGCTGGACTGGGTGATCGAGCGCGGGGCGCGCGCGATCCTGGTCCGCCCGGCGCCCGTGCCCGGCTACGGCGGCCAGCGCCGGTCGTTCGCGCTGCCGGAGTTCGACCCGTTCTGGAAGCGGGTCGAGGAGGCCGGGGTCGTCGTCGGCATGCACGCCTCCGACGACGGCTTCCAGCGCTACCTGAACGACTGGGAGGGCGCGAAGGCGGAGTTCCTGCCGTTCAAGAACAAGCGGACCGCGTTCGCCACGCTCGTGATGAGCGAGCACCGCATCATCAAGGACGTGGTCGCCTCGATCATCGGGCACGGCCTGACCACCCGGTTCCCCGGCCTGCGGTTCCTGCCGGTCGAGAACGGCAGCTCCTGGGTCCGCCCGCTGGTGACGCAGCTGGAGAAGCTCTACCAGCGTGACCCGTCGCTGTTCGACGAGGACCCGATGGAGGCCTGGCGCCGCTGCATCTACGTCCACCCGTTCCACGAGGAGGACGTGGTCGGCCTGGTGAAGGTGATCGGCGCCGACAACGTCGTGTTCGGCTCGGACTACCCGCACCCGGAGGGCCTGTTCGACCCGGTGACGTTCATCGACGAGCTCGACAGCCTGACCGCCGACGAGCAGCGCAAGGTCATGGGCGCCAACCTCGCCTCGATCATGGGAATCGACCCGGCCGAGAAGGTCCTGTAGCTCCGCTACCGGCACTCACCTACGGCTCACACGGAGCGGGGATCGGATGAAGCTGGACCTGACGGCCGACCAGGAGCTCCTCCTCGACACCACCCGCCGCTACCTGGCGGACGTGGTGCCGACGGCGGTGCTGCGCAAGCTGCGGGACGACCCGGACGGCTACGAGCCGGGCTACTGGTCCACGGGCGCGGAGCTCGGCTGGACCTCGCTGCTGGTCGCCGAGGAGCACGGCGGCGGCAGCGTCAGCGACGACGGGCTCGGCGACCTGGCGCTGGTCGCGCACGAGTTCGGCCGGGCCGCCGCGCCGGGGCCGCTGCTGACGACGAACGTCGTGGCGGGGGCGCTGTCGCGGGCGGGCGGCGACGCGGTGGCCGAGACGCTCGGCGCGCTGTGCGCCGGCGAGTCGGTGGCCGCCTGGTGCTGGAGCGAGCCGCGGCCGAAGGGCGGCTTCGGGGGCATCGAGGCGGTCGCCGAGCCCGCGGGCGGCGACTGGGTGCTCTCCGGGGTGAAGTCGCCGGTGGAGCACGGCGCGCAGGCGGACCTTTTCCTGGTGACGGCGCGGTCCGGCGACGGGCTGGTCCAGCTGCTGGTGCCGGCGGCGAGCGCGGGCGTCACCGTCACGCCGCTGAAGACGCTCGACGTGACCCGCAGGTTCGCCCGGGTCGCGTTCGACGCCGTGCGGCTGCCGGCGGCGGCCGTCGTCGGGGAGCCGGGCGGCGCGGCGGCCGAGGTGGAGCGCCAGCTGGTCGAAGCGCTGGTCATCCAGACGGCCGAGATGGTCGGGGCGCTCGACAAGGCCTTCGAGCTGACCGTCGCCTGGGCGAACGACCGGTACTCCTTCGGCCGGCCGCTGGCGTCCTACCAGGCCCTCAAGCACCGGTTCGCGGACATGAAGATGTGGCTGGAGGCCAGCCACGCGCTCGCGGACGCGGCGGCGGTCGCGGCCCGCGACGAGCCGGCCAGGGCGGGCGAGCTGGCCAGCGTCGCGAAGGCCTACGTCGGGCACTACGGCCCCGAGCTGTGCCAGGACTGCGTGCAGCTGCACGGCGGCATCGGCCTGACCTTCGAGCACGACCTGCACCTCTACCTGCGCCGGGTCGCGGTCGGCGCCGCGCTGCTGGGGACCCCCCGGGACCACCGGCTGCGGCTCGCGGACCTGGTCGAACGGCGGCGCGACGAGCGGAAGGCGGAGGCATGAGCGCGGACGTGAAGCCGGTCGACATCGAACCGGTCGAGGAGTTCCGGCTGCGGGCGCGGCGCTGGCTGCGGGAGAACATGCCGCTCGCGGGCCCCGGCTACCGGCGGGGCCTGACGACCCTGCCCGACGAGGAGGAGCTCGCCGAGGTCGCCGAGGAACGCCGGCTGCAGCGGCTGCTGTGGGACGGCGGTTTCGCCGGCCTCTGCTTCCCGACCGAGTACGGCGGCCAGGGCCTGACGCAGGCGCACGCGGACGCGTTCAACAAGGAGCTGGCCGGCTACCGCTACCCGTTCCGGTTCCAGATCCCGACCATCGTGCCGTGCGCGGCCGTGCTGCTGGAGTTCGGCACGCACGAGCAGAAACTCGCGCACATCCCGGCGATCCTGCGTGGCGACGAGCTGTGGATGCAGTTCCTGTCCGAGCCGGGCGCGGGCTCGGACCTGGCCGGGTCACGCACCAGCGCGGTGCGCCAGGGCGACGACTGGGTGCTCAACGGCTCGAAGATCTGGACGACCGGCGCCTGGTGGTCGGACTGGGGGCTGTGCCTGGCCAGGACCAACTGGGACGTGCCCAAGCACCGCGGCCTCTCGGTCTTCATGCTGCCGATCCACCAGCCGGGCATCGAGATCTCCCGGATCGAGATGCTCAACGGCAGCAAGGAGTTCTGCCAGGAGTTCCTGACCGACGTCGTCGTGCCGGACAGCGACCGGATCGGCGCCGTCGACGACGGCTGGACCGTCGCGACCCGGTGGCTGTTCCACGAGCGCAGCATCCACTCCTCGCCGCTCACCCTGCGCCCGGCGGTCGCCTCGGGCGGGCACGAGTCGTACGGGGAGGGCGGCGCGAGCCTGCTGGAGCTGGCCGAGGTGGCCGGCCGGCTCGACGACCCGGGGGCGCGCGAGCTCGTCGGCGAGGCGCATGTCCTGAAGGCCGCGCAGCGCGAGCTCGACCGGCGCGTCCAGGCGACGATCGCCGGGCGCAAGGGCTCCGACCAGCTCGTCTCGCTCAGCCGGCTCATGCAGGGTGTCGTCAGCACCCGGCTGACGACGATCGGGTACGAGCTGGCCGGCGCCGACGCCGCGGCCTGGGCGGACGACGACGAGGCCGTCGGCGCGCGGGGGGTGAACTACCTGACCCGCCAGGTCGCGTGTGTCGGCGGCGGCACCACCGAGATGGCCCGCAACGCGATCGCCGAGCGGGTGCTCGGGATGCCGCGGGAGCTGGCCCTCGACCGGGGCGTGCCGTTCCGTGAGGTGCGCAGCGGGTCGGCCGGCGGCGCCGCGGCCCGGGGCTGACCGCCCGGCCCGTGATCTGTTCGGTCGCGTCGTACTCCGGGTGCTCCGGCAGCCCGGAGTACACGCGTTTCCCGCGAGAAGGCGCCCGCGCCGGCGGGGTCCGCCACCATGTGACCGGCGCCGGCCGGACCGGCCAGAGCAGCGGAGAGTCCTCATGAACGTCGACGAGGCGGCGGGTGTCTTCACCGACCCGCGGGCGTATGCCGACAACGAGCGGTTCTACGCCGCCACGGCGGTGCTGCGCCGCGAGTCGCCGGTCCATCGCGTCGATCATCCGCGCTTCCTGCCGTTCTGGGCGATCACCAGGCATGACGACGTCATGGAGATCGCCAGGGACTCGCAGCTGTGGATCAACGCCCCGCGCCCCGCGCTCGGCCCGCGCTCGCAGCGGGAGGGCGCGCCAGAGGACATCCCGATCCGGGCGCTGGTGCAGATGGACGCGCCCGACCATCCGGTTTACCGGCACATCAGCGCGGACTGGTTCAAGCCGGCGGGCGTCCGCAAGCTCGCCGACCGGATCGCGGAGCTCGCGAAGCGCTACGTCGACCAGCTGGCCGAGTTCGGCGGCGAGTGCGACTTCTTCCAGGACATCGCCGCCAACTACCCGCTCTACGTGATCATGTCGCTCCTCGGGCTGCCCGAGGAGGATTTCCCGCGCATGCTCAAGCTGACCCAGGAGCTGTTCGGGGCGAACGACGCCGATCTCGCGCGCAACACCGAGAACAGCGCGTTCATGGAGACGATGCTGGACTTCTTCAACTACTTCCAGAAACTGATCACCGACCGCCGCGCGAACCCGACCGACGACCTGGCGTCGGTCATCGCGAACGCCACGCCGCGCGGCGAGCTGATCGGTGAGCTGGAGGCGATCGGCTACTACGTGCTGATCGCGACCGCCGGCCACGACACCACCAGCTCGGCGCTGGCCGGCGGGCTGCACGCCCTGCTGCAGTACCCCGACCAGTGGCGGCGGCTCGCCGACGACCCGGGCCTCGTCCCGACGGCGTTCGAGGAGATGATCCGCTGGGTCTCGCCGGTCAAGCAGTTCATGCGCACCGCCACCGCGGACACGTCCGTGCGCGGGGTGCCGATCGCCAAGGGCGAGTCGGTGCTGCTGTCCTATCCCTCGGCGAACCGGGACGAGGACGTCTTCGAGCACCCCGACCGGTTCGACGTCGGCCGCAGCCCCAACCGGCACGTCGCCTTCGGGTTCGGCGCGCACTACTGCCTCGGCACCCATCTGGCCCGGCTCGAGGGCCGGGCCCTGTACGCCGAGCTGGTGCCGCGCATCCGCGAGATCGAGCTGGCCGGTCCCGTCGAGTACATGGAGACCCTCTTCGTCGGCGGCCCGAAGAAACTCCCCATCCGTTTCAAGATGGCCTGACCCGCTCCGCGTGCCGCGGCCCGGCGGTGACCCTCCTCGGCCGCGGACGCTCGCGCTATCGGCGGCTATCGAATACTGACTGCCCTGGCAGGAGTGTGTGGTGCTTCCTTCTCCCGCGGATCACGTGGCGATCAGCGCGCTGTACGCCGACTACTGCCTGACGATGGATCTGGACGACGTCGAGGGCTGGGTCGCGCTGTTCACCCCGGACGCTCGCTACGAGGTGTACGGCCGGGTGTTCGAGGGGCACGACAAGCTGCGCAAGATGCTCACCGCGGCCCCGAGGGGAACCCATCTCGGCGGCCTGCCCCGCATCGAGATGGTCGGCCCCGACCGGGCCAGCGTCCGGCGCAACCTGGTCTTCCTGATCCGGGGCAGCGACGACATCCGTAGCGCCTTCTATACCGATGACCTGGTCCGCACGCCCGACGGTTGGCGCATCGCCGCGTGCCGGTGCCAGTTCGAGACCGCCGACGGGCTGTCCGACCGTCCTGACCGATGAGGTCTCGGCGTGGCCTTGGCGGATGTTGGAGTGGTTCCTGACGGGGACGAGCTGGGCTAGGCTCGGCTTTTCGGATCTCCGGCGGCGTAGGTGAGGAGCGTGGCGTGGCCGAACGACGCTCGGGGCCGAAGCGGTCGCTGCTCGTGCAGGAACGCTCGCGCGACACCCGCCGGGGCATCGTCCGGGCCGCGCTGGAGCTGTGGGCACAGCGCGGGTACGAGACCGGCATCGACGAGACGACGGCGGAGGAGATCGCCGCCCGCGCCGGGATCTCGAAGGCCACCTTCTACTTCCACTTCGCCCGCAAGGAAGACATCCTGCTCGAGGCCGGCTGGCTGACCGCGCGGGTCATCTACGAGGACGCGTTGCGCGAGCTCGAGGCGAACCGCACGGTCGACGCCGCGTTGTCCGAGCTGATGGCGCGGATCGGCCGGCGGGTGGAGAAGGCTCCTCGGACGGCGGTGCGCCGGATGCTGCGGGCCCAGAACTCGGGCAGCGTCTGCGTCCAGCCGGACGAGGAGGAGCGGTTCGGGTTCGATCACGCGTTCTCGATCGTGTTCGCCCGGGCCCAGGAGACCGGCGACCTTCCCATGTCCGTCACCGCGCGCTCGCTGGCCCTCATGCTGTCCTCGCTGGTCATGGACGCGATCCGCGACTGGGCGCTGGCCGACCCCGCGGAGCCTCCCGTGGATCTCTCCGCGGTGCTGCGCGAGCGGGCCGCGCTGATGCTCGCCGGCGCCCGTCATCTTCCGATGGCCGAGAGCGGCCTCCGCTAGCGCGTCGACGGCTCAGCTGGCCTGGCCGAGCTCAACCTGGTCGACGTCGGCCTTGATCTCGGCCCCGATCTCGGTCTCGGCCCCGTCGGGTCGGCTCTGGTCGCGGATCCCCAGGGCGCCCCGCCACAGCCGGGTGAGCTCCTCGGTCGCCGTCTCGGCGTCCATGGTGACCGGGTCGCGCGAGTTGAACAGCAACTCGGCGAAGTGCGCGACCATGCCGCCGAGCGCCTGGGCCGCATAGGTGGCGTTCACGGCCGGGTCGGCGATGCCAGCCTGCTGCAACTGGCGAATGCGGCGTTCGATGGTCTGCGCGAAGGCGTTCTGGCGTTGCGACCGGACGCGCCACACATCCACGTCCATCGTCGCGACTTGATGGATGACTCGCATGATGCCGGCGTTGGCGGCATAAACATGCAGGTAGTGCCGGTTGGCGGCGCGGATGCGTTCGACGGGATCGGCGTCCACGGCGGCGCGCTCGACGGTGAGCAGGTCGAGTTCCACCGAGTCGACGATCTCGCGGAAGACCTCTTCCTTGGAGACGAAGTAGGTGTAGAACGAGCCGTGCGAGGTGCCGGCCTGGTCGCAGATGTCGGCGACCCGCGCGTGTAAGAAGCCGTCCCGTTCGAACACCACCCGGGCGGCGTCGAGCAGCTGCTCGCGGGTCTGCTGGCCGCGCCTCGTGCGCGCGGTGCCGCGCGGCCGGGCCCCGCCGTCCGCCTGCCGTCCGCGACTGGCGTTGGGAAGCGCGATCCGCGCCTCGACGCGTGCGGTCCGTTCAGACACGCAAGATCCTCCTTGACAACCAAGTTCGCGACAGTTGTCTATCTTCGTCGGCGCCGTAGCGCGCAGCGCGAATCTTGCGCTCGTCGAGATCGACGTCAATGTCAAGATCGTGCGTCAGGACGCTCGCGGCCAACTGCGGACAGATGATGCCACCCGGGCGGAGCGCGCGTTGGGCAAACGCCCAGCGTCGAGGCGTGCCGGGCGCGCCGTTGGGCGGCCAGCTCCTGGCGGCGGATCGTCGCGCGGTCCAGGAGAAGAGGCGGTCGCCGGACGGGATCGGCCCTGGCCGCCCTCCTGGAGGCAAAGATCTTCCTGGAGGGCGGCAGGGCCTTCCCGGAGGGACGCCGCCGCGCCGGGACCCGTCAGCCCTTGGGCAGGACGATGCTCTGGGTCTCCAGATAGGCCTCGAGGCCCTCGGGGCCGAGCTCGCGGCCGATCCCGGACTGCTTGAAGCCGCCGAACGGGTTCTTCGGGTCGACCACCGTGCCGGAGTTGACCGCGAGGACGCCGGTGCGGACCCGCCGGCCGACGGCGGCGCCGTGGGCGGGGTCGCCGGTCCAGACCGACCCGGACAGGCCGTAGGCCGAGTCGTTGGCGATGCGGACCGCCTCGTCCTCGCCGTCGAAGGGGATGACCGACAGGACGGGGCCGAAGATCTCCTCCTGGGCGATGCGCATGCGGTTGTCGACGTCGGCGAACAGCGTCGGCTCGACGTACCAGCCCCGGTCCAGCGCGGCCGGCCGCCCGCCGCCGCGCACCAGCCGGGCGCCCTCGTCGACGCCCGCGTGGATGAGGCCCTCGACGCGGTCCCGCTGGCGGGCGGCCACGAGCGGGCCGACCAGGGTCTCGGGATCGGCCGGGTCGCCGACCTTCGCGCCGCCGACCAGGTCGGCCAGGCCGTCGACGACCTCCTGGTAGCGGGAACGAGGCGCGAGCACCCGGGTCTGGGCGGCGCAGACCTGGCCCGTGTTGAGGAACGCGGCCGACAGCAGCGCCGGCAGCGCCGCGCCGAGGTCGGCGTCGTCGAGGAGGATCGCCGCCGACTTGCCGCCGAGCTCCAGCGTGCAGCGCTTGAGCTGCTCACCACAGATCGCGCCGATCCGGCGGCCGACGGCGGTGCTGCCCGTGAACGAGACCTTGTCCAGGCCGGGGTGGCGTACCAGCAGCTCGCTGTTCTCCCGGTCGGCGGTGATGATGTTGATGACGCCCGGTGGCAGGCCAACGGACTCCAGCACCTCGGCGAGCAGGTAGCCGGTCAGCGGCGTCTCGGGCGCCGACTTGATGACCATCGTCGACCCGGAGGCGAGGCTCGCGCCGATCTTCATCGCGATGAGGAACAGCGGCACGTTCCACGGCACGATGCCGGCGCACACCCCGACCGGCGCCTTCGTGACCAGGACCGGCCCCAGTATGCCGGCGCGCTCCTCCTCGAACCGGAACGTGTCGAGCAGTTCGGCGTAGCCGTCCAGCACGGTCGTCGCCGCCAGGGTGTTGCCGAACAGCGCGAAGGTCGACGGCGCGCCCATCTCGGCGGTCACCGTGTCGGAGAACTCCTGCATGCGGGCCTGGATCCCGGCGCTGACCGCCCGGATCACCGCGGCCCGCTCGGCCGGCGAGGTGCGCGGCCACGGGCCGTCCTCGAACGCGGCCCGGGCGGCGGCGACCGCGCGGTCGATGTCGGTCCCATCCGCCTCCGGGACGGTCGCGATGACCTCCTCCGTGTGCGGCGAGATCACCTTGATCGTGCGGCCGCTTGCCGGAGACAGCCATTCCCCGCCGATGAACAGCCGGTCCTTGACGATGGTCGAACCGGTGGAGGCGGCAGCCGCCGGCGGCACTAAGGACATGACGGAAGCCTCCGCGAGATCGAGAAGGTGACGCCGAGCGGCGTCACCGGCGCGACCGAATACCGCTACCCGGCACGCCGTGAGCTGTATAGCAGCGTTACACGGCCCGTCCGCTGGCGCAACGCTCGCGCCCCGTGCCCGCCGCCGGCGACTCCGCGGCCGCCGGCGGGCGGCTCGCGACCGGTCTCAACCTCGCGGCCCCGAGACCGGTTGCGGGCGCGGGATGCCCGATGCGACCGTGGCGCTCATGCCGCTAAAGATCGACGTGATGCTGGCGAACTCGGTGGTCGAGGCCGCGGACCGGGCCCGGGCGCTGGAGAAGGTCGGCGTCGACGGGGTGTTCACCTTCGAGAACTCCCACGACGCCTTCTTCCCGCTGGTCGCGGCGGCGCCGGTGTGCTCGCTCGACCTGATGACGAACGTCGCGCTCGCGTTCCCGCGCAGCCCCATGCACCTGGCGCATGCCGCCCATGATCTGCAGCTGCTCTCGAAGGGCCGGTTCCGGCTCGGGCTCGGCACGCAGATCCGGGCGCACATCGAGAAGCGGTTCGGCGCCCGCTGGGGGAAGCCGGTCGCCCAGATGCGCGAATGGGTGCTGGCCACCAAGGCGATCCTGGACAGCTGGCAGAACGGCACCCGGCTCGACTTCCGCGGCGAGTACACCACCCACACGCTGATGATCCCGACCTTCAACCCGGGCCCGAACCCGTACGGCCCCCCGAAGGTGCTAGTGGGCGCGCTCGGCCCGCGGATGAACCAGATGGCCGCCGAGGTCGCCGACGGCATCCTCGTCATGCCGTTCAACAGCGACCGGCACATGCGCACCCGCACCATGCCCGCGATCGAGGCGGGGCTGGCGATCGCCGGCCGTTCCCGGTCGGACCTCGAGCTGACGGCCGAGGTGATCGTCGCCGTCGGCCGGGACGACCGGGAGCTGGCGGCGGCGCGGGCGGCCACCTCGCTGCTCGCGTTCTACGGCTCCACCCCGTCGTACCGTCCGGTTCTCGACGTCGAGGGCTGGGGCGACCTGCAACCGGAGCTCAACGCGCTGTCCAAGCGCGGCGAGTGGGCGGCGATGACCAAGCTGATCAGCGACGACATGCTGCGCACCCTCGCCGTCTACGGCACCCCCGACGAGGTCGCCGCCGAGATCGTCGCCCGCTACGGCCACTGCGACCGGGTCTGCGCCTACTTTCCCGGCTACCAGGCCGGCGACGACCTCCTCGCCGACTTCACCGCCGCCCTCCGCGCCGCGGCCACGGGGAGCGGAACGGATGCGGCCAGCGGGGCGAGTCGCTAGAACTGGTTCGGCACGGTGGGGTCAGGCGGGACCATCGGTCATCGCCGGGATCAGGAGGCAACGATGGCCGCGTTCCGAACCGAGCGACAGACCAGCGAGAACGCTGAGACTCACCGCTTACCCCGGCTGCTCCGCTTACCTGAGCTGTTCCGCGCGGCGGGCGTGCTCGCGTGCGTCGCGACGCTGGGCTTCACCGCCGCCTGCTCCAGCGACGACGAGCCTTCCGCGGCGCCGTCCCCGACGGCGGCGGCGACCACCCCCACGGCCGTGACCCGGACCGCCTCGCCGGTCGACGGGCCGGCCGCCACGTTCTCCCCGCTGTCCGGCGGCGACGGCGTGTTCGTCGGCGCGCCGACCCCGGCGAACGTGGACGCCCAGGGGTACGTCGAACAGGAGTACGCGGCGGCCGGGACCGCGACGTCCTACCGCGTCGACGGCGAGCTCACCGGCGACGGCCGCTGGACGTTCGCGCAGGACGCGACCGCCGCCTACGTGACCCGGGTGCTGGTCCGCCGGCCGGCCGACGAGGCCAGGTTCAGCGGCACGGTCGTTCTCGAGTGGCTGAACGTCAGCGGCGGCGTCGACGCGGATCCCGAGTGGACCAGCGTGAACGAGGAGATCGTGCGGCAGGGCCACGCCTGGGTGGGCGTGTCGGCGCAGCAGATCGGCGTGATGGGCGGTCCGGTGCGGGTGGAGGCCCCGGGCGGCGAGGGCCGCGCGGGCAAGGGCCTGCGGGCGCTGGACCCGGCCCGCTACGGCTCGCTGGACCATCCCGGCGACGCCTTCGCGTTCGACATCTACACCCAGGTCGCCCGGGCGGTCCGCGCCGGCGAGGCCGTCGGCGGCCGGGAGCCGGCGCTGCTGCTCGCGGCTGGCGAGTCGCAGTCGGCCGCCGCGCTCGTCACCTACTTCAACGGGGTGCAGCCGCTGACCCGACAGTTCGACGGCTTCTTCGTGCACAGCCGCGGCAAGGCC
The DNA here is from genome assembly GCF_016786325.1 of Frankia nepalensis. GTDB lineage: Bacteria > Actinomycetota > Actinomycetes > Frankiales > Frankiaceae > Pseudofrankia > Pseudofrankia nepalensis. Next base: position 37,921 of record NZ_JADWYU010000089.1, on the reverse strand, counting down.
GGCCTGCCGCTCGCCAAGCCGGGCGAGTACGCGGACCTCGCCGGCTCGCTGGCCAACGCCCCGGTCATCCTCCGCACCGACCAGGACGCCCCGATCGTCAACATCCAGGCCGAGAACGACGTGACCGGCATTCTCAACTCCTTCGAGGCCCGCCAGGACGACGGCGACCGCTTCCGGTCCTGGGAGGTCGCCGGCACCGCGCACGCCGACGCGCACCTGGTCGGCCCGAACGCGGCCCAGATGGACTGCGGCCTGCCGATCAACGACGGCCCGATGCACGTCGTCGCGAAGGCGGCGCTGCGCGCGCTCGTGACCTGGGTCCAGACCGGCACCGCGCCGCCCACCGCGCCGCGCCTCGAGGTGGACACGACCGCGGCGCCCACGATCCGGCGCGACGCCGACGGCATCGCGCTCGGCGGCGTCCGCACGCCGCCGGTCGAGGTCCCGGTCGCGGCGCTGTCCGGCGTCCCAGGGCCCAACCCGGCCGTCATCTGCCTGCTGCTCGGCTCGACGAAGCCGTTCGGCGCCGACCGGCTCGCCGCGCTCTACCCGTCCCGGGATGACTACCAGCGCCGCTACGACGCCGCGACCGCCGCGACGATCACGGCGGGCTTCGTCCTCGCCGAGGACCGCGCCGCCCTCGCCGCCTACGCCCAGCCCGCGGCCGTCCAGGGCTGACGGTCGGTGGACCGGTGGCGGTGAGCCGTTACCGGTCCGCCGGCGTCGTCGGGCGGACCAGACCGGACTGATAGGCGATCACGACGAGCTGCGCCCGGTCGCGGGCCCGCAGCTTCGCCATCGCCCGCTGGATGTGGGTGCGGACCGTCAGCGGGCTGATCGTGAGCAACTGGGCGATCTCGCCGTTGGGATGCCCCCGCGCGACCAGCGCCACGATCTCCCGCTCACGAGTGGTGAGACCGGCGAGGAGCCCGGACAGCTCGGGGCGCTCCGCCGGCTCCGGGGTGGCGAGGAAGCGGGCGATCAGCGCCTGGGTCGCGGTGGGGGACAGGAGCGCCTCGCCGCCGGCGACGGTCCGGATCGCCGCGAGCAGGCCGTCGGCGCTGACGTCCTTGCCGACGAACCCGCTGGCGCCCGCGCGCAGCGCCCTTGCCACGTACTCGTCGGTCTCGAACGTGGTCAGGATGAGCACCCGGGTCAGGGACAGCTCCGGGTCGGCGCCGATCGCCTCGGTGGCGGCGAGGCCGTCCATGCGCGGCATCCGGATGTCGAGCACGACGACGTCGGGACGGTGCCGGCGGGTCAGCTCGACGGCCCGCTGGCCGTCGGCCGCCTCGGCGACCACCTCCAGGTCGGGCTGGGAGTCGATCAGCAGGCGGAAGGTGGCCGTCAGCAGCGGCTGGTCGTCGGCGAGCAGCACCCGGATGGTCATCGCGCCGGCTCCGGCTCGTCGGCGGGTGGCAGGGGCAGCTCGGCCATCACCTGGAAGCCGCCGTGCGGGCGATGACCCGCGACGAGCCGGCCGCCGACCGACCGGGCCCGCTCGCGCAGGCCGACGAGGCCGAAGCCCGTGGCGCCGTCGGCGGCCAGCGCGGGCCCGGTGGCGGCCTTCGCCGTCGCGAAGGCCGCCGTCGCGCCGGAAGTCGACGCGAAGGTCCCCGACGCGACGGCCCCCGACGTCCTGGACTGGCGCTGGTGGGCCGGGAGGCCGGGCCCGTCGGTCACGGTGATGGTCAGCCCGCCGGGCGCATAGGCGAGCCGGACGTGGGCCGACGGGGTCGCGGCATGCTTGGTGACGTTGGTGAGCGCCTCCTGGACGACCCGGTAGGCCGCCAGGTCGACGCTCGAGGACAGCGGCCGCGGGCTGCCCTCGGTGCTGACCGTGACGGCGAGCCCGGCCGAGGCGCAGGAGGAGGTCAGCTCGTCCAGCCGCGCGAGGCCAGGCGCCGGTTCCAGCGGCGCGTCGGGATCGTCGGGCTGGCGCAGCACGCCTACCGCGGCCTTCAGGTCGCGCAGGGCCGCCGACGTGCTGCGGTTCAGCTCGGTCAGGATCACCTGGGCCTGTTCGGGCTGGGTCCGCATCAGGTGCGCGGCGGTGCCCGCCTGCGCGTTCGCCAGCGCCAGATGGTGGGCGACGGCGTCGTGCAGCTCACGGGCGATCCGGGCGCGCTCCGCCGCGACGCGGACGCGCGCCTCCTGCTCGCGGGTGCGCTCGGCCAACTCGGCGCGGGCCCGCTCGGCGAGCAGGTATGCGCGCCGGGACCGCGCCCACGCGCCGAGGATCACCGACATGACCAGCCAGGACAGCGGCGTGATGGTCTCCAGGAACCAAGGCCGCTCGGGTGGCCCGGCGGCGGTCGCCGCCGCGGTGAGCAGGGCGGCGACGGCGCCGGCGAACACCACGGCACGACGGGCCCTGGCGGCCGAGGTGAGCCAGAACAGCGCGGCCAGCAGTGGCGCGAGCACCATGGGGGTGAGTAAGGCGCCCAGCGCCGCCAGAGCCAGCGTCGCCGCGCTGGCCACGGCGGCGACGGCCCACGGGTGACGGCGACGCAGCGGCAGGACGGCGCATGCCCCGCCCGCCAGCGCCACGGCCACGGGCAGCCAGACCCGGGTGTCGGTCGTGTGCGGCCCCTGGACCCGGCTGCCGGCGACGGTGACCGCGAACAGCGCCACCGCCACGGCCGCGTCGCCGAGCGGATGGCGGCGCGGCGCTGATCGCCGCCAGGCGGTGGGCATGGGCACGCTCCTGTTCACGGAGGCGAGCATGCCGCGCGGCGGCCCGCGGAGGCCAGACATCGGCCGCGGGCCCGCGCCACCTCGTCCGCGCCGAGCTGCACCGCGTGATCAACTCCGGTGGAAGCGTGGCCGACCGCACCGACCACGCCCGTGCCCGTGTCCCCTTCTGGACCAACGGGGCAATCGGCGACATCCCTCACCGACCGAAGCACCGACGCCCAACTATGCGGCTGCCTGTGGGCCTACCCCGCGGGCATCGACTGGTTCGTCTCCCTTGCTGACAACGCCGACGCTGTGGGAAAGGTCCTCCATGCCGCCTACCTCCAGCCCCTCACCCCGAACGACCTCACCGACCTCTGGCCGGCTGGCCCCCGTATCGGCGGACCCGGCGCCGCTGTTCGTCTACGGAAGCCTCCGCTTCCCTGAGGTCCTGCACGTCCTCATCGACCGCGACCCCACCCGAGTCCCCGCCAGCGCACTTGGATGGCGCGTCGTCACCCTGCCCGAGCGCGTCTATCCCGCGGTCATCCCCGACCCGCACACCGCGGCACCGGGTCACCTGCTGACCGATCTCACTCCGGCCGAGTGGGACACCCTCGACGCCTTCGAAGCCGACATCTACACCCTCGACCGCCTCACTCTCACCGACGGCGGCCACGGCTGGGCCTACACCTGCACCGACACACCCGAACTCGCCCACCAGGCCGCGTGGAGCCCGGACGTCTTCGCCCGCGAGCACCTCACGGCCTACGTCGAGCGCTGCGCCGCTTGGCGAAAGCGCTACGAACAGGCCCGGTAGCGGATCGGCGCCGCCGCCGTGACAAGGCCCACGACCAGCGACCAGGCCCGTCGGCTGCCGAATTGTTCGGTTTGGAGATTCAAGAACCCGCAGTCAAAGACCGCGCCGCGCGGCGGCTGCGCGCGGCCCTGGCGGGCCTGCTCGCCGGCGCGTCGCGTCCGCCGCCGTGGCTCTCAGGGCCACCAACGCTGGACCCGAAGTATCAAGTCAACTTGCCGGTGGATGGCTGATGGCTCTGCCTGTCACGTGAGGCACGTTCTCTCATGTCCGCGTCTGCGGCCACGGATGGAAGTCGCTGGCCAGTGGAAAGGTTCGAGATGGGAGATCGTTTCCCGCGCACTCGGTCCTGTCGGGTCTATCCTGCGCACGTGACCGACGAAGAGCTGTTCTGGGATCCGATCGCGGCGCTCCCAGACGGTGAGCCCGAGGCATCCTTCGGCGGGCGTTGGGAGGACCGGCTCTGGTTGAACGTTCCTGGGCCCTTCTACACCGGCATCGCCGACAACTGCTGGACAGGCCGCCTGCACGCGCCGCGTCATGTGCTCTATGGCGGCGAGTACCTCAGTGAGTATGTGTATCGCCAACCGGCGACTGCTACCGAGGTCCAGAGCCTGGTGGAGGCAGCGCAGAACGATCCTTACTGCGGCTACGCCTGCGACGGCGACAGACGGTGGACACCTGGGGCCGTTCGCGAATGGTGGCATGACCGTGCACGGGTGACGGAGTACCTGGCAGTGCTGCTGCCCGAGTGGTCGTCCAGCGACATCCCAGCGGAGCAGGAAGCCGCTGAGGGACTGCGGGATTTCTCCGCATACATATCCAGCGGGCTGGCCGTGGATCTCCGGACGTACCTGTTCCGACTTGAAGAGGGGTACTACCCAGGGATCTCCCGGTCGCTTCCTGATCTCTGATGTATGCCCGTGGCGGTCGTCAGTCCCCTGGGGCCGTCCAGGAGCGCGGCACCGGGGCCGTTCTGCCCCACGGACTCCTTCCCGGCTTCCGGATCGGTGTGTGGAAGAGGGTGGTGGCCGCCCCATCTCGCCGGGGCGGCCACCATCACGCACTCGGTGCCGGGCGTGTTCTCCGCGTCGTGACACATAGTCGGTCTTGTTTGTGTACCGTGCGCGCACGTCACGCCGGCCCGCCTACCGTCAACCTCGTAGCCGCAGGTAGAGGTGACTGCCCGAGCCTGCTGGTTACGTTCTGTACACCGTCGCCGTCTGATGGCAGCCATCTCGCGGTCTACGTACGAGCGGAATGACCGCTCAGGCTGGCGAATAGCGTCTCACCTGCCCACGAACGGGATATCATCGGCAGTCCCGCTCAAGGCACATCGTGTAGCCAAGCGTGTAGCCCAGCCGACGGACTCCGGCGGATCTCGCCGGACAATGACGGAACCGTCGTCCGAGCCAGGCCATCGCTGCGGACGTGCGCACACGGCGGTGGACAGGGACGACCGACTTTGCAAGGCAACGGTCGGCAGTGCCGTCGATACCTCTCGACGGCTGCGTGTTGATCATTGGCGCCCTCCGGGCTGGCGTGGCCGACCGCTTGTACAGACGTCCGCCAGGGCGGCGTACGTTGGGTTCGGTATGGATCCTGGGAGGACACTCGTGTCGGCAGGCCTTATCGATCTTCCTCCGTTCGTCATTACTGCCGAGATCCGGGGCCGACTGAAGCACGCCCTCAAACGCTTTTCTGCACCCTCCGGCGATGGCGCAGAGGGTTCGGCTGTCCGACTCGGGCTTGACCCGCCGGATTTTCCACCGTCGCAGATTGTTCACTACATGCTCGCGACGGTCATGGGCTATCCGCATCTCGGTCAAGCGCAGAGGACTGCATGGATCATCGACATGCGGTTTGAGAATCGCCCGCTGGCCATCGCGTCCGAAAATTTTGAGATCCGGGCCTACCTGACTTTCGCCGAAGGCGATTCGGCTGATCTGGGTCTCCTGTCCGACACGCTGCTGAATGATCTCCAGAAAGGGGTGCGAGTCTTGGAGAAAACTTCGAGGGGCTGCATTCTGGCGGCCGTAGGAGACTCACCCTGATGCCGTGGACCGTACATCCATCTGTACAGCCAAGCCCGCAGACGTGGGCCGTGCCACAGGCGCTTCCATACGGTCAATCGCTTCAGATATCGTCGGATTCACATTGTCGCTGTACTGAGATCAAGCTCAGATTAGATCCTCTGGATAGCCAAGGTGCTCACCGCCGACCCTCAGGACCCGCCACGCCTCAACCTTTTTTGACGAATATGGGAAGGCTTCGATCTTGAACTCGTCGGCAAAGTCAAGAGCCAGCGATCCTGCTGGACCGCACTTGACGCCCTCAACCTCGACTTGGTGACAGTCTAGGATCTCGTTCAGCTTGGCAGCTCTCCTGTCAAAAAGAGTCTGCTGGTCAGCATTGAAGTAGGCGAGGTCTCCGGCTCCAAGTAGCAACCATTCTCGATGCCTGATCCTGCAAGGGCACTTCACGTGAAGGCGGACGCTCTCCGGCGGTCCATCCTTCGGCGCGAAGGAGAAAATGACAAGGTCCAGCGCTCTGCCGACCGAAAGAAATCTCACGCCAACGAGCAGATTCATGATTCTCTCGGCCCACACATCGGCGTCCAGCGAGATCCCTCCTCGAAGTGCCCGCAAGTCCGCATCGGTGACGGTGGAAACCGAATGTACCAACAGTTGTTGCGACCGTCGGCTGGCCGCCCAGCCCAGGTGACCCGTAGCAGCGAGGCAGTGGGCCGTCGAGCGCGGACTGTGAAGGCGTCCGCGAAGTCGCCTTCGCTGCCGGTCGCAGGGTCGACCCCAACTTGGGCCGTTGTAGAACGGGCCAGTCCGTTCGAGCCGGGTCATGAGGGGTAACAGCGCTGTGGTCGCCGGCAGCCACGATGGCAGCCAAGCGCACGGATCGCGGTGACGCAGGTGGAGCTTGGCGGATAAGGGCGAGCCTGTGACCAGCGTCGGTGGACGTCTGCGGACGTCAGTGAACGAGGCGCTGAGGCTCTCATGATCCCCCGCGTGGTCTCGCTCGCGGACGGCGACGACGTTCGGAACCGGCCGCGAGGGTACCGGCTCCGGATCACACATGTGCCGTCAACCTGCGTCCGTCTTGCCATCCGCCCATCTCGACGGGCTCCAGGTGCCGAGGTGCCGCCGGGGCCCAGGGGCCAGCCAGTAGGTTGCGGCCTATGACGGACGAAGATGATCGGTCGCTGCCTGCCGCGCTCCGTGCCGTGGCGCAGGTGGAGTTTGACTATGCGGACGGCGACGGCGTCGACTTCGAACCCTACCTAGAGTTCATGCCTGCCCAGGAAACTACGGACTGGTTTCGAGCCTGGACCGGAAACCACGAGGTGTCAGGTGAACGGTTCCGGCCCTTCGGACAGGACGGGACGGGTGGACTGGCGGCCTTCTGGCAGGCACGCCCTGTCACGACCCTCGTAGATCAGCCCATCGTCTTCCTCGGCTCGGAAGGTGAGACCGGGGTCGTGGCGCGCGACCTGGCCGGCTTTCTCTGGCTGCTGGCGGATGGCCTCGGGCCATGGGAAGCCATCGATCCATTTCGGCGCGACCGGCCGTCTCGCCCGAATGCCGAACTGATCGAGATCGCCGAGCGGTTTGCGGCTGGTGCGCGTCAGACAGCGGCGGCCGTCATCGAGCAGGCCTCGCGGGAGTTCCCGGATTTCGAGCGCACGATCGTGGCACTCTGTCGATGAGGATTACCCAGAGGCATGGGCACCCGGTCCCGTAGCGTTTTGGCACCTGGGACGGACCGGTCGAGATCGCTGTACCCAAGGGTGTACCCGAGTCCGTGGACAGCGGCGGACGAGCGTGGACACCGACGGTATCGGACCTCTGGGCGGGCCGACAGCGTGGACCGTGGCGGACGTCGGTGGACGGCTCGCCCTCTCCTCATGATTTCCTGGTCGATCAGACCGCTGTCATGCCTTACGCTCTGGTCGTCCTCGCTCAAGGTGCGGAGGCTCCGGATGACCGCACCCACGACCAGGAGAGGGTGGCAGCCCGTTCGAGTCGGGCCGAGTCCGGGGGACGCCACCGCCTCGTGCCGCGGCGTCCCCAAGCCACCCAAACGTCAGTCACCAGCGCGGCGTGAGGTCGCCGAGCTGACGCTGACAGCCAAAGTGACAGGCGAGCCGATGGACGCTTGCGGACGGCTGTGGACCGCGATGGAGCTGCCCAGGTCGACGACCTGCACCGGCGGACCGCTGTGGACGTCCCCGATGATCCAGATCAAACTACGGATCTGATGCCCGTGCATCGCCATGCGTTGGCTGCTCGGGCAGTGGCGACCTGGCGGCAACGGCGTGGACGTCGGTGGACGGAAGCTGTTCCCGACTGCCGCGCGCTGGCTATACCTGAAAGGCGCAGGATCGACGGTTAGTCCCTGCTCCTGCCTCCCACGGTGACCTGTGACTCTCGGAGCCGCGGGCCATTATCGTCTGGGGCCTTGATGACAGCCCCGATCACCCTCTTGGTGGAGTCCGTGAGCGACGACGTCCTGTCCGTGATCCCGACGGACCCCTGGTGGCAGCCGGAAGCATCCCAGGCCGAGCGGGCTCGCGGGTTGGTGACGACGCTGGTCCCATGGAACCCGGACTCCATCGAGCCCGAGGTCAGCCTGACGTGGCACGAGTCCGTCGCGCTGGTGGACTGCGGGGCGAACCTGGAACGCATCACCTGCCCGCGTTGCGAGAACGAGGTCGACACCGACTGGTGGCGTGCTCTTCTCGACGACCGGTACGAGGATGGCTTCAACGACCTGTCGGCGGTCCTTCCTTGCTGCGGCCGTCAGAGTTCGCTCGCGGATCTCCATTACGACTGGCCGTGCGGGTTCGCCCGCTTCGAGATCGAGATCTGGAACCCGGGCCGGAGTTGGCTCACGGAAGGCGAGCTGGCCGCCATCGCCGCAGAGATCGGGCATCCCGTCCGACAGGTGATGGCGCATATCTAGCCGCCCCGTCATGCCTGGCCGTAGCACCCGATGGACGGCGGCTAGCATACGGAAGCAGGCAAGCACCGCGGACGCCGGCAGGCCTGTGTTGACAGCGCGCCCGGTCCCTCTCGACCACGGGTCGACTGGGCAGACGAACGCTGCGTGACGGCCGTGAGCCGGATCCCATAGAGGATGTCTGAGAAGGGTCAGGGTGGCGTACCGGTGAGGCGGCGTAGAAGGATCATGATCATTGCCAGGTAGATGGCGTTCTCGGCGGTGGCGGCCAGGTATTCGTAGTCCTTGGACAGGCGGCGGTATTTCCCCAGCCACGCGAACGTGCGCTCGATCACCCACCGGCGAGGCACCACCGCGAACGCCGGCACCTCCGGCGCAGGTGCCCCGACCTTGGCCCAGGTATGGCGGAATCCGCCGTCACGGCGGGCGACAACCTGGACATCGATACCGACCGCGTCGTTGGCCCAGTCGCGGAAATGGCCGCGGTAGCCCTGATCAGCCCACACCTGCCGCAACCGAATGAAGAGGTCACAGGCCCGGGACAGCACCACCATCGCCGCCGCCCGGTCGTCCACGTTGGCCGGGCTGACGCAGGCCACCAGCACGGTCCCGCCGGTGTCGACAAGCAGATGACGCTTGATACCAGGGACTTTCTTGCCGCCGTCGTAGCCGTGCAGCCCACCCCGGTCGGTGGCGCGCACACTCTGACTGTCCAGGACACCCGCCGTCGGAGTCGGGTCCCGGCCGCCCCCGACACGGTCGCGTTCCCGTAGCCGGGCCAGGATCTGCTCCCAACGGCCCTCGATCCGCCAGCACCGCCAGTAGTGGTACACCGTCTGCCAGGGCGGCAGGTCATGCGGCAACAACCGCCACGCACACCCCGCCCGTATCCAGTACGCCAACGCATTCACGATCTCCCGACGCTCATGCGCCGGCGGCCGACCACCCGGCCTGGGACCAGGAATCAGCGGAGCGATCAACTCCCATTCGGCATCGGACAGATCCGTCGGATACCGCCGTCGCTCGACCATCACCAGCCTCCCGAACCGAGGCGTCACGCATCCGTCGAGCTACCCAGCCTGACCCTTCTCAGACATCCTCTACTGCAGTTTAAGAGCCGTGGTAAATCTTGAGTGTTCGAACCAGCGCGGAACGACCCGGTCCGGTGCTCCCATGGTCACTGACCCGTTCACGGACGTGACTGCCAACCGGAATCCTGGCGGCAACCAGGGGTAGCGAGGAACGACCAGACGGGCCTAAGCCTCGGCAGGCCATCCCAAGGAGGTCCCCATGACGCGCCGCTGTCCTCGCGCGCCTTAACGCCAATTCCTGGCCCGATCCTCCAGCCCCCTGCTGGCGGCCACGGTATGTCGCTGCCGCCGATCCGTCGTTTCGATGCGCCGGGCCCGAGGGTGGCCGGGAGCCGGGCCGGCGCCGTCAGCGTCGCAGCCGTGGAATGTCGTAGTTGCCGACGTGCTTGCCGTCGCGGAATTCGACGCCGGTGAACCCGTCGGTGGGGTCGGTGAAGTGGTAGAAGCGCAGGACGGTGCCGTCCGGGTCGGGTATGTCCAGCAGCGCCCCGGCCGGGGTGTCCTGGATTCCGCCGTGGCCGATGCCGAGCCGGGCACAGCGGGCGACCATGTCGTGCAGCACCGACCGGGAGCCGGGCAGGAAGGCGACGACGTCGAAGCCGTTCAGGTCGGGCTGGCTGGCGCAGGCGGCGCGGTCTCGCAGGGCGATGTTGAACCGGCCCTGGGGGTCGATCAGCCCGGCGCCGCGCGGCACGCCGTCCTCGACGATCTCGACCCACAGCCGCAGGTCGAGTAGTCGGCAGTACCACGCCACGCTCCCGGCGAGGTCGCTGACGGGCAGCTTGACCTGGGCGATCCGGTCGAGCCCAATGATCCCGGCGGATGTGGTGCTCATGCGTTCCTCGTCTCCGCCGCCGCGGGCTGGCGGTCTGCCGGGGGAGGCGGCCCGGCGGCCACTCCCGCGGGGCGGGCGTCGGGAAGCCACGGCCGGACCAGGTCCTCGCTGACCGACCACAGCGCGGCGCGGCGGTCCGGCCGTGACACCCGGCCGGGGACGCGCCGCCGGCGGCGCCGTGGTCCGTAGAAGGCGCCGCTGACGCCGGTGGCGGCGGGGTCGTGGGCCAGGAACGCCGGTGTCCGCGCCGAGGTCGCCGGCGCCGCGGCGATCAGTCGCTGGGCCGCGACGGCGGGAGCCCGCACGGAGCGGGGCAGGCCGCGGGCGTTGCGGAACACATCGGTGGCGACCAGCCCAGGGAAGACGCAGGTGACCTCGATCCGGCTGTCCCGCACCCGTTCGGCCAGCTCCACCGCGAACAGGTCGTTGGCGAACTGGGTGCGGCCGGAGACGTGCAGCCCACGGTTTCTCCCCCGTCGCAGGTGCGGGTCGTCCAGGTCGAGGGTGTCCCGGTACTTGCCGGCGTTGGCCACCAGCACCACCCGCCCGGAGGGCGCCGCGATGAGCTGCGGTAGCAGGCGCCGCACCATCAGGTATCGGCTCAGGTAGTTCAGCGCGAGGCCGCGTTCCAGGTTCTCGTCGGTCCATTCGGCGACGGCTGCCAGCACACCCGCGCACAGGACGACCGCGTCGAGGCGGTCGGTCAGGCCGGTGACCTCGTCGGCCGCCCGCGCGGTCTCCCGCAGCAGCGCGAGGTCGGCCCTCACCAGCGCGTGCCCCCCGCCTGGACCAGCGTCCTCCAGCGCGGCCAGGACCGCGTCACCCCGGCCGGGGTCACGGCCGACGATCAGTACCCGATCCCCGCGCCGCGCCAACTCCACCGCGACGGCACGGCCGATGCCACCGGTTCCTCCCGTCACCAGCGCGGTCCGCCGGCTGGGCGCGATCCCAGATCCGTGCATGCCAAGTCCCTTCGAGCGGGTCGTCCCGGCGGCGTGGATCGCTCGCCCGAGATCGACAGTAGGGACCGCGCCTGAGACCATCCATGGGTGGACGTCCGGGAAAATACATCGTTCGTCTCGCGCCCACCGGAGATCGACGAGCGGCTGGTGCCCGTGGACGTCCTGAGCTCGGTGCTGCGCGAGCTGCGTTTCGAAAGCGCCGCGTACCGCTGGCTCGAACTCGGCGAGCCGTACCGGATCGGCTTCGACCAGCCTGGGCTGCGCGGCGTGCACATCATCGACCGCGGCCAGTGCGAACTCGAACTCGCCGACGGGACCGTCGAACAGCTCACCGCAGGCGATCTCGTCATCCTCCCGCGCGGTGACGCGCACCTGCTGCGTTCCCCCGGCGCGGGCGCGCGGGTGCCGACGGTCTCCGGTTTCGACCTCGCGATGCGCGCACCGGACGGCCGCCTGCGCGCCGGCGGCCCGGAGGTCGACGCCGTGGTCGTCTGCGGCGCGTTCGTCATCGGCGAGTTCGATCATCCCGCCCTGCGCGGCCTGCCCCGGCTCCTCCACGTCTCCGGCGCCGCCGCGTGGCTTGGTCCCTTCGTCGACCTGCTGCGCACCGAGGCATTCCACGGCGGCCCCGGCAGCGATCTCGTCATGGCCCGGCTGTCCGATGCCCTGCTCACCCGCGCCCTGCGCCATCACGGCGACACGACCACCCATCCGGGCTGGCTGACGGGTCTGCGAGACCCCTACCTCGCTCCGGCGCTCGCGGCCATGCACCATGATCTGGCCCGCCCGTGGACCGTCGCCAGCCTCGCCCGCGCGGCGGGCCTGTCTCGGGCCGCCTTCGCCGCCCGGTTCACTGGCCGCGTCGGTGAGCCCGTCATGCACTACCTGCAGTCACTACGGATGCAGCGGGCGAAGACGCTGCTCCGCGGCCACGACGCGACGCTGGCCGCGATCGCCGCCCAGGTGGGATACCAGTCCGACGTGGCGTTCGCCGCCGCCTTCAAGCGCGCGACCGGAAGCGCGCCGGGCGCATACCGACGCGCCACGACGTTTCCATGATCGTCCATCCTTGAGGGGCGAGGGCTAAGGCTCGCCGGGCATCCGGCCGCCGCGCGGAACGGGCCGGGCGTCGGGGTCCGAGCCCGCGGGCTCCGGCTGCACCCCGCGGATCGCCGCCGCCGACGACGAGGGAGGCGCCGCGGCGAGTGCCGCGACATAGCCACGGATCATGGTCTTGAGCTGCCGCAGCAACGCCTCGTCGCCGTCCGGGTCGACCCGGAACGCCTCCTGGATGACCGCGTCGGTCGCCAACTGCATCACCTGGCTGACCCGTGGCAGCTGGTCGCCGTCGAGGCCGGTTCCGTGCGCGACGAGCACGGCGAGCCGGCTGGCCATGGTGTGCTTGTGGGCGCGGTCGAGTTCCCGGGTCTCGGCCGTCAGGTGCCGGCCGAACCACAGCGCACGGAACCCGGGGTGGGTCCGGTAGAACTCGGCGAAGGCGTCCACGGCGTCGCCGGCCAGATCGTCCTGCCCCCACGCGCCGGCCTCGAAGGCGTCGATCAGCGACTCGAGCTGCTCCTCGAGCAGGCCGAGATAGTGCTGGGCGAGCGCCTCGATGACGGCGCCCCGGTGCGGCAGGTAGCGGTAGACGGTGCCGACGGAGACTCCCGCGTCGGCCGCGAGGCGCGTCGTCGTCACCGCGTCCGCGCCCTCGGCCGCCATGATCTGGTCGGCGGCGGCGATGATCCGGGCGAGCTTCGCCCGGCCCCGTTCCTGCCGTGGCGTCGTGCGTAGCGCGGTGAGCCGCGCCATCGCCGCGCCGTTCGGTGCCGTCATCGCCACCTCGCATCCTGTCGGCATCCGGCGCCGCGACCAGGTGGCCCCCGTCGCGTCGCCGTCCGCCTCGTCACGGCCGTGACGCCACTGTGCCCGAAACCGCGCCGGGGCCGAGGGCTGAAGGCCGAGGGCCGAGGGCCGAGGGGCGCGGACGGGGCGCCACGGCTCTCGGGCTTCTCCGGCCGCTTCGATCACCATACTTGAAGATGAATCAGTTTCACGTTACTGTCGGCGGATCATGCGGGCGGGGCCACGCCCGGGACACCCACCAGCGACAGGACGCGCGATGAGCACAGCCACGCACGCGGACCAGTCACCGCGCTCCGAGGGACTGTCGCCCGGGGTCAGCCGCCTGTGGCGGCGAGAGCTGGCCCATCTGCCCGGTCCCCGGGCGCGCGTGGCCTACCTGTCGATCGCCGTGCTCACGACGATCTTGTTCTACTACCAGTACTACCTGATCAGCGGAGTCAGCGAGCAGGTGCTCCAGAGCACCGGCATGTCGTTCCGGTTCTTCGTCAACATCAACGTGGTGTCCGCGCTGGCGAGCGCGCTCACCTCGCTCGCCGCCGGGGTCTGCGACCGCTACGGGCGGGCGAACGTCGTGACCGTGGGCGTGCTGCTGTGCGCCCTGGTCTGCGTGCTCGGTTTCCCCGTCGCCGAGTCCGCCTGGGCGGTCGGGGTCTGCTACACCCTGCTCGGCGCGTTCGAGGGCACCGTGCTCGTCGCGACCGCGGCGCTCGTCCGCGACTTCAGCCCTCAGGTCGGGCGCGCCACCGCGATGGGGTTCTGGACGGTGGGCCCGGTCGCCGGCAGCCTGGTCACCAGCGCCGTGGTGAGCAACACCGCCGACGACATCGAGAACTGGCAGGACCAGTACCTGATCGCCGGCCTCGCGGGCCTCGGCGTGTTCGTCGTCGCGCTGCTGTTCCTGCGTGAGCTGGCGCCGGCGCTGCGCGACCAGGTGATGGTCAGCGAGCGCGACCGTGCCCTCGTCGAGGCCAGGGCGCGAGGGCTCGACGTCGACGCGGCGCTGCGCCGGCCGTTCCGCCAGATGCTGCGCCTGGACATCGTCGGGTCCGCCGTCGCGATCAGCCTCTTCCTCTTCATTTACTTCGTCGCGGTCGGCTTCTTCCCGATCTTCTTCCAGACCGTCTTCGGCTTCAGCACCTCGCAGGCCAACGCGCTCGGGAACTGGATGTGGGGCGCCCAGACCGCCGCGCTGATCCTCATCGGCCTGTTCTCGGACCGGCTCGGTGTCCGCAAGCCGTTCATGCTCGTCGGGGCCGTCGGCGCGATCGTCAGCACGCTTCTGCTGATCGACCGGACCGGGCAACCGGACACCAGCTACTACACGTTCGTCGCGATCCTCGTCCCGCTGGCGCTGTCGCTGGGCCTCGCGTTCGCGCCCTGGATGGCCGGCTTCACGGAGACGGTCGAGCGCCGCAACCCGGCGCTCACCGCCACCGGCCTCGCCCTGTGGGGACTGACGATCCGGGTCGTCGTGACCCTCTCGACGTTCCTGCTCCCGTACGTCGTGACCACCGTGACCCCGCTCGTGCAGGACGGCCCCACGGTGCAGGCGATCGTGGACGGGGCCGACCCGCGGCTGGACGCCAGGCAGAACGCCGTCGTGAAGGCCGTCGCCGCCGACCCCGAGATCGTCACCAGGGTCCAGTCGCTGGCGACGCGCTACGAGGCGGAGCTCGCCACCGCGGCCACGCTCAGCCCCGCCACCCAGGAGGCGCTCACCGCGCGCCCGGACGACCTGACGGTGCAGGCCACCGCGGTCAGCGAGCTGTCCGGGCGCACCGTCGACGAGGTGATCCGCGCCGTGCTGCTCGGCGAGGCCAACGCCGAGGCGACCGCGACGGCGCGAACGCTGAACCCGGACACCCGGGCCGCGCTGGCGGCCGCGCCGGGCGACCCGGCGGCGCGCGCCGAGGCCACCGAGCAGATCGCCGCGGGCCTGGGCATCCCCGCGGGACAGGCACCGGCCCGCCTCGACGCCCTGCTGGCGATGCCCGCCGACGACCTGGCCTTCCTGCTCACCGACGGCGAGGCGGTGCTGCGCGCCGCCGACGACCTGACGGCGCTGTCGGAGGTGCCCGAGGCCGACCTCGCGTTCCTCGACGAGTACGGCACCCCGCTGCAGGACCCGGTCGTACAGGGGGTCCTGCGCTACCTGGAGGCCAGCGGCCCGGAGGTGGCGAAGGCCGTCGACGACTCGCCAGGGCAGTGGCAGACCTACTTCTGGATCGCGGTCGCGGGCGAGGTCGTGTTCATCCCGATGATCTTCCTGATGGCCGGGGCGTGGCGACCGCGCACCGCGCGCCGCGTCGCCGCCGAGCACCGGGCGGCGGTCGACGCCGCGATCGCCCAGATCGCCGCCGCCCCGCCCACGCCCACGGCGGTCCCGACGGTCCTGGCTCCAGCGGTGCGGGTCCCGGCGGCCCAGGCCCCGGTCGTCCAGGAACCGCCAGTCCAGGAACCGCCGGCCGACGAGCCGTCCGCCGCCGAGCCCTCCGGAGACCCGCCGCCCGCCGCGCCACCGCCGCGGGCGGAGCGGTAGCCGTGTCGCGGCAGCGGCCGGACCCGGCGATGCCGCCGGCGCTCGAGGCGGCGCGCGCCGAGGTCGCGCAAGCCTGCCGGCTGCTCGCGGCCCGTCGCCTGGTCCTCGGCACGGCGGGCAACGTCAGCGTCCGGGTGGGGGAGCTGGTCGCGGTGACGGCGACCGGCGCCCGGTTCGAGGAGCTGACGGCCGACCAGGTCAGCGTGGTCGACCTCGACGGGCGGGTGGTCGGCGGCACCCTCGCGCCGACCTCCGAGCTCGGCCTGCACCTGGGCGTCTACCGCCGGTACGGCGCGGGCGCGGTCGTGCACACCCACGCGCCGATGGCCACCGCCGTCGGGCTGGTCGTCGACGAGCTGCCGTGCGTGCACTACCAGATGCTGCTGCTCGGCGGCACCGTCCGGGTCGCGCCCTACGCCACGTTCGGCACGCCGGAGCTGGCCGAGGCGGTCCTGGCGGCGCTCGACGGCCGGGCGGCGGCGCTGATGGCCAACCACGGCGCGCTCACCCACGCCGGCTCCCTGGGCGGCGCCGTCGAGCAGACCGAGCTGCTCGAATGGGCCTGCGAGCTCTACTGGCGAGCGGCGTCCATCGGCACCCCGAGGGCGCTGGACGCCGAGGCCCAGCAGGCGGTCGTGGCCGCCGCCACCCGCCGCGCCTACGGCAGTACCCATCCCGCGACCCCCGAGGAGCCAGCGCGCCATGACGTCGACGACTGACCCGACCGGCGAGGCGGCCATGACCGTCGTGGCGCTCGGCGCGCACGTGCTCGACACGCTGGTGCGCCCGGTCGAGGAGATCCCCGCCGGGCAGGACGGGCAGCTCGTCGAGCAGATCCGCGTGTCGGCGGCCGGCCCCGCCGGAGGGACCGCGCTGGTGCTCGCCAAGCTGGGCGCGACCGTCCGCGGCGCCGGCGCCGTCGGCACGGACGCGATCGGCGACCAACTGCTCGCCCTGCTCGGCCGCGGCGGGGTGGACACCTCGCTGATCGTGCGGCGTGCCGGCGCGCAGACCTCCGCCAGCGTGCTGCCGATCCGCCCCGACGGCTCGCGGCCCGCGTTCCACGTGATCGGCGCCAACGGCACGTACGGGCCGGACGACGCTCCGTGGGACGCCATCGCCGCCGCGACCCACCTGCACCTGGGCGGGCCGGAGTTCATGGGAGGCGAGGCGGCCGGGCGGATCCTCGCCTTCGCCCGGGAGCACGGCGTGACGACCTCGCTCGACTCGATCGCGCCCGCCGATCCCGGCATGCTCGAGTGGATCGCCGACGCGCTGCCGCACGTCGACTACCTGCTGCCCAACGACGAACAGGTGCTCGGCTGGACCGGCGAGGCCACCCTCGTCGACGCCTGCCGGGCGCTGCTGGCCCGGGGCGCCGGCTGCGTGGTCGCCACCGCGGGCGCCGCCGGCGCGACGGTGGTGACCGCCGACAGCGTGGACCACGTCCCGGCGTTCGCGGTCGAGGTGGTCGACACCTCCGGGTGCGGTGACTCGTTCTCCGCCGGCTTCCTGCGGGCCCTCGCGCTCGGCCGGCCACCGCGGCAGGCGGCCGTGATCGGCTGCGCCAGCGCCGCGTTCACCGCGGGCGGACTCGGCACCGACCACGGCGAGTTCGACCTGGCCGCCGTCCTGGAGTTCGCCGCGACCGCGCCCACCGTGGCGCTCGCGCCCGTGCCGACCGGGCCGGCGCCGGGCCGGCCGTGAGCGTGTCGCGGGCGGCCGACGTCGTCGTGGTCGGCGCCGGGCTCGCCGGCCTGACCGCGGCGGACGCGCTGGTCACCGCCGGCCGCGACGTCGTCGTGCTCGAGGCCCGAGACCGGGTCGGCGGGCGGCTCGTCAACCACGACCTCGGCGACGGGCTGGTGGCCGAGGCCGGCGGGCAGTTCGTCGGGCCGACCCAGAACCAGGTGCTCGGCCTCGCCGCCGAGCTCGGGGTCGCGACGTTCCCGACCTACGCGGCGGGCGACAGCGTCTACGTCCACGGCGGCCGGGCCCGGCGGTTCGGCGGCGACATCCCGCCGGACCCGCTGGCGCTGCCCGGCCTGGGGCTCGCGATGGCCCGGATGAACCGGCTCGCCCGGACGATCCCCCTCGAGGAGCCGTGGACGGCGCGGCACGCGCGGCGCTGGGACGGGACGACCTTCGCCACCTGGCTGCGGCGCGTCACGGCCGGCACCGGCGGCCTCGACCTGGTCGACGTCTTCCTGGGCTCCGCCTACGGCGCGACGGCGGCCGAGGCGTCGCTGCTGTTCAGCCTGCACTACATCGCCGGCATGGGGGACGAGCACACCCCGGGCACGATCGACCGGGGGATCGCCGTCGCCGGCGGCGCCCAGGAGCTCCGCTTCCACGGCGGCTCGCAGCTGCTCGCCGTGCGGCTGGCGCGGCGGCTCGACGGGCGGGTGGTGCTCGGCGCGCCGGTCCGCGCCGTCGAGCAGGACGGCCGGTCGGTGACCGTCCGGTCCGACGCCGGCGCCTGGACGGCGAGGCACGTGGTGCTCGCCGTGCCGCCGGTGCTCGCCGCCCGGGTCAGCTGGTCGCCCCGGCTGCCGCCCCAGCAGGAGGCGCTGTTCGGCCGGCTCGCCTTCGGGGCGCTGGCGAAGTGCGAGGCCGTCTACGACGAGCCGTTCTGGCGGGCGGACGGCCTGAACGGGCAGGGCGTCTTCCGCGCCGGGTCGACGGTCTGCTCGATGTTCGACAACTCGCCCCCCGGCGACGGCCCAGGGGTGCTGATGGGCTTCCTCGGCGGCCGGCAGTGGCGGGCCTGGGCCGGCCGCCCGGCCCGGCACCGCCGGGGCGCCGTGCTGCGCGCCTTCGCCCAGGTCGCCGGGCGCCGTGCCCTGCGGCCCCGGGAGTACTTCGAGCAGGACTGGACGGCCGAGCCGTGGACGCTGGGCGGCCCGACCGCCGCCGCCGCGCCGGGCGTGCTGACCGCGCTGGGGCCGTGGCGCGACCGGCCGTTCGGCCGGGTCCACTTCGCCGGGGCCGAGCACGCCGACTACTGGAACGGCTACATGGACGGCGCGGTGCGCTCGGGACGGGACACCGCGCGCGCGGTCCTGGCCGCCGCCGACTGACCGCCGGCCGACCGCGGGCTGACGGCGCGAGGGCTGGGGCGGCCGGACCGGACGCCGAGAAAACAGGGGAGGACCAGGTGCCACTCACCGAGGTCAGCGAGACCGCCGTGCTCGCCGTGCCCGTCGCCCGGGTGTGGGAGGTGATCGACGCGACCGACCGGTACGCGGAATGGGTCGTCGGCGTGCTCGAGGTCACCGACCACCACGGCGCGGCGACCGTCGGCCGGACCTACTCGGAACGCAACCGGACCGTCGGGCCGCTGACTACCAGGTCCACCTGGACCGTCGAGCGGATCGACCCGCCGCGCCGGCGGGTCGACACCGGGACCGGTTTCGCCCCGATGCACGACATGACCAACGTGTTCGAGCTCGAGCCGGTCCAGGTCGACGGCGGCGAGGGGACGAGGTTCACCTACACGGTCCGCTACCGGCCGGGCCTCGGCCCGGTCGGGCGGCTGATCGACCGGCTCCAGCGCCCCGGCCTGCGCCGGTCGTTCCAGGCCTCGATGCGCAACCTGGAGGACCTGATCGTCGCCGAGGGCCCGGCGGAAACCGCCTGAGGACGGCGACGCCGGCGGGCATCGCGCCGGAGACCGGCGCAACGGTTGGCTGAAGGTATGGCCGTGGGCCGGGCCATGGCCGGCCGGTCGGCGAGTCGGCGCCGGCCATCGCCCGGCGGGCGAGCAGTCGGCGCGGCCGTGTCACTCAGAACAGGCTCCCGCACGTCGGCTTGCCTTGCCTCGCCCCGGCGCGCATGGCCTGTCACCGCCTTCGGCGGGGCCCTCGGCCAGGGCATCGCCCTGAGAACCCGGGCTACTACGTATCAGCGAGACATGCTCGTACTGATGCGGCGGCGGGTCGCGCCCGTCACCACCGGCCCCGGACTACTGCCCTCGCAGTACGGCCGCCCACCTGAATACTGCACATGGCTGATTGACCGCGCACCGGCCGGTCGACAGGGTTCTTGCATGCATTTCGCCACGTCGGCGACCTGCCGCCTGGAAGGGTGAGACCGAGAAACGTGCTGTCGAAAAAACTGCCACCGGAGAAGCTGGGAAAGAAACGCGGGCGCCCCGAAAACCGTGGTGAAAAGGGTGCACCGCGCCGCGGGCGCTGGTTATTCGCCGGGCTGGCGGTGGCGCTCGTCCTTGCCCTGGTGGGATGTTCCAATTCGGGCGACGACGCGCCGAACGCGCCCGCGTCGGCGGCGGCCGGGGGCGTCCCCGCGCCGCCGGAGCCGGAGCCGGTCGAGGTCAGCGAGCTGCCGCTGCCGCCGGTGGCGCCCAGCGAGGACCCGGGTGCGTGCACGAAGGAGCTCAACCCCCGCGGTACCGGATGCGTGGGCAGGGACGCCAGCATGCAGTCCGGCGGCTTCCTGCCGGACGGCACGTCCGTCACCGCGGTCGTCACGTTCGTGGGCGCCCCGGCCGCGCCCGACCCGGGAAGCGGCTACACGGGCCGTCAGCTGATCGTCGTGAAGACGGACGGCACCACGTTCCCGAACGGCGACGCGTGGAAGTGCGTCACCTGCGGCGTGCCGGACCAGAACGCGGCCGGCCGCAACGAGCCGATGGACTACCCGCAGCCGTTCAACGACGGCAAGCGGGTGCTGGTGGGTACCAACATCGTCGACTGCGGGACCCACCCGATCGCGGACGCCGCCTGCACCCCGGACCAGACGCACGTCTACCCGATCCGTTGGCAGAACACCCCCGACGACTCGGGCAAGGGCGGGAACCTGCGGGAGCTGCGGATCCACCCCGACGACGTCCACCTCGGGTTCAACAGCTTCACGCTCACGGGCGGCAAGCTGGGCCAGTTCGCCTACCTGGGCCGGCTCAGCTTCAACCCGGCGCCGACGACGGGCGAGTCGCGTGGGCCGCGCTACGACGTGGTCGACGTCACCCGGCTGTTCGACCCCGAAGACACCCAGCCGGTCGAGGTCGACCCGGCCAACCCGGGCCAGCTGCGCGTCAACCCCGGCGCCCTCGCCGTCGGCGAGCTGCGCGGCTTCTCGAAGGACGGCAAGGAGGTCACCTACATCGGGAGCCCGACCGAGTCGTCGAACATCGACGTCTTCGCGGCCGACCTCACGACCGGCGAGGTCCGCCGCCTCACCGCGCACCCGGAGTACGTCGACCCGATCGACCTGTCCCCGGACGGCGACTGGACCGTCGCGATGGACACCCGCGGCAGTGACCGGCAGATGTTCCTCGCGGCCATGCGGGGCATCCCACCGGTCACCGACCTGATCACGACCAGTGTGACCTCGTCGACCCGGAACAACGGCCAGCGGCGGTTCTTCCAGCCGATTCTCATCGACCGGTACGGCGACTGCGGCGACTACTCCGGCCAGCGGCTCAACGCCTCGGGCGACGGCGGCCCCGGCGCCGTCAACGACCCGAACTGGAACGGCATGGCCGACCCGAAGTGGTCGCCTGACGGGACCGCGGTCGTCTACTGGCAGCGGCTCGCCCTCCCGCCCGCGTGCGGGGGCGCCAACCCGCTGCCCTGTGAGGAGTCGACGGAGCCGGGTGGCCGCGGCGTCCGGATGATGATCGCCAAGCTCACCAGTCGTGAGCCGGCGCCGGCGCCCAAGGTCGCGCCGATCTCGGACGAGGTCCCGTGGGGCGTGAAGTACGTGCCCGGCACCCCGCCGCCGGACCGGCCGCATCCGCCCGCCGGCACCTACACCCTGCCCGGAGCCAAGGGCGGCACGGCCACGGTCGAGATCACCTACACCGAGGACGGGTTCGCCATCGGGACCATCGCCGTCACCTACGACGGCTTCACCGACGACGGCACCTACGTCATCGACGGCACCGAGAAGGTCTCGGCCAGGAACCCGAGCCTGACGGTGACGACGGTCGACTGGTTCTCGGACCTCACCGGGACCGGTGGCGGGGTGACCGCCACCAAGAAGACCAGCCCCGACGGCTTCCACCTCACCATCGACGTCATGACCAACATCTTCGACGCCACGGGCACCCTGACGACCACGATCAACGGCAAGGAGTACAAGCAGCCGGCGAACGGCACGTAGCCCGGCACGAACATCCCGCGAGGGCGCCCGGCCCGGTCCGCTGGACCGTGGCCGGGCGTTTCGTCGTCCGGCGACGCACGCCGTTGTCCACGCCGTTGACGCGCCGGCCGACGCATCAAACGATCTTGAATGATGTGCTGTCGATGATATTTAATGAGCGGTCACTTATCTGAGGAACGGGTGTCGCCCACGGCGGCGGGGCGGCCGGCGGGCTGGCGGGACGAGCGGACGAGGGGGTGGGCGTGGCCGAGGCCGGGCCGTTGGCCGGGGTGCGGGTGGTGGAGGTGGCCACGCACGTGTTCGTGCCGATGGCGAGCGCCGTGCTCGCCGAGTGGGGCGCGACGGTGGTCAAGGTCGAGCATCCGGTGACCGGGGACCCCTACCGGGCGCTGACGACGGTGGGGCTGCACAACGTCTACCGGGGGGTCGACCCGTTCTTCCAGTCCGCGAACCGGGGGAAGCGGTCGGTCGGGATCGACCTCGCGCACCCGGACGGGCGCGCGCTGCTCGGGCGGCTGCTGGGGGCCGCGGACGTGTTCGTGACGAGCCTGCGGGCGGACGCGCGCCGCAAGCTACGGATCGACGTCGCCGACGTGCGCGTCGACGCGCCGTCGGTGATCTACGTCCGCGGCACCGCGTTCGGCGCCCGCGGGCCGGACGCGAACCGCGGTGGCTACGACACGGGCGCCTACTGGGCGCGCAGCGGGATGCAGCACCTGCACACGCCGGCGGGGCAGTGGCCGGGGCCGCCACGGCCCGCCTTCGGCGACGTCGTCGCGGGCCTGGCCCTGGCCGGCGCGGTCAGCACGGCGCTCTACCGGCGCGCGGCCACGGGCGAGCCGTCGGTCATCGACTCGTCGCTGCTGGCGGCGGGGCTGTGGCAGGTGCAGCCGGACGTCGTCAACGCCCGGCTGGACGCCGAGGGCCACACAGGTGCCCGGACCGACCGGCACGCGGCGTGGAACCCGCTGATGCTCACCTACCGGACGGCCGACGACCGGTTCGTCGCGCTGATGATGCTCTCCCCGGACCGGTACTGGCCCGACCTGTGCGTCGCCCTCGGGTGTCCCGAGCTCGCCGAGGACCCGCGGTTCGTGGACCTGGACGCCCGCCGCCGCAACGCGGCGGCCTGCGTCGACGCGCTCGACGCCGTCTTCGCCACCCGGACGCTCGCGCGGTGGAGTGAAGCCCTGGCGTCGTTCGCGGGCGAGTGGGCGCCGGTGCAGACGCCGCGTGAGGCGCACGACGACCCGCAGGTCGTCGCCAACGGCTACGTCGCCGACGTCGAGATGGGCGCCGGGTTCGGCCTGCCGATGGTCACCGCGCCGGCCCAGTTCGACGGCCGGCCGAGCCGGCCGGCCCGGGCGCCCGAGCACGGCGAGCACACCGAGGACGTCCTGCTGGAGCTGGGCCTGACCTGGCCGGAGATCACCGACCTGAAGGAGCGCGGCGCGGTCCTGTAACGGCGCGGTCGTACGGCCGTGCGGTCGTAAGGCGGCGTGGTCGGGTAGCCGCGCGGTCCTCTTCGACGGTTCAGCCGCTCAGCCGCTCAGCCGCTCGGCCGCTCGGCGGCTCGGCCGCTCAGCCCTTGCGCCGGCCGCGGCTGGCCCGCGGGTCCAGCCGGCGCAGCAGCAGGGCCGTCGCGATCAGGCTGACCGTGGCGATGACCGCCAACCCGATGAGGCCGCCGGCGTAGGCGCTCGCGGTGTGCTCCCACATCGGGTCGGGCGGGAACTTCGGGTTGGCCTGACTGCCGTTCATCTGGATCACGTTGATGTCGCCGACCGCCGCCGCCGAGGCGTAGCCCCACCGGCCGGGGAACAGCCAGGCGAGCTGTTCGAGCCCCTTCTCCCCGGCAATCGGCATCAGTGCGCCGGTGAACACCAGGTTCGCGACCGTCAGCACGACCAGCGGCGGCATGGTCTTGTCGGCGTTGTCGACCACCGAGGAGACGATCAGACCCACCATCGCGGCGGCGACCGCCGTCGCTGCCACCGCGAGCACCATCTCCAGGGGCGCGCCGAACAGCACCCCGTCGGGTGGCCAGCGGCCCCACAGGCCGATGGTCGCCAGGACCGCGCCCTGCAGCGCGGTGATCAGCGACAGGACGACGACCTTCGAGCCGACGTAGGCGATGACGGACAGGCCGATCGAGCGTTCGCGGCGGTAGATCTCCCGTTCCTTGACCAGCTCGCGCACCGCGTTGGACATCCCCATGAAGCAGGCCATGAGGATCACCACGAGCAGCGCGCGCGACGCGTCCAGGTTCGGCTGCCCGTTCGGCGGCAGGTTGAACTTGTCGGACGTCTTGATCGTCAGCGGGATAAGCCCGAGCACGAACGGGTAGGCGATGAGCAGCCGCAGATAGGACTTGTCGGAGACGATGACCCGCAGGTAGCGGCGGCTCAGGGTGACCAGCTGCGACAGCACCGACTGCTGCCGGATCCTGGCCAGCGGCGCCGGCTGCGGCCGCGCCATCGGCGCCGAGCCCTTGATGAAGTACGGCGAGCTCCGGAACCGGCTGGCGAGCCTCTTCGCGCCCTTCGTCGTCTGCAGGACGCGGAAGGCGTCGGCCCAGTCGGCCTCGTCGAAGAACTCCAGCGCGTGCTGCGGCGGGCCGAAATAGGCCACATGCCCGCCCTTGGCGAGCACCAGCAGGTAGTCGCACAGGTTGAGCTGGGCGACGCTGTGGGTGACGACGATGACGGTCCGGCCGCCGTCGGCGAGCCGCCGCAGCGACTCCATGACCTCCTTGTCCAGGCCCGGGTCGAGGCCGGAGGTCGGCTCGTCCAGGTAGAGCAGCGTCGGCTGGGTGAGCAGCTCGAGGGCGACGCTGGTGCGCTTGCGCTGCCCGCCGGACAGCCGGGCCACCTGCCGGTCGGACAGGTCGCCGCCGCTCGGCGCGCCCGGCTCCTCGTCCTCGTCGACGAACCGCAGCTCGTTCGAGTCCGCGCCAGCGGCCATGGCCCGGCCGTTCGGCCGGCCGCCGGTGCCGGGCCGGTTGGTCAGGCTCAGCTCGACGAGCACCTCGTTGACGCGGTTGCGCCGCTCCTCGAGGGTCGTCTCGGCCGGGAAGCGCAGCTTGGAGCCGTACTCGAGCGCCTGGCGGACGGTGAGCGCGGTGTGCAGGATGTCGTCCTGCGGCACATAGCCGATCCGGCGGCGCAGCTCGTCGTACTCCGCGTACAGGTCCCGGCCGGCATAGCGCACGGTCCCGATGTTCGCCGGCCGGAAGCCGGTGAGCGCCCCGAGCAGCGTCGACTTGCCGGCGCCGCTCGGGCCGATCACCGCCAGCAGTGCCCGCCCCGGCAGCGAGAACGTCACGTCGTGCAGCAGCCGGGCGGTGCCGATGTCCACGGACAGCCCGTCCACCTCGAACGAGACGTCCCCGGTGTCCACCCGCTCGACGAGGGCCTGCTCGGTCACGTTGAAGACGTGGTGACCGATCGCGATCACGTCGCCGGGGTTGAGGACGGCCCGGTCGATGCGCTGGCCGTTGAGGAACGTGCCGTTCGGGGACCCCAGGTCGACGATCTCGGCGCCGCCGCGGCCGAGGAGCAGCTCCGCGTGCTCCCGGGACGCCAGCAGGTCACCCACGACGATGTCGTTCGAGCGTGCCCGCCCGATCGACATCCGGCCCATCTTCAGCGGGTGGGTGCGGACCGGGTCACGCTGGCCCGCCCGCTGTTCCCGCTCGCCGGGCGGCAGCATCGGGCCCGTGGGCTCCCGGCCGCCCGGGATCATCGTGGGCCGCTCGTGGTGGCCGCCGGTCGGCGGGCCGGCCGGGTTGTCGAAGTGCCAGCTCGGCCGGTCGTCGGGGTCCTGCTGGGGCCGGCCGGCGGGAGCGGCCTGCCGGCCCGGTGCCGCCGGGCTGGCAGGCGACCCGTGCGGTGGCGCGCCGGGCGCGGGGCTGTCGGAGACGCGCTGCGGCGACGGGCCACCCGCCCGGGCGGCGGGCGCCGCCTGCGCCGGCCGGTCGACCACGCCCAGGTCCGTCGGTGTGGTCGGTGCCCCCGGTGTCAGGGCCACCACGACCTCGGGGCCATCCACCGCGCCGAGCTGGAGGCGTGTCTCCTGACGGACCCGCACCCGGTGCATCCGCCGGCCCGCGGTCCAGGTCCCGTTGCTGCTGATGTCGACGACGGCCCAGCCGTCCTCGACCGGCTCGACCAGCAGGTGCCGTCGCGACACCCGGCCGTCGGGAATGACCAGGTCGCACGCCACCGCGCGGCCGACGACGAACGGCCGTCCGGCGGGGACCTCGACGGAGCGCCCGCCGACGTTGATGGTCAGGCTCATGGATTCAGGAGGCCGAGAAGCGGGTACGCCGTCCTGGCGCCCGGCGGCTCCCGCCGACGGGCAATCCACAATTGTTCGGCATCGCTGGTTCCCCCCGCTTTCCCACCGTCGGCCCGCGCCGATCTGGCCCCTATGCTGGCGCGTCGCGAGGGCGAACACCATCCCTTTCAGGGTTTTCCCTGACCTGTCATACGTGCGACACGCCGGTTACACGCCCCGCGCGCCCGCCGGTGTCCGGAAACGGGGCGCGCGGCCCTCACGGACGCGTGGGGGAGTGGGGGGAGCGGAGGAGCGGGCGTGCGCGCCCGAGCTCCCCGGCCCCCAGATGGTCCGCGTCGGGGGCCTCGGCGCCGACGCCGGTCGCACCGTGCTCGCCTGGCGGCACCGGACCGTCGCGGGTGGCACCTCGGCGATCGTCCGTAACCAGATCGCCGAGCGCGTCCTCGGCCTACCCCGTGACCCGACGCTGAACAGCCCGGCGGCCGCGCGGGCGGATGACGACCGGGTCACAATAACCAAAACGTCTGGATATTAAATGCTAACGTCGGGCCCCATGTCCGAGGTGACTGTGGATCCCGGGCGCGCCGAGATGGCCGGGCGCGCCGAGCCGGCGGTGACCGATCCCGCGCCGGCGGGCGCGAGGCTGGGCGGCACGGAGCCGGACGGCACCGATCAGGACGAGGCCGGGCAGCGCCTTGCCGACCAGCGGTGGCTCGGCCTCGAGGTGGGCGACGCCGAGGAGGCGGGCCCCGGGCCCGCGGTGACGCGGGCCAGCGTCGTGATGGCGGAGCGCCATCTCACCCAGTTGCAACGCATGTACGGCGGCACCGGGCTCTCGCTGGTCGGGGCGCTCGTCGAGGCGGCGACCGGGCGGTCGCTGCGCTGGGCGACCGCGCAGTTCGTGGGCTCGCCGAGGCGCGGCGAGCGCCTGGACCTGGTCGCCGAGGTGCTGGCGGCGGGCCGGCGCACGTCGCAGGTCCGGGTCACCGGCTCGGTCGACGGCCGGGTCGTGCTCGCCGGGCTGGGGGCGTCCGGCGACGTGAATCCCGCGATCCCGGACGGGACCGTGCCGGGCATGCCCGTCGTGCCGGCGCCCGAGGAATGCCGGCCGAGCGTGCTGCCCATTCCGCCGGGTGTCGCGCCCGGGTTCTTCGGTATGGTGGAGATGCGCGAGTTCAGCAAGGGGCCGCGGCTGCGTTTCTGGATGCGTTTTCCCGGACGTCCGGCGACCCGTCCCGCGATTCTTCCGATGGTGGCGGACTCCGTGCCGACGATGGTGATGGCCGCTCTCGGGCAGCGCGGTTCCGGGTCGAGCCTCGACAACACGATCCGGGTCGGCTCGGCGCCCGACAGCGAATGGGTACTCGTCGACGGCACCCCCGAGCAGGCGTCCGGCGGCTACGGCTACGGCTCGGTGCGGCTCTGGTCCCCGGACGGCTCGCTCGCCGGGGTCGGAAGCCAGACGGCCGCGCTGTGGTTCCGCCGCGACTGAGCCCTGGCGGTGCCGCTCGGCCCGGGTCGGCGCGCAAGGCGCGGGCGGCCGGGCGAAGGCGCCGTCGCCGTCGATGATCGAGTCATCGACGACTGAATCGCCGATGACCATGCCGCGGACGATGCCGCCCCCGGAGGGCTGGCCCCCGGCCAGCCTGGTTATTAACATCTAGATATCTCGGCCGTCATGAGCCGCCCGGCCCGGCGGCGCGTCAGGCAGTCGCCTGGCGGGGCGCCGGATCGGACGCGGTCGGCGCGGCCCCGCACGGTTCGAGGAGATCTTTGTGATCACAAGCTTCATCGGGTACGAGGTCAGCGAGCGGATCGCGACGATCACGCTCAACCGGCCGGAGGCGGCCAACGCCCAGACCTCCGCACTGCTCGACGACCTGGACGAGGCCTGGCGGCGGGCCGCGGACGACCCGGAGGTCCGGGTCATCATCCTGCGGGCCAACGGCAAGCACTTCTCCGCCGGCCACGACATCAAGGGCGTCGGCCCGCGGGCCGCCAGCAACGGAAACGGCGCGGGGCCGAAGTGGACCCTCGGTGGGATCTACGAGACCGAGGCGAAGCGGTTCCTGGAGTACACGCTGCGCTGGCGCAACATCCCCAAGCCGTCGATCGCGGCCGTGCAGGGTGTGTGCATCTCCGGTGGCCTGCTGCTGGCCTGGCCGTGCGACCTGATCGTCGCGGCCGACAACGCGAAGTTCTCCGACCCGGTGGTGATGATGGGCATCGGGGGTGTCGAGTACCACGGCCACACCTGGGAGATGGGCCCCCGCAAGGCCAAGGAGATCCTGTTCACCGGTCGCGCGATGACCGCTGAGGAGGCCGCGCAGGTCGGCATGGTCAACCGGGTCGTCCCGCTCGACGAGCTGCGCCCGGCTGTGCGCGAGCTCGCCACCCAGATCGCCCAGATGCACCCGTTCGCGCTGCGCCAGGCCAAGCGCGCGGTCAACCAGACCCTCGACGTCCAGGGTTTCTACGCGGCCATCCAGTCGGTCTTCGACATCCACCAGACCGGCCACGGCCACGCCCTGTCCGAGTCCGGCCTGCCCATCCTCACCCTCCTCGACGACATGAAGACCGCCATCAAGAAGTAGCCGAACCTGCGCGGCGCTGAGCCGGGCCGACGGTCGCGTGTTCGCGGGAGCCGGCGGGCCGGCGTCCCCTGACGGGTTCGTCCGGCCGTGGCCATCACGCTGGCTCCGCGCTGCCGGCTCCGCGCGATCATCGGGCCGGTCAGCGCTGCCGCTGGCCGGTCGCTGCCCCCGGCGGGTCGCTCCGCGGGCCGCCCGGGGCGCCGCCGGTGGAGATCAGACCGGGAACGGATGTCGTCACCGCCGCGGCCGCCAGGCGCATCCCGAGGGTGGCCGTGCCCTTCGGGTCGGTGTGCCGCGCGCAGCGGAACGCGGAGATCGTTTCGCCGGCAGGGCTCGCCGGGCGGTACCGACAGCGGCGGGCCGGGCAGGCACGACGCTCGCCGCACCCGGATCCGCGAGCCGGTGGGCCGGCCGCGGGACCGGCGGGCTTGCCAGGGCCCCTGACCATCCTTAAAAGCAACCCTGATCCGCGCCAGCCACCATCGTCTGATCCACCCTTGAGGGTCGCATTTCTTGCAGTTCGGCAGACGAGCGCACAAGCCGTCACCCGCTCGGGTCAACTGACGACCGCTGTCAAGCATCGGGTGGGATCGAGATGTCAAGCATCCGGGATCGGACAACCTGCCCGTTCACTGACTGGCGGATTGCTCGATCTGAGATCCAGCGACGCTGGCCAGGAGTTTGGCGTTGCGCAGCCCTGGCGACGCGGGGTTACGAAGGTGCGGGTGCGGGTGCGGGTGCGGGCGCGGGTGCGGGCGCGGCGATGCGGGGGCGGCATGGGCACTCAGCTCGGCTCGTGGTCCTCGCCGTCCGGGCTGGCGATCACGACGGTGTAGCCGTCCGGATCCTTCAGCCAGATCTCGCGGTGCGCCGGGCCGTTGCCCTCGCCGCTGAGCGGGTTGCGCATGGGCGGGTGCACCACCGCCGCGCCGAGCCGCCCGGCCCGTTCGACGGCGCCCTCGAAGTCGGCGACGTCACCGAACCACAGCACCGCGCCGTTGCCGAACGGCTGGTCCGGCTCGGCGAGCTGGCCGTGGCCGTGGTCGACGTCCCAGCGGTGCAGTTGCAGGACGAGGATGCCGTCGGCCGTGACGAGCCGCTCATAGTCCTTGCCGCCGTGGTCGGAGCGCAGTCCGAGCAACTCCTGGTACCAGCGGCTGGACGCCTCGACGTCACGCGCGACGACCAGCGGCTGCGGCCGCGGCGACCCGGCCGGCACCGCGATGCCCAGCCGGTTGCCGGCCGGGTCACTGACCTGGACGAGGTAGCGGACGCCGCCCTGCCGCCGCGGCTGCCCGAGTACCCGGCCGCCACGCAGCTCGACCAGGCGCAGCGCCCTATAGAGGTCGTCGGCCATGAGCCACAGCAACGGCCCGCCGGGTCCGACCGGTAGCTCAGTGGTCAGCTGGCCGATGAGACCCGGCGCGCGGAAGCCGACCGCGCTCGCGCCCTGGCCAGGCTCGTCGACCTCCCAGCCGAACACGTCCCGGTAGAACGCGGCGGCGGCGGACAGGTCGACCGCCGGAATCCACAGAAAACCGACCGGGCTTCCCGCCCCGGATGCCGTCGCGCCACTCATGCCACGCCTTCCCGTCCGCCCCAACCGCGGGAACAAGTGTCCAGCACGCCGATCGTGGGCCGCGATGCGGGCGGGCGTCCGGGTGGCCGGTGATCAGGGCGCCAGGCGGCTTCTCAGCGTTCGTGGCCGTGCCCCTGAGCGGCTCCACCTGCAGTGTGCTGCGCGGTCCGCGATCCACGCGTCGACTCGACTGAACGTCCGACGGTGGTGAACCCACAGGTCACAGCCGTCTGCACGAAGTCACAAATGTAGCCCTTGACCAGGCGAGAGGGCTGCGTTTGTTGCAATCTCGCAGACGAACGCTGCTGTACTCCGTCGACGAGGTTCGCCGCGGACAGCTGGCCACCTTCGCTGTTGGCGAGGCGGCGCGGCCGGCCTGTGGCGGTCAGCGGACCTTGGCGAAGAACGCGCGGATGTCAGCGGCGAGATGATCCGGTTGGTCCATGGCGATGAAGTGGTGGCCGGCCGGATTGTTCTCCGGCCAGTGAAGGATGATGTTGTGGCGTTCGGCGAGCCGGCGGATGCCTGGCGGTCCGCTGTAGACGCCGGTCGGCGCGGCGGTCTGTCCTTCCGGCCAGCCGAAGCCGGTGCTGTCGTAGTACGGCCAGGCCGACGTTCCGAACGTTCCGGTGAACCAGTAGAGACTCACGTTGGTCAGGAACAGGTCCCGATCGATCACCTGCTCCAGCGGCCGGCCTGAGGCGTTGAACTCGTGGAACTTCTGGGTCATCCAGGCCAGTGCCGCGACTGGTGAGTCGTGCCATCCGTACGTGAAGGTCTGCGGCGCCGCGCGCAACAACGCGTGATGGTCGACACCGTTCATCCAGTCCTGTTCCATCAGCCGGGTATAGGCCGCCCGCTCAGCTTCGGTCATCTCCGGAAGATCCTTCTCGATGGGGAAGCCGAGACCGCCAACGACGTAGACGCCCACAACATGGTCCGGCGCCACCTTGGCCATCTCCGGGGCGACGTAGGCTCCGAAATCGCCGCCCTGCGCGCCGTACCGCTCGTAGCCGAGTCGGCGCATCAGCTTCGCCCCGATCCGCGCCACACGCGCCGCGGTCCATCCGGTCCCACCCGGCGGCGCGGAGAACCCGAAGCCCGGCACGGACGGCACGACGACGTGAAATGCCTCGGCAGGGTCACCTCCATGCGCGCGAGGACTGGTGAGACGGCCGATGAGATCGCCGAACTCCACGAACGAGTTCGGCCAGCCGTGCACGAGGATGAGCGGCAGAGCGCCGGGCTCGACCGAGCGGACGTGCAGGAAATGGATGTCCTGGCCGTCGATCTCGGTCATGAACTGCGGAAACGCGTTCAATCGCGCCTCGTGTCGGCGCCAGTCGTACATATTGCGCCAGTAGCCGGCAAGTTCTTGGAGGTAGGCGACGGGGACGCCGAGGCTCCATCCCTCGCCGGGCAGCTGCCGGGGCCACCTGGCGCGGTCCAGCCGGTCGTTCAGGTCGTCCAGGTCGGCAGCGGCGATCTCCATCTGGAATGGGCGGATCTCGGTGCTCATGTCTCTCCCGATTCGTCGCGATGACAGGATCGACGGTAGGGGTCATCTAGGTCGGTTTCTGTCCTATATGGCCAGGCATGCTGGGGCCATGAGTGACAGGTCCGCACGGTTGCTCGGTCTGCTGTCCCTGCCGCAAGCTCGCCGCGACTGGCCTGGGGCTGAACGGCCGAGCGTCTCGGGGTCAGCCCTCGGACCGTCCGCCGCGATATCGATCGCCTGCGCGAACTGGGATATCTGCCGCGGGCGACGATGGGCGCGGCGGGCGGCTACCGGCTTGCCGCGGGCGCGGCCATGCCGCCGCTGTTGCTGGACGACGAGGAGGCGGTCGCCGTCGCCGTGGGCCTGCGCACCGCGTCCGCGCCTGCTGGCGCTCGTCCGCCTTCGCGACCAGGCGCTGTAGCTCCAGCCGTGCGTTCCCTCGAAGCCTGCCTAGCGCGATCTCAATGACGGTCCAAGGAACCTCGAAGTCCGCGCGCCAGTCGTACCCTCACCGATCCACAGTTCGCCGGAATAGGCGTCGAGGCCGATGCCGATGGTGACGACGGAGGACGGGACGAACGACGGGGGTGGCGTCGTCCTGCGCGCCGGCTCGCGCTCGGGCGGACCTGGCCGGCCTGTGCGCGCCGACCAGGTCCCGACCGAAGGGCATCGCGACCGCATTTGGGTGGCTGATGCGATTACCGACCGGCTGCCCGGCTAACCGATGGGCGTGGCCGACATGTTGAAGGTGGCGGCGCCGTCGGCCACGCTGACCACGGTCACATCAACGTCGTAGGAATTTCCGGTCGCCCGGATCGACGCGTTGCAGCGCATCTCGGCGCCGACCTCGGCGGCGAGGTCGCCGGGGCAGTCGGCGGAGAACTGCTCGCCGCTCTTGCGGGTGAACTCCTCCACGATCCGATTCTCGAGGTCGCTTTCGCTCACCGTCGTCGGGCCGCCGTTTCCGGTTACCGGTTCCGAGCCGGTGCCTTCGGCCACCGGCTCCGGGCTGGTGTATTCCGTCGCCGGCGCCGGGCCGCCGCTCGCGGCACCCGGCCCGGGCGTGGCGCTACCGTCCGCGGGCGTCGTGCCGGCGGCCGTCTGGCTCACCTGAGCCGCGGGCTCGTTGGCATCGTCGTCGGCCGAGCATCCGCTCACCGCGATCACGACGCTCACCGCCGTCGCGGCGACCGCCGCGCCGACCCGCCGCGTCCGCCCTGGCGATGGCCGCCGGTGGTCGCCGCGCGCCGGGTGACAGCCGGCGTCGAGCGCCGTATGCCGGCGTTCACCGGTCACATCGATGGTGGACGACATGCCTGGTTCCCTCCCCCAACGGCTAGGCAACGGCGACTCGCGCCCGACGCATACCGCGCGGAAGACCATCGAGATGATGGTGACCATCGACGGAACGTGCGACCCCGTGGCGCGGACCGTGCCAGGCCAGAGAATCTGACTATCTCGGCCAATCTACACACATCCGCGCAGGTCGGAAGCTGACCGACGGTGAGTCGGGCGGTCGACGGCCGCCTCGTCGCTGGGCAGAACCCCGCCTCGGCCCGTGGGGCCGCCGAACACGTCGTCAGACTCCTCGACGGGCGATAGGACGCACCGCCGAGATTCGGCCAGATCGCGGCGGGTCTGACCGGGCCGGTTCCCCTCCGGCGCGGTCGAGGGAGACGAGGCGGTCTCTGCCGGATGTGGCGGCGGGAGGGTGAGCTCGGTCGCGCCGTGCGCCGCTAGAATCCCGGATTAGGCGCAAACTGGGGGGAATCGGGATGCTGAACGGTGGTCGCCGTCGCCAGCGCGCACCAGCTTTCACCTCGTGATTTTCGACGAGGCGCGGGTGGCCGCGGCGCTGCCCGGTTACGAGCTGGGCGCCCAGCTGGGCCGGGGTGCGTTCGGGGTGGTGCTGGCTGGCCGGCACCGGGAGCTGCACCGCGACGTGGCCATCAAGGTTCTGTTCGCCCAGCTGGACGAGACCGCGACGACCAGCCTCGGCGAGGCGCGGCTGCTCGCCGCCCTGGACCATCCCCACATCGTCCGCGTCTATGACGCCGTAGTGGTCGAAGACCTGCAGTTGATCGTGATGGAGCTGCTGGGCGGCGGAACGCTGACCCGCCGCCGGGCGAGCCTGTCCCCGGAGGGGGCATGCGCGGTCGGGCTGGCGGTGGCCGCCGCGCTGGGCTGTGCCCATGCCCAGGGCGTCCTGCACCGCGACATCAAACCGGACAACATGCTGTTCGACGGCGCCGGGCTGCTGAAAGTCGCGGACTTCGGGATCGCGAAACTCGTGGAAGGGGCGGCGGCGGCCGCGAGCGCGGTTGTCGGCACCCCGCGATACATGGCCCCCGAACAGTTGGCCGCTGGCTGGCTGAGTCCGGCCACGGACCTGTACGCCGTGGGGATAATGCTGTACGAGCTGCTCGCCGGGAGGCCGCCGTTCGGTCCAGGGCTGTCCGCCCCGGCGCTCGCTCATCATCATCTGCATGTGGTCCCGCCACCGCCGGCCGGGGTGCCCGCCCCGCTGGCCGACGTGGTGATGCGTAGCCTCGCCAAGGATCCGGCCGCTCGCCAGCCGTCCGCCCACGTGTTCGCCCTGGACCTGGCCCGTGCCGCGGCCCAGGTGTTCGGCCCCGGCTGGACCGCCCGGGCCGGCATCCGGCTGCGGCTTGACGACGAGATCCGCGCGGCCGCCGACCAGCCGTTGGTCTCTACCTGGCCGGCCACGGCCAGCGGCGTGCGTCCTACCTTCTCGACAGGGGACCAGCCCCGAACCGGGGCCGGCGGCGGGAGGCCTGACGAGTCCGACCGTGGGCGCCCCCGGCCGCGGCGCCGGCGCCTGGTCTCCGCCGCCGTGGCGGTCCTGCTCGCCGTGACCGGCACCGTCGTGGCCGTCATCTCCACCCGCGGTGGGGATTCCACCCCCCACCTGTTGGGTTCTCCGCTGACCGTGCCGGCGGCCATGTGGTCGGTGGCCTTCTCCCCGGACGGGCACACCCTGGCCGGCGCCGACGGCGCCGGCACGATACGCCTGTGGGATGTGACCGACCTGGCCAGGCCCACCCGGCTCGCCGAACAGCCGGCTGCCTCCGTCGGCCAGGTGGAGGAGGTGGCGTTCTCGCCGGACAGTCGCACCCTGGCGAGTGCCGGTGGGAAGACGGTGCAGTTGTGGAACGTGACCGACCGGACCAGGCTCCGCCCATTGGGTGAGTCGCTAACCGGTGATTCCGACCCCATGTACGCCGTGGCGTACTCCCCGGATGGGAAACTGCTGGCCAGCGCCGGTGGCGAAGACGCGATGGTGCTGTGGGATGTCACCGACCGGACGGCCCCCCACCTGCTGGCCAGCGAACCCGGCTGGACGGCGTCGGTGGCCTTCTCCCCGCACGACGACATCCTGGCGAGCGGCTACAACCAGGCGGTGCAGCTGTGGGACATTTCCGACCGGACGGACATCCGGCCGCTGGGTGAGCCGCTGACCAGCCGCATCGGCTGGGTGTACGCGGTGGCGATCTCGCCGAATGGCCGAATCCTGGCGGGCGCCGGTGACGACGACAAGGTGCAGTTGTGGGATATCACCAACCCGTCCGCTCCCGTCAAGCGCGGTGAGCTGATCGGTCACACCAACGTCGTGGTCTCGCTGGCGTTCTCCCCGGACAACCACACACTGGCCAGCGCCAGCGACGATCACTCGGTGCGGCTGTGGGACGTGGCCGACCCGGCCAGGCCCCGGCCGATGGGCGAGCTGACCGGCCACACCGACCACGTGAGCTCGGTGGCGTTCTCGCCGGACGGCGACACCCTGGTCAGCGCCAGCGCCGACCGCACGGTGCGGCTGTGGGACCTGGGCTGAGCTGTGGGGCCTGGGCTGAGTCGTGGGGCCTGGGCTGAGCGGGCCTCCGCCGGCCGGCTGCCGCCGGGGGCTGCCAGGACACTCAGGGCAGGATCGCTCGACCTGACGCTCGGTGGGCGAGATTCAGGGATGATCGGGCCATGGTCCGAATCGCGGCAGTCGGAGATTTGCACGTCACCGCCGGGGCCGCGGCCCGCCTTCGGCCGGTATATGAGCGCGTGGTTGACGTCGCCGACGTTCTTCTGCTCGCTGGCGACCTGACCGAGGATGGCGGTACCAGTTCTGCCGAGGAGGTCTGCGAGCTGTTCGGTGGGCTGGACCTGCCAGTGGTCGCTGTTCTCGGTAACCACGACTACGACCGCGGCCATGAGGCGGCGTTCAGCGAGATGTTGACCGATGCGGGCGTGACCGTGCTGGAAGGGACGTCGACGGTCGTCGACACCGCCGCGGGACAGGTCGGGATCGCCGGCGTGAAGGGATTCGGCGGCGGTTTCGCCGGCTGTACGGCCGCCGTGCACGGTGAGCGGGAGATGAAGGCGTTCGCGGAGCACGCGGTGACGACGGCGCAGGTCTTGCGAGATGCGCTGAGTCAACTCGACAGTGACCTGCGGGTGGCGCTCCTGCACTACGCGCCGACCCGGGAAACCCTCGTGGGTGAGCCGCTGGAGCTGTACCCGTTCCTGGGCAGCTACCTGCTCGGCGCGGCGATCGACGGCGAGCAGGCGTTCGGGGCGGCGCCCCGGCCAGCGGGCGCCCAGGGAACCAGGACGCCCGGCGAACGGCCGGGGGGCGACCCTACGCGCGAGCTGGCCCCAGGCGGGCGTCGCCGGGTCGCGCTGGCCCTGCACGGCCACGCGCACTACGGGACCGAGGTGGGCGAGACGCCCGCCGGCACCGCGGTCCGCAACGTCGCGGCGCCGGTCATCAAAGCCCCGTTCGCCGTCTACCAGCTTCCAGAAGCGGTCCGCGTCGGCTGACGGCCACGAAGACGGTCAGGGCGTTTTCATGGAGCTTTCTGGGATCGGCGGTGACAGGCCGGGGTCCTCGGGCGGTGACGGGCCGGGGCCCTCGAAGATCCGCGAGGGAGCCTAGCGGCCCGTGTAGCTGGGCGGGCGGCGGGTGGTGAAGGCGGCGAGGCCCTCACGGAAGTCGGCGGTGCGGGAGCTGAGCTCCAGGGCCAGGGCCTCGTTCTCCAGGGCCTGGGCGAAGCTGTTCTCCAGGTTGCGGTTGATGCTCCGCTTGGCGAGGCCGATGGCGACGGTCGGGCCGGTGGCGAGCTGTTCGATGATCCCGGCGGCCAGGGCGTCCAGTTCCTCGGCGGGGGCGCTGGCGTGGATCAGTCCCCAGGCGGCGGCCTCGGCGCCGGTGAGCTTGCGCCCGAGCAGCAGCAGGTCGCGGGCGCGGGCGATGCCGACGAGGCGGGGGAGCAGCCAGGTGGCGCCGCTGTCGGGGGTGAAGCCGCGTTCGAGGAACGGCTCCCAGAAGCGCGCGTCGTCGGCGGCGACCGTGACGTCGGCGGCCAGCGCGAGCTGGAAGCCGAGCCCGGCGGCCCAGCCGCGCACGACGCAGACCACCGGCAGCTGGATCTCCATGAGGAGTTGGACGAGGCGGTGTGCCTGGACGGGCGTGCGCCGCTGCACGCTGCCGGGCCGCGGCTTGGTCCTGGGCTTCGGCGCCTCGGCGCCGTTCGCGCCGTCGTCCTTGGCGCCCGTGTTCGACGACACCCAGTTGGCGCCCGAGCAGAAGTGGCCGCCCGCGCCCTCGAGCACGACCGCCCGCAGCGTGTCGTCGGTGGAGGCGGCGTCGAGGGCGTCGACGAGGACGCCGACGGCGGCCATGTCGAGCGCGTTGCGGCGCGCCGGCTGGTTGAGGAGGATCCGCAGCACGCCGTCGCGCACGGTGATCTCGACGGGCCCCGCCGCCGTGGCCGGCTCTGCTGCCGCCTGCTCTGCCGTTGCCGGCTCCGCGGTGGTCGCGGTATCGGCCGCCTCGCTCGTAGACATCTAGATGTTTACTTTCTGCTGCTGGGCCGGGACCGGAGGGCGGCCCGCGCGGGGGCGGGCCGGCCGCCGGTCACGGCTCGGGGATCTCGAAGTGCAGGTCGCGCAGCTCGAACGCCCGCTTGACGCCGTGTTGGGCGCGGGTCTTGACGAAGTTGTACTCGCCGTCTTCGAAGCTGAGGTTGGTGCCGTAGGCGTGGAAGAGGTAGCTGAGT
>NZ_JADWYU010000088.1:27906-60308 GCF_016786325.1 Frankia nepalensis | reverse complement strand
GCCGGTTGCCCGGAAAGCGGGCACGGCCGGTTCTGAGGGGGCCCCGGCGCAGCAATGCGCCGGGGCTACCCGACGAGGCCAAGTTCACCGCCCTGCGCCACTTCGCCCTCGGCGGCACCGACCACCGCAACCACCGCGCCCAAGGCTCCATGAGTCGAACGTCCTCGTCCGCTCTTCACCGCCGTGTCCCGCGGTGCGCGGCTCTCAGCCCGCCGTCTGGGTTGGGTGACCGAAGGACGACAGGCCGACCGACCCGGCTGGCAGGACGATTTCGCCGGTGGCCAGCCGATCCTTGAGGTAGGTGAAGGTCTGCGCGGTGTGGGCGAACAGGTGCTCGCCCGCGACGAGACCGGGGCGGGCCGGGCGGCCGGGACGGACGAAACGCTCCAGCGGAACCACCCGGGTGTGGTAGTCGACGCTGAAGAACAACGGAAAGGAGTACCGTTCCGCGGTCACCCGGCGGACGCGATGCGGGGTGGCGACGAACTCTCCGTTCGTCAGGATCTCGAACATGTCGCCGATGTTGACGACGAAGGCGTCCTCGACCGGGGGCACATCGATCCACTCCCCGACGCCGTTGCGCACCTCCAGTCCGGGCCCGGTGCACCGCAGCAGGGTGAAGCACTCGTAGTCGGTGTGCGCGCCGATGCCCACCGCGTCCGTTTCGCGGTCGTCCGTTTCACGGTCGTCTGCTTCGCGGTCGTCGGCGGCAGGGCCGGCCGGGTAGCGCAGAAGCCGCAGCTGACTCGGGGGCTTGGTGACGTGGTCGTCGAACAGCGTCGGCGGTTCACCCAGGGCCTGCGCGAACGCGTGCAGCAGGCGCCGGCCGAGGGCCAGGACCGCGTCGTAGTAGGCCATGACCGCGTCGGCGAACCCGGGCAGCGGTGGCCACTGGTTCGGTCCCAGCAGCGGGTTGCCGGCGAGGTGGTCGGGGTCGTCCGGCGGCAGGTCCAGGGAGAGGTCGAACGCCTCCTTGCGGTCCCGTCCGCCGGCGCTGAAGACCTCCTCGCCCTCCGGGACGTAGCCGCGGTGGTTCTTCGACGCGCCGATGTAGACCTTCATCTTCTCGTCCATGGGTAGGGCGAAGAACCGTCGCGCGGCGGCCAGCAGGCCCGCGAACAGCGCGGGCGGCACCCCGGCGCCGGTGATCTGGAGAAACCCGACCTCGCGGGCGGCGTGGCCGATTTCCGCGACGACGCGATCCCGGTCGGCCGGCCCGCCCCGCAGCCCGCTGATGTCGATCAGTGGAACCCGCGAGAAGCCGATGGCCTCACCCATGATGGCAACCTCCTCCTTGTGCGTGTTCCGACGCGTGCGTGTTCCGGCGCACCGTGTCGGGGCCCGGTGACGGATCAGTTGGCCGCCGGCTCGGTGGACCAGGCGGCGACGTCCCCCGCGGCGCCGAGCACCGCCCATATCCGCTGCCGAAGCCGTCCGTCCGGATCGGGATCGGCCGTCACCACGGTGCCGTCGGTCCGCCATTCCAGCCCGAACGGCTGGTTCTCCCGGAAGGGCAGGCTGGAGCTGGTGATGGTCCAGCCGTGGTCGTCGATGACGCCGAGCGAGATCTCACAGTCGACGAGGTCCTGCCGGTGCCGCGAGCTGGCGTTCTGGTTGAGCAGCTCGCCGAGCGAGGACCCGGCCGACTCCGGCGGGAGGTCACGCGGCCGGCCGCGGGCGTAGCCGAAATGCCGGCCGACGCGGACGACGACTCCCCGGCGACCGGTCCGGGGATGGGCCAGCCGAAGATCGGCGCACGGGCCCGGGCCGGTGTCGCACCGCTGCCAGTGTTCGACGTACGCCTGCCCAACCCCCTCCTCGACCAGCAGCGGCCCGTCGTACCGGAGCGTTCCCTGGTCGAGGTGGACGGAGGTGGGCTGGAGATCGATGTCACGGACCCAGTGGAAGACCTCCTCCTCCCGGCGCAGCTCGCCGGCGAAACCCTCCTGGCCGGCGAGCCGGCCGAGATGCGCCCCGGTGAGCTCGCGAAGCGCGGCGACGCCGCCGATGGCGGTCCGCCCCACCGGGCACCGCAGGTCGACGTAGTGGCGCGGACCCTGCAGCCACCGCACCGAACTGGTGTCGTCGCGTCGGCCATCCGGCCAGGCAAGCAAGGTGCGCCGCCAGAGCCCGGTCAGATCCCCCGGCCGGGTCGGATCCGCCGGCCGGGGACCATGTCGGCTGTCGATCGCCGCCTGCCTCTCTCCCCCGTCGGACGCGAGCATGCTGGTCACGGCCCGGCCCCGCCGACGGGTTCGGGGACGGTCACGCGGTGGACGAGGCGGCCCGCGCGCAGCGTCGCCAGGACGGCCGGGGCTCCGAGCGGCACTGAGGCCGGATCGGCGGTGTCGAGCACGGCCAGGTGGGCGGCCCGGCCGGGTTGGGGGCCGTGCTCGGGGAGCCCGAGGATGGCCGCCGGAGTCGTGGTGACCGCCGCCAGCAGCCCGCCGGGCTGGTCGTCGTCGGCCATCCTGCGGGTGATCCCGGCCAGCCAGGCGGCCTGTAGCAGGTTGCCGTTCCCAAAGGGCGCGAACGGGTTGGCGAGGTTGTTGTTCGCGATCGCGACCCGTACGCCAGCCTGGATCGCCCGGTCGACCGGCGCGAGGCTGCGGGTCCCCGGCTCCCCGTGCCCACCGAGATAGAGGTCGGTGGCCGGGAGGACGACGAGGGCTATTCCAGCGTCGGCGAGCAGGTCCAGCGCCGAGGCCTGGGCGGTCGGAGCCATGGCGGCGAGCGTGGTGACGTGACCGATCGTCACCCGTCCGGCCATGCCGTGCGCGCGGGTCCGTTCGGCCACCGCCTCGATGAGGGACCGCCCCGGCTCGTCGTGGAAGTCCAGGTGCAGGTCGACCGGGCGGCCGTGTCGTTCGGCCAGGGCGAACACCGCGTCCAGGTGCGCGATCGGGTCCTGGTCGACGTAGGGGCACCCGCCCACCACGTCGAGACCTTCCGCCATCGCCGCGGCCATCAGCTCGCGGGTGCCGGGGCGCTCGAGACCCCGCTGGGGAAAGGCGACGAGCTGCACCTCGCACCGGTCGGCGACCGAGGCGGTCAGAGCCTGGTGGAAGGTGACGAGGTCGAGCCCGGCGACCGGGTCGATCTCGACGTGGACGCGGGCCGCGACCGTGCCGTGGCGGACGAGGGTGTCGATCGCCAGGGCGGCCCCGGCGTGGATGCGCTCGATGGGCACGGTCTCGCGCAGCCGTCCCACCTCGGCTATCGCGGCGTCGAGGCGAGGACCGGACGGTTCTGGAGACCGGCCCGCGACGGCGTACGGCGTCCCCGCCGGCGCGGCCGCCACCGCGGCCGAGAGGTACGCCTTGTCGAGATGCACGTGCGCGTCCACGAAGGCGGGCGCCACGACCCGGCCCTGGACGGGCAGGGTGGTCCCGGCCGGGCGCCGGGCGCCTGCCGGCCGGACGGCATCACCCGGCTCGACGCCACCAGGGCCGACGGCTTCACCCGGCTGGGCGGCGCCAGTCGGCCGGACGGCAAGAACGGTTCCGCCGCCGAGGACAACGTCATGGCGCCGTCCGATGTCGTGGCGCCGTTCGGCGGCGCGCCCGTCCGTGGGTGTGGGGCCGACGAGCCGGGCGTCGGTGATCCGGTCGATCAGCATCGCTGCATCCTGCGGGCGGCGGCGTCGTGGCGGCGCAGCACGTCGGGCAGGTCGGGCCGCGACAGGACCCCGTCACAGACCACCGACCGACCCCCCACCAGGACATGGCGCGGAGCGGCCGGTCCGCACCGCAACCAGGCGTCGATCGGATCGGTCACGGCGCCGGCCCAGGCCAGCCCTTCGACCGGCCAGACGGCGAGGTCGGCGTTGGCACCGGGCGCCAGCACGCCGATCTCTCCAGCGCGCCCGAGGCAGGCGGCACCACCGATGGTGGCCAGCTCAAGCACATCCCGAGCGCCAAACGCGGCCGGCCCGCCGCGGAACCGGTTGGCCAGCATTACCGTCCGCGCTTCCAGCCACATGGACGAGGAGTCGGAGTTGGCCGAACCGTCCACCCCGATACCGACCGGCGCACCCGCCGCCCGCAGTTGCGGGACCGGCGCGATCCCCACCCCCATGAGCAGGCCGGCGGTCGCGCAGTGGGCTACCCCGACCCCGGCCGCGCCGAGGCGGCGGATCTCCTGGGCGTCAGGGAAGAAGCAGTGCGCCACCCAGGTGCGCGGGCTCGCCCAGCCTAGCGATTCGAACCATTCGACCGGACGGCAGCCATGGAGCGACAGGCAGTAGTCATTGTCGGCGAGGTCGCCAGACAGGTGGGTGTGCAGCCGCACGTCGAGCCGTTCCGCCAGCTCCGCGACGCCGGTCATCAGCCGGGAGGTGGCGCCGAACACCGAGTGCGGTCCGAGAGCGACCTGGACCATCGCCTCGGCCGAGGGATCGTGGTGGTGAGCGACGAGCCGCTCGCAGTCGGCGAGCACGTCGTCGGGATCTTCCACCAGGTGGTCGGGCATCGGGCTGCCGTCGCGCCGGCCGCGGTCGACGGCCCCGCGGGTGGCGTGGAACCGTATCCCCGCCTCCCGGGCCGCGGCGATCTCGGCTTCCACCAGGCTCGGCATGTTCGGTGGCTGTAGGTAGAGGTGGTCGCTGGTGGTCGTGCA
Source organism: Frankia nepalensis (assembly GCF_016786325.1). Classification (GTDB taxonomy): domain Bacteria; phylum Actinomycetota; class Actinomycetes; order Frankiales; family Frankiaceae; genus Pseudofrankia; species Pseudofrankia nepalensis. Next base: position 55,691 of record NZ_JADWYU010000088.1, on the reverse strand, counting down.
GCCACCGAGGGCCAGCTCGGCCAGGCCGACGCGCGCGGACAGGTAGGTGCTCTCCTCGTCGAGGGTCGCCCACAGCGGGTAAAGCGCGTCGAGCCAGCCGAGGAAGTCGGTGGTGGTCATCGGTCGGTAGCTTCGGGTCAGGTTCTGCCACAGGTGGTGGTGGGTGTTGACCAGGCCTGGCGTCACCAGGCATCCAGAGGCGTCGATGCGTTCCCGCGCTGGCGGCTCGCCGCCGGGGCCACCGACCGCCGCGATCCGTCGGTCGACCACCGCGACCCAGCCGCCGGGGATCTCCCGGCGGCTGGCGTCGACGGTGGCGACCAGGGTGGCTCCGCCGATCACCAGATCGGCGACGCCCGGCGGCACCCCGGTCGCGGTCGTCACAGGTGGATGTCCTGGTCGATGAACTCGTTGGTCACGATGTCGGTCGCGGCCAGCGCCGGCGGCACGTCGGTGTTGCGGGCGGCGAAGATCGGTCCAAGGACGCCGATGGTGCGGTCGACCCGGGCGAGGTCGAAGTCGCCGAGGGTGCTGTTGGAGCCGTTGCCGACGATGCCGAGGTCCGTCATCACCGTGACCGCGTCCGCGTTGGCGGCTGCCGTGATCGGCGGTCCGTCACCGATCGCCTCGGCGATCTTCACCAGCGTGTCGTTCGTGGGGCCGGGGTTCGCCACGTAGTCGACCTGAGCCTGCTGGATCATGGGAACGAGCTCCTTGAGGCAGGCCGAGGAGTCGGTCAACGTGTCGGAGCGCACCGCGAGACCCTGCGGGTAGATCTCGTAACCGGCGTCGTGGACGAGCAGGTAGTCCACCGGCTTCATCCAGTCCGGCACGTCATGTTCCCAGCGGTACGGCTCGTTGCTGGCATAGCCCTGCTGGATCAGTCCGCCGCGCTCGGCCACGAACCGGCTCGGCGTTCCGTCGAACGACGCGTCGAGCTGCTCGGGCTTCACGTAGCCCTTGCTGACGAGATAGTCCATGAAGGGAAGGCCCTCGAGGTAGACCACCTTCGCGTCGGTGTTCGCGACGTCCGGCCAGTCGTCGATGGTGTAGGTGGAGGGGTCCCACATGAGGATCTGGGGGTTGATGTCGAGCGGAGCGACCACGGCCGTGGTTGGGAACTTGTCGGCCGCCTGCACGGCGTCGTCGGTCGCGACATAGCCAAGATAGATGGACTCGTCCTGGTACATCTGGGCGGGAATTGGCTGGAAGCCGATGAACGGGCCGCCGAGCCGGACCTCGACCTCGATGCCCGTGGCGCCCAGTGGGCCGCGGTAACTGCCCTTTTTCGCGTCGATCGTGCCGTTCGGGCCGACCAGCTGATAGGCGGCCGCCCGTTCGGGAGTCGCGTACCAGTCGGTCTGGATCACAACCGTCGCCGGGCAGACACCCCGCAGTGGGCCCGTGGCCCCGGCCGGATTCGTCGGGTCGGCTGAGGCGGTGCCGGAGTCCGTCGACGAGCAGGCGGTCAGGGCGGCGCTGGCCACGGCGAGCGCGGCGGCAACCCCAACACGAACCTTGTCCAATGGTCTCTCCTTGATGATCTATACCGGGGTGATGTGTACCGGGGTCGCGGTGGGTGGTGGGCGGAGGCGCTCGGCGGGAGTGCCCGGCTGGAGTGCCCGGCGGGAGTCGAGTGGTCAGTGCGGCCGGGAGCTCCGGCGGCGTTGCACGAAACCACCCAGCGCCTCGAAGCCCCAGAACAGGACGAGCCCGACCAGGGACGACAGGAACAGCGCGGTGAGCAGCTGCTCGGTGGCCACCCGCTGCCGATAGATGTCGATGAGGCGCCCGATACCGGGGTCGCCCTGACGAAAGAAGAAGTCGGCGATGATCGAGCCGATCACCGCCAGGCCGGCGGAGATCTTGCAGCCTGTGATCGCCGCCGGCAACGCCGCCGGCAGTTCGAGACGAACGAGCCGCCGGACCCGGCCCGCGCCGTACAGCGAGAAAAGGTCGTGCAGGTCGGGCTCCACGGACCGTAGCCCGAAAAGGGTGTTGGTGATGATGGGGAACACCGCTACCAGAACGCAGACGATGACCCGGCTACGGAACTCGAAGCCGAACCAGAATCCGAGCAGCGGGACGACGGCGAGGATCGGGATGGTCTGGAGCACGACCGCGTACGGGTAGAGGGAGTGCTCCACCCAGCGGGCCTGGCTCATCACGATCGCGAACAGGACCCCGATCACGATCGACAGCGCGAGCCCGACCAGCGCCACCTTGCTCGTCGACCACAGACCGCCCAGCAGCTCGGCGCGGTTGTCGCCGTCCAGGAGGCCGACCCGCGCCACGTCCTGCGGCGGCGGGAGCAGGAAACGCCGATCGGGGTCGAGGATGCGCACGCTGCCGTACCACCAGCCGAAGAGCACCACCGCGAGGGTCGCCAGCGGCGCCACCAGCCGGACCAGCCGGCCGGAGCGCCCCGGTGGGCGCCGGGTGGGCCGTACGGGCCGCAGCGCCGCCGGGTCCGCGGCTCGTGCGTCGCGGGCCGGGACGACGACAGCCGTCCCGTTCTCGGCCGTCCCGGTCGTGACCGTCCCGTTCGTGACCGGCTCGTTCGCCTCGTCCGCTTCGTTCGCCACGTCCGCCTCGTTCACGAGGTGACCTCGCAGGCATCCCGCAGGGCGGTGGAGACCCGGCTGGCAAGGGCGGCGAACTCCGGGGTGTACCGCAGCCCGGGCGCGCGTGGCCATCCGAAGGGGACAGCGACGTCGGCGACGATCCGTCCCGGCCGCGCCGACATGACCAGCACCCGGGTGGACAGGAACACCGCCTCCGGCACCGAATGGGTGACGAACAGCCCACTGAACGGCTCGGTCAGGAACAGGGACGACAGCTCCTCGTTGAGGCGCTCCCGGGTGATCTCGTCCAGCGCGCCGAAGGGCTCGTCGAACAGGAACAGCCGGGGCCGCAGCATGAGCGCGCGGGCGATGGACACCCGCATCCGCATCCCGCCGGACAGCTGGCCGGGGCGGTGCCTCTCGAAGCCGGTCAGACCGACCCGTCGCAGCACGTCCCCGGCCCGGTCCCGGGCGGTGGCCGCTGGCAGGCCGGTCAGCTGCGCCGGGAGCGTGACGTTGGCCGCCACCGTGCGCCACGGCAGGAGCGTTGGTTCCTGGAAGACGTAGCCCACCGTGTCGCCGGTCGTCTCGACGGCGCCGGTGCTGGGGACCTCGAACCCGGCGAGCAGTCGGAGCACCGTCGACTTGCCGCATCCCGACGGTCCGACCAGGGAGACGAACTCGGACTGCCGCAGCTCGATGGAGATGTCGTCCAGCGCGTGGGTGCCGTCCGCGAACACCATGGAGACCGAGCGCAGCCGGGCTACCGGCACTGGAGAGCGGCCCGGCGTATACGTAATCTCCATTCTCGTATACAAGACTGGGTCGGTTTCTCCCTCGTTGCCGCCCTGTCAAGACCTTGGGTCAACCGCGGAGGTGCACCCTGCGTGAGCAGCGTCCGGGCGAACGGTCCACGGCGGAGCGGTACGGTTGGTGCTCGGCTCGGGCCGGTCCGTACCCGACGTCGCGAGGAGTCGGGTCCCAGCGAGTCGATCCCGGGCAACTGCATGGAGGCCGGGCGACTGGTGGCGAAGGTGACCGACGATGGCGGGTCGACGAGCGGCTGTCGGTGCCCGAGTCCGGCTCATCCAGGCCCCGCGTCGCTGATGGCCCGTACCGTGGCAGCGGTCGACGTCACCGGTCAACGCGTCCTGGACCGCCTGATGTCGGTGGCTCCTACCTCAACCGTCCAACCTGACCCTGGTGGCCGCCATGTCTGCTGATGGTCCTCAGCTTCTCCGTGACACGATCGCGGCCGCGCTGCGTTCCGAGATCGTGGCAGGGGCGTTGCGGCCCGGGGAGCGGATCCGCGAGGAGCGGATCGCGAGCGAGCACGGGGTGTCGCGGGTTCCGGTACGGGAGGCGCTTCAGCGGCTGGCGCAGGAGGGCTTCCTGGTGCTCACGCCGCGCCGCGGCGCGACGGTGGCCACGCCCTCGCCGCGACGCGCACTCGAACTCATGGCGATCAGGAGCAACCTCGAGGTGTTGGCGGCCCAGCTCGCCGCCAGGCGTCGGGGTGGGTCCGCGGCCACGGAGCTGGCCCACCTGGTGGAACTGGGCACGGCCGCGACCGCCGAGCGACGGTACTCGGAGCTGCCGGCGCTCATCGACCGGTTCCATGATCTGGTCGCCGTCGGTTCGGGCAACGGCGAGCTGGTCGAACTCCTGCGCACCATCCGCAGCAAGGTCCGCTGGATGTTCGAGGTCGACGTCGAGGAGCGTTCCACGATGTCGTGGGCGCACCATGCCGAGATCGTCGACGCAATCCTCCGCGGTGACGAACGGGCAGCCGCCATGCACATGGTGCATGACGTCGATCGGGACGAGGCCCTCTACCGGCACCTGGCTCCCATGCACGAGGTGGGCAGCGGCTGACGCGATCGTTCGGCGTCTCCGTCAGGTTCGGCGATGACCGTTCGTTGCAGGCGGGAGGCACCCGTCTGGCAAGGTCGACAGGGTCGACAGGGTCGACGGGATCGAAGCCGAGAAGTTCGCCGCACGGCTCCTGCGCGCGACGATCCCGAGTCCACGAGAGACACCTGAACTGCCGGGGAGAGCGAGATCACTCGGCCCTCACCCGCGGGGCTCCCACCTGTCCGCGACCGCGGAGGCCGCAGGGGGGACAAGCCAGAACGAACCGCCCCGCTCCGCCTGTGTTCGCGGCCGCTCACGGGTGCGGTCAAGCGGGCGACCGGGAACACCCAGAGGAGACGGGGATCCAGCATCCGCCCACGGCACGACGAAGGGAGTCGACGATGGCGACGATGACGAAGGTTGCCGTGCGCAGCCTCGACCGGCCTGACGAGCGTCGCGACATTCCTGGCGGTCACGTGGACGTCGTGTCGGTCGCCGGGCACGGCATCGACCGCGCCGTGTTCGAGCCCGGCTGGCGCTGGTCCGAGTCGGTGCGCCCGATCGCCGGCACCGAGCTGTGCGAATTCGAGCACTTCGGCTACATAGTTTCCGGCCGGCTGCACATCGAGATGCGCGATGGTTCGAGCGCGGACCTCGGTGCAGGTGACGCAATGCTGTGCCCGCCCGGTCACGACGCCTGGGTGGTCGGGGATGAGCCGTGCGTCATGATCGATGTTGGAAGTCAGGCCACCGAGTATGCGAAGGCCTCGGGGAGCGCCCGATCGTAACCTCGCGGGCGTGCGGCCGGGCGCGGCTCCGCCGGCCTGCCACCCGGCACCGGTGGTGCGCGGTCAGGGTGGCAGCGCGGCACGGACGTCCGTGAGGGCGAAGCCGAGGAGGTTCAGGCCGGTCGCCAGCCGGTCGGCCTGCCCCGCGAGCTTCTACCCGTCATGCCCGCCCGGCGGTCCCGTCGGTGCGGGGCCGCGCGGTCGGGCGTCTTGTACGTGACCAGCGGCAGTGTGGTGGCCACGGGCGTCGCCAGGTCGTGGGCGACGAGGTCTCCGATCACCTGCTCGACTCGTTTGTACGCGGTCGGTGCCTCCTCGAACAGCAGTTGGCGGTCGCCGCAGACCACCAGCGATCCGACCGGCGTGCGGCGCAGCTCGTCGACCGTGTGCTTGGCCCGGCCCCGGCGCAGCGCGTCGGCACGCGACATCTTGCGGCCGGCGCCGTGCGCCACGGAGTAGTTGGCCCGCGCCCCGGCGTGCGCGGCGACGAGGTAGGAACGGGTGCCCCGTGTGCCGGCGACGAGCACGTCGCGGCCGTCGCCCGGCGCCGCTCCCTTGCGGTGCAGGTAGGTGCCGTCGCGGACCTCGACCAGGTTGTGGCACTGGTCGACGATCGGCTCGGCGAGCTCGGCTCCCAGGGCGTGGGCGACCCGGGCCGCCAGCAGCCGGCGGTTGAGGGCACCCCAGCGCACGGCCGCGTCGTGCGCCGCCAGGTAGGCGGCGGGGTCCGGAGCGGGGCCAGCGCCGTGGGCCGCCGTGTGCTCCCGCAGGATCCGCTCACCCAGCCCGCGCGAACCGCTGTGGACGAGGAGGACGACGTCACCGGCGGCTAGCCCGAGTCGGCCCGCGTGACCGGGTTCCTCGACGGTGTCGACGCGCGCCAGCTCCACGAAGTGGTTGCCCCGGCCGACCGTCCCGAGACCCTCGAGGTGGCCGGCGGGAATGTCGTCGCCGACGGCGTCGAAGGCCGGGGCGTCCGTCTCGTTGCCGGGATCCAGCGGGCGGTCGAGGTCGGGGAACCGGGCGGCGAGCCTGTCCGGCACGACCCGGCCGAGCCGCAGCGGAAACACGGCGATGCCGCAGCCAATGTCGGAGCCCACCAGGAATGGGTACAGCACGGTCGACGCCATCGCCGCGCCGATCGGGGCGCCCTTGCCGGGATGGAGGTCCGGCATCGCGGCGACATGAACCATGCCGTCGAGGGCGGCGACCTGGTGGCACTGCACAAGGGCGTCGGACTCGATCCAACTCGCGTCAGACGCGAACACGGCAACCGTCGCCGAGTCCTTGGCCGTGCCGGAGGCCTGACCAGCTTCCTGGCCCGCGGGCAGCTGAGACACGAAGAACGCTCTACTTCCTCGGGGGAGGGATGGTGACCGACAGCGTCACGGCGCGGATCGGCGCCGTGGAGCCTGGAAGTAACTGGTTGCCGTCGGTCAGAGCGTCATGCGCATACCTTCCCGGAACCCACCGCGCCCGGCAAACGCTTTTCGGCGCCAGCGAACGACCAGAGCGGCGGCCCCGCGAACCAGAGCGGCGGCCCCCTACCGCGGTGGCTGGGGCGCGCCGCTACCGGGGTGGCGGTGGGAGAGGCGGGGCCGTCGATGAGGGTGCCGGCGCGGATTCACCGCTGGTCGACACGACGGCGAAACCGAACACCATGACGATCAACAGTGCCAGGCCGAGGCCGACCAGAATCCAGACTGGCCGGCCGGGCCGACGTCTCCCGGATCGTTCGGCCACCGGCTGGCTGATGGGCGGCGTCGCCGGGCCGCCGTCGATGAGCCGCGCCTCGGCGGCCAAGGTGGCGGGATCGCCAAGGCGGTCGAGGATGGCCCGCAGAGCGGCCTCGTTCGGTACGTCCAAGGCGGCGCGTTCCGCGGCGATGTGGTCGCTGAGGTCGCTCAGCAGCTCCGCGCGGTGGACTTCGGGCACGCCGGTCAGGGCGCGGTCGACCGAGTCCAGGTAGCTGACGACAAGCCGGTCGAGGGTGTTCGCTTGGGTGCTCATTTCGGATCCGTTCCGACAAGTCGGTCAACCGTGTCGCGGAAGGCGACCCACTCTGCTCGGAAATGCCCGAGCGCGGCCTTCCCACTGGCGGCGAGGGTGTAATACCGACGCGGCGGCCCATTGGGCGCTTCCTGCCAGGTCGTGGTAACCCAACCAGCGCGCCGGAGCCGGGACAGCAAGGGATACAGGGTGCCTTCGCTGGTGGTAAGCGTCTGCTCACTCCCCAGCCGTTGTACCAACTCCAGGCTGTACAGTTCGCCGTTCTCCAGAAGGGCGAGCACGCAGAACTCCAGGGTGCCGCGCCGTAGCGCGGTCGACAGCCCTGTGGGTGACTCCATGCCTTACACAGTACCTTGCCTCACAAGGGACGTCGAGAGATCCTTGGCGCGCGGGTTGGAGATCCCCGCGCTCGCCGGGTCGGGCAGGTCCCGGTGGGACCACCACGTGCCGGTCACCCAGTCGCGCATCCCGGTCGAGGAGTAACCCGGTCAACCAGCGGCAGGGGCGTCGCGGACCCACCCAGACCGCCATGTGATCGTTCGAACTGGTCCTCGGTCGCGCTCGTCGTGGATGATCCCGTTGAGGTCGGCCGCACCACCGCGTGGCCATGGGCCCACGACGACGAGGGGTACGCATGGCGAACGAGAACACGGCGCGGCTCGCGGTGCTGATCGACGCGGACAACGCCTCGCCCGCCAATGTCGAGGGACTGCTGGCGGAGGTCGCGACGTTCGGCACTGCGTTCGTGAAGCGTGCCTACGGGGACTGGACCGGGCCGAGCCTGCGGGGGTGGAAGGACCAGTTGCTGGCGCAGTCGATCCAGCCGATCCAGCAGTTCGCCTATACCAGCGGGAAGAACGCGACGGACGCGGCGATGGTGATCGACGCGATGGACCTCCTGTACTCGGGCCGCTTCGACGGGTTCTGCCTCGTGTCCAGCGACAGCGACTTCACCCGGCTCGCCCAGCGGCTACGGGAGTCCGGGAAGACGGTGTACGGATTCGGGGAGCGCAAGACCCCGATGTCGTTTCGCGCGGCGTGCGACAAGTTCATCTACGTCGAGAACCTCGCCCACCCCGAGCCGCTGGCCACCGCGCCTGACGAGGCTCCCCGGCCGGCGCCACGCGCGCCGGTCGCCCAGCTCAGCGGGGACGCCGCCCTGGTCAGCCTGCTGCGTAAGGCGATCGACGCGGCGTCGGACGACGACGGCTGGGCGGCGCTCGGCTCGGTCGGCCACATCATCACCAACCAGCGGCCGGACTTCGACTCCAGGACCTATGGCCACGCCAGGCTCAGCGGACTGCTCACCGCGATCAACCTGTTCGAGGTCGAGCGGCGCAGCCCCGGTAGCGGCAAGCCCGCGGTGATCTACGTCCGCGACCGCAGGCACGCCCAGTCGACCAAGCCCAGAACCGGCTGATCCGAGTGGACGCCGGTCAGGCGTCCGCGACGGCCGCGGCCGCGGCCCGCACCACCCACGCCCGGTAGGCCTCGGGCGGCCAGCCGCGCCTGACGACCAGCAGGCCGTAGACCTGCGGTGAGAACATCGTCCAGATGGTGTCGCGGATGCGCTCGACCGCCACCGGGTCGCCACCGACACCGAGGCGGTCGGCCACCGACGCCGCGATGATCGACGTTCCCGCCAGCCGCTGGCGGTCGAGCTCGGCGGCCAGGGCCGCGATCTCAGGGTCGGCGTCGGCCGCGGCGTGGACCACCTCGAACAGCGGATTCGCCCGCGCCGCGACGTCGGCTCCGGCGGCGGCGAACCGCTCGAGCACCTCCTCGGCCGTCGCGCCGTCGTGCACCCGCCGCATGGCCGGGCGCTGGTGCAGCGGCACTTCCTCGTCGTCCCCGGCGATCGCCACGTCGACCGCGATCTTCAGCAGGTTCGCCTTCGAGGTGAAGTGGGCGAACACCGTCGGTGCCGACACCCCCGCCGCCGCGGCGACCTGCGCGATCGAGGTCGGCGTGTACCCCTGCTCGACGAACAGCCGGGTCGCCGCCGCGATCACCTTGGCGCGGTTCTCCCGCGCCTGCGCCTGCCGCCCGCTGGCGTCGTAGCGGCGGCGCGGCTGTCGGCTCGACGTCATTGCCTTACTCTAGCCGCTATTCGATATAGCCTGAGTAAGACGAAAGGAGCCAGCGATGAGACTGGCCTACAAGACGTTCGGGGAGGGCCCGACCGTCCTGCTGATCCACGGCGGTGCCGAGGACGCCGAGATGCTCGCGCCCCAGGCGGCGGCGCTGGCGGCGAGCGGCTGGCGAGCCGTGGCCTACGACCGGCGCGGCACCGGCTCGAGCACCCGCGAGGACTGGCCCGGCAAGGGCGCGGACCAGCACGCCGACGACGCGGCCGAGCTGTTGCGCGAACTCGGCGCGAGCCATGCGGCCCCGGCCACCGTGCTCGGGTTCAGCTCCGGCGGCGTGGTCGCCCTCGCCGTGGCCGCCCGCCATCCCGACCTGGTGCGCGAGGCGATCGCGTGGGAGCCGGCCACCCTCGGCGTGCTGCCCGGCGGGGCCGAGATCCACGCGTCGATCAACGCCGCCGGGGATCGCCACCTCGCCGAACACCCGGAGGACTGGGTGGGCGCGTTCCGGGTCACCCTCACGGTCCTGTCCGAGGGACGGGCGGACCTCGACGGCCCGGAGGTCACCCGGATGTCGGCGAACGCCGAGGCCGTCATGCGCGACGACGCCCAGCTGATCACCAGGCACACCTTCGCTCCGGGCGAGCTACCAGCCGGCAAGGTCGTGGTCGCCATCGGCGCCGGCGCGAACGCGCTGCACCGCCAGATAGCCGAGTGCCTGGCCGAACAGCACGGTGTGCCACTCGTACCAGTCCCCGACGCGGACGACCACGAGATCTACCTGAGCCAGCCGGACGTGCTCGCCTCGTTCCTCGCCACCCGCCTGGCACCGCGATGAGAAACAGCACCGCGACGAGAGACGGCACCGCGACGAGAGACGGCACCGCGACGAGAAAGTCCTCGGGGCTCGGCCGCGCGACGAGCGGCCACACGCACGGGAATCCGCCAGCGACATCGCTGGCGACCTCGCCGAGCAGCCGAGGAAAGGTGGCCTCCTACCAGGTGGGCCTGTTGTGGGTGGTCGGCGTGACGCTGGCCGGCGCGCAGGCAGGCGGTTCACTCTTTCCCACCCCGGTGTTCCTGATGATCGATGCGGTCTATGCCGCGGCGGCGATCTCCGTGATCCGCCGGGCGCGAGCGGCGGCCGCCGCCGACCGGGAAGCCGCCCTGGCACTCCCCCTGCTCGTCGCGCCCGTCTTCGTCTTCGCTCTCGCGTCCCTGACCGGCATCCCCACCGCCCGCCACCCCGGCGCGATGCTCGCCAACACCGCCGTCCTGCTCGTCGTCGGCGGGCTCCTGCTCGCCGGCATGGTCCTGGTCGCCACCAGGCTGTGGGATGGGCCAGGACGGGCGCCCGCCGCGCTCGCGCTCGCCGCGATCGGGCTCGGCAGCGCGGGATATCTCGCCAACCTGGTCGCCAGAGTCGGAGTGATCCTGTCGGGCGCCTCGCCCGCCCAGGCCGCCGTCGAGGACACCGCCTGGCAGGCCAACGCCTACCTGCAAGGCCTGCCCGGCGAGCCGGATCCGATCGCGATCATGCTCGTCTGGCTAGATCTTCTCCAACTGGTCTACGTGGCGCTGGCGCACCTGGCCGCCGTCGCGCTCGCGATCGGCGGGCGCCGGGCCGGCCTGCTGTCGAAGCGGGCCGCCGGCCGCGTCGTCCTGAGCGGGATGCTGCTCGTCGGCGTCACCACGATCGCGGCGGTCCTCGGCACGGCTGGCGCGTTCGACGTGCCAGTGCTGAGCGAGGCGAGCGACGCGGGAGCGACAGCCGCCTACTTCCTCACCGCGCCGTTCATGACGACGCTGCTGCCCTTCATGATCGGCATCGCCCTGCTGTCCCTGTCGTCCGACAGCGCGCCGCGACCGCGCGTGACCGCGTTCGACCCAGCGCACGCGACCTCGAGCTAGTGCCGCGACCGCCAATGTCCGCCCGCTCCGCGTGATCGCCGTTTGTGCCCCGGAGGGGTCGTGATGAGGACCTGTTCACGACCCCCCAGAGGGCAGAAACAGCGATCATGTCCGGCGTCGATACAGGGCACCTTGGCGGGGCCGGCACTGGGCCCCAGCGCCGAACCAAGCCACGAAACATTGTTCCACGAGTGTGGATCAACCGTGGCCGGCTCAACTGGCCAGCGCGGCCGCGGCCAGCGCCGTCGACGATGATGGGCGGCATGCCACGGCTGAACGACCTGGACCAGATGGTGGGAGATCCGGTCAGCTGGTCGGGCGCGCGACCGCCAGAGGCCCGGGTGTTCACGGGGCGCTGGATCGAACGTCAGCCGCTGTCGGCGGTGGAGCACGCGCGGCCGATGCTCGAACGGCTGAGCCCCCATCGGGAGCTGTGGACCTACCAGGGTGACGAGGCACCCGCCGACGCCGAGGCGGCCGCGCGCGGAATCACCGCCCTGGCCGAGAAGGTCGATCGCGCGTTCGCGATCGTGGACCGGGCCGGCGGATGGTTCCAGGGGCGCGTGACGCTCCTGCGCGGCCAGCCGGCGGTCGGGACGATCGAGGTCGGCGCGATCATCTACGCGCCGTCGCTGCAGCGGACCCGGGCGGCGACGGAGGTCCAGTACCTGCTCATGCGGTACGTCTTCGAGGATCTCGGCTATCGCCGGTACGAGTGGAAATGCGACAGCCTCAACCAGCCGTCCCGCGTCGCCGCCGCCCGGCTCGGCTTCGTCGAGGAGGGCACCTGGCGCAATGCCGTGGTCGTCAAGGGCCGCAACCGTGACACCACCTGGTTCTCGATCACCGACAGCGAATGGCCGCTCGTGCGGGAGGCGCTCGACGCCTGGCTGGCCGACGACAACTTCGACGAGTCCGGTCACCAACGACATTCCCTCGCCGAGCTGCGGGCCCGACTTGGTAAGCCCACGTCCTGACGGGCTCGCCTGGCAGGAGGCACCCACGAGGGTGCTAACACGCGGAACTCCCCGAGGCTGTTCATTCCGGCAGAGGCCGACCAGGACAACGCGAACGGGGGCGCGACCCCGACCGGGCCCCGCCGCCGCGCGTCCTCGGAGTCGTCCGGTCCGACCTCTTCCTCAACGAACCCAGCGGGTCCGGACAGCTCGCCCGGCGGCTGATCACGACCGAGGCGTTCACCACTCGTCCCGGCATTGACCTCCCGCGGGGACGACGGCGCCTTCCGCGGATCCCACGCACGGATCCGAACGCCGATCCGCGTACGCATGCCCTTTCCGATACCGGCACTTCCCGACGGGCGCTGGCACATTTTCCGGATGTGTCCTGTATCTCATCGACGGCGACTCCGAGAGGAGGCGACGAGAGGAAAGGAAACTTGTGACGTTCGGCGACGACACTGGGCGCCGAAGTTCCCGCGGTCCTTTTCCGAAGCCTGTCGTAAACGCGTCGCAAACTTGTCGAAAACGTTTGGCACATAGCTGGCGCCGGGAAACGGGCGCGGCGAGGGGGACGAGATGGTCAACCAGTACGACGTGGCGGCGGCCAACTACACCGAGGCCGATATGACGGCCTTCCGGACGTGCGTCGAGTCCTACTCGTTTCTCCGGAACCTGGGTTCGGTCGCCGGCAGGTCGGTGCTCGACGTCGCCTGCGGGGAAGGTTTCTACTCCCGCCAGTTCGCCGAGCTGGGCGCCGCCCGGGTGGTGGCTGTCGACGCCTCGGCGGAGATGGTGCGGCACGGTCGCGAGGCGGAGCAGGCAGCCCCGCTCGGCATCGAGTACCACGTTCACGACGCCGCCGAGATGCCGGTGCTGGGCGAGTTCGACCTGGTGGCGGCCACCTACCTGCTGCATTACGCCGCCGACACCGACCACATGCGCTCGATGTGCGCCCGGATGGTCGCGAACCTGAGGCCGGGCGGCCGCTTCGTCACGCTGGTCCCGAACCCGGAACTCGATCCGGCCGGCCCCGGCCACCTGAAGTATGGCTTCAGCCTGGACTGGCCCAGCGCGGCGGCGGACGGCGACGAGGTCGTGCTGAACATTCCCACGGACCCGCCGATGGCGCTGAAGCTGCGCTACTGGTCCCGGCGGACCTATACCGAGGTGCTGGCCACGGGCGGGTTCAGCGAGATCGAGTGGTGCCCGCTGGAGTGCGCGCCGGACGCCGAGGACCTGTACGGGCCCGGGTTCTTCGACGACTACCTGGCCAACCCACACGCCATGATCGTGCGGGCCGTGCGCCCGGCGGGCTGACCATTACGCCTGGCCTCCACGTCTAGAAAGACCGGATGGCCCTGGATCTCGGTCACGGCCGGCCCGATCTGCCGCGCCGGCGGACGGGGCCTCGTTCGCCGGGCGCGGCAGAGCGGACCGGCCCACTCCGCGCCATCCGGCGGGCGCATCTCGGCTTACGCGACAGACTTCGCGCCGCCGACCAGGTTCAGCCCGATCACGCCCGCGATGATGAGCGCGAGCGAGACGCCCTTGGCCCAGCTCATCGCCTCGCCGAGGAAGAACACACCGACCACCGCCACCACCGCGGTGCCGACGCCCGCCCAGATCGCGTAGGTCACCGACACCGACAGGGTCCGGACCACGAGGGCGAGCAGCCAGATGGAAAGGCCGTAGCCGAGCAGGACGACCGCGGTCCACCACGGGTCCTTGAAGCCGTCGGCGCGCGGGAGCAGCGCGGAGGCCGCGACCTCGCTGCCGATCGCGGCGGCGAGCAGGGCGAGCGCTGTGTGCATGACGTCCTCCGAACGTAGCGACCGCTACAAGTGTAGCGGTCGCTACGCGTGGATGTAGCGCCCGCTACACTCCTACTATGTGGGCCTCATGGGGCGCCGAGACGACCTGCTCGACCAGGTCACCGACCATGTGTTCGAACATGGCCTCATCGGCCTGACGCTCCGCCCGGTCGCCGCGGCGATCGGCACCAGCGACCGGATGCTCATCTACCACTTCGGCAGCCGCGACGAGCTCGTCGCAGCCGTCGTCACGCGCGCCGAGGACCGGGCGGTCGCCGCCATCGACGCGCTTCCTGGTGCCGCCGGAGTGCGTCAGGGCGTCAACGCCCTGTGGACGGCCGTCCAGACCGACCCACTCCACCGCTGCACGGACATCTACGTGCAGGCCGCGGCGACCGGCTTGATCGGCCAGGAACGCTTCGCCACCATCGTCAGAGAGGCGAACGAGCGGTGGGTGCGGGCTCTGCGGGACTACCTCGTCCGCTGCGGAGCACCGCCGGAGATAGTCGGCCGCGTTGTCCGGCTCGTCGACTCCAGCCTGTACGGATTCCACCTCGACCTGAGCACCGACCGGCCCGATGAGCTCGCCAAGGGCGTCGACGACCTCGCCGCCGCCGCCCAGGCCATCGCCGACGGGTGGAATCTGGCTGCCCTCGGTCGCGGGGAAGGCACCTCGCGCTGACACACCGCCGAGCCTGGTACCGGGATCACCAGTGGCTGGCCGCCGCGAAGTGCCTGACCGGCGCTCAGTCCGCGCGCAGCTGGTCCACCAGCCAGCCGACCGGGCCGACGCGGATCGCGAGCCGCAGCACCGTCGCCGACCAGCCGGGGATCGTCCCGTCGTCGGCGCGGCGGTCGACGGCGCGTTCGAGGCCTTCCCGGACGCCCCGCGTGAGTTTGCTGTCCGAGATGTCCAGCCGCGGCTGGCCGCTTTCCGGCAGCAGTGTCAGCAGCAGCGCGGCCCGGCTCGTCTCGAGCTCACAGGCAGCCCCGTCCAGAGTGTCGAGCGCGATCTGCTGCAGGAAGCCGTCGGCGCCGCCGAGCGCGAACGCGGGCTGGGTCGCGCAGGGGTCGGGTACGGACAGCGTCCCCCGCCCGCCAGCGCTGACGGTCGAGGCGGTGAGGACGACCGCCAGCACGGGCGCGAGGACGACGGCGACCGCCCGGGTCGCGTGCCCCAGCCGGGCGGGCAGCGGGGTGGGGCCCCGCGGTGCCGACCACCGCCCTCGTCCGATCAGCGACGCCGGCACCAGGGCGATGAGCGCGAACAGGGCGCACAGCCCGAACGAGTCCCGGAACGCGCCGGTGACCGCCGTCGTGATGATGCCGGAGAGGTCGTGTTCCAGGGCGTCGAGGCTGCCATCGGGCGCCACCTGGGCGAACACCGCGTCCAGGTCAGGGAGCTCGCCGGCGGGTGTGTCGCCGAGCGCCTCCCCCAGCGAACGGGCGAGCGAGACCTTGTCGGCCAGCGGGACGGGTTCGCTCAGTCCGGCCTCGGTGCCGGCCACGACCGCGTCGTCGAGCCGCGTCGCCAGTGAGGAGGCCAGCAGCGGGGTGACCGCGGCGAGAGCGAGCACGAGACCGACGTGCCGCGCGACGACCGAGAGGGTGCCGTCGAAGGCCAGGCGTGGGCCGGTGCGGATGGACGCCTCGGTGAGCGTGGGCACCGCGAGCCCCAGCCCGAAGCCGGTCACGGCCAGCGCGACGGCGGCCGTCGTCCAGCCCTTGTCGGGCACGACGGCCAGGCTCGCCAGTCCCCCGGCGACGGTCAGGCAGCCGGCGAGCGCCAACGTGCGCGGCCGGCGCCCGGCGGTGACGTAGCGGCTGGCGAGGGTGCCGAGCGGCAGCACGGTCGCCACGGCGGCGGCGGTCAGCGGCGTCGCGCCCCAGCCATTGATCATCAGAAGGATGACGAGGAACAGCGCGCCGACCAGCGCCGCCGAGACCATCGCCAGCGCCGCGTGCGCGGCCACCAGCCGCGACGAGCGCACCTCCACGGCACCCGCCGGGTCGAGCGGACTGGCGGGGTCGAGCGGACCGGCCGCGCCGGGAGGGCGGGTCGGGCCAGGCGGGTGGGTCGGGCCAAGGGGGCGGGTTGGGCCAAGGGGGCGGGTTGGGCGGAGTGGATCGGTCGGGCCAGGCCAACCGGCCGGGCTGGGCGACCCGGCCGCGGCGCGTGGCTCGGCCGGGTCGCCCTGGGCTGGGCCGGCGGCCCGCGCGGCGCGCGGCAGTGCCACGATCGCGGCCGCGGCCAGCGGCGCCTGCACGATGAAGATCGCCCGCCAGTTGAACATCTCGGTCAGCAGGCCACCAGCGGCGGGGCCGAGCGCGGCGCCGACCGCGGCCGCCGCCGACCAGGCCGCGAGGCCGGCCCGGTCCGATCCGGCGAGCCGCGCGAGCAACGGGAGCGAGCCGGCGAGCAGCAGGGCCGCGCCACCCCCCTGGACGACGCGCAGCCAGATCAGCGACCCCAGCGAGCCCGCGACGGCGCATCCCAGCGACGCGAGGAGGAAGACGACCAGGCCCAGCGCGGTCAACGCCAGCCAGCCGCGCCGGCGCGCGAGCAGCAACACGGGCAGCGCCGCGAGCACGATCGCGACGTTGTATCCGGTCACCACCCACGAGACCGCCGACACGGTCGAGTCGTACTCGGCGAGCAACTCCGGGGCGGCGAGCACCACGATCGAGGCGTCCGCGAAGGCGACCGCCACGGCGAGCGCCAGCAGCCAGCCCGACAGCGGCAGCGCCGCCGCGTCGGCGTCATCACGCGGCCGGATCATGCGTTCGCGCGGGCGGGCACGACGGGCCCTTCATCGGTGGTCACAGACACCAGCGTCCCGGCCATCCACGCCTCGGTCACTGGTGCCAACCCGACATGTCGCCCTTGTGCCACCCATACCCGTCCCGCCCGGCAGTGAGCTTCGGCGATCACGGGTAGGCCCGCGAGGAACGATCACGGGTAGGCCCGCGAGGAAGAGGCGTCGAGGTCGGCTCCGGGCTGCCCAGGGTCACCGGTACGGCTCGCGCCGTCCATGATCGGATGTGGCGTCGGGCCCGCGCGTCCGCCGGGCGAGTGGGATGGTCGGGGGCGCCGACGGTCCGTGGTCGTCTCGTCCGCCGGCGGCGACGACGTGGGGGACGGCGGCCAGATCCGTCTCGTCGCCGGCGCGGCCGCCCATCACCGCTGGGCCGCGATGGTCCGCGGGTCGCGGATTGAGCCAGCCCGGGCGGGTGTCGGCCATGACGAGGCCGAGGACGAGCCAGAGACTCATCGCCACGCGCTCGGCGTTCGCGGGGTTGTCGACAAGGCTCATGACGCAGAACCCGGTCAGCGCGGCGAGTCCCGCGACACCCAGCGAACTCCCGGCCGCCGCGGTTCTGGCGGCCGCGACGAGGCCGCCGACCGTGACGAGCGCGATGGCCACGAAGCCCGCCACGCCCGCCTCCAGCAGCCAGGTCAGCCAGAGGTCGTGGGCGTGGGCATAGGACGGGCCGTCGTGGCCGAGCGCGTCCATCGCCACGCCGGCCTGCCGCGGGCCGACCCCGGTGGCGAGATGGCCGTCGAGGGCACGAGTAGCGAGCGTGAACGCCTCGCTCCGGCCGGACACCCGACCGAGCACTCCGCTCAGGCCCGCCACCAGCAGCCCCGACGCGGTGATCGCCAACGCCGGGCCGGCCGCGCGGGAAAGAAGCCGCCCGTGGGGCCGGCGGGCGAGTACGGCCAGGACGGCCACGGCGGCGGAGACGAGCACGGCCAGGACGGCCGCCCGGGAGAAGGTGACCAGCACCCCGGCGTAGGTGAGCAGGGCCAGGCTGCCGGCGACGACCTGGATCCCACGCCGCCGCGCGGTGACGGCGGGTAGCGCCGCGAACGGGCCCAGCAGCAGCAGGTAGGCCGCCAGCAGGTTCGGGTTCGTGAACGTGCCGATCGCGCGGGTCCGCAGGCCGGGCACCAGCGTCGGGCTGTCGACGGGCCCGAACAGCCCGCGCCGGTAGAACGTCGTCGGCACGTGCTGCACGAGCTGGGCCAGGCCGACGACCGTCGGGATCGCCACGGCGACCAGCGCGAGGAGCGGCAGGGCGGCTCTCGCCTCGGGGTCGAAGCGGACGAGGCCGACGGTGAGGTAATAGAACGCCACCGCCGTGAGGAGAAAACGCAGCGCCGCGCCGTCGGTGTGCTGGTGGGTCGAAATCGCCGTGGCGAGCACCAGGACCGCTATGGGCGGGTCGAGCGCGGTACGGAAGTCTGAGCCACGCGCTCCGGCCAAGATCAGGGCGACGAATGCCAGCGCCAGGAGCACGCGGGCAAGCGTGACCGGGCCCGCCAGCGCCTGGGACGGCAGGATGTCGGCCGAGGTCTCCAGGCAAAGCGCGCAGACGGCCAGCAATGGGACTACAAGGAACAGCTCCGTCCGCCGATGTCGACGGGCGGAACGCTCGGGTAGCGATCCCGGCGACGGGTCGTGCCAGGGCAGCGGGGCGCGCACGCCCCTAAGTCTCGCCTCGCGACCCGCGCTCGGGAGTCATCCACCTGAATGACGGGTCGAGATCTCGGAAATACGCGCCGACACCGCTTCCGATCATTCCGATTCGGGCAGATAATCCCTTCTGACCGCGCCTCGCCTGTCCACACACGTTGACCGATCTGTCGTGTCCGACGCGCGTCGGCCCAGCCATCGCCGAGAGCGACGCCGAGAGCTGAACCGTTCCCGGCGGGCTCGCACGGCGCTTGCCGTGACCGCCCGGCGCAGGATGGGAGAATCACCTGAAAAGGTGCCGATCTGGCTACGAGGCCGACCGCCGGCCTGTCTTCCACAAACTCATCCTCCGTTCCTAACATGCATGATTCCGCCCATCGGAGCGACGGCGGCGGCCATGGGCCGGCCGTGGGCATTGAGGACTCGGCCGGCCTCCGGCGGACACCGCCCCGGCGACCGTCCGAATAGAAGCGAAAGCGGCCGGCCCGCCGCGGTCGCCCCGGCGCGCCGAGCTCGCGATGACGCGTTGATGACAGCGCCGGTCCAGCCGCTGTACTGGTTTCCGGCGGCCCTCCCCTGGTCTCATCGAATGGACGGAAATTCAAGGGGAGATGATTCGAGAACTACCCGCCGACATCATTCTCCCAGGCCGCTAGAAGGAGAGAAAGAATGCTCAGGAATCGTCTGGTGAAGGCCGGCGCGGCCGCTGTCGCGGTGGTGGCGACCACTGGCGTCGTGCTGCTCGGCTCCGCGTCCAGCGCGAGCGCCGCCCGGCCCGACTACGCGTGCGGGCTGGCGTCCCGGCTGGCGTACCACGTCATCACGAGCGGTGGAACCCTCAATCACGAGTTCCTGGAGTGGTTCGCCGAGACCTGCTGACGGTCCGCGCCGTCCGCCGGTCCCGGCCAGGGACCGGTCGCGGCCCTGCCGGCACGCCGGGACGCGACGGCCAGCGGGCTCCGCCGGGAGCCCGCTGGCCGTCGCCGGCCGTCACGCCGTCACGCCGTCACGCCGCCGCGCCGCCGCGCCGTCACGCCGCCGCGCCGCCGCGCTGGGACATCGTGACGAACAGGTACAATGGCGGCGTCGCCCCCACGGCGACCACCCACACCGCCAGCCCGCATGGGCGGCTGTCTCTCCGGCCGGTCCGCCTGGCCGAGAACGATGGGTGGCCTGGCCGGTTCCTCGTGGCTCCCTCGGATCCCGCCTACCGCCTCGGCCGCACCGGCCGTCAGGCGGAGGCTCGAAGCCACGCGCGCCCGGCGGCGCACCGACGCCGCCGGCCCGATCAGCGACCAGTACGACCACGGCACGCTCCCCCGCCACGGTCACGACGCACCCGTCACGACGCGCACCTACGGACACGGCGATGACCCGCGCACCGCCCGCGGAGCCATCGCCGCGCACTGCCCACAACTCGACATCGATGCCGAAGGACGACAGACATGGCTGACTACGGCAGGCCTGGTCACGGCCGGCTCAGACCACCAGGATCGCTGCGCCGGGGCGTGCTCGATCGGCATCGTGGGAGCGCCGCGTGCTCGCCGCCGTAGCCGGCCCCTTCGTTCTCGCCGCGCTGCTCCCGACGCTCGCCGGCCGGCTCGGCGCCCGTGTCCACCTCGTCGGCGCCGTGGTGCCGGCCGCGACCTTCGGCTGGCTGCTGACCCAGGTCCCGGCGGTCGGCGCCGGGGCCCGGCCGGAGGCCCACCTGCGCTGGGTGCCCGACCTGCACCTGGTCATGGCCCTGCGGCTGAGCCCGTTGGCGCTGCTCATGGCGCTGCTGGTCACCGGGGTCGGCACCCTGGTGTTCTGCTATGCCCGCTGGTACCACGCGCACGACGGCGACGGGTTCGGCCGGTCGGCCGGCGCGCTGCTCGCGTTCGCCGGCGCGATGCTCGGGCTGGTCCTCGCGGACGACCTGCTGACCCTGTTCGTCTTCTGGGAGCTCACCACCGTCTTCTCGTTCCTGCTGATCGGCGGGAGCGGGCGGACGTCGCCGGCCCGGCGGGCCGCGGCGCGGGCGCTGCTGGTGACGACGGCCGGCGGGCTGGCGATGCTGGCCGGTCTCGTCCTGCTCGGCGAGGCCGCCGGCACGTACCGGATCTCGGGCATCGTCGCCGACCCGCCCGCCGCCGACGGCCCGGTCGTCGCGGCCCTGGCACTCGTCCTCGTCGGCGCGGCCAGCAAGTCGGCGCTGGCGCCGTTCTCGTCGTGGCTGCCAGCGGCGATGGTCGCGCCGACGCCGGTGAGCGCCTACCTGCACGCCGCGGCCATGGTGAAGGCCGGCGTGTTCCTCGTCGCGACGCTGACGCCGGCGTTCGCCACCGTGCCCGGCTGGCGGATCCCGGCGGTCGCGCTCGGCGCGGCGACGATGGTCGTCGGCGGGGTGCGGGCGCTCGCGGCGACCGACCTCAAGCGGCTGCTCGCGTTCGGCACGGTCAGCCAACTCGGCTTCCTCGTGGCACTGGTCGGCTTCGGTACCCGGACGGCCGCGCTCGCCGGGGCGGCGATGATCCTCGCGCACGCCCTGTTCAAGGCCACACTGTTCATGATCGTTGGCGTCGTGGACCACCGGGCCGGGACGCGCGACCTGCGCGCGCTGTCCGGCGTCGGGCGGCGCGCTCCCCTGCTGACGGCCGCCGCTCTGCTCGCGGCGGGCTCGATGGCCGGGCTGCCGCCGTTCGTCGGCTTCCTCGGCAAGGAGGCGGCGTTCGAGGCGTTCTGGCACGACTCCGGGCTCGCGCCGCTGGCCGTGCTGGTCGTTGGCGCCGCGCTGACGACCGGCTACACGCTGCGGCTCCTGTGGGGCGCGTTCGCGACGAAGGACGGCGTGCCGCCGACGCCGCTCGCGCCGGCGAGCCCGATGTTCACCGCCCCGGCGCTGCTGCTCGCCGCCGCCGGGCTGGCCCTGGGTCTCGCGCCGGCGGCCGTCGACGCGCTGGCCGCCGGCTACGCCGACGCCTACGCGCCAAGCCCGGACGGGCGCTACCACCTGGCGCTGTGGCACGGGCCCGGCGCGGCGCTCGCGCTGTCCGCCGGCGCGCTCGCCGGCGGCTGCGCGCTCTTCGCCGGCGCGCGCGCCCTCGAGGCGCGCCTCGGCGCGGGCGCCGGGTGGCGCGCGCCGTGGCCGCGCGGCTCGCGGCCCGGTTCACGGTCCGGCGGTGAGGGGCCGGGCGCCGCGGCCGTCGACCGGCTCGCGATGGCGGTCGCCGCGCGCACGCAGATCGGCTCCCTCCCGGTCTACCTCGGCGTGATCATGCTGGTGGTGCTGGCGGTCCCGGGAGCCGCGCTGCTCGCGGGCGGGTCCTGGCCGACCGAGGTACACGCCTGGGACTACGCCATCCAGCTGCCGCTGGCCACGATCGTGCTCTGCTGCGCGTTCGGCGCGGCGCGGGCGCGTAGCCGGCTGACGGCCGCGCTGCTGCTCGGCGGCGTGGGCTACGGGATCGGTGGGCTGTTCGTCGTTGACGGCGCCCCCGACCTCGCGCTCGCGCAGTTCCTCGTCGAGTCGCTCTCGCTCATCGCCTTCGTCTTCGTGCTGCGCCGGATGCCGACGCGGTTCTCGACCGCCGACCGCCCTCGGGTGCTCCGCTGGCCGCGGATCCTGGTCGCCTTGGCGGTCGGGACGTTGGTCGCCGTGTTCGCGGTCGCCACCACCGCCGCCCAGACGGAGCCGAGCAAGGTGAGCGCCGAGTACATCGCCCGTTCGCCGGCGCAGACCGGGGCGACGAACGTCGTGAACGCCATCATCATCGACTTCCGGGCACTCGACACGCTCGGGGAGATCTCCGTCCTGGCGGTCGCCGCGCTCGGTGTCGCCAGCCTGCTGATCGCCCGCGGCCCGTCCGCGGCCGCGGACGCCGCCGCGTTCCGCGCCCACGACGGTGGGGTGCCGCGCCGGCGCGCCGAGCCGGCCTCCGCCGTGGCCGGTTCCGTGGCCGACGAGCCGCCGCCCGCCGATCTGCTTTCGGCCGGGACGGTCACCGAGCCGCGCCCGGCGGCGGGCGGCGAGACGGAGCCGGCCGGCGCCGGGCGGCCTTCGCCTGGTGCCAGCCGCGACGCCGGCCCGGTCCGCGGGTCGGTGCTGCTCGAGGTCACCACCCGGGCCCTGTTCCCGGTCGTCCTCGTCTTCTCGCTGTACCTGCTGTTCGCCGGGCACACCCGCACCGGCGGCGGCTTCTCCGGGGGGCTGGTCGCCGGCTTCGCCTTCGTCCTGCGCTATGTCGCCGGCGGCCGCCGGCAGGTCGGCGCGGCGGTGCCCGTCGCGCCGACGGTGGTGATCGGCGCCGGCCTGCTCACCGCGACGCTCGCGGGCCTCGCGCCGACGGTGTTCGGCGGCGCGGTTCTGGAGAGCTACGTCTTCAAGGGAGACCTCCCAGTGCTCGGCCATGTCGAGCTGGTGACCAGCCTGTTCTTCGACGTCGGGGTCTATCTGCTGATCACCGGCGTGGTGCTCGAGCTGCTGCGCACGCTCGGCACCGGCGTCGACAAGGAGGCGTTCCTGCCGCCCGAACCGGTGGTGGACGCGGAGACCGGCGATCGCGACCATGCGGTGCTCGCCGGCCCGGTCCCGATCCCGGGGCCGGGAGCGAGGGCGGAACTGGGCCGCGCGTCGACGGGTTCGGACCGATGACCCCGACGGCGCTCAACCTCACGTCCGCCGCCGTCGTCGGCGGGCTGTTCACCGCCGGGACCTACCTCCTGCTGCAACGGTCGCTGATGCGGATCCTCATCGGGATCGTGCTGCTCGGCCATGCCACGAACCTGCTCCTGCTGCTCGTCGGCGGGCGCAGCGGCCGGGCGCCGATGGTCGGCACGTCCGCGCCCGAGCAGATGTCCAACCCGCTGCCGCAGGGGATGGCGCTCACCTCGATCGTCATCACGTTCGCGCTGACGACGTTCCTGCTCGCCCTGGCCTACCGGTCGTGGACCCTGCTCGGCGACGACGAGGTGCGCGACGACGTCGAGGACGCCCGGATCGTCCGGCTCCAGCGGGACCTCAGCGCGCACCGGGGAACGACCACCGACCCCGAACAGACGGACGCCGAACAGACAGGCACCGAACAGACGGACACCGAACAGGACAGCGCCGAGACAGACGGTTCCGAAACGGCCGTCGGCGAAACGGACGGCGCCGAGACGGACGGCGCCGAGACGGACGGGGCGCGGGACGAGGAGGAAGGGCAGCCGACCCAGGCCGCCAGGCGGGGCGCGGGCCCCGCCCGCGGCCCGGATCACCCGGAGGGGAGCACCCCGTGAGCATTCTGGTCGTCCTGCCGATGATCGCTCCGCTGCTGGCCGCCGGCGTGATCCTCGTGCTGCGCCGCCACCCCCGTGCCCAGCGACTGCTCGCCCTGGCCGTGATCGGCGCGATGGCGGCCGACTCGGCCGCGCTGGTCGTCCTCACCGACACCGGCGGGCCGATCGCCGCGAACCTGGGTGGGTGGCCGGCGCCCATCGGGGTCACCCTGGTCGCGGACCGCCTCTCGGCGCTGCTGCTGCTCGTCTCGGACGTCGTGACGTTCGCGGTGTTCTGCTACGCCGTCGGGCAGGGCGCCACCAGGGACACCTCCCGCGGCGACAACACGATCTTCACGGCCGTCTACCTGTGCCTCGTCGCCGGCGTCGCGCTGGCCTATCTGACCGCGGACCTGTTCAACCTGTTCGTCGCCTTCGAGCTCATGCTCGTCTCGTCCTACGTCCTGATCACGCTCGGCACGACGGCCTCCCGGATCAGGGCGGGGATGACATACGTGATCGTCAGTCTCACCTCGTCGCTGCTGTTCCTGACGATGATCGCGCTGGTGTACGCCGCCACCGGCACGGTCAACCTCGCCGACCTGGCCCGCGAGGTCGGCGGCCTGCCGGACGGGCTGCGCGCCGCGCTGGGCCTGCTCGTCCTGGTCGTCTTCGGGATCAAGGCGGCGGCGGTGCCGTTGCACTTCTGGCTCCCGGACAGCTACCCGACGGCGCCCGCTCCGATCACGGCCGTGCTCGCCGCGCTGCTCACCAAGGTCGGCGTGTACGCGCTGATCCGGACGCACACCCTGGTGTTCTCCCACGACGGGACCTGGCTGCTGCTGCTCGGCGTCGCCGTCCTGACCCTGCTGGTCGGCGCGCTCGGCGCGATCGCCCAGGAGGACCTGAACCGGATGCTGTCGTTCCTGCTCGTCAGCCACATCGGGTACATGCTGTTCGGGCTGTCGCTGTTCACCGCGATCGGCCTGTCCGGCGTGATCCTTTACATGGTCCATCACATCCTGACCCAGGCGACGCTGTTTCTCGTCGGCGGTCTCGTCGCCGGGTACGCGGGCACGTCGGTGCCACGCCGCGCCGGCGGCCTCGCCGCCGCGGCCCCGGTGGTGGCTGTGCTGTTCGCCGTTCCGGCGCTGAGCCTCGCCGGGGTGCCGCCACTGTCCGGCTTCGTCGCGAAGCTCGCCCTGCTCCAGGCCGGCTCGCGGGCCGGCGGCGTCGCCGCCTACCTGGCCATCGCCGCGATGCTCGCCGCCAGCCTGCTGACGTTGTACGCGATGGTCCGGGTGTGGGTGTTCGCGTTCTGGCGGCGGCCCCGGCCCGCGTCGCCCGACCCGGAGCCGCCCGGCGCCGCGCCGGCCAACCCGGCCACCGTCCGCCGCCCGATGATCGCCGCGACGGCGGGGCTGGTCGCCGCGGGCGTCGCGCTCACGGTGTTCGCCGGCCCGCTGGCCGGCCTGACCGGCCGGGCAGCCGAGGACGTCCTGCGCCCCACGGTCTACCAGGATGTCGTCCTTCCGGCGGCGGGCGCGGGGGGTGGCCGGTGACCGGCTCGCCCGCGCCCGCCGGCGGCCAGGCGCGGGCGGGCGGAGCCGCCCGGATCACCCGGCGCCCGGCCCAGCTGGCCTGGCTGTGGCTGGTCTGGGTGCTGCTGTGGGGGCGGGTGAACGGGCTCGTCGCGCTCAGCGGCGTGGCCGTCGCGGCCACGGTGCTCGCGGCCTTCCCGCTCCGGCCGCTCGGCGCCGCCTCGCGCGCCCCGCGCATCCGCCCGCCGTGGGCGCTGGCGCTGGGCGCCTACCTGATCGCCGACCTGGTTCCGTCCAGCCTCAAGGTCGCCACGCAGATGATCAGGTTTGGTCCGGCCACCCCGTCGGCGATCATCGCCGTTCCGCTGCGCACCCGTTCCGAGGTGGTCTCGACGCTGGTCGCCCACGCGGTCTCGCTGGCGCCCGGCTCGTCGGTCCTCGAGGTCGACCGCGACGCCGGGGTGTTCTACGTCCACATGCTCACCTCCGGCGGGCCGGAGGCGGTCGAGAGCGCGCGCGCCAGGATCGACGGCCTGCAGCGCAGGGTGATCAGGGCGTTCCCCGACCAACCGGACCGCCCCGCCCAGCCGGACCGCCCCAGCCGCTCGGACCACCCGGACCGGCCGGTCACGTCGGGACACCCCGAGGAACCAGATCACCACGAACGTCCGGCCGGGCCGTTCGAGCCGGAAGGGAAGGGCCGATGAGCATCATCTACGGCGTCACGCTGGCGCTGCTCGGCGTCGCGGGCCTGCTCACGCTGGACCGGGCGGTGCGCGGCCCGACGAACCTGGACCGCGTCGTCGCGCTCGACGTGCTCGTCGTGCTGCTCGTCTGCGGGGTGGCGGTCGACATCGCGATGTACCGGGAAGGCTGGAACATCGCGCTGCTCGGCGTGGTCGCGCTGTTGGGCTTTCTCGGCTCGGTGACGGCGGGCCGCCTCGTCGAGCAGCGCGGGACCACCCGATGAACGGCGCCGACGTCGCGACCGCGACGCTGATGCTGACCGGGGCGGTGTTCTGCGTGCTCGGCTCCTGGGGCCTGCGCCGCTTCCCCGACGTGCCGTCCCGGCTGCAGGCCGCGACCAAGCCGCAGACGATCGGCCTGCTGTCGATCCTGGCCGGCGCCGCCCTGCAGGTGGAGCCGCGCTACGGCGCCGGGCTGGCGCTGGTCGGCCTCCTGCAGCTGGTGACGGCGCCGGTCGTCGCCCAGCGGGTCAGCCGGGCCGCCTACCGCACCGGCCGGATCCGCCACGACCTGCTGCTGGTCGACGACCTGGCCAGCCACCGCGGCGAGACCCCCGCGCCCGGCCAGCCGGCCCGTCCCGACCGCCGATAGCGGGCCCGTCCCCGGTTACGCCCGACGCGAGCCCATTGGTTCCGAGGTCCGGCGTCGGCCGGCCACGTGGGGCGACGGAAAACCGCTGGTAGCTGTCCGGTCCTGGGATCGGGCCATGAGCTGTGGCGCCCGACGAGCCGGTTTTCGGCACCATCGCCTCTGGGATCATGGTCGAAGACCCCGCGCCAGCGCGGATTCCGCGCCCGGCACCGTCGTCGAGTCCTCTCCGGCGGGCCGGTGACCTCCGGCCGTAGGCGGGCCGGAGGTCACCGGCCCGCCCGCGGCCCTGTGTGGTCGTGCGCTCAGGTAGCCGGCGACCGGGCGAGGAACGGCGCCGCCATCGCCGCGCCGTAGCGTTCGGCGCCCGCGTTGTAGACCGGGCACTCGGTCATCGCCGGGGTGGGCACCGGGCAGAAGTGCACCCGGTCGGGCCCGCGCACCCGGACCTGGCCGTCCGGCTGGCATGGTTCACCCGGCCGGCACGGCAGCCGGGCGGCCCACCGCCCACGGGCCGTGACGACGAGGTCGGCGAACACGACCCCGGTCTGGTCGTGAACCGCGGCGATCGACCGCAGCACGCGGTCCAGATCGGTCATGCCGTCGGTGCGCACGGGCTGGTCCGGGCGTGGTGGCGCGACCGCCAGCCACACCCGGACCCCGCCGGCCCGCAGCAGCCGGACCGCGGCCTCGCCGTCGGCCCGGTACGCGTCGACGACGTCGCGGCCACGCATGCACGCCGACAGCGCGTTCCCCGAGAAGGACAGCACCGCGTCGGTAGGCCGCCACTCGCGGATCTGGATCGGGATGTCCGCCAGCCAGTCGCAGGGCGCCGTGCCGCCGAAGGTGCGGGTCCTGACCTGGGCGCCGGCCGCCTGGGCCGTCTCCTGGAACGCCCCCCGCGACTCCCATGCCAGCGAGTCGCCCCAGAGGACGACCCGCGGGTCCGCCGGCGCGGCGGCGCCGGGTGCCGCGCGCGCCAGGATCCGGTCCCCGAACGCGCCCGCGCCCATGGCGGCCCCGGTGGCCACGCACGCGACCAGTGTGACGAGCACCGCCAGCGGGAGGAGCACGAAGGTGAAGGCTCCCAGCGTGACGACGTCCTCCCGACGGGTGGACGTTCGGCCTACTCGCATGCCGGGCTCCCCGCCGCGCCGCCCGGCCCGCCGGCGGCGGGCGGAGGCCCCCCGAGGGGCCGGCGGGCCGGCG
>NZ_JADWYU010000088.1:0-27896 GCF_016786325.1 Frankia nepalensis | reverse complement strand
TGTGTAAACCACCCCGGGCCCGGGCGCCGCGGGGGCCTGGCGGGGGGCTTAGGGGGGGGCGGGGGGCGGGGCGGCAGGCGGGGAGGGAGGAGCGGCCGCGTGCTCGGCGAGACCCAGCCGGGAATGCAGGCGCCGCAGTGGAGCCGGTGCCCACCAGGCGACAGGGGCCACGATCCGCAGCATTCCGGGCATCAACAGGCCCCGCAGGACGCAGGCGTCGAGCAGGACCGCGATCGTGAGACCCAGGCCGAGCAGCTTCAACGACGTCACGGAGGAGGCGACGAAGCCGACGAAGACGACGGCGAGCAGCGCGGCCGCGAAGGTCACTATCCGGCCGGTGTGCCCGAGCGCCACGGCCACCGAGCCAACCGGGTCGCGGCCACGGGCGTGCTCCTCCCTGACCCGGGAGAGCAGGAAGACGCCGTAGTCCATGGACACGCCGAAGGCCACGCAGAAGACCAGGACCGGGATCCCGGCCGGCAGGCTGCCGGTGGCGGTGAAGCCGAACAGGCCCGACAGGTGGCCGTCCTGGAAGATCCAGACGAGCGGGCCGAAGGTCGCTCCCATCGCGAGCGCGTTCAGCGCCAGCGCGAGCAGCGGCACGACCACCGACCCGAGCAGGAGGAACAGCGCGACGAAGGTGACGAACACGATCACCGCGCCCGCCACCGGGGCGCGCGCGGCGAGGGCGTCGATGGTGTCCACGCGCTGCGCGGCCTGGCCGCCGACCAGCGTCTGGAACGGCGCCGGGACCGCGCGCACGTCGCGCACCAGCCGGGTTCCCGCGGCGGAGATCGGCTCGACCGCGGGGACCACCGTCAGGTGCACCGCGTCACCGGCCATCCGGCTGCCCGCTCCCGCCCGCGCGGCGTTCGCGACTCTCCGGCCGTCGAGGTAGCTGCCGTCCGGCGCGTCCACCCGCGCCACCCCGTCCACCCGGGACAGCGCCGCCGCGTAGCCGGCGACCACGCCGCCGCCGGCGGGGCCGCCGCCCTGGGCCTGGGCGACGCCGGTGCCGACGACCCGCAGCGGGCTGGCCTCCCGGCCGTCGAACTCCGCGCGCAGGATCTCGGCGGCGGCCCGGGCCTCGCTGGCCGCCGGCAGGTTGCGGTCGTCGTTGACGCCGAGCGAGAGGTGCGCGACCGGGAAGGCCGCCATCACCAGCAGGGCGACCGTCGGGGCGACGACCACCCACGGCCGGCGCATGACCACGATCGCCGTCCGGTACCAGAAACCGCCCTCGGCGCCGGCCGCCTGGGCGCCGGCGGCCGGTCCGCCGCGGCGGCGGGCGCGGGCGTGGACCCGGTCGCCCAGCAGCGCCAGCAGGAGCGGCACCACCAGCACGGCTGACAGCCCGGCCAGCGCCGTCGCCGCCATGCCGGCGTACGCCATCGAGCGCAGGGCCGGAAGCGGGAAGATCGCCAGGCCGATCAGCGCGATGGTGACCGTGGCCGCGGAGAACGCGACGGTCCTCCCGGCGGCTTGGACCGCGCGGACGAGCGCCTCGTCCACCGTGCCCCCGCGAGCGGCCTCCTCTCGGTAGCGGGCGATGAGCAGCAGCGCGTAGTCGATCGACAGCCCGAGGCCCAGGCCGACGGTGATGTTCGTGCTGAAGGTCGACATGTTCGTCACGGCGGCCAGCAGGCCGACGACGTTGATCCCGGCGAACACGGCGACCGCGCCGGCGGCCACCGGCACCAGCGCGAGCCGGGCCCGGCGCAGGTAGAGGACGAGCAGCGCTAGCAGCACCGGAAACGCGAACAGCTCGGCGCGGACGAGATCGGACTCGCTGCGCTCGGCGGCCTCGGCGGCGATCACGTCCGTGCCCGTCACGCCGACCGTCAACGCGCTCGTCCCACCGGCCGGCTCGCGCGCGCTCCCCGAGCGGAACCGGTCCGCGAGCCGTTCGGCGAGCTTCATGCGCTCCGCGTCGTCACCGGCGAGGCTCGCGAGCACGAGGCCGTAGCGCCCGTCCGCGGAACGCAACGTCTCGGCGCCGGTGTCCCAGTAGGACATGACCGACCTGACGCCGGGCATGCCGGCGAGCCGGTCACGCAGCCCGGCCGCCGCCTGGGCGACGGCGGTGTCGTCCACCCGGGCCGGGAGGCGGCCGGGGTCGGCGGGGTCGGCGGGGTCGGCGGGGTCGGCGCCGGGCGCGCCCGGGCCGTCGGCGGAGCGGCCGTCAGCCGGGCGGTCCTCAGCCGGGCGGTCGCCGCCCGCGCCGACGATCAGCACCAGGCCGGCGGGGACGACGTCGAACCGTTGCGCGAGGATGGCCGCGGCGCGCGCCGACTCCGCGTCGCGTGGAGTTTCCGAGCCGGGGGCCAGCGAGCCGCCGGCGACGGCGCGCAGCAGGGTCAGCAGGGCGAGTCCGGCAAGGACCGCCAGCGCGACCAGCCGGCGGTGCCCGACCAGCCACGCGGCCAGCCCCCCACCCGTGGTCGATCCGCCGCCGGGCCCACCGGGACCGCAGGGACCGCCGGGACCGGCGGCGTCGGGCGGCCGGGCGGGAACGCCAGGCGGGAACGCGGCGAGCGGCGGAATGGTCGTCATGGTCACCTCGTCCGTGATGCGCGATCCGGTTGACGCGAGTACGCCAGCTCCCGGAGCCGGTGGCATCGGGCCCGCGGACATCGCCGCCCGGCATCCCGGCCAGCCCGGGCAGGGACCGCGGTCGGGGCGAGGACTGGACCGTGGTACGACGCGGCCGTCGCTGATCCGCCGTACCGTTGATCCGAGATGACTGAGACCGCGACGTCCGCGGGCGAGACCGGCGCGCTCACCGCCGCGGCACCGGAAGAACCCAGAGGCGCCGTCAGGGCCCGGGCCTGGGCCCGGATCGGCCGCGCCCGGTACCGCGTCGTCACCGCAGCGGCGACGCGGTACCGGGCCCGGGCCGCCTTCCGGCGCGGGAGCGGCGGAGGCGCCGGCCCGGGCCGGTCCCCGACCGACCGGATGGCGCGATCCGCCGACCTGGTCGTCCATGGCATGACCGCGGTGGCCGGCGCGCTCGTGATGGTCACGGTCGGCTACGACCCGTGGCTGCTCGCCCTGGTCGGGCTCACGCTGGTACCGGCCGCGCTGGAACTCTTCGGCGCGCGGGTGCCGGCGCTGCCCGGGGCCGTCTGGAACCTGGCCCTGGTCGGCGCGCTGGTGGGCCTGCGGGCGCCCAAGCTGGTCCTGCTGATCGCCGTGACCACGGCGACCTGGGTGGCGCTGCGCTCGGCCTCCGTATTCCTCAACGCCACCGTGCTGGCGCTGGGCGTCGCGATGACCTTCCTGCGACACCACCTGGACGTGATCGACGCGGTCGCCGGGAGCGACGCCGGCTATGTCTCGGACGGCTCGCTGTTCTGGGCGGCGGCGCTCGGGTATGGCGCGGCGACCGGCTTCATCCTGCGGCGGACACGGGAGATGGCCGACGAGCTGACCGACGCGCAGGGCCGGCTGGTCGCCGCCGCGGCCGCCGACGAGCGGCGGCGGCTCGCGCAGGACGTCCACGACCTGGTGGCGCACTCCCTCGCGGTGGCACTGCTGAACATCACCGGGGCGCGCCGGGCCATGCGGCGGGCACCCGAGCGCGCGGACGAGGCGCTCGCCCGCGCGGAGACCGTCGGGCGGGAGAGCCTGGCGGGCATCCGCCAGGTCGTCGGCCTGCTCCGCGACGAGCAGGGCTCCGTCGCCTTCCGGTCGGGACCGCTGCCGGTGGCGCAGGACGTCGGCGACCTGGTGGCCGGGTACCGCCGAAGCGGGCTCCCGGTCGGCTTCGAGCTCGAGGGTGACCTCCGCGGCCTCGACCCGGCCGCCGGCTCGGTGCTCTTCCGGACCGTGCGCGAAGCGCTCGCGAACGTGCTGCACCACGCCGGCGCGACGCCGACCCAGGTCCACGTGCGGATCGACGCCGGGTGCGCCCACGTCCGTGTCCGCAACGATCTTCCGTCGGCGGGCGCCAGGACCGCGCCGCCCGCCGGCGCCGACCACCGGTCCGGCATGGGCCTCGCCGGGGTCGCCGAGCGGGTGCACGCCCTTGGCGGCACCTTCAGCGCGGGCCCCGGTGACGGCTCGTGGGTGCTGACGGCGGCCATCCCGATCGGTGCGGCGTCGGCGCGGTCCTCGCCGCCGGCTCCGCTGGCGCCACCGGCTCCACTGGCGCCACTGGCGCCACCGGTTCCAGCGTCCTCGGTGCCGGGGTCGCGATCCCGCCGGCGGGCGCCGGGGTGAGACGAATGGGGACGGTGACGGGGAGGAGCGGTCACGGGAGGGACGGTGCGATGGCCACGGGCGCGAACTCGGCGAATCCCGCGCCAGCACCCGGCATCCGGGTGCTGCTCGTCGACGACCAGGAGCTGATCCGCGCCGGCCTCGCGCTGGTGCTCAGCGGCGAGGCCGAAGGCGAGAGCGGGGACGAGCCGCCGATCGAGATCGTCGGGGAACGGTCCGACGGGGACGAGGTGGTGGCCGCGGTGCGCTCGCTGCGTCCCGACATCGTGCTGCTCGACATCCGGATGGCGCGTATGGACGGGATCGACGCGATGCGGGCCCTCGCGCGCCAGGGCGGCTATCCACCCGTGCTGGTGCTCACCACCTTCAGCGACGACGACGCCCTGTGGGGCGTCATCGCGGCCGGCGCCGCCGGCTTCATCCTGAAGGACCGCCCAGCCGACGACATCATCGCCGCGATCCGGCTGGTGGCGGCCGGCGGCACCTGGCTCGACCCGTCGGCGAGCGGGCGGCTGCTGGCCGCCCTGCGAGCGGCGCCGCGCGGCGACCCGGCCCTGCGACGCCGCATCCAGCGGCTGTCCGACCGGGAACGCCAGGTCCTGGGCGCCATGGCGCGGGGCGCCACCAACCAGGAGATCGCCACCGCGCTGCGGGTCAGCGAGCGCACCGTCAAGGCGCACGTCGGCAGCATCTTCCTCAAGCTCGAGGTGCGCGACCGGGCCGGCGCCATCGTCGCGGCCTTCGACGCCGGCCTCGCTTCCGCGCTCCGGCCGGGGACGTGACCGCGCCGGTCGGCGTCCACGGGCACGCGTCGGCCCCCGGCGGGGCAGGAGGGGCAGTCATGGCCCGCGGCGGTCCGCGCGGGGTCACGGCGCGGTGAGTGCCTCGGTGGGTGTCAGGCGGGAGGCGCGGGTCGCCGGGTAGAGCCCGGCGACCGCGCCGATGAGGACAGTGGCGCCGAGCGCGAGCAGCATCGCCCAGGACGGGACGACGGTGGGCCAGCCCTGGACGACGCAGTAGCAGGCGGTGACGCCGATGCCGCCGACAAGCCCGCCGAGGCCGCCGAGGGTGGACAGCAGCAGCGCCTCGGCCAGGAACTGGTCGCGAATGTCGCCCCGGGTGGCCCCGAGAGCGCGGCGAAGGCCCACCTCTCCTCGTCTTTCGAGCACGGAGATGACCATCGTGTTGGCGACGCCGATGCCGCCGACGAGCAGCGCGACCGAGCCCAGCCCGAGCAGGAGCGCGCCCAGGGTCGAGTCGGCCGCGTGCTGCGCGGCGAGCGCGTCGGAGGGGCGGGAGACGTCGACCTCGCCCGGCGCCGCGGGGTTGGCCGTGCGCGCGAGCAGCGCCTGGGTCTGCTCGACGCGGTCGGGATGCGCGCGGGTGTACACCGTCGTCGGGTAGCTGTCGAAGCCGAGGAGATCGGCGGCGGCGGGCCAGCCGACGAGGGCTGCGCGGTCGAGCTCGGGCGCGAGGCCGACGGGGGCGAGGATGCCGACGACGGTGAACCACTGGCCGCCGAGGTAGACCTGCTGCTCGGGCCCGGACGAGTCGACACCCAGGTGGGCCGCGGCCGCCGATCCGAGGACCACCGCGGGATAGCCCTGCGTCGCCGCGTCGAGGTAGGCACCGGCGACGACGTCGGCGCCGACGGTGCCGGGCAGGCCCAGCCCGGTCGCCAGCACGGCGATGCCGCCCGATGCCGCCGCCGGGATCCGGTCGTTGCGGTAGACCCGGGCGTCCGGCACCAGGCCCGTCGCGCTGACCGACTCGACGTCGCCGATCGCGTCGATCATCGTGACCGCTTCGGCCGGCAGGTGTGCCTGGTCGCCGAAGAGGTTCTGGCCCGGGCTGACGGTGAGCAGGTTGGTGCCGAGCGCCGCCATCTGGCGGTGGAAGTCCTCCCGGCTGGAGGAGGAGACGCCGACGACCGAGATCATGGCCGCGATGCCGATCGCGATGCCCAGGGCGGACAGCGCGACGCGTGTCGGCCGCGCCCGCGGCCCGGCGGCGCCGACGCGGACGAGGTCGCGGGCCGAGAGCCGGACCGGGCGAAGCGCCCGGCCGGCGCCGGGCGCGGCGTCCGTCGCGGATCGGGTGGTGGTCATGCGCGGGCTCCCTGAGGCATTCGGACGTCGGCGCTGTCGCCGACCTTGCGGCCGTCGCGCATCTCGACGCGTCGCGGCAGGACGGCGGCGACGTCGCGGTCGTGCGTGATGATCACGATCGTGGTTCCGGTGGCGTGGAGCTGTCCCAGCAGGGCCATCACCTCGGCCCCGGCCGCGGAGTCGAGGTTGCCGGTGGGTTCGTCGGCCAGCAGCAGAGCCGGTTCGCCGGCGACCGCGCGGGCGATCGCGACGCGCTGGCGTTCGCCGCCGGACAGTTCGTGTGGCCGGTGGCCGACCCGGTGGCCGAGACCGACACGGGCGAGCGTGGCGCGCGCGCGTTCGAGCCGCTCCGGGCGGCGCACGCCGGCGTACAGCAGCCCGTCGGCCACGTTCTCCAGCGCCGACACGCCGGGGGCGAGGTGGAACTGCTGGAAGACGAAGCCGATGCGCCGCGCGCGCAAGGCCGAGCGCTGATCGTCGCTCAGCGTGTGGACCAGATGGCCGTCGACGGTGACGGTTCCCGTGGTCGGCTCGTCGAGGGTGCCGAGCAGGTGGAGCATCGTCGACTTGCCCGACCCGGACGGCCCCAGGATTCCGACGAGCTCGCCGTGGTCGATCCGCAGGCTGACGTCCACCAGGGCGCTGACTGGGCCGAAGCGCCTGGACACCCGGTCGAGGACGACGACGGGTGCCGCGGCGGCCGGCGTTTTCGTCGAGTTCGACGGCTCCGGCGCGGCGGCGGTGCCGAGCCGGGAAGTCCGGCTCACCGGGCGACCCGTACGGTGACGCCCTCGGCGACGCCCGCGCCGCTGATCTCGACCCTGCCGTTCGCGAACAGGCCGGCGGTGACCGGTACGAACGTCGACCGCCCGTCCTTGACCGTCTGGACCGCGTACCCGCCGTCCGGGTTCGCCATGAGGGCGGTGATGGGCACGGTCAGCACGTCTTCCCGTTGGCCCGTGACGATCGTCAGCGTCACGGGTGAGGAGTCGAAGCCGCCGGCGAGCGCGGAGGCGTCGTCAAAGGACACGATCACGGTGACGAAGGTCTTGTTCTGCTCCTCGATGGTCTGCGCGACGGTGCCGACGTCGCTGACCGTGCCGTCGAGGCGTTGACCGGTCGGCAGGGTGACGGTCGCCGGGTCACCGGCGTGGACGAGATGCTGCAGCGACACGTCCAGGGGGATCGACGCCACCTGGGTCGTGCCGCTGTACGTGATGACCTGCTGGTTGGACTGCGCGCTTAGCCGGCTCCCGACCGGGAGGGCCTGGAGCGCGACCCGCAGGTCGCCGTCGTGGACGAAGATCTGGTCTGGCGGGACGGTCCCCGTGACGGGCAGCCCGCTTGCGGCCTGCCACGCCGCCACGGCCGAGGCGGTGGCGGCGTCGAAGGTGTCGTCGACGGTCGGTCCGGAGTAGCCGAGCTCCCCGAGGCTGCCTTCCAGCTCCCGCACATCGCGTCCCACCACGCCCGGGGCGAGCGTCCGGTACGGCGTCGCGGTGCCGCGCAGGAGGATGACCGGCCGGCCGTCGACGGCGTAGACGGGCTGGCCGATCTTCACGATCGTGCCCGGCGCGGCGATCCAGGTGACCACTCCGGACTGCTGCCAGGCGACGAGCCCGACGGGTTCTCCGTAGGAGATCAGGCCGCCGACCTGCTGGGTCTGGGTGAGGGTGCCGCGTTCGACCGTCGCGGTCGCCACGGGAACCGGGCCGTCCGGCGGCGCGGGCGAGCCGCCGCCGAACCCGACCGCAGCGGCCACGACCAACGCGACGGCTCCCGCCCCCGCGAGGACGAGCAGCTGCCGGCGAGGCAGGCGCCGCGCCGGGGTCACCAGTCGGGCGACCAATGCCCGCGCGGCGGCCCAGGCGGACGTCCGCCGGCTGCCCGCGGCCTGCCCGGTCACCGCCGGCTGGACGGCCGCGGGCCACTCCCCCGCCTCGTTCGACTCCCCTGCCTCGTCCGTCTCTCCCGCCTCTCCCGTGTCGTCCGTCTCCTTCGTCTCCGTCGTCTTGGTGGCTTCGTTCGGCTCGTTTGTCTCCGTCGTCTCGTTCGGCTCCCGCGCCGTTCCCGTCCCGGTCGCCCCCGGCACCCCCTTCGTCTCATTGGTCTCATTCGCCTCCCCCGTCTCGTTCGCCCTGGTCGCGGCCATGGTCACGCGCCGGCCCCGTCGAGGATGCCCTGGCATCGCTGGGCCGCCTGCTGGAACGCCGGATCGTCGCGGTCGACATCCGCGCCGGCGAACAGGCCGCCGGCCGCGCCGGGCTGGGGGTCGGGGAAGCCCGGCAGACCGTTGGCACGCATGCACTGCGCGAAGGAGACGTAGACGTCGAGGTCCGCCTCGGTCGGCTCCTCCCTGATGCCCGCGGGCAGCAGGTCCTGGCAGGCGGCCAGCGCCTGCTGGACGGCCGGCTCGGCCGGGTCGACACCGGCGCCGAACTGCGGAACGCCGGTGGACGGGTCCGGATCCGCCATGTCGACCCCGTGGTCACGCATACACTCGGCGTACGTCAGCGCTGGTGACGTCGTCGCGGTGGCGAGCACACCGGCGCCGGGCGCGGCGGCGGCGTCGCCCCCGGAACCACACCCGGCCAGCAGCACGGCCACGACGCCCAGGCCGGCGGCCACGACCGTCAGCGGCCCTCTGGCTCGCTTCATCTGGTTCCTCCCTCGCCAGTCGGGCGGCGCCCGAGCACGGGCCCAGTCGACGGCACCGCGGATAACCAGGCCGTAACGGCCGGCGGCGGTGGTTATCCGCTGGTTATGCCGGCCGCGCCACGCTGCACGGGAAGCGGCGACCGGGGACTGGGGGTAGGAAGCTCGTGGTTCGGGTGCTGGTCGTGGAGGACGAGCCGCAGCTCGCGGACGCGCTGCGCGAGGCGCTGGCGCGGGAGTCGTTCGCGGTCGACGTGGCCTACGACGGCGGCGAGGCGCTGGAGAAGTACGCCGTCCACGACTACGACGTCGTGGTCCTGGACCGGGACCTGCCGGTCGTGCACGGCGACGACGTCTGCCGCGCGATCGTGGCCGGCCGCCGGCCGACGCGGGTCCTGATGCTCACCGCCGCCTCGGCGGTCCGCGCCCGGGTCGAGGGGCTCGCGATCGGCGCCGACGACTACCTGGTGAAGCCGTTCGCGCTGGCCGAACTGTCCGCCCGCGTGCACGCGCTCGCCCGCCGCACCGCGCCGGCGGCCGTCCCGGTTCTCGAACGCGCCGGTCTGCGCGTGGATCAGGCCAGCCGGGCCGTCACCCGCGACGGTCGCCCCGTCGCCCTCACGAACAAGGAGTACGCGGTCCTCGTCGAGCTGCTCCGCGCCGACGGCGGCGTCCTGTCCGCCGAGCAGCTACTGGAGAAGGTCTGGGATGAGAACATCGACCCCTTCACCAACACCGTCCGCGTGACCGTGATGAAGTTGCGCCGCAAGCTCGGCACACCCCAGATGATCGAAACGCTCCCCGCGGCGGGATACCGCCTCTCGTGAGCCGCCTGAGCCTGCGGGCCCGTCTCACCGTCCTCTACGGGGTACTGTCCGTCGTCGCCGGGGCGGTCATCCTGACGCTGCTCTACCTCGTCGTCCAGGCCCGGCTCGACGCCGAGCTGACAGGCGACTCCGACTCCCGCGTGGCCGCGCTTCGCCAGCAGGCCGAGCAGTCGGGGGAAACGACGATCACCATGCGGGATGGCAGTCGGATCAGTCTCGACGAGCTCGTCGAGCAGATCCGGGCCAACGAGCAGGACATTCGAAGCACCGCGCTCGACACCCTGCTCGTGCAGGGCAGCGGCATCATTCTTGTCATCGGCCTGGCCACCGCGGGCACGGGCTGGATCGTCGCCGGACGCGGCCTGCGCCCCCTGCGCGCGATCACCACCACCGCCGAGCAGATCTCCCGGTCCGCCGGCCCGCACCGCGATCTCAGCCGGCGAATCGCGCTGACCGGCCGCGGCGACGACATCAAACGGCTCGCGGACGCGTTCGACGCCATGCTCGAAAGCCTCGACCGCGCCTTCGACGGCCAGCGTCGGTTCGTCGCGAGCGCCTCCCATGAGCTGCGCACCCCGCTCGCCCTGGAACGGGCCGTGATCGAGCTCGAGGCGACCCGGCCGGGCGCTCACCCCGACACCGTCCGTCTCGCCGAGCGCCTGCTGGCCGTCAACACCCGCAACGCCGACCTCGTCGACCGGCTCCTGACCCTGGCCGACGGGGGCAACGAGCTCGTCGAACCCGTGCCCGTCGACCTCGCCGACGTGGTGGCCGACGTCCTCGCCCAGGCGCCTGTCGGCGCTCCGGCCGGCCCGCGGGTCGGCACCGAGCTGGCCGCCGCCCCGATGCTCGGCGATCCCGTCCTGCTCCACCAGCTCGTCCGCAACCTCGTCGAGAACGCGATCAACCACAACGTGCCAGGCGGCTGGATCAGGATCGCCACCGGCACGGCCGGCACCGCCAGTCCTCCTGGCACCGCCGGCGCCCAGGCACATCTCGCCATCGCGAACAGTGGCCAGCGGCTGCTCGCCCTCGACGTCGACGGGCTGTTCGAGCCGTTCCGGCGCGGCCGGTCCGACCAGGCGGCCAGGGTTCGGACACCCGGCGAGGACCAGCGCCGCGGCTTCGGCCTCGGCCTGGCGATCGTCCGGGCCATCTCCGACACCCACCACGGGCGCATCACCGCCCTCCCGCTGGAGGACGGCGGCCTCGACCTGCGCATCACCTTCCCGGCGGCACCCGCGACCCACCCGTAGAGATGTCGCTCAGCCCAACCCCCCGCCCGTCCGCGTCCCCGCGCCTGTCAGCGGCCGGGCATCGAGGCATCCCGACATCCCGTCCGACATCAGGGGCACGAAACCGCGCCCGTCGGCCCCCTGACGACTGACAGAACTCCCCGTCACGTCTGACGGGACGCATACGGCCGACGGAGGCACGGGGCGACGTAGGCACGGGGCACGTAGGCACGGGGCACGTAGGCACGGGGCGACGGACCGGCCTCGGCGGACCGGCCTCGGCGGGCGGGCGCCGGAAGGCCGAAGGCGCGCGGCGGCCTGCCGGCGCGGCTGGTCACGGGCGCGGGCGTAGGCCGTCCAGGAACATCCGGATCACCTCGGTCCGCTGGCGGCTGGTCAGGATCGGGGACCCGGTGGGCTGGGCGAAGGCCCCGCGCAGCATCGCGATGCCGACGAGCGCCTCGGCGACGGTGGCACGGTCGATGTCGGCCCTGATCTCGCCGCGGGCCACCGCGTCGTGGACCGCGTCCTCCACCGCCGCCAGGCACCGGTCGACCGAGTCCCGCTTGAAGGCCGCGTACAGGTCGGGGTACTGGCTGATCTCGGCGACGCAGCGCTGGAGCAGCGTCAGGCGAGGCTCGGTGAACACCGCGGCGACGCGGTCGAGCAGGATGTCCATGTCCTGTTCGAGCGAGCCCGTGCGCGGTGGTACCAGCCCGGCGGCCAGCGTCGACATCCCCGCCAGCATCAGGTCCTCGCGGGTGGGCCACCGGGCGTAGATGCTGCGCTTGGCGGCCCTGGCCCGGGCCGCGACCGAGGTGAGGCTGAACTCGGCCACGCCGCGCTCGGCGAGCTCGGCGACCGCCGCCGCGAGCACCCGGTCGTCCAGCGCCGGGTCGCGCGGCCGCCCGCGGGGCCGGGCGGCGGCGGGTTCCATGGTCGTCAGCATATCCGTCACGGGGTCAGTTGCATAAATACCTCGACCCGATTAACGTCACGATCCGGGTCGCATAAATCCACCAGCGGGCGACATCCGGCGGCATCGACCCGTGGCGCCGGTCGTCAGGAGAGATCAGTGACGGTCCACGACTTCACCGCTACGGACATCGACGGCAACGAGCGCTCCCTCAAGGAGTACGCCGGCCGACCGCTGTTGATCGTCAACGTCGCCAGCAAGTGCGGCCTGACGCCGCAGTACGAGGGCCTCCAGGCGCTCTACGGCGACCTGCACGGCCGCGGTCTGGAGATCCTCGGCTTCCCCTGCAACCAGTTCGCCGGCCAGGAGCCCGGGACCAACGACGAGATCGCCCAGTTCTGCTCCACGTCGTACAACGTGAGCTTCCCGCTGTTCAGCAAGGTCGACGTCAACGGCCCGGAGGCGCACCCCCTGTTCGCCTACCTGCGCGCCCAGGCAGTCGGTGACTTCGGCCCCGGCTCGCCCCTGTACGACTGGATCAAGACGAGCCGGCCCGAGGCGCTCGGCACCGACGAGGTCAAGTGGAACTTCACCAAGTTCCTCGTCGACAAGGACGGCACGGTCGTCCGCCGTTACGAGCCGACCGTCCTGCCCGAGGAGATCCGC
The DNA here is from genome assembly GCF_016786325.1 of Frankia nepalensis. GTDB lineage: Bacteria > Actinomycetota > Actinomycetes > Frankiales > Frankiaceae > Pseudofrankia > Pseudofrankia nepalensis. Next base: position 15,268 of record NZ_JADWYU010000088.1, on the reverse strand, counting down.
CCCGACCTCGACGCCCTGCTCGGCGCCTGACCCCTTCCATGCCGGGGCCGGTCCGGCGGCCTCGCCGGCCAACTGGTCTGTCCGGGCCCGCGGCGGGCGGCCGCGCGGACGGTTCACCGGCGGTGCCGAGCGGAACCAGGCCGAACGACACCACGGGCTCAGCTCATGACGAGCCGCAGGGAGGCTGGTAGGGCAGGTCCCTGACGGCCTCTCGCCATTCCCGCTCGTCGAGCCACCGGATGGGATCGCCGCAGGACCGTTCGGCCAGGCGGGCGGGGTCGAGATCCCACAGCACGACGGCGCCGTTGTCAGCGGCGGTGGCGGTCAGCAGGCCGTCGGAGGTCGGCAGCACGGCGGCGTCCTCCGACGCCCGGCCGGGCAGGGCCACCAGGGGGACACTCTGCGTGCCCTGCGCGGACGTGTCCCACAGCCGGATCGCGCCATCCGCGCCCGCGGTGGCCAGGAGGGCGCCATCGGAGCTGAACGCCAAGTCCGTGAACCCACCGGGGTGCCCGGTGAACGTGGCCAGGGGGGAGTCGTTGGTGTCCCGGGTGGCCGGGTCCCACAGCATGACGACGTCATCCTCGCCGGCTGTCGCGATCAGCGTTCCATCGGGGCTGAACACCACGCCGCCGACTCCTTCGGCGTGACCGATGAGGTTGGCATGAGGGCCGGCGGTCCGGCCGCGAGTAGGTAGGTCCCACAGACGGACGGCACGGTCGAGCGACTGCGGACCGGGCCCACTGATCACGGCGACGAGCGAGCTGTCGGGGCTGAACACGGCGTCATAGAAGATCGGAAGACCGCTGGTGAAGCTCGTGAGCGGACTGGTGGTCACACCAGCGGAGACCCTCGTGCTCCAGACCCAGACAGTGTCTTCGCCGTTGATGTGAGCGACAATCAGCGAACTGTCAGGACTGAACACAACACCACCGACGAGATCCGGGACGCCGACCAGTGAAGCTCTCAGCCTGAGTGAGGCATCGGCGTCCCGCGCGGGCGTGTCCCACAGTTCGACGGTGTCATCTTTGATGGTGGCGAACATTGAGCCGTCGGGGCTGAATCCGCCGAACCGCGAATCGGCGACCGTGGCCAGCGGGCGGTCGGTGGCCACTGGGCCGACGGAGATATCCCACAGATGAACAGCCCGTTCTCCCGGGAAGCGGTCTCCGTCGGTGGCGAGGAGCGCGCCGTCGGGGCTGAACCCGCCGAAGTTGGTCTCGTCGAAGGTGGCGAGTGAGTTGGTGACGGCGGCGCGCCGGGACGTGTCCCAGAGCCTGAGCGCGCCCGTCGGTCCCGTAGTGACGAGCCGCGAGCCGTCAGGGCTGAACGTCCAGGAGTAGGTGCCGGCCGCGAAGGTCGCGAGTGAGGTGTCGGCAGCACCCCGGACCGAGGTGTCCCACAGTTCGGTCGAGTCCTTGTCGGCAGTGAGCAGTTGGCCGTCAGGGCTGAATCCGAACGTGTCGATGGCGCCGGTCCGACTGGTGAGGGTCGCGGCCGTCAGATCGGATCGGTCAGCGGCGGCAAGCAGGCTCAGCGCGGCCTCGCGGGAGGGATCAGTTCGATACGCGGCCAGCGCCAGCCGAAAGGCTAGTTCAGGGTCCTCTGCGCGACGGGCAGCCACCACAAGTTGATGGGCGGCGGACGGCCGTTCCTCCGTCGCCAGCGTGCGGTCTCCAGCCGGCCACCATCCGGCCAGGGGAACCAGCACCGCCACGCCGATGACCGCGGCGACCAGCGCGAGAACGGCCCACCGACGCCCACGCCCCTTGGCCGGTGGCCCACCGGAGTTGACCGGTCCTGGCCGGACGACCGCGTCGAGTGTTGCCGGATCTCCGGACCGGCCGGTCACCGCCGGCGCCGTCGTGGCCTCGATGAGGCGATCGTGGAGCGCGGCCGCGGTGGGCCGCGCGGCCGGGTCGCGGCGCATCGCGTCGGCGACGATGGCGCGCAGCGGGTCCGGGACCCCCGTCAGGTCGGGCTCCTCGTGGACGACGCGGAAGAGGAACGCCTCGGGACCACCCGTGCCGTAGGGGTGCTGGCCGGTAGCCGCGTACGCGACGACCGCGCCCCAGGCGAAGACATCGGCGGGCGGGCCGACAGGCTGGTTCCATTCGACCTGTTCGGGGGCCAGAAAGCCGGGGGTGACCTGGTCGGCGAACCGGGCGGTGCCGCCGAGGGCGGCCGCGATCCCGAAGTCGATGACCAGCGGCCCGTCCGGCGACAACAGCACATTGCCTGGCTTGAGATCCCGATGAACCATCCCGACCCCGTGAATCGCGACAAGCGCGTTGGCGATCGCGACCGCGACCCGGGTGAGCCGAGCCGAGGTGAGCGGGCCATGATCGCGGATATGGTCGCGCAGCGTCGGACCGTCGACGAACTCGGTGACCAGATACGGCCGGCCACCCTCCTCACCCGAATCCAGCACCACCGCCGTACAGAACTGCGGAACCAACCGCGCCAGCCGCACCTCCCGGTGGAACATCCGCCGGAACTCCGGATCCGCCGCCCGCTCCGTCTTCGCCACCTTGACCGCCACCTGCCGGTCCTCCGGAGAACGCCCCAGAAAGACCCGGCCAAACCCACCCTCACCCAACACACCCACCAACCGGTACTGCCCCACCACGACCGGATCCGCCGCGTCGAGCGGCCGCGCTTTGGACAGGGCGCCGGCCGAGGGGGGCGGCCCGGGAGTCGACTCGGATCCCGCCGGGGAACTCCCGCCAGGGAGCGGGCCTAGCATGGCAACCGGCACCAGCCGTGCGCCAACGCGGCTGACTTCAGGCAGCCATGCGTTCGCCTCATTGCTCAATACCCCCGAATTCAGAAAACCGCGCCCGGCGGCAATGGAGTGAGATCCGGCCCCGCTGGGAGTACGCTGCCAGGAGCACCTGAATTCCGGCTGGCGTCAACCGGCCTCGCGTTCGCAGGGCGGCAGGTAGGGCACATCTTCGACGGCCCGCAGCCACTCCTGCTCGCTGAGCCAGTTGGTGGAGTCGGCGCAGGACCGTTCAGCCAGGCGGCCGGCGTCGAGGTCCCACAACCAGATAGTGCCCCCCTTGGCCGTGGCGAGCAGCGCCTCCTTGGGGCTGAACGCAAAACGGGCACCGGCGAGCGTGATCAGGGGAATGCCACCGACGCCACGGGCGGACGTGTCCCAGACGCGAGTGGCTCCGTCGGCGCCGAGGGTGCTGAGGAACGCCCCATCAAAGCTGATCTCGTAGCGGGAGGTCTGGGCGTTGCCGGTGAAGGTGCTGACCGGGACGCCGACGGCGCCACGGGCGGAGGTGTCCCACGACCGAACGGCACCGTCCTCGCTGTCGGTGACGAGGAGCCTGCTGTCCGGACTGAACTTTGGTAGGCCGAGAAACGTGTCGGCGATGGCGAACTTCACCGCCGGCGTTTCGACGGTGCCACGGGCCGACGTCTCCCACAGCCGCACGGAAGTTATAGAGAAATCATTGCCCATGGGGCCGTAGGAGGCCAGGAGGCCACCATCCGGGCTGAACACCACATAGATAGACGATTCCCCACCCTGGTCGAACCCGGTGAAGGTGGACCGCGGGGTGCTGACCACGCCCCGCGCGGACGTGTCCCACAGCTGGAGCGCGCGGCCTCGGGAGGTGGAGGGGCTGGTCCTGGTGACAAGGAGCGAGCCATCCGGGCTGAAGGCCAGGAAGTAGCCGTCGACGAAGGTCGCCAACGGATCCGGGGCCTCACCGCGGGCCGACGTGTCCCACAACCGGACCATGTTTCGTCCGCTGTCGGGGTCGCTGAAGCCGACGGCGAGGAGTGACCCATCCGGGCTGAACACAACCGCCGAAGTGAGTGACTCGAAGACGTAGGTGGCGAGCGGGGTGTGAACCGTGCCACGCGCCGACGTGTCCCACAGCCGGACGATGTCGCCCCCGCGGTCAGGGTCGTAGTCGCTGGTGACGAGCAGTGAGCCGTCGGGGCTGAGGCCCTCGAACGAGGTGTCGGCGAAGGTGGCGAGCGGGGTGTGGACCCTGCCACGCGCCGACGTGTCCCACAGCCGGACGGTATTGACCGCTTTGTCGGTCTCGTAGTCGTCGGTGACAAGAAGCGAGCCATCAGGGCTGAAGACCCGTTCCTGGTCGACGCCGCTGAAGGTGGCAAGGGGAACGGCGAGCGCCCCTCGGGCAGACGTGTCCCACAGTTCGATGGAACCATCGCCGTTGGTAGCCAGCCGCGAACCGTCGGGGCTGAACAGGGATGCGCGGGAGTCGGCACCGGAGGCGAGCGTGGCGAGCGTGGCGACGCCGAGATCGGACGGATCGGCGGCCGCGAGCAGGTCCAGTGAGGTCTCGTGGGTGGGATCAGTTCGGTACGCGGCCAAGGCCAGCCGAAAGGCCAGCTTTGGCTCCTCGGCTCGGCTAGCGGCCATGACGAGTTCATGCGCCGCCGATCGGCGCTTCTCCGGCGACAACGTCCCATCTCCGGCGGGCCAAGGCCCGACCAGCAGAACCCCCGCCGCCACGGCCATGGCGACGCTCAGTCCAAGGCCGATCCGCCAGCGCGGCTTGAACCGGCCGGAATTGCCCGGCAGTCGGCGCATGACGGCCCACGGCCGGTAGCGACGGCCCAGACCGTCCGGCTCGTGGCCGGGATCGATCGGCGCGGGCGGGATCCCGGGGTAGCCACCTTCGCCACGGTCCACGGGGGCCGTCGTCCCGTTGGCCATGGGGCCACCCGACTCACGGGACTGGTGGCTGCTCGGCACGGTCGGAGCCGGCGTCCTGGCCGGCCCCTGAAGCAGGGCGCGGTCAGTGGGCTGGTAGGTCGTGGTGACCCTCATGAGACGGTCATGCAGTTCGGTGGCGGTGGGCCGCGCGGCCGGGTCATGGCGCATCGCGACGACGACGATGGCGCGCAACGGGTCCGGGACACCCGTCAGGTCAGGCTCCTCGTGGACGACCCGGAAGATCAGAGCCTCGGGGGTACCCTCCCCGTAGGGATGGCGGCCGGTGGCGGCATAGGCGACGACCGCGCCCCAGGCGAAAATGTCGGCCTCTGGGCCGACAGCCTGCCCGCGTGCCTGCTCGGGTGCCATGAACCCGGGCGTGCCGGCACGGCGCATGGTCCGCTGGGTGGTGCTGTCGAGGGCGACCGCGATCCCAAAGTCGATGACCAGCGGCCCGTCCGGCGACAACAGGACATTGGCCGGCTTGAGATCCCGGTGGACCGTCCCGACCCGGTGGATCGCCGTGAGCGCCTTCGCTACGGCGACCGCGACCCGAGCGAGCCGGGCCGGTTCAAGCGGCCCGTGCCGGCGGACCTGTTCCTGCAGCGAAGGTCCCTCGACGAACTCGGTGACCAGATATGGCCGGTCGCGGTCCTCGCCCGAGTCCAACACGACCGCCGTGCAGAACTGCGGAACCAGCCGCGCCAGCCGCGCCTCACGGCTGAACAGCCGCCGGAACTCGGGATCCGCCGCCCGCTCCGCCTTGGCTACCTTCACCGCGACCAACCGGCCCTCAGGCGAGCGGCCCAGGTAGACCCGGCCGAACCCGCCCTCGCCCAGCACCCCCTCCAACCGGTACCGGCCAATCGCGGACGGATCCACCGCCTCGAGCGGCCGCACCCCGGACGAGGCGCCGACCCTCCACACGTCGGCCCGCTGGGCGAAGTCGTCCGGACGGGCGATGATCGACTGCTCCGGCGAACCACCGGTCAGCCCCGTGGAATCCGACCCATACCCTGGATGGCTCACTGCCACCACCCTCTTCGGCGGCAGGGCAGCGGGCCAGGCCTCAGGCAGCCGCGCCCCCGTCGCACCGACGTCCTCCGAAGTCTCGCGGAAAATCCGCCGCCGACCCTACCGCCTGCGTACTGACGGAAACCATGGCCGCCGGGAGCCCACCAACCTTTCAGGCGAAACTCACCGGCCTGACGATCTGCTGGTAGACGAGAATCTGGTCGGACGTTCGCGGGCGGAGGCCAAATCGCTCGTTGAGGTCGCCGATGACGTCGAAGAGCCGAGCGAGCTCCGGTCAGAGGGGGCAACCGCGTTGCCGTCGCCGCGAGGACGAGCCTCAGGACGGTGACCTGCGGCTGTGCCAGTAGGGTGCTTATCTACCGGACCGCTCAAGACGCGCGGCGCGCCCGAGAGGGCCGCGATCAGGTCATACTTCTGGGAGTTCGTCTGCCGACCTGGGCGCAAGCACGTCGTCGTCGCGGCTCGGTCGGCACCAGCTACGTCGATGAACCGGCCTGACGCTTCGCTCTCGTGGTAGGACGACATGACGTCTGACCTGATCCATCCCGGCGATCACAGTTCCGTGTCTCCCAGGCACCGGCTCCCCGAATCGGCCAGGAACAGCCAGATAGCGCGGCGGCAGCCCACATCCACGCCGATGCCCCCGCGTGCACCCGGCGAGATCGAATTCCAGACGGGGCTGGGCCGCGACGCGTGCTGGCGGATGCTGCCGGAAGCCGTACGCCAGAAGGTCAGCGCATACGCCGGACCATCAGTTCTTGCCTGGTGGGCGGACAACTTCGGGATGGATCAGCGGATCCGGGCCTTCGTCTTCGGGAACCTCGGCGCATGCTTCGCACTGCCGATCGAGCGTGCCGACGGGAGGAGGGCTTATTCGATCGTCTTCTACCAGTTCGCCGCGGGCTCCCTGATGAGCGTGCCCATCGACGAGGTGACGGATCTCGGCGCGATCAGACGTTCCCGCGCGGGCACGGCGGCGCCGCCGCGGACAGGACCGCCGTCGGCGTCCGACAGCCGTCCGGTGCTACATGCACGCACGGCCGCGATGTTGGGGAACCTCCCGTGGACGGCGCAACAACTGCTCCAGGAGCCGTTCGCCAACGGCCAGACCGTGCTTCGCGACGACCACTACTACTGGGGCGACGAGTTCGTGCTCGACCCTCTTGTCTTCTTCATCGCCGGTGAGCGCGATCTGACGTTCGCCACCGGCCGGCTGACGCGCCAGATCGACGGCAACCCCGACCGGAGCAGATGGGCGGGGACCTGCCTCCGGGCATCCGTCACACGACGGATCGGCACGTGAACACGCTCAGCCGGCTGCTACGCGAACTCTCCGACGACGACAGCCAGGAGTTCCTGGACGCATGCCGACGACTCGGCATCCCGCGGAACACCGTGCTGAACCCCTACCAGGTACTGCGGGCCCCAGAGGACGCGTCACCGCAGGTGATCAAGAAGGCGTGGCGGCGCCGGGCCCAGGAATTTCATCCTGACCGGGCGGGCAGACACGACTCCGCGGCCACCCGAATCATGCAGCTACTCAGCGCCGCTCATCTGATCCTCACCAAGCACCGCGAGGAGTACGACGCAATCAGCGCGCGCCGCGACATCGGATCCCTCGGCGCGGACGAGGACCTTTCCGCTACAGCCGCGCACGACCCCGCGGACACCGCCGAACCATCCGAGAGCGAGGCCGGCGGGCTCTGGGCCTCATACGGCCGCCCTTACTCCGGGCCACGCCAGACGACAACGAGGGAAGCGACGGCGCCCACCTACAGCAGCGGCGGCTGGGGATACGGCTACAACCAGTACGAGTACAGCCGCGGAAACCACCACGCTGGCTATCGGTACAGGGGTCTCCACTGGGTCCCGACGGGCGCTCCCGGTATGGGCTACTGGTCGTACTTCCCATCCGACACCCGAGCCCACTACGCGCCCTATTACCGGCCTCATCCCAGCGCATGGGCGCGGCCGGCCAGCAGTTGGCAGCGCCGGCTCCGCCCAGCCATGGCGCTCTACAGTCGCGTGAGGGCCACCGGTGACCGACTGTTCTTCCTCTCGGCCCCCTTCTGGCTGTATGGAATGTTCATCGCCTGCTACCTGACCCTCGAGATCTACTACCGCGCCAACGCCACTCAGGTGCTCGCGACCCCGTCGCACTACCTCCGCATCGGCTATGGCGCGGTCGTTCTGCTCGCCGCGGTGGTGCTCGCGCCCGTATGCGGAAAGATAGCCGTGCTGATCGCGCGCGACAGATCCCGACCGGCCTACCTGGCCTGGGATCTGGCCATAACCAGCTCGGCGCTCCTCGTTGCCCTCTGGGGAATCTTCGCGATGTTCCTGAAAGTCGCCGACCATCGCCTGTGGTACAGCTACGGCTTTCCAAGCCTCGGCTGGCCCGTCTTCTTCCCCTGAGGCCGCGAGGCCGCACCGGCTGCCTGGTGGCGCGCCACCCCCGCGTCGCTACCACTCACGGGGATACCGACAGGGACGGCGCGCCCCTGCGGCGGCCGGTTGGTCAGACGGCGACCAGCCGCACCTGGTCTCCGCAGAGCTTGGACATGTCATCGACGTCCGAGGTGAGCATCACGACCGGTCCAGCGCGCCGCAGCGCGACCTCGGCGACCGTGGCGTCGATGGCGTGCTTGTGGCCATGCAGACCGGCGGCCTTCAGTAGCGCCGCGGCCGCCTTGGCGACCTCCTCGGTCACCGGCTCGACACCGACCTGGGAGAGCACCCAGTTCAGACGCGGGACACTCACCCGCGCATGACTGACCTCCATGATCGAGTTCGCGCTGACGACGAGGTCGGCCCCCAGGTTGATGGACTCCTGAATCTTGGCCATCACCTTGCGATCCCGAGTGATCCAGGCGGACAGGCCCCCGCTGTCCAACACCACCGTCCCAACAGCCGGCATCATGTCGACCGCCCATCAGAGAGGCCGAGCAGCGCGGCCCTGGCCTCCGCGAGTTCCTCCTGCGTGAAGGCACCATGCTCACGCTCGTACCGGTCCAGTTCCTCCACCAGACGTCGATGGCGGAGCTGGCGAGCTACGGCCTCGGCGACGTAGGCGGAGATGTTGTCCGTGATCATCCGCAGCTCGGCGACCTGCTCGCTCGGCAGCGTCACCGTGATCCGTGTCGTGCCAGCCATACTCCGATCATACTTCGGTATGCACATCAGGACCGCGCAGTCAGCGCCGGTCCGCCGATCGTCGGCGACCAGCAGGGTCACAAGCACCTCCCCGAAATCCTCGGACAGCGAGCCAACCCCTAGATGATCAATATCGGGTCGCGCACTGTCTACTCAGTAGCTGTCGACTTAGACAGTACCGTACCCATCAGACAAGTCGGACACGACTGGCACGGTCCGGGTCCAGCCCCAGCGGCACCGAACCCGGTCTCCTGCCGTAGGAGTCGCACCCGCCAGCAGTGGCCGCTTCCGGGTGACCGGCTACGATCCGGCTCAATCCAGCGCGGGCCGGTGGCGGCCGGTGGATTGATGGGCAACGGGTCAGGTGCCCAGGGCGTCGGGTACAGGGAGACAGTTCAGTGACGGCGGGGACGGCGGGCACGCATGACGATCGCGCTGGAGCGGCGATGACCGAGCAGGGGCGGCTAGGCCGCCGGAATCAGGACGACCAGCGGGCCCTGGGGCTCGCGAGTCCGGCCCTCGGCACGGGCACACGGCTGGTGGGCCGCGCCTGGCGGGTGCTGGCGCTGGCCTGCGCGCTCGCGCTGGTGCCGGCGGGCGCCGCCTCGGCCGCGACGGCGGCCGGTGACGCCGACGAAGGCCGCGACAGCTCCGACGTCACCATCGGGGTCGTCATCATCCTGGTCGTCCTGGTGTTGCTGTTCCTGGGCTACCGCGTGCTGCGCAAGCGCCTGCGCGGCTGACGGGCCGCCCGCGATGACGACGGCGAGTCCGCCGAGCGCGCTGGTGACCGGAGCGTCGAGCGGAATCGGGCGGGCGACCGCTGTCGCGCTGCGGGGCGCCGGATACCGGGTCGTCGGCACGTGCCGCGACCCGGAGAAGATCACCGACCCGGTCGACGGGGTGCACTACGTCGCGCTCGAGCTGGGTGACCTGGCGAGCGTCGAGGCCGCGGCGGCCGCGACGCTCGCTCACCTGGGCGACGGCGAGACGGCCGGCAACGACGGCGAGACGGCCAGCGACCCAGGGGTGAACCTCACCGGCGGGGGCACGGGCACGGACCGCGCGGGCGGCGGGCCCGCCCTGGACCTGCTCGTCAACAACGCCGGGGAGAGCTGGGCCGGCTCCTTCGAGGAGACCGACGCCGAGACGCTCACCCACGTCTTCGCGGTGAACGTCGTCGGCACGGTCCGCCTCACCCAGCTCCTGCTGCCCGGGATGCGGGCCCGGGGCCGGGGGCATGTCGTCAACGTCGGGTCGCTGCTCGCCGAGTTCCCGGTGGGCTACCGGTCGGCGTACGTCGCCTCGAAGGCGGCGCTGCGCGGGTTCACCCTGGCCGCCCGCCAGGAGCTCGGGCCGCTGGGAATCCGGATGTGCCTCGTCGAGCCCGCCTACTACAAGACCGGCGTGCGGGTGAACCGCAGGATCCGTCGGCCAGCCGAGGGCTCGTCCTACGCGGCCGGGTTCGCCGCCGTCGAGAAGGCGACCGCCAAGGGCGACGACCGCGCCGGCGACCCGGCCGACGTCGCCGCGGTGATCCTCGCGATCGCCCGCGACCAGGACCCGGCCCCGATCCACGCCGTCGGCCGGACCGAGCCCTACCTCCTCCAGGCCCGCCGGCTGCTGTCCAACCGGACGGTGGAGAAGCTCATGATGCGCCGCTACGGCCTGCGCTGACCGCGCCCCATCCGCGCGCCGCCCACGAGGGCACGAACGGCGGCCGGCACGAACGGCGGCTGGCACGAACGATGGCCGGCCGTCGGTGTCGGGTCGCCGGGCCTGGTCAGCCGCGGGTGCTGTTCCAGCTGGCGTGGCCGTTGAAGCCGGAGTTGGGGGTGAGCAGGCGGTCCGGGCTGCGGGCGTCGGTGGGGTCGGTGACGTAGAGCCGGCGGTCGCCGGGCTCGCCGCGCTCACCGCTGAAGATCAGCCTCGTGCCGGTCTCGATCGACTTCGGCCCGTACGCCGGGTCCTGGTCGACACCGTCCTCCTGGGTGATCTCGACGACCTCGCGGGTGTCGATGTTGCACACGTAGATCTCGACGTGGTTCGGGTCGCCGCCGACCGCCCGGCTGAACGCGAGCCTGGTGCCGTCCGCCGACCAGGCGGGGTCGGCGTCCAAGTGACCGGCCGCCTCGAACTGGTCCTTGGGGAAGAGCCGCTGCGGCTCGGCGTCCGCCCGTGGCTCAAGGAGCACCAGGAAGCCGCGGGTGCCGCCCTTCTCGGTCGACCAGTAGGCGATCTGGTCACCGTTCGGCGACCAGGCCGGGTCGGCCGCGGCGGGAGCGGTGGGGAGCCGCAGGACCGAGGACCCGTCCAGCGGGACGATGTAGAGGCCGGTGTTGGACTGGCCGGACGCGTCAGTCGTGGACCGGATCACCACCTGCTTCCCGTCGGGCGAGATCGATGCCCTGGCGTCCGGGGCGACCGTCAGCTTCGCCGCCGGCCCCGAGGTGAGCAGCCGGACCGGCTCGCCGGAGCCGTCCGCGGCCACCGCCATCAGCTTCCAGTCGACGCCGTCCGCCGAGCGGGTGGTGTAGATGACGGTCCGACGGTCCGGAGTGATCACCGGGAGGAAGTCGTCATCGGCGCTGGCGACGATCTTCTTCTCGTCGGTGAACACGCCGTCGCCGTCCGGCACGAGGGCGGTCACGAGGTCGTAGTTCGCGTCGCTGGCCCCCTTGACCGCGTACACGACCCCTTCGGGTGGAAGCGGCTGCGCCGCGCGCGGAACGGCGCCCGCGGTCGCGGCGGAGTCCGCGCCGGCGCCCGCGCCGTCGTCATCGCCTCCGGAGAGGACGACCGCCACGGCGGCGATGACCGCGACCACCGCGACGGCGGCCGCGCCGATCAGCAGCTTCCCGCGCCCCTTCTTCGCCGGCTGCCCGGCCGGCGGCTGGGGCTGGTAGCCCGGCGGAGGGCCGGCTGGGACGACCGGGGCGTTGGCGTGCTGGGTGGCGAGGTTGGTGGCGACCTCGGTGGCCCCCTCGTAACCCGGGCGGGTGGAGGCCAGGGTGGCGAACTCGGTCTGGGCGGTCTGGCCGGGGCCGCCGATCGTCGAGGGGACCGAGCCGGGGGCCGGCGCGGGCACCCGCCAGTCCGCGAGGATGTTCGTGACCTGCTCGGCCTGGTTACCGGTGTCGCCGGCGTCGTCGCCGAGAAGGCGATCCATCAGCTGGCCGGCGGTGGGCCGGTCATTGGGGCTCTTGCGCATCGAGTCCCAGATGACCGGGTGCAGCGATGGGTCGACGCCCTCCAGGCGCGGCTCCTCGTTGAGCGCCCGGTAGAGCAGCACCTGGGCGCTGCCGCTGCCGAACGGGTAGTGACCGGTCGCCGCGAAGGTCACCAGGCCGCCCCAGGCCCAGATGTCGGCCTTCGAGGTGATCTGGCCGCCGGTGATCTGCTCCGGGGACATGAAGGCGGGGGTGCCGAGCTGCTGGAGGTCCCCGGTCAGGCCGCTCACCGAGTCGAGGGCCTTGGCGATGCCGAAGTCGATGACGCGCGGCCCGAAGGGCGACAGCACCACGTTCGACGGCTTGAGGTCGCGGTGCACGATGCCGACCGAGTGGATCGCGCGCAGCGCGGCGGCGACGCCGACGGCGAGCTGCTCGAGGTTCGCGTCGGCCAGCGGGCCGCCCTTGGCGACGAACGAGTGCAGCGTCGGCCCCTCGATGAACTCGGTGACCAGGTACGGCTGCGCGGCCTCCGCGTCGAAGTCGAGCACCTCGGCGGTGCAGACCCTGGGGACCCGGCGCGCCGTGGCCGCCTCCTGCCAGAACCGCTCGCGGAACTGGGGGTCGTCGGCCACGTCGGCGCGGACCACCTTGATCGCCACCAGCCGGCCGAGCTCGTTGCGGCCCAGGTAGACGGTCCCCATCCCGCCCTGGCCGAGCTTGGCCGTCAGTGTGTACGCGCCCAGCGTCCGCGGGTCGCCCTCTGAGAGCGGGGTACCCCGGCTGCCGACGCTCGCTTCGGACGACGTCATCGCCTCACCTCAATGCTGTCCTGCCCGACGCCTGCCACGCGACGGCCCGGAATGTCTCTCTCCCGTGCGGCCAGAATGCTACCGTCTGCCGATTTCCAAGAATCGCATGGAATCTGGTTCCCGCTGGTCGGCGCCGCGACAGGGCGCCGCCCCGCAGGACTCCCCGGCCCGCCGGGCGTCCGCCGCGCGTCCGCCGCGCCCCCCGGGCGCGCCGCAGACGCACCCGCAAAAGCGCCAAAACGCCTGGTCCAGGCGGTCGCGGCCGGCCCGATCCCGGCCCGGCGCCGGCCGCTGCCCGCCTGGCCCGTGGCGCCCGGCGGGCCGGGCCGCGAAAATGTCCGGTATTTGACGGGCGCCCGCCCGCGCGCCCGCGACCTTGGAAAGGCGGCGGTCATGACGACACTCGACAACCGGAGCGTCCCACCCGCGATTCATGTCGGCGCCGACGACTTACCCTTCGCCGAGATCGGCGGCGGGAACAAGCTGAAGGTCATCCAGGTCCGGGCGGACGAGGGCCTGTGGATCGTGGAGAACATCTTCCAGGCCGGCTACGAGGTCGCGACCCACCGGCACACCGGCCCGGTGTTCGGCTACACGGTCTCCGGAGCCTGGAAGTACAAGGAGTACGACTACGTCAACCGCGCCGGCTCCTTCCTCTACGAGCCGGCGGGCTCGGTGCACACCCTGACCTGCGTCGAGGACGGCACCCGGGTCTGGTTCCAGATGTACGGCGTGAACCTGAACCTCGCCCCGGACGGGCGGGTCGAGTCGGTCACCGACGGCCCGGGGGCGCTGGCCGCCTACGTGGCCCTGTGCGAGGCGCAGGGCCTCGGCCGCCCGAACGTCCTCGCTGGCTGAGGCGGCGGCATGACCACGACCAGCGCGGCCGTCGACCTCTACGACCCGGACACCTACCTCGCCGGCCCGCCGCACGCGGCGTTCGCCGCGCTGCGACAGGCCGCTCCGGTCCACTGGCAGCCGGTGCCGGCGGGCCCGGCCGCCCCCGGCTACTGGGCGGTGCTCGGCTACGCCGAGGTCGACGCCGTGCTGTGCGACCCCGTGCTGTTCTCCTCGGAGCGCGCCGGCGTCGTGCTCGACGACCTGCCGCCCGACCGGCTCGCCCAGATGCGCGACATGCTGCTGGCGATGGACCCGCCGCGCCACCGGGACTACCGGCGACCGCTCGCGCACCGGTTCACCCACCGGGCGATCGCCCTGCTGGAGGACCGGATCCGGGCGGTGTCCCGTTCGATCATGGCGGAGGCGGCGGAGCGCGGCCGGGCCGGTGAGCCGGTGGAGTTCGTCGGCCAGGTCGCCGGCCAGTTGCCCACCCGGGTGGTCGGCGAGCTGATGGGCCTGCCGCGGGAGGACTGGGACTACGTCCACCGGCTCTCCGAGGCCAACAACCGCGGTCAGGACGACAGCTATGCCGCGGCGGGCGGAGACGGCGGCCAGGCGGGCAAGCTGCCGCCGACGGTCGAGATGGCCCTGTACGCGGCCGAGTTCGCGGCGCGCCGCCGCGCGGCCGCGCCTGCCGCCGATGACCGCGCGGCCGCGCCTGCCGCCGGTGAGCGGGCGGCCGCGCCCGGCACCGATGGCCCAGCCGCCCCAGCCGTCGATGACGCAGCTGCCCCTGGCGCCGATGACACGGCCGCCGCCGACGGGGTGGCGGTGACGCCCGGCGAGGCCGGCGCGGCACCGTTCGACGACGACCTGACCAGTCTGCTGCTGACCAGCGACTTCGGCGGTCGGCGGATGTCGAACCTCGACTACGGCAGCTTCTTCGTCCAGTTGGTCACCGCCGGCAACGACACCACCCAGACGATGCTCTCCTCGGGCCTGCGCGCGCTGCTGACCCACCCGGACCAGCTCGCCGCGCTGCGCGCGGACCCGGCGCTGATCCCGGGCGCGGTCGAGGAGATCCTGCGCTGGGCGAACCCGCTGCACTACTTCCGCCGGACCGCGACCGCCGACGCCGTGGTCGGCGGCGTCCAGATCAGGGCGGGTGACCGGCTCGCCACCTACTTCACGGCCGCCAACCGGGACGAGTCGGTGTTCGACGACCCGGACCGGTTCGACATCCGACGCTCCCCCAACCGGCACCTGTCGTTCGGTAAGGGCGAGCACTTCTGCCTCGGCGCCCACCTCGCCCGCCTCGAGGGAAAGATCTTCTTCGAGGAACTGCTGGCCGCCTTCAGCCGGATCGAGCTCGCCGACACCCCCGTGCGGGTCCGCTCGAACCTGAACAACGGCCTGAAGTCTCTCCCCATCCGCCTCGCTGCCTGACCCTTGGCGCCCAGCAGGTCAGCCCGCCCGTGAAACGGCCGACCCGCCCCCCCCCCCCCGGGGGGCCCCGCGCGCGGCCGGAGGGGGGGGGTGGGAGGGGGTAAACG
>NZ_JADWYU010000087.1 GCF_016786325.1 Frankia nepalensis | reverse complement strand
GTGGCGCACGCCGCCCAGGTCGCCCAGACCATCGTCGAGGCCGGCGCCCGGCACTGGGCTGCCGGCGCCTACAACGGGCGCGGCTTCGCGCAGGTCGTGGGCCGAGACGTCTCGGCGTTCGTCGCCGGTCTCGGCTCGGCCGGCATCCGGTAGCGGACGGGGAGGGCGCGTCGGGCCGGGGGTGTTCTGTCACGCCCCCGGCCCCGATGATCCGTCACGCCGTCTCGCCGGATCTCACTCCCGAGCCGCGTGCCATTGCCCGGCTGGCGCGCGAGGCAGGCCGACGTCGGCCAGGTGCAGGATCCCGGGCCTGGCGGCCTTGACGTTGAACGCGGCGTTGACCGCGGGCAGGGCTGTCATGGTGTCCCACTCGTGGTTGCCCCAGTGGTCGGGCGGGATGAAGCGGATCCGGGTGTCGATCCCCGGCTCACCGTCGATGACCACTCGGTACTGGTCGTCGCTGAACTGCCAGTCCTCGTTCAGATCCTTGGTCAGGTACCAGCGGAACTTCATCTGGATGATGGTGGCGTCGCCCAGCCTGCCGTTCCAGCCGACTTCCACGGCGGCGTTCGTGTCCTTCTCTATGGTCATGTAACCCAGATCGACCGTCCGGGAGGCGGTGGCGTAGTCGAGGAAGAACTCGACGTCGTCGAGCGTGTATTCCAGCGCGTGGGCCATGCGCTGCACGGCTTCCTCGGCCGGCATCATCCACAGCTTCGCCATGTCGACGATCTCCGGCGTGGTGCCGGTCCGGGAGATGCCCATGGCCTCCCAGGTCTCCTTCGACTCGTAGACGGAGCAGTCGGCGGACTCCAGGATGGAGATCTTGCGGACGTCGCGGCACACGCCGGTCATGGCCGTCACCATCGTGTTGATCCACCCGGGGCTTATCCCCGTGATGTAGAGCGAGCTGTTCCCGCGGGCGCAGGCCGCCTCCAGCCGTTCCTTCGTCGCCCCCTTGACCCCGCCGACGTTGAAGAACAGGTTGGTGCTGACCACATCCGCCCCCGCCTCAAGCAGCGGCAGTACATGGTCGAGATCGGCCATGAACGGGGTGTAGACGACGGTGTCCGCCTTGAGCGCGAGCAAGGCGTCGACATCGTCGGTCGCCGCGACGCCGCACGGCGGCCGACCGCACAGAATTCCCGCGTCGGTGCCGACCTTGTCCGGCGACCAGGCATACACACCCACAAGGTCCAGACGCGGGTCGTCAAGTATCGCCCGTAACGCCAGCTTGCCTACTTTCCCGGTGGTCCACTGGATAACACGAAGCTTTTCCATATCCCTGGCTGTCCTCTCGGTTGAAGCATCTGCCAGCCGATGTCGGTCGCGGACTCATAACGTCCGCGCCAGATGCTGACCGTGGTCAGCATAGCTGTGCAGGTTGGGTGAGGCAACGACGCATACCGTGCCCCAGAGAAGGAACTGCCGGGCGCGGGCGGCCTGCGGTTCCGCCGCAACGGCAGGGCCAGCGCGGCGGAGCCCGCGATCTGCGTCCGCGGCGGTCTGATCGCGCGCGCTTCACCGCCGGCGCCCGCGCCTGGCCGCACCTCAGCAGGACTCTCACGATCGCCGTCGGCCAGCGCGAAGCGCGGCAGGTGGTGCTGGACTTCTACCGGATCACGTGACTGAAGGCCGCGCACGGATAGGACCGTCACCCATCGCGCAGCTCCGCCGGGCGATGGGTGACGGTGGAGGGCTGTGATCAGCGCCGACGGCCGGGGCGGCCCTGACCAGCGCGGATGGGACTGTCGCCGTGGGCGCCGTCCGATCCTCCCGCCACGTGGGTCTAGAAACATTTAAATATATTGGGTAGACTCGCGTGGGCGAAAGGCAGGTCGGACCGACGGCCGCGCTCAGGGGGCGGCGCGCTGGGACGAGCGTTGCGCTCCCTTTCGACCGCCGACCCCGACGGCCGGCGACGTCTCGGTGCGGCCGACCGGCCGCCGACCCACACAGGGGGAGAACCATGGAACAAGCCACGCGGACGGGACACTTACGCACGAGGCCACTGCTACGGCGGACGGTGGTGGCCGCGGTCGCGGCACTGGCGCTGACCGCCACCGCGTGTGGCGGCGACTCCGACTCGGGAACCGATGGCGGCGCCGGGGGTACCACTGGTACCCCCGGCGCCGCCCTGTCGTTGCTCGGACCGAGTAACCCGGCCAGCGGCGAACCGGTGAAGGTCGGCTTCATCAGCGACGGCAAGACACCGGCGTTCGACAACACCATCCAGATCGACGTGGCCAACGCCATGACGAAGTTCCTCAACGAGCACGAGGCCGGCATCGGCGGCCGGCCGATCGAACTCGTCGTCTGCGAGACCGCGGCCGACCCGGGCAAGGCGGGCGACTGCGCGCCCCAGTTCATCCAGGCGGACGTGGCGATCGTTGTGGCCGGCGAGTCCACCGCGATGGACGCCGTGTGGCGGCCGATGCACGACGCCGGCATCCCGATCTTCCTCTACGCGACCACCGAGCAGTCCGTCGTCCTCGACCGGGACTCGACGTTCGCGATGGGTGACCCCACCGTTGGCCTGGGCACGATGCCGATCAATGTGGCGAAAGACAACAATGTGCCAAAGGTGACGGTCGTGGGGGTCGACGTCCCCGTGGTCACCGGGTTCTACGACGCTCTCGGTCAGCAGGTCTTCAGCGAAGCCGGGCTCGAGCTGAAGGTCGTGGCGATTCCGCCGGGCCAGGCGGACATGACGCCGCAGATGGCGCAGATCGCCGGGGACGGTCCCACCGAGGTGCACATCATAGGCAACGATTCGTTCTGCATCGCCGCGTTCAACGGCTTGGAGGCGGCCGGTTTCGACGGTCCGATCAGCGTCGTCAACCAGTGTGTGTCGGAGGCGTCGAGGACGGCGCTCGGTGACATCCTCGAGGGTGTCTACGTGCTGGCTCCGTTCGCGATCGGCGACGAGAAGAACCCGGACCTGCTCCAGTACCGGGCGATCGTCGAGACCTACGGGAAGAATGACATCGACCTCAGCAAGTCGATGGGCGACACCATCTATGTGACCATGATGGCGCTGCACCGGGCACTCGACGGATTCACCGGCGAGGTCACCCCCGCCGCGCTGATCGAGAAGATCCGCACCGCGCCGGCGCTGCCGTTTCCAGCCGCGCCCGGCCTGACCTTCCAGTGCAACGGCGCGGCGAACCCCCTTGTGCCGGCCGTCTGCAACAGCGGTGCGCTGCTGACCACCCTCGACGCGCAGGGCAACCCGACACTGCCCTACAAGCCGTTCGGCCACGACGGATGATCTGAAGGGCTGGTCGGGCACGTCCCCGGCCAGGATGTCACCGACCAGCCCTGTCGGGTCCTACTCCCCGGAGTCACGGCTCGACGGCGCCCACCTGCTTACCGAATCTGCCACCTGCCGGCCGGTGAGCCGCGAGTGCTCCTCGTCGGTGGGGGACCTGTCGGGATGTGGATCCGGCCATGGTGACAAGCCATGTGAGGTCTTCGCGAATCGGGCGTCCACAGCGGCGAGGGGTTCCTTATGACAAGAATCAGGTACACATGAGCCATCTGAAGGACAGGGTCGTACTGGTCACCGGCGGCGCGAGCGGATTCGGCCGGGAGATCACCACCCAGCTCGCGCGAGGTGGCGCGACTCCGGTCGCGCTCGACCTCAACGCCACCGGCGCCGAGGAACTGGCGGCATCTCTCACGGCCGAGGGCCACCAGGCCCGCGGGCTTGGCCTGGACGTCCGCGACCGCCAGGCGTTCGCCGACGTCGTCGACCGCGCGGTGGCGGACCTCGGGCGCGTCGACGTGCTCGTCAACAACGCCGGCATCATGCCCCTGGCCCACCTCGCCGACCACAGGAAGGCCGCGGACGCCTGGGACCGCTGCATCGACATCAACCTCAAGGGAGTACTGCACGGCATCTACGCCGTCCACGACCACATGCTCCGCCAGGGCGGCGGACACATCCTCAACATCTCCTCGGTCTACGGCAACGCCGGCATCGCCGGGGCCGCCGTCTACGGCGCCACCAAGGCCGCGGTCGCGACCCTGTCGAACGCGCTGCGCGTCGAAAGCCAGGGACGCATCAAAGTCACGATCGTCCGCCCCAGCGGCGTCGTCGGCACGAACCTGTTCACCGAGATCATCGACTTCAACGCCCCCGCCGCGCTTGCCGCGCACCGCGCCAGCACCTTTCAGGAGCACATCCAGGCCTTCGCCGGCGGCACACTTCCCACCGGGCTGACTGACCCCGAGGACGTCCGCTACTGGTCGCTGAACGCCACCCAGGTCGCCACCGAGATCGTCCGACTCATCGACCAGCCGCTCGGCGTGGCCGTCACCGACATCACCCTGCGAGCCACCGGAGAGGACTATGTCTTCTGACACCGCGTCTTCTGCCGCCGCGACGTCTTCTGACACCACCGCGTCCGCCGACACCCGCACCGCGGCACTCGAACGCACCCTCGCCGAGACCCTCGACGTGTTCGGCGGACTCACCGCCGACGAGCTTTCGACCCCCTCCGCCTGCGACGGCTGGACGGTCCACACGACCCTCGCGCACCTCACCATCAGCGTGGCCGGGTTCGCCGGACTGATCCCGATCACGCCCTACGACCAGGGCCTGGAGTTCGAAGCGGCGGTCGACGCCCACACCCATCAGGTCGCCGCCCGGCGCACCGAGGAGCTCCTCGACATCATCCGCTCGTCGGTACCGGCCGTGCTGGCCACCTTCGGCCGGCTGACCGACGAACTCGCCACCATGCCCGTGAACATGGGCACCGCCGGCAGCTACCCGCTCGCGAGCATCGCCGACGCCATCGTCTTCGACCACACCTGCCACACCCGTTGGGACATCCTCACCCCCCGCGGCCCCATCCAGCGCACCCTGCCCGACCTCGACGGCGACCGCCTGGCCGCCGCGAACCGCTGGCTCATCGGCGGCATCCGGCAGATGACCACCGAACAGTTCCGCGAGCTGCTCACCGACCCACTGGCCCTTGTCCTCACCGGCGCCGGCGGCGCGGCCTTCCGGCTTCTCCCACACGCGACCTCGGTCGAGAACCACGACGACGTGCCGGCGGCACAGAACGGCGCGCGGGCAACGGTACACACGAGCACCACCGACTTCATCCTCTGGGGAACCGGCCGGGAACCACGGCACAACCGAATCGAGATCACCGGCGACACCGCCTACGCCAACACGGTGCTCGACGCCTTCCGCGTCTACTGACCCCGCCACGGCCTCGAGACGAGGACCGCCCGGCGCACCGATCCTGGTGGGGGCGTGACGCCGGGTGGGGCGGGCCTCGGGGACCACGTGCGTGGCGGTGATCTCCACGGGCAGCCCGTGGACCTGCCGATCACGATGGGATCTGCCTGATCGCGGTGACGCCGGTGAGGCTGACGATGGGCCAGGCCGGGGCTCGGGACCGTCACCGCGGCCGAGGCCGCGCTGATCGTCGACGTCGGTGGTAGTCCGGCATGACCATCGACGTCGACGTCGAAATGAGGTTAGGCTCACGCGGGTCATGAACGGTGCAACAGCCGCGCCCACTGGCGACGTTCTGTGGCTGGCCGTCGCGGTTTCAGTCAGCGGCGTATCCCGGAGCGGCTGGACGTCTCCTGGTTCTCCAGGGCGTGTTCACCCGCGGTGAAAGGAGCTGTCCCGTGCGGATGGACGACATGATCCTGGTCAGCATTGACGATCACATGATCGAACCGCCGGATATGTACAAGAACCACGTCCCGGCCAAGTGGCTCGATGAGATCCCGAAGGTGGTCCGCAACCAGGCCGGTGTCGACGAGTGGGTGTTCCAGGGTCAGAAGACCTCCACCCCGTTCGGCATGGCCGCCACCGTGGGCTGGCCCCGTGAGCAGTGGGGATTCAATCCCGGGGCCTATTCTGAGCTGCGGCCGGGCTGTTTCGACGTGCACGAGCGGGTGCGGGACATGAACGCCAACGGCGTCCTGGCGTCGATGAACTTCCCGACGATGGCGGGGTTCAATGCCCGCACGTTCACCGAGTCGCGTGACAAGGAACTCGCGCTCGTGATGCTCCAGGCCTACAACGACTGGGCCATCGACGAGTGGTGCGGTGCCTACCCGGGACGCTTCATTCCGCTCGGCATCGTCCCGATGTGGGACGTCGACCTGGCGGTAAACGAGATCCACCGACTCGGCAAGAAGGGCTGCCGGTCGATCAGTTTCCTCGAGACACCGCACGTCCAGGGCTTCCCGAGCTTCCTCTCCGGCCACTGGGACCCGATGATGAAGGCGATCTGTGACGAGAACATGGTCCTGTCGCTGCACATCGGCGCCGGGTTCGACGTCATCAAGCGGGCGCCCGAGGCCCCGGTCGACCACCTCATGGTGCTCGCCTGCCAGATCAGCGCCATCACCGCCCAGGATCTGCTGTTCGGGCCGACGCTGCGGCGGTTCCCGGACCTGAAGGTCGCCCTGTCCGAGGGCGGGATCGGCTGGATCCCCTTCTACTTCGACCGGGTTGACCGCCACGTCCAGAACCAGGCATGGCTGCACGACGAGGGCGACTTCGGTGGGAAGTTGCCGTCCGAGGTGTTCCGCGACCACATCCTCGCGTGCTACATCACCGACCCGTCGGGCCTGCGGCTACGCGACCGGATCGGCGTCGACATCATCGCCTGGGAGTGCGACTACCCCCACACCGACACCACCTGGCCCGAGTCACCCGAGTTCGCGTGGGACGAGTTCCAGCAGGCTGGCTGCACCGACGACGAGATCCACAAGATCACCTGGGAGAACGCCACCCGCTTCTTCAGCTGGGACCCGTTCGCCCACACGCCCAAGGAGCAGGCCACCGTCGGCGCGCTGCGCGCCCTCGCCAAGGACGTCGACACCACCCGGATGAGCCGTGAGGAGTGGCGTCAGCGCAACGAGGCCGCCGGCATCGGCGTCTTCTAGCGCCACCGGCGTCAGCGCCGGCCCAGGTGATCTCCGCGTGACGCGTGACGCGGAGATCACCTGTCTGGCCGCCGCGGCTGTCAGGGCCGCCTGCTTGCCCGATCCGCGAGACCTCCAGATCGCCAGGCCTGGCGTGCCTCATGACCCGGCAGCCAGGAGGTCCGTTGGCGCGACGCACCTGGTTGTCGTCGACTCCCGTGACGACCAGACCTGTCCGAAGAATGCCGAAGAAGTCGGCGGTGCCCATCCCGCCGTCCGGCTCCGTCACCACCGCTCGTCACACCGCCTCGGTCGCTGGTGGCACGGCGGCGCGGCCGGATACCGACGGCCACGCCGTCGAGGCCCCGCTCCCATAGACGCCTACCCGCGCCCCACCGCCGAATCCGGCGCAGTTCGGCACGCTACGGGTGTTGTCGCTGTCGTTCTGGGTAGGCGAAGCCGTAAATCCCGAGAAGGTCGCCGAAAGCGGGGTCAAGTGATGCCGACCATCGGTGCCTCCGACGGACATGGAGCGGATGGATACCTCGGTGGCCGGTACCGGCTGGGCAGCGTGATCGGTGGTGGTGGCGGCGGCACGGTCCACGAGGGTGAGGATGTGCTGCTGCGCCGCCCGGTCGCGATCAAGGAGGTTCGGCTGCCGATCATGGGGTCGGCGGCGGAACGCGACCTGGCCGAACAGCGGGTGCTGCGCGAGGCGCGCGCGGCGGCTCGGCTGCGTCATCCGGGGCTGGTGACGGTGTACGACGTGCTCAACGGGGAGGGGCGTTCGTGGATCGTCATGGAGTTCGTCGACGGCGTCTCGTTGGCCCAGCTCATCAGTGACTCCGGACGGCTGGCACCCGAGCGGGTAGCCCGGATCGGCATCAGCCTGACCTATGCGCTCGAGGCCGCGCACCGCGCCGGCGTCGTCCACCGCGACGTCAAGCCGGGCAACGTCCTGGTCACCGTCGACGGACAGTCGCGCCTGACCGACTTCGGCATCGCCGTCAGCCGTGGCGACACGGCCCTGACGGGTACGGGAATGCTCGTCGGTTCGCCCGCCTACATCGCCCCTGAACGCGTCCGAGGCGCGCGCGCCGTCTATGCCAGCGACGTGTGGGGGCTGGGGGCGACCCTGTTCACCGCCGTCGAAGGCGCGCCACCGTTCGAGGGCAAGGGGACGCTGGCGACGCTGGCCGCCGTCGTGGAGAACCGCAGACGCCCGTTGACCCATGCGGGCCACCTAAGCGGTGTGCTCGAGGACATGCTCGACGCCGACCCCGACAGGCGCCCGTCGCTCACCCAGATCCGTGGTCGGCTGCACGAGACCGTCGACGACAGCGCATCCGCCGGGGGCGGGCGGCGCAGACATTTCGCGCGGGCCGCGCTCGCTCGGCGCCCTTCTCGCCCTCGCGAGTCCGACGGGGCCGACCAGTGGCTGGAGATCCTCGCTGACAGCCGCCGGCCGGCGCTGGCGGATGACGCTCGACCAGCTACCGCGGCCGGCACTCCAGCAGCTCACGAGGCAAACGCCGACGGCGGCGACACGGCGGGGGGAGACGAACAGAAGGTCGCCGCGGTCGGTGCCCTGAGCGCTGATGAAGGCGCCGAACACAGCGGGGGCGGCGCATCCGACGACAAGGCACCCGAGGACAACGCGTTCGACAGGGGCGCATCCGACGGCAGGGCGCCGGACGGCAGGGCGTCCGACGGCAATGGCGGACCGAGCGATGCCGATGCTGTTCCGGTATCCCGCGAGGGAGATCGAGGCGGCTCGCGCCGACGGGTGTCGATGATGGTGGCCGCGGCGCTGGCGTCACTGCTGGCGGTGGGGACCATTCTTGGCCTGGCGATCAACGGCGGCGGCGCCGAGCCCGCGGCGCTTGCGCGGTCACAGGAACCGCCGGCGGCCTCGTCCGGACCGATCACATCATCGGCGCCGACGACCTCACCCGCGCGGCCCGGCCCGTCAGGCCCGCCGCCCGGCGCCGCGGTTCCGCCGGCCTCGGCCGACACGCGGACGAACGCCCCGCCGGCGCGGGACTATGACACCAGCTTGGGCGCGCTCGTTCCGACCGACTCCACTCCGGCGCGGCCACCGGACGGGTACACCACGAGTTCCGGGCGATCCGGCTGGTCGGTGGCGGTGCCGAACGAGTGGTCGGCCTCGTCCCGGGGCGCCGACCGGGTCCTCCTCGCGCCACCGAGCGGCTCTCCGGAGTTGCTCGTCGAGGCCCAGAGCGTCGCCGGGCCGTCCGCCATCGACGCCTGGCGATCGCTGGAAGGAAGCGTACGGGCGACCTCCCCTGGCTACCGGCTCCTGTCCATCCGCCCGGCCGACGGGCGGGACGGCGCGGCCGCCGCCATCTGGGAGTTCACCTTCACCTCGGGTGGCCGCACCGTCCATGTCCTCGACCTCGGGGTCGTCCGCAACGGCCATGGGTACGCGTTGCGCTGGCGGACGTCCCAGGACGAATGGGACAGCCAGCAGGACCTGATGTGGCGGATCTTCGCCACCTTCCGCCCCGGGCCGTGACGGTCTACCCGCCGAAAATCAGGGCACCCTCAGGCGTTCACCTACCGCGGCGCCGACGATCATGCCGGCCCTAACTACACCGGTCAACCCGCCGTCCACTCCTATTACCTTCACGAAAAGACCAACCGGGCAGGGCCGCGCCAGGCGGGTCAGGCCGCCTCGGCGAGGTAGACGATCGCGAGTGCTATGGCCAGGGCGCCGAGAAGCAGTCGCAGCGCCGGGTTGGGGAGGTGGGGTTGGAGCCGGGCGCCGAGGTAGCCGCCGAGCAGGCCGCCGGAGCCGCAGGCGAGGCCGAGCGCCCAGTGTGGGGCGATGTTGCCGGGGGTGGTGAGGGCCAGCAGGGCGTAGGTCGCCGCTCCGGCGATGGAGGTGACGAAGGTGGAGGCGAGGGTGGCGGGCGCGACCGTGGTGAGCGGCAGGCCGCGCCCGACGAGGATCGGTCCGAGGATCGATCCGCCGCCGATGCCGTAGACACCGCCGACGAACCCGACGACGACCGACAGCAGTGTGACCGCGCGCGGTCCTGGCGCGGGGCGGCCTCGTTGTCGTGGCACGCGCAGGGTGCGCACGCACAGCCAGGCGCCGAGGGGTAGCAGCAGGCAGGCCAGCAGCAGGCGGAACAGGCCTGCCCCCGGAGCGAAGCGCACCCGCACGACGGCTCCGAGGACCACGCCGGGCAGGGTGCCCGCGACCAGCCGCCGCACGAGCGGCCCGCCAAGCTGGTTCTGCTGCCGGTAGCGGGCCAGCGATCCCGGTGTGGCGATCACGTTGTACAGCAGGTTCGTCGGGGTGACCGCCGGGCTGGGGACCGAGAGCAGGTCAAGCTGCACTGGCAGCAGGAACACCGCGCCCGAGACACCCACCGGCGCGGTGACCATCGCCAGGACCAGGCCGGCCACGAAGCCGAGCACCACCGTGCTCACCGGGCCAGCCCCCTCACCCGGGTACCCAACCACCCACCGCCAGCGCCCCAGGCCAGGGTTGGGGCGTACCGCCCCAACCCTGCCACCTGACAGCCGGGCACGCCCTACAACTGGCCGCGGTACCCCGGATCACGTTCACACATCAGGTCGACCCTGCCAGGATTCTCGCCCCCGGTCAGGCGGGCGGGTCGCCTTCGAGAGGATTCGCGGCGATCCGTCCGGCGACGTTGTTGTTGACCGATGCGGCGGCGGCGCTGCCCGGCTTGCGCCTCGCCTGGTCCTCGAAGCAGGCCAGGAACTCCGCGCCGAATTCCAGCCGTGGATAGCGGGTGAGGATCTGCGCCCTCGTGTCGGGTGGGAACTCCTCCGGTCGCCGTCCGGAAACGTCCCAGCTGGTGGCGACCTGGAGTAGGTGGGACTCGGGGTCGTCGGCCGGGGTCACGTCGTCGCGCATGTGCAGCACGATGATCTCCAATGCTCTGGCGGCCCGCTGCGCCGGCCAGCCGGCCGCCACGCCGAAGACCCAGGCCAGCTGCCCTCCCGCCTCCTCGAACGGCAGCTTGTTGCTGTCGAACGGCTCCGTCAGCCCGAGGTCGTGGAGTAGCGCCGCGACGTAGTACAGCTCGTCGTCGAACGCGATGCCGTGCGCCGCGGCGTACCTCGCTCCCCACAGGTAGGAGCGGATGGAGTGGTTGAGCAGCGCGGGCGAGCAGAAACGAGTGGCCACGGACAGCGCGGCCTCGGCGGCGGGAGTCACCGGAAACATAGGGCCAGCTTTTCATGTGGTCCGCGGGTCGCCTTCTCCCGCGCCCGTGCCACCGGACGAGCCAGCCGGTGAACACCCGGCATATCGGCACTGGGCGGGCACGCGACTCGGCCACCGCTGGCGCATCACAATCCCCATGCGGGAGGCCGGTCCGGGACGGTCTCCCTGCCCGAACGAGATCCTGCCCGGCCGTGTCCTCGGGGCGTGCCCCGCGAGGAGCGGGGACTACCTGATCGGCGCGTAGCCCGGGCCGACCTCGCAGCTTCCGACGCCGCTGCCACCGTACGGGCTTGTCCAGTACTGGTCGCCCGGGTCGCGCAGGCACGTGTCGAGCCCGGTGCCGGCGTCGATCACGTCGAGGTTGTCGGCGTCCAGGGTGTTGAGAACGTCGTCGCCGGGGCCGGCGTGCAGGAGGTCCGTCTCCCCGTTCTCGCCGGCCTGGAGGTTGTCCTTCCCCGGCCCCCCGATGAGCCAGTCGTAGCCGGACTCGCCGTACAGCTTGTCGTCCCCCGGACTGGTCGAGTCTTCGTCGTCGCCGTTGAGGGTGTCGCCGCCGGCGCCGCCGCGGAGCACGTCGTTGTTGTTGCCGCCGAGGAGCCAGTCGCCGTCGTTGCCGCCGCAGATCGTGTCGTTGCCGCCGTAGCCGTAGACGCGGTCCTGACCGTCCAGCGCGACGATGACGTCGTTGCCGGCGGTGCCGTAAATGATGTCGTTGCCAGTCGTGCCGACGATGGTCGCGGTCTTACCGTCGCAGGTGGGCATCGCGGCGGAGGCGGGCGCCGCCCCGGCCAGGGCCGCCGTCGGGACGAGCAGGCCAGCCAACAGGGCGGCGAAGGTAACGCGCCGCGAAGCCCGACGCGGCCGGGTCGCCTGGGCAAGGGGGGTCGTGATGACCGGGTTCATGGAGACTCCGTGGTGTCGAGGCTTCGTCCCGGTGGACCGGGGCGGTCGACGGCCCTGCCTGGCCAGGCAGGGGATTTCCCGCCGAGGCCACCAGCACACGCGGCGACCATGTGAGGAACCGTGTGACCGGATGCCTCGAGGTGGGTCACAAGCCCGACAGCCTCCGCTCAGGCCGGTCGGACGCCACTCGTATCGGGTCGCCGCGGCCCACGCGGGCTGGACGTTGTCCGGCGAAACGCCTCCCGGGCACCGAGCCGGCCGCCACACCGAGCCGACACCGGACGAAACCCGTCAGCTCGCGGCGCAGCACACCGGACCGCGTAAGCGCACTCAGGCCGGCCTGATCCGTCGACGCGCTGTGCGAGCACTGGTCGTGGTACCGGGCCAGGTCCGGTGGCCTGGTGGTGTGGGCGCGGTTTCCCGGGGTGGTCGTGCCTGCGCCACGCGGCCCGGAGGAGAAGCCGGTGTCGTTGGCGCGCAGGGTGGCTCCGACGCGGCCGGTGTACCCGGTGCGGTTCGGCACGGACCCCGAGGTGCTGGCGCGGGTCGCCAAGCGGCGGCGGGCGCTGGATGACTGGCAGTTCGACGGGGCGGCCGATGCGGCGGTCGTAGTGGAGCGGGCCGGGCGATGACGAAAGGGATGAGGCGTGACGGTGTCTGGAGGTCATACATCTGGGCCGGCTGGGCCGGACGTGACGGCGGCGCATTTGGCGCGGATGTACGACTACTACCTCGGCGGGAAGGACGACTTTCCGGCGGATCGGGACGCGGCGGAGCGGGTGCTGGCGGTCGTGCCGAGTGCGCGGTCCGGTGCGCTGGCGAACCGGACATTCCTGCATCGGGCGGTGCGGTTCCTCGCGACCGATGCCGGTGTGGATCAGTTCGTGGACGTCGGGACGGGGATTCCAACAGCGCCGAACCTGCAGGAGGCCGCCCAGAAGATCAGGCCTGTGGCGCGGGGAGTGTTACGTGGACAACGCCCCGATCGTGCCGGCGCAGGTTCGGGCGTCTCACCAGCATCTTTAGGTAGTCGGGCCGGTCCCAGTCCACCCGCGTTGCACACGCCGTGCCGGCGCCCAGGCGCGTTGCCGGCCAGAGGTCGACGCGGATGGATCTACTCTTACCATGCACGCGTGAGACGCGCTGACTGGTCAGGTGTACATGAGCTGGTTGCCCGCTTGGCCGCGGCCCCGGAAGCCGCCAATGTCTTCGGCGCCCACGGGCATGAGTGGTTGCTCGAACCGCCGCTGACGGCCGCCGAGCTGGCAGCGGTCGAGGCGCAGCTGCGGGTGGAGTTGCCCGGCGAGTATCGCTCGTTTCTTGTGGAAGTGGGGCGAGGCGGGGCGGGGCCTGGGTACGGGCTGTTCTCGCTTCGACGCGTCGATGGGCGGTGGCGGTGGGAGGGCGACGGTGCCCAGCTGACCTGCTTGGAGACGCTTGCTGAGCCTTTCCCGCACGTGGAGGCGTTCAACCCGTTTGACGAACTGCCCGCTCAGCCTTACGTCAAGGATTATGACTCGCTGGAGGAGTTCAGCGCGGCTGATGACGCCTGGTGGAAGCTGTACAACTCCGACCCGCCGGTAGCCGGGCTGTTGTACCTCGCCCATGGCGGCTGTTCGTCGTGGGAGACGCTTGTGGTCAGCGGTCCAGCGAGAGGCCAGATGTGGGCCGACGACACGGGCGCTGACGGAGGACTCCAGCCACTGCACGACGATGAGGGACAACCGCTGGGGTTCGCTCGATGGTATCTGCGCTGGCTGGACGGCGCAGCGGCCCAACTGTCCTCAGGCCTTCACCCTTGACGCGTCTTGCGTGTGTCATCGGGGGTTGGTACCTATCGTCCTTGCGCAGGCTTCAGGCTTCTCACCAGCATCTTTAGGTAGTCGGGCCGACTCCTTGTCCGCACCCGCGTTGCACACGCCGCACGGTTCGGGCGCGGTACGCCGACCACCGCGCGGCCGGACCTCGTTGACGACGCCGTCCCCGTTGACGACGCCTTCCCCGAAACGGCCCCGAGGAAGCCGAAGACGGTCCAATACGATCATGCAAACCTGCTGGTCAAAATCCCCGGAGGATCGGAGGGGACGCCCTCTTCGGGAGACAAGCTGTGATGGCCGTGGCTCGGACAGCGACGTCGTCGCCTCCATGTGGACCGGCGTCGCCCGCAATGCCGTGCCCTGACCCGCCCCGACCTGACCCGTCCGCGTCGTCGGCCCGGTTTCCGGGTGCCGCATCCGCTGTATTCTCGGTGTCGTAGACCGAGTATTGGCCCGCGTATCCCGGTTCCTGGCGTACGTGACATCGCCGCCAAGCCCGGGTGAACGGCGGTCAACGCACCGTGAAAAGAATGCGGACACGGACAGCCGTGCGTCTCCTGCGCCGCGCGTCGAAGACCGGAAGCCCGTTGGACCGCATGCGGGCCCGCAGGGCCGTGTCCCGGCTGGCCCGTGCCCTTCTCGCGGGCGATACCCTCGACGGCCGCGCGGCCGAGGCCGCGTCGGCCCTGGTGGCCTCGCTGGCAGCCCGGCCGACGGTCGTGTCGACGGGCATCGCCGACACCGTGCGGCGGGCATTGCGCTCCCTGCCAGACGGCGCGGCGAGCCACCGGATATGCGCGCTCGCGCTCGGGGGCGACGCGGAGGCGTCCGCCGCCGCGGCCGATGCGGGCTACCTTCCGCCGGACGGCCCGGACCTGGCGGCGCTGCTTGTCCTCACCGGGCAGATCGACCGCTATCGCGACCTGGTCGTGGACGACCAGATGCTCGCGGTCGCCTACACCGCCGCGGCCGGCGGCCTCAAGGAACGGCTGCGCGCCGCCGTCCGGGAATCCGGGCAGGTCGACGCCCTGCGGATGATGCTCGGCGGTACGCGGGAGGCCCGCCTGCGAGCGCTGTCCAGGCCGGAACAGGAATACCTCGTCGACGCACTGGTCGCTGCCAGCCGGTATGAGGACACCTGGGCGCTGCTCATCGATCTTCCAGTTCTCTCGGCGTTGTTCGCGGCCGGGCGTCTTCACGGCGCCGGCTGGGCACCCCGCCAACCCGGTGACCGAGTCCTCTTCGACCGGCTGGCGGCCGCCCAGCGAGCGGTGCTGGCCAATCCGCGTGGCCGCTTTCAGAACGTCTTCCCGGAGATCACCGGCAGGGTGACGCACCTGTCCTTCGCGCCGGACGCACCCCAGCTGGTCCTGACCACCGAGTCCGGGGACGTCCACCTGTGGGATCTCGACAGTGGACGCCCGGTGCGGACGGTTGTCCTGCCCGGCGGCCGGCGCGGAGTGGACCGCGTGCTCCATCTCGGAAACGACCAGCTCTTCATCGTTGCCGGGGCACCCGACGGTCCCCATCACAACGGTTACCTCGCCGATCGCGACGGACTTCGTCCCCTGGCCCTGTCCGGATGGGTGCGTGCCGTGGTTCGTACCTCCGCGGGCCACCTGGTGGTGGCGACGACCTCTCCGAAGTGGCGATGGGAGAGCCTGACCATCGAAACCTGGTCAGGAGGCAGTCTTGTCAGCTCCCAGCGCGTCGCGGGCTGGGGCGAGGGGGATCCCGTGCTGTCCTGGGACGGGTCGCTCGTCGCCTTCGGTGGGACGGTCTACACGACGGTCTCCGAAGTCGAGTTGGACATGAGCGGCGATGGGTCGGTGAACTCGAGGGTCGTCACGACGGAGGTATCGGACGGGTACTGGCTCAAGGTTATTCAGGTCGCGACCGGATCGGTGGTACAGGAATGGCGGTCGGGCTGGGACTACCGGTTGGGTCACCCGGTCTCGTTCTCGCCGGACGGCCACGACCTCGTGTTTTCCGATCTGGATGCGATACCGCTTCCCCCCGGAGCCGGACGGTGGCGGAGGTGGGACGGGCCCGATTCCGACCGTCCAGTCCGCGTCGGCGCGTTCGCCGTGGCCGAAGGATCTGACACGGTGGTCTTCGCGAGCGGTCCGGACATCGTAGTGAGCACCTGGTCGGACCGGGAACTCGTCGGCAGAGTCCCGGGAGACCGGAAAATACCGCGGCACCTCGCGGTATCCCCCGACGGGGAGCTGTTCGCCGCGCTGAACCACGACGACACGGTGTCGCTCTGGGACAGGCACATCGCCCGGCTCGGCCCGCTGCTCGCCGCGCCGCTGACCGACGCGGTTCCCGCCGATCTGGCCCTGGTCGACGCCGTGTCCGCCGCGGGGCTGCCCGAACGCTACCGGGACACAGTCGAAGCGCTCGCCGCGCTCCTACGTCACCGTTTCGCGCACGAGATCCACCTCGCCGGGCCCGCCGAGAACCCGCCGACCGGGATGACCAGGAAACACGACGTGGCTCTCGGCGAGGACCGCGAGTGATGAAGGCCGGTCAGGCGGAGGTACGCCAAAGCCGTGGCCCGCGGGACCACCCTCGATCAGGTCGATGGCCCGCGACCTCGTCGCGGCCTATGAACGCTGCGACGCCGACGCCGACGCCGACGCCGACGCCGACGCCGACGCCGACGACGCGGTCCGCGCGGTCGTGCTGACCGGGACGCCGCCGGCGTTCTGCGCCGGCGCGGACATGACGTCGGGCGGGGACACGTTCGCCAGCCCCGACAGTTCGACGTTCAGCGCGGCGGGGCTGGGCATGCCGGCGTGGCGGGTGCGCAAGCCGGTCATCGCGGCGGTCAACGGCCACGCGATCGGCATCGGCTTCACCCTGACCCTGCAGTGCGACATCCGGATCTTCGCCGCCGACGCGAAGTACGTCTGGTCAAGGTATGCGGTAGCGGCGAGGCGCCGTCCCGCGCCCGTCAGGTAGCAGAGACCGGGCCGGCACGGTCGGGTTGGACCGCCGTTCGTTCGAGTTCGCGGTCCTCCATCGGTCCGCCCGCAAACCGCCTTCGGGGCCAGGTGAACATCCCTGGCGGAATAGCCGCGGCCTCGGGCTCGACTGCCCGTCGCGCGTGGGCCGCGGAAATCGGCCCGTCGGCGCTCATCCCGGGACGGCGTCGCCGCGGCGGGCCGGCGAACGCCCGCACTGCTTGCCGGAGCGACTACCCGCGGTGACGTCGGCGGGCTCGGGGGCACCGTGACTGGCTCCGGGCGACTGTATCGTGCGGAAGGATGCGTCTCCGCCACCGATGTCACGCTGGTGGGCCATCCGGGTGGCTACCCTCCGCAACCCGCGGGAGTGACGCCGCCGCTCCGTTGCGTGATTCTACTACGATGTCGAAGGTCACTCCTGGTATCGAGCAGGACGAAGCGGATAGGACGAGCCTCCCACATGCTGATCAACACCACCCCGCTCGCCGGTGCGGCGCTGGTCGATCTGAAGCTCCTCGAAGATGAGCGTGGCTTCTTCGCCCGTGCGTTCTGCCGGCAGGAGTTCATCGACGCCGGGCTCGAACCGCTGGTAGAGCAGGCCAACATCTCGTTCAATCACAAGGCCGGGACCCTGCGCGGGTTCCATTACCAGCTGGAGCCGAACGCCGAGACGAAGTTCATCCGCTGCTACCGCGGCGCGATCTACGACGTCATCGTCGACCTGCGGCCCGAGTCACCCACGTACCTCCAGTGGTTCGGCGCCGAGCTCAACGAGGACAACCGCACCGCGATGTACGTCCCGCGCAACTTCGCGCACGCCTACCTCACCCTGACCGACAAGGCCGAGGTGCTGTACCAGGTCAGCACGGCGTACACCCCGGGCGCCGAGCGCGGCCTGCGCTGGGACGACCCGCGGCTCGCCGTCGAGTGGCCGATCCAGCCGGTGGTCGTCTCGTCGAAGGACGCCGCCTGGCCGCTGCTCTCCGAGGTCTCGGTGGAGGCGCGATGATCATCATCGACACCGCGCTGGCCAAGCGCGAGGCGCAGGGCCGCCCGATCCGGGTCGGCATGATCGGCGCCGGGTTCATGGGACGCGGCCTGGCCAACCAGATCGTCAACTCCAAGCCCGGGATGCGCCTGGTCGCGGTCGCCAACCGCACCCTCGCGAACGGCGAGCGCGCCTACGCCGAGGCCGGCGTCAAGCCGGTCCGGGTCGAGAACGCCGCCGCGCTGGACGCCGCGATCGCCGCCGGGACCCCCGCCCTGCTCGAGGACGCTTTCGAGCTGCTCAAGGCCGAGAACCTCGACTGTGTCGTCGACGTCACCGGCGCGGTCGAGTTCGGCGCCCGGGTGACCGTGGCGGCGATCGAGCGCGGCCTGCCGATCGTCACGATGAACGCCGAACTCGACGGCACGGTCGGCCCGCTGCTGGCCCACCGCGCCCGCGAGGCCGGTGTCGTGCTCACCGGTGCCGACGGTGACCAGCCCGGCGTGCAGGGCAACCTGATGCGCTTCGTCATCGGACTGGGCGTCACCCCGCTCGTCGCCGGCAACATCAAGGGCCTGCAGGACGAGTACCGCACCCCCACCACGCAGAAGGCCTTCGCCGAGCGCTGGGGCCAGGACCCGCACATGGTCACCAGCTTCGCCGACGGCACGAAGATCTCGTTCGAGCAGGCCATCGTGGCCAACGCGTTCGGGCTCACCGTGCCCAAGCGGGGTATGAACGGCTGGGACCACGAGGGCCACGTCGACGAGCTGACCAGCCGGTACGACGTCGACGAGCTGCGCGAGCTCGGCGGCATCGTCGACTACGTGGTGAAGTCGAAGCCCGGCCCCGGGGTGTTCGTGCTCGGCACCCACGACGACCCGAAGCAGCGTCACTACCTGGAGCTCTACAAGCTGGGCACGGGCCCGCTTTACAGCTTCTACACGCCTTACCACCTGTGCCACTTCGAGGTGCCGAACACGGTGGCCCGAGCGGTCGACTTCGCCGACGCGGCGCTCGCCCCGCTGGCCGGCCCGCGGGTCGACGTGATCGCCACCGCCAAGCAGGACCTCAAGGCCGGGCACACGCTCGACGGGCTCGGCGGCTACGACACCTACGGGGTGGCCGAGTCATCGGCGGCCACCCGGGCCGGCGCCCTGCTGCCGATGGGTGTCGCCGAGGGCTGCGTCCTCACGCGGGACGTCGCCAAGGACGACGTGCTCACCTACGCGGACGTGGCGCTTCCGCCCGGACGGCTGATCGACACGCTCCGCGAGGAGCAGGAGAAGCTCTTCGCCTGACAGCGAGCACCATCTACCGGCCCGATCCGGCAGCGTCCCGCGCGTTCGCTGCCGGATCGGGCCGCCGGCCGCGTGCCGGCCGACTCCCGTGTCAACGCGCCACGGCGCCACGATGACGCACGACAACCGGCTCCGTCGCCTTTCGCCACGCGGCACCGAGGCGACCACGTCGACCCCCTAGCGGCTAACGCCGAGGCCAACCCCAAGGCCTGGATCCGATCGTCCATCGGTACGTCACCGGCCAACCGCTGCCGGGCACCGACGGCAGTCAACGAGTGCCGCCGGGCCACCGGTCCTGAACCGCACCGAGCAGGCTTGTCCCAGCGGCATCAGCTGGCCGGGAAGGCCTCCATGGAGTAGTTGAGACGCCCGTCCGCAACCGAGGTCACCGTCATCTTGACGTTGTACACCTCGCCGGTGGGCACGACCGTCGTGCAGACCACCTGCGTGCCGGCCACCGCGACAAGGTCGCCGGGGCAGTCGACCGAGAACTGCTCGCCAGTCTGCGCCTGCAGGTCTCTCGCCAGGGCAGCTTCGATGTCCACTTGGGCTACCGTGATCGGGCCGTTCGAGGCTGTCGGCTCCGGCGTGGCGCTTTCCGCTGTTGGTTCCGGCGTGGCGCTTTGCGTCGGCGCCTCCTCCGCCGCGATCGTTGCCGTGGCGGCGATCGTCTCGGGAACCTCGGGCGCGGACTGGCTCGCGACCGGAGTCTCGGTGTCGCCGTCCGAATCCGAGCAGCCCGACACCCCGAACGCGACGAGTGCCACCGCCGCGACAACCGTCACGCCAATCCGCCGCGCCAGACTTGCCGAGGCCCGTCGCGGGCTGCCCGACGCCGAGCTTTCCGACCCGTCGTCGACCGCGCGCGCGGGAACGCTCGGAGCGATCGTGAATCGCATGACCTTCCCCCATCCCCCCAAGGCCGGGCACCCGTGTGGCGCTTCTCCGGACCAGACGATCAAAGGCCGTCCGGAACAGGAGTACCCAAACCAGATGAAACCGGTGACATTGACCGGCCGCAGGTCAATGTACACACGAGGGGCCGGTCAGGAGGGGTGACGGCCCAGGTCAGGCGGCATCGGGCGCTCTCTGTGAATGCGCGGACCGAACGTGTCGCCGATACCGGCGCCCGTCCCCTCCGGCGCCGGTACCGACCACACCCGAAGCCCGCCTTGGTCGGACTGGTCGGCCGTCGGCGTCGGTAAACAGGAGCCGCCCGTGACGCGGGCGGCCGCGGCGGCTACCCGCGACCTACCGCGCACCCAGGGCGTCCGGTGTCACTCCGCGCCGGGACGGCGTCTGTCAGCTGGTCGCGGAGTCGGTTGGTTCACCGAGGCGGGCCAGCTCGGCCAGGGCCGTAGCGCGCCTTCGGTCGGCTTCCTGGGACGCGGCGGTCGCCTCGGCGAGCTCGCGGTCCGCCTGCTCGGCCGCGGCCTCGGCCAGTGCGGTGGCCCGCCGCGCCTGCTCCAGCTGCGCGACCAGCTCGTCGACCCGTCGCCGGGGGCCCGCGAGTCTCCGGCGGGCGTCGGCGGCGGCGGATTGGCGCGCCTCGACCCGCCGCCGGGTAGCGTCCAGTTCTTCCTCGGCCTTGGCCAGATCACGGCGGGCGGCCCGCAACTGTCGCTGGCGTGCCTGGTCGGCCGCGTGGCGCCGTTCCTGTTCCGCCCGTTCGTGTTCTCGTCGTTCTCGTTCCGCTCGTTCCTGCTGTGCGCCCCGCTCCCGGTCGCCCCGGGCCGGTTCTGGCTTCGGTTCGGCCGAATGTGCGGCGCCTGGCCCAGCCGGCCCGCCGTGTCGCGCCACGCCGGGTTCCGAAGTCGGTCGCCGGCCAGCCCGGACCGGCACGGCGAATGTTCCGGTCACCTCACCTGGCCCGAGCCCGGCGTAGCGCAACGCCCTGGTGAGCCGGCCGGAGCGCACAGCCCGCGCGGCGGCCGGGTCGGCGAGCGCCGCCTGCAGGGTGCCGGCCAGTTCGCGCGTCGCGTCGTCGCGCACTGGCTGGCCCGCCGCCGCGGCGAGTTCGCGGGCGCGCCGGGTGAGCGCCGCGATCAAGGTATGCCGACGAGCCGTCAACCGGCGCAGCTCGTCGCCCGCGCCCGCCGCCTGCGCCTCGGCGAGCGCCGGGCCCAGCCGGAGGAACTCTTCCACCTGCTCCGGCTCGGCACGGACCAGCAGGTTCACCAGCCAGGCCGGCACCGTCGGCCGGGCAAGCCTCGTGATCGCCGCGGCCAGCTCCCGGTCGCCGCTTGCCTTCGCGGCGGCAGCCCGCTCTCCGCGAGCGGCGACAAACGAGCCCGGCACCAGCCCGTACAGCTCGTTGGAGATCTCGTCGAGCCCCATCACCGTCATGATGCCGTCCGATGCTCGCCGATCAAAACGATCATAGCTGGCGGGAAACCGGAACCCGGCGTACTCCGAGACCTTTCGAGACGGTCCTGCTGCCCGTCTCCTCGATCGGCGTGCCGGGTCCCGACGACGGCCTGCCGGACTCGCTGGGGCCCGGCGACGCGGCGCGCCCGGCGTCGCGCGCTGACGCACGTCGCGTTTGGACGGGAGTCGGGACGGAACGCTGAGGACCGCGAGCCGGAGCGGCGCCCGCCGGTGCCGGGTTCGCCGTTGTGCACCTTGGCGGCGATATGTCCGACGGACGCCGGACCGGAACGTGACCGGCCCTGACCCGCGCCGAGGCCTGCCGAAGCGGCCGGCCGACGACGACCCCAGGGGAATCCGATGGGCTTCAACCCGTTGCGAGAGAAGGGCATCCCGCTCGACGACCAGGTACGTAACTAGTCGGAGCTGAACGTCATGCCCTATGACAAGCATGGCGTCGACCCGTACACCCGGTGCCGGGTGATCGCGATGAATGCCATCGAAGTCGAGGCGGACACCGCCCTGCTCGCGGAGCTGGCCGAGGCGGCGGACGACGGCCCGTCGCGGGCCGCCCTGCGCGATGCCGCCACCAAGCTCACGCCGGTCGCCCGCGAGCACGCGCAGTGGGCGGAGCAGGCGCTGCGACGGGCCACGGTGACCCAGGCCAAGCACCCGTTCGCCCGCAAGGCCGCGCAGGCCGCCGAACGGGTCACCGGCAAGCTCCGCTCCGCCTTCGGCTCACCCGGCACCTGACCGTCGCGCCGACCACGGGCTCGAACCCCGCTGTCCGCCCGCGGTTCAGGTGCCGGAACGCGTCGAGCCCGCCTTCCAGGTCCATGAAATCCCGCCAAGCCGGTGGCCGGCCAAGCCGTCACCCGGCCGGGTGTCGTTGATTCCTGTCCACCTCCTGGGCGCGGAAGGTCATCGCATCGCCATGCATGTTCACGGGCCCCGGCGGTTGGTCCAGTTTTCGACCCCGTCGAGCGATGACTGTGGTTTCCGAATCGGTGCGTGGTCCGCACGTTTCTCCCGCGCGAGCTGGCCGGTCGTCGTTCGGGGGTCGCGTTTGAAAGCCGGGCGGCGGGGGGAGACGCGCTGCAAGCAGCGCTCCAGCTGCCTCCGGATCTCGAAAGGAAGAAAATGTCGACGGATGCGCTCGTTCTCCTGAAAGCGGATCACAAGGAGATCAAGGCCGCTTTCAAGCGGTTCCAGCAGGCGGGGGAGGGGGCCTTCGCCACGAGGGGCAAGCTCGTCGATAAGATCATCGAACTGCTTACCGTGCACACCTATATCGAGAACGAGGTCATGTATCCGGAGGTGCGAGGCCTCCTGCCGGAGCTGGAGAAGGACATCCTCGAGTCATACGAGGAGCACCACGTCGCCGATCTGCTGGTCATGGAACTCGCCGCTCTTCCGCCCGAGGCGGAACGTTTCAACGCCAAGACCGCCGTCCTCATCGAGAACGTGACCCATCACATCGAGGACGAAGAAGGGGAATGGTTCCCCAAGGTCCGCGCGAAGCTCGGCCGCAAGCAGCTGTCCGAGATCGGGGAACGCCTGCTCGAGGCGAAGAAGAAGGCTCCGCACAGCCCGGTCCAGCCGAGCGCGATCAAGAAGAGCATCGACGCCATCCTCAGGTAGTCGATGCGGTGCCGGCGCCCGCTTTGCCCGGCCGGCGTCCAGGCGTTCCTGGTGGCGGCGAACCAGTACGTCACGAACGCGGAACTGCTGGCGGCGCTCGCGGAGGCGGCGGACGACGGCCGGCCAAGCGCGAGCTGACCACTGGTGCCGACACTTTGCTGCCAGCGGCCCGCCGGCACGCCGAGTGGGCGGCCGCCATGCCGCGCAAGCTCGCCGTCGCGCAGGGGAGGCATCCGCTTGTCCAGAAACTCGGTCAGGCAGCGGAGAAGTCGGCGGGCGCCGTCCGCGACGCTGTCACACGCGGTTAGGACCGAACCCAGCGACGTTCGCCCGGCCGCTGGCCACCCGTCCGTGCGAGGCCGCCCCGAAGTGTCCGCCAGAACGCGAGCCAGGGACCGCGCTACCGCGGACACTTCACCGGCACCGGCACCGGCCCGCGGCGCGGGCAAACCTTCGCTGATGCGGCACCAAGGCCGAACCGGGCAGCCACTGCTGACGTCTGGGACGCCCGCGTCGAACACGCGGGCGTCCCAGGCGTGCCCTAGACGCAGGAGGCGCGGCGGGGAGAAGGTCACGCGCGCGGGTGTACAGCGGCGGTCGGCGGTGGCCGTCCTCAGCCGAGTATGCCCGCGGCGGACCGGGCAGACCGACAGTGTGCGATCAGGCGCTGGCGTCCCGTTATGGGGCGGTCCGTGTGCTCTGCCCGAGGCGACACGGCCGGGTGTGGCCGTGACTCGGTGTCCGCTACCCCTTCCCCTCGAAGGGAGATCATTTGATGACCACCTCAACCGTCGTGCCCCGCGAGCATGGTGGTGGCCTGCTCTCGAAAGCGGGCCCCGCGCTGCTGGCCCTGGGCATCGGCTGGATGATCTTTGCCCTCGCGATCCCCCAGCTCGAGCTGCGCACACCCAAGTCAATCGCCGTGCTGCTCGGCCTGCTCCTGCTGGCGAGCGCCGGCAGCGAACTGGCGACAGCAACAACCGCCAGCCGCGAATGGCGTCCCGTACGTGCCATGTTGGCCGTCGTGTTCATCGCGGCCGGGATCATCGCCCTGGTCTGGCCGAGCCC
Organism: Frankia nepalensis; assembly: GCF_016786325.1. GTDB lineage: Bacteria > Actinomycetota > Actinomycetes > Frankiales > Frankiaceae > Pseudofrankia > Pseudofrankia nepalensis. Next base: position 36,758 of record NZ_JADWYU010000087.1, on the reverse strand, counting down.
GACCTTCCGGGTCATCGCCCGCATCCTCGCCTGGTACCTGTTGGCCAAGGGCATAGCCGACCTCGCGACCGCCTTGGTGCGCCGCCGCGGCGGCCGCGCCGGCCCCGGCTTCGCCACCGAGTCCGGCGGGCTGCCTGGTCGTGCGCCGTGGTGGGCACCGCTCGTCATTGGGGCGTTCTCGATCGGTGTTGCCTTCTGGGCGGTCGGCTACCCGAGCCAGTCCCGCAACCTGCTGGTGTTGTGGCTCGCCCTCGCCGCCCTCGCCACGGGCCTCTCCCGCTTCATGGACGCGTTCCACACCGTCGGCGAGGTCCGTCCGGAGCTGCGCGGTGAAGCCGGCCGTGCCGGGCCGCGACGCGACACGAGCGGCGTCGACGCCGTGCCCCCCAGCGGGTTCGGCACCCGGGCCGCCACTGAGGCGCACCGGCCCGACGTCGATGCCAAGGCGGACACGCGCCCGGGCAGCCGACGACCCAACCGATGACCTGGTAGCCCAGCCGCCAGACCCGAGCGCCAGAACACCGCGCCGGCGCGCACCCGCGCCGGCCCGCACCCGGGCCGGCGCGCGGCCTGTCGCCGGGTCGCCCGCTGACCGAGGACCGCGCGATGCGGCGCCCGGTCCGGAGATGTTCCGGCCCGGGCTCCGCATCTGACCGTTCGACCTCTGGCGGCTGTGGCGGCTAGGAGCAGGCGAACAAGGGCTGGGCGTAGGCGCGGCGACGCCAGGCGGTTCGCGATCACCCCACGGCCGGTACCTCCGCGATGCGCCAGCCGGCCGCGTCGTGCTGCTGTCGCCAGAACTCGGCGAAGCGCCCCCCGCTGTCGAGGAGCGCCTCGACGGGGCCGTCCTCGACGATGCGGCCGTGTTCGAGGAAGAGCACCCGGTCGGCTCCGCGGATCGTGGCGAGCCGGTGCGCGACCACGATCCGGGTGCGTTGCCGGGTGTGCGTGATCGCGGCGGCGACGGCGGCCTCGTTCTCGGTGTCGAGCGCGCTCGTCGCCTCGTCGAGGAGAAGGACCGGGGCGGGCTTGAGGAGCGCTCGCGCGATGGAGACGCGTTGGCGTTCCCCACCGGACAGAGCCACGCCGGCCTCGCCGACGCGGGTGTCGAGCCCGTCGGGCAGGCGCGCGACGAGCTCGTCCACCCGGGCGAGGGTCATCGCGCGCGCGAGCTGGTCGTCGTCGGCGCCGGGGCGTCCGGCGAGGACGTTCTGGCGGATCGTGCCCTCGAACAGGTACGGGTCCTGGAACACCACGCTCGCAAGGCCGCGCCGGCTCTCGGCGTCGAGGCTCGCCAGGTCGTGGCCGCCGACGGTGACCGTGCCCTCGGTGGGGTCGAGCAGTCCGGCGACCAGCGCCAGCAGGGTGCTCTTGCCGGAGCCGGAGGGCCCGACGATCGCGGTGGTGCGGCCCGCCTCGAACGTGACGCGCAGCCCGTCGAGCACGGGGGCATCGGATCGGTCGTAGCGGAACACGACGTCGCGCAGGTCCACGTCGACGGAGTCGCCCGTGGGCGGCGCGGCGGCCCCCTTCGCCGCGGCCGCCGGTGCGTCCAGGACCGTGCGGATACGGCCGAGCGTGGTGCGGGTGGTCTCCACCCCGGGGGCGAGGTCCCCCAGCACGGCGAAAGGCTCCAGGTAGCGGGCGATGACGACGATCAGCGCGACCGCCTCGGGTACGTCGAGGACGCCCCGCGTCGCCAGCAGTGTCGTCGTGCCGGCCATGAGCAGCAGGGCGGCCTGGGAGGCGACGCCGAACAGCAGCTGCCCGGGGATCTGCAGGAGCAGGAGCCGCACGGTCGCGCCGTGCTGCGCGGCCAGCGCGGCGCCCGTCTGGCCGCGGGCGGGTTCGACACGGCGGGCCGCGCGCAACGCCTGCTGGGTACGCGCGAACTCCACGATCCGCTCGGTGAGCGCGCTGTTCGCGTCGGCCGCGACACGATCGGCCCGGCGGGTGATCCGCCCGCTCGCCCACAGTGCGCCAAGCAGCACCGGCACACCGGCGAGCGCGGCGAGGCCGAGCGGCCAGGCGATCGGCAGCAGGGCGAGACCGATGGTGACGGGCAACAGCACGGCCTGGGCGAGCGGGGAGATCTGGTAGGCGAACAGACCGACCAGATCGGGCCCCGTGCTGGCGATCGCCTGTCGAGCCGTCGCCGTGTTCCGCGAGGTGAACCAGCCCAGCGGCACCCGGGTGAGCCGGTCGGCGATGTCGTGCTGCGCCCCGTCCAGGGTGGCGAAGCCGAGGTCGTAGCCGACCCGCGCGGCCCGGCTGTCGACGAACCAGCCGGCGGCGGTGGCCGCCGTCAGCGCGGCCACCCACGGCAGCGCGTCCCTGGGCGTCGTGGAGAACAGTGCCTCGACGAGAGGTACCAGCAGCACGACACCCACCGCGCGCAACAGCACCGACCCGACCGTGAGGACCGCGTACCCGGTGACCCGGCCACGGTGACTCGCCGGAAGCAGGCTCAACAGAGTGCGGATCATCGGGTCGCCTCCTCGAGGACGACTGCGGCGGCCACCGCGGGGCTCGCGTCCCAGAGACGGCGGTAGCGGCCTTCGGCGGCGAACAGCTGGTCGTGGGTCCCGGTCTCGGCGATGGCGCCGTCCTCGAGCAGGACGATCCGGGTCGCCCCGGTGACGGTGTGCAGCCGGTGGGCGATGACCAGGACCGTGCGGCCCGCGGCGAGTCGGTTCAGGGCCTGTTGGACGAGGTACTCGGACTCGGGGTCGGCGAACGCGGTCGCCTCGTCGAGGATGAGCACCGGGGTGTCGGCGAGGATCGCCCGCGCGATCGTGAGTCGCTGCCGTTCACCGCCGGAGAGCCGGGCGTCCTGGCCGAGGACCGTGTCGTAGCCGTGCGGCAGCGCGACGATGCGGTCGTGCAACTGCGCGTCGCGCGCGGCGCGTTCGACGTCGGCGTCGGTGGCGTCCGGGACGGCCAGCGCGATGTTCTCGCGGACGGTGCCGGCGACCAGTTGGGCGTCCTGGAACACGAACCCGACCCGGGCGTAGAGCTCGTCGGCGGACAGCTCCCGGATGTCGCTTCCGCCGACGCGGATCTCTCCGTCGTCGACGTCGTGGAAGCGGGCCAGCAGGCCGGCGAGGGTCGACTTGCCTGAACCGGACGGGCCCACGAGGGCCGTGACCGTGCCTGGTTCGAGTGAGAGTGACACCTCACGGATCACCGGGACGCCGGGGCGGTAGCCGAACGTCACGCGGTCGAACACGACGCGGCCGTGTGGCGTGCCGGTGTGGGCCGCGGCCGGCGCGCGGACCTCCAGCTCGCGCCCCTCGAGCGTGTTCTGCAGGCGGCGCGCGGCGACGATGCCGTCCCGCAGGCCGGACAGGCCGTAGCCGATTCCGAGCAGCCTGGCACCGAACGTGGTTCCGAGCAGCAGGAACGGCAGCAGATCCACCGGGTCGAGGCCACCGTCGACGACGAGGAACGTGCCGACCGCCGTCAGCAGCCACAGGAAGGTTCCCGGTCGGGTGGCGATGTCGATGAGGGTCTTCTTGCCGATGAATGGACGCTGCCACTCGTTGAGGAACGCGATGTACCCGTCGAGGCGCGACCGGAACGACGAAGCGGTCGCACCCCCGAAGACCCGGACGACGGGCTGACCCTCCAGGTAGGCGGCCGCCTCGCCGTTCATCCGCTCGGCCCAGCGCTGGGCCTGATGGATCTTCGCGCCGGACTGCACGACCATGATCGCCGTCGTCACGATGTAGACCAGCACCGGTACCAGCAGTACCAGGCCGAGTCGCCAGTCCACCCAGAAGAGGTAGGCCAGCACCGCCACGGGCGCGACCACCGCGGCGACCGCGTCCGGTACCGCGTGGGTGACGAGGTAGTGGAGGGCGAGCGTGTCGTCCTGGACGACCTTCTTCACGCCACCCGAGCCGCGGGCGGTGAACCAGCCCAGCGGCAGCCGGGCGAGCTTGCCGAGCAGGCGCGCGCGCAGGTCCCGCGCGAAGCGGGCGTCGACGCCGTGCAGCCACAGCAGCAGCGCCGCTTCCAGCACGGTCCCGGCGCCGAGCAGGCTGAGCGCCAGGCTGCCCAGCGTCCACAGCCGATCCGACTCGTCACCGGCCAGCAGCCTGCGGGCGAGTTCGACGAGGAGCACGAACGGCGCCAGCTGGAGCAGCGCCAGGAGGCCCTGCAGGATGCCCGCGGTGATGAGGGTGGGCCGCAGCGGGCGCAGCAGGCGACCGCCGGCCGCCGCCTGCCACGAGCCTCGCGTCGCCTTCGCCGGCCTGTCCGCGGGCGTCTGGGCGGCCGCGGCGGGTTCGCCCGCCTCCGCGACCGCGGCGGACCTGGGCTCCGCCGCGGGCACCACCGGAGCGACGGCTTCCGGTGCCGCCGTCGCGGCAGGTTCGGACTCCTTCTCCCCGCGCCGCTTGCCCATCGCGCGGCCGTGGGACCAGTAGGCCTGCTGATAGGACTCGGACTTCGGGAATCCGAACTCGTCCCGCAGCCGAACCCGCAGGTGCTTGAGCGACCCGGCCTCCGGCCCGGCCCACACGTACCAGTCCGACCAGTCGCGTGCCTCGATCGCGGCCGCCAGCGATTCCGGTCCGGACCGGGGAAAGCGGTGCAGGACCAGTCGCGGATGGTCGGTCAGCGGGATGAGCGGATCGTCCGCGTGGTGCTGCTCCAGGTACAGCTCGATCGGTACGTCGGCGGGAATGACGGCGATGATGCTGTTGATCGCCGGCGTGGACGCCGCGTCCCCGATCAGCAGGTAGCCGGCTGGCGGCTCCTCGGGAACCGAGAACTTCGACGAGCCGAACGACATCACCTGGATCGACTGGCCGGGTTCGGCCTGGCGCGCCCAGAGCGACGCCGGACCGGCCGGCTCGTGCAGCACGATGTCCACCGCGAACTCGCCGGTGTCCTCGTCGGCCTCGGTGAGCGTGTACGCACGCTGGTGCTCGGTGTCCGACCCGTCCGGATCAGGAAACCAGAACCGCAGCCACGCGGTCGGTTCCGCGACAGCGTCCTGGAACAGAGTCGGGGAGCGCAGCCGCACTCGCAGGAAATGCGGCGCGATCCGCTCGGTGCCGACCACGACCGCGTCGTGATCGCGCGCGCCGAAACCGCGCATCACCGCGCCCTGAAATCCTCTGGCCATCACACACCCTCCGTGATCGCGGAGATCTCCGCGATGATCCGCTGTCAGCCCCGAACAGCGATCCGACCGTTGCGCCGGCCTGTTTCGGGCGGGAAGCTGGTTCTGCGCCGCGTCGGCGCTCGGGTCGCCGCGGCTACGCGGAGCCGCCCCGGTAGAAACGGCCCGGCGTGGCGCGGAAGTGCGCGCGGAAGGCGTCGAGGTAGCCGACCGTGCCGCGGTAGCCGTCACGCCGGTGGTCGGCGGCCTCGTCCATCGGCGCGAGGGCGAGCGCCTGGCCGCGCGGGTCGCGTGGCATCGGGACGTGCGGCCCGCCGTCGTGCGGGGGTGCCAGGCCCGCGACGACGCGCGGCCACAGCCGCCACGCGGTCGGGGGGTCGGCGGTCCCGGCGAGCTCGCGCAGGAGTGCTCCGGTCTCCGGCTCGGCCTGGACCCGGGCGGCGCGGTCGGTGTGCGCCACGGTCGACCACTCGACGTACATGGCGCGCGACGCGACGTTCGGAATCACCTCGGCCAGGCGCCGGGCCGGCAGCCGGACGGCGTGCCGCGGCGTGAGCACCCGGCGGCGGTCGCCGACGTGGGCGGTCATGACCCCTTCGAAGCCCCAGACCAGCCCGCCGAGGTCGGAGTGGTACGTCGTCCACTCGTGGCCGCCGAGCCCCAGCGCGGTGGGGACGTCGGATCGGTGCACGGACAGCTCCCCGTCCGGCCCGCACCCAAGGGGGTGCGACCAGGGCAGGTGGTTGTCCACGGATCACCCCCATCCAGATTGTCCCCTTATCTTAACTACGTAAGGATAGGTTTCCCTAAGCTTGACGCCGTGGTGATCGGGAACCCCCACCGGCCGGCGCTCTCGCTGGCGGGCGGTGGGCATCGCGGCTGGCTGGTGGCCTGCGTCCACGTCAGCGTCGTCATCCCCGACCCGGCGGACCGGCAGCACTGGGTCACCGCCGCGGACGTCAGCGTGGGCTGGCTCGTCGAGCCGTTGCCCCGCGACGTCGGAGCCCGGCTGCTGGTCGCGGCGCGCGTCTGACCGGCCAGACCCGCAGGTTGGCACCCGTGGGCAACCTGGCGCCGAGCATCCGACATCTCTGTTCAGCGTGGTCCTGGTGCTCGTCGACGAGCGTCCCGTCGGCGGGCGCTCACTGTAGGGACCGGATGAAGATGGCGAGCCCGTGCTGGCAAGTTGCCGTTGTTGGCGAGCGCTTGCACCGCCAAAACGTTGCACAGCGAGAGGCCGCGGCCCATGACCAGCGGGTCCCGGTCGTGTCGTGGGAAATGGGTTCGGGGCGCGGACCGGTCCGGGCATGATCCTGCTATGGTCGTCCTCTCTCACCCCGAGCCGCTGTTCGGGGACGTCCTCATTCGCCCTGCTCAACCTGGCGACGAGGACATCGTGCTCGACCTGCTGGCCGAGGCCGCTGCCTGGTTGCGTGGCCGAGGCATCGCGCAGTGGCCACCGCGTTTTTCAACAAGCTCCGTCCGAGGGCAGATCGCAGCGGGAGAAGCACTCCTCGTGGAAGACGTCCAATGTCCCGTCGCCACCCTCGCCATTGCCGAAGACGACAGGCAGCTCTGGGGGGCCGACACTGAACCGGCCTTCTACATCTCCAGGCTCGCGGTCGCCCGGCGCGCGAGCGGCGCCAACCTCGGGTCTTGCATCATCGACTGGGTTGCTGGCAAAGCCGCCGAGCGTGACTGGCAATACGTGCGACTGGCCACAGCCAGCAACAACCAAGCATTACAGCGCTACTACGAAAGAGCGGGATTTCAGCACGTTGCTGATCCACCACATGCACGGTGGCCGACGAGCCTCTACCAGCGGAAAGTCAGCTCCGCGCAATAGCACAGCCTGCGCGGGCTGGCGAGGCGACGACGCCTGACCCACCTCACCGGTCGGCGGTGGTCCCGAGCGGCGACGGGACCACCGCGGCGGCCTCGGCTTACCGCGTTGTGGTGTCGTGTGGGAAGAAATGCGGCTTGGGAGAGCGGCGCCCGGTATGACGTTCTTATCGTGGTGGTTCGGGCCACGGATAGCCGAGTTGCTCGGCGTGGTCGCGCTGTCCTCCGACCACGGTGGCCTGGGTCTTCGGGTCGATGGCTTCGAGTAGTTGGACAAGCTGGTCGGCCTGCTTGAAGGCGCGTGTGCCGTCGATGGTGATGATGCGTTCAAACTGCAGCCAGGGCTTGTCGTTGGCGAGGTTGGGCCGCTCCGGGTAGAAGAACGAGAACCGGAGCTGGGTCGGTTCGTAGGCTCGTGCCCAGATCCAGCTTGGCTGGCATTCCCACCGGGTCAACAGGTCGGGTTGGGTAGCCAGTCGGGCGCGCAGCAGCCTGGCGACGGTCCGGGCCGGCCACTCCCATGTGTGGTCGGTTTCGGCTCTGGTGAGTTCGGCGTCGTACTGTCGTGCGTTGAAGCGCATCTCCGGTGGCGCCGTGGGGCTGGTGTGCCCGACACCCGGATGCGGCCCCGCTTCGCCCGACGACCGGAGACGACCCAACACGAGGTGCCGCCAGCGAGGTCGCGGAGGGTGTCGATCAGCCGTTTCCCGGCGGAGGCGTCGTTGGCAAAGGTGAGCTGGGCGGAAGTCCGCCGGTGGTCACCGAGCCCCATGTCAGGGCGGCAGGTCGGTGCATGCCTCAGCGACCCGCACGGTGATGGTCGGCAACCATCTCCAGCACCGGGGCGGCCGTGATCCAGCGAGGGGGCGCCGCCTGGTGACCTCGCCGATCCATCGAGGGGCGCCGGCTGGTAGCCGCGCCGGCTGGATACATTCCGTTACGGACTACACACAGGTCGCGTGATCATCCGCACATTCCCACCCACCGCGGAGAACCCTTTGGTGGGCATGGCGCCACTCTGCGGGACCTGGGCTCTGTCGGACATGGGCTGGCGAGATTCCCGGAGACGGCTAACCGGACAGAGGCCGGGTATGGCGCACATATGACAACGGTCGACCCGGTACCGGACCCGGGGCCGCCTGAGACAGTCGCAGCGCCGCCCGCCGTCCCGCAGCACGTCGTACGCCCGACCCGCCTGAGCCGGGCCTGGACGGCGATGATCCTCTTCGCGCTCGTCCTGGTCGTTCTCCTGATCTTCATCCTGCAGAACGGTCAGCGTGTCAAGGTGTCGTTCCTGGGCGCCCACGGTCATCTGCCGCTGGCGGTCGCGATGCTGTTCGCCGCGATTGCGGGCGCCCTGCTGGTCGCGATTCCCGGAATCGGCCGCATGATCCAGCTGCGCCGAGTGGCTCGTCGCCACCGTGACGCCGACGCCCAGGCCACGTTGCGGGTCCAGCAGCGGCCGGAGTCCTCGTTCGGACCATGACGGCGGGCACGGATCTCGCGCCGAACATGATCGGCACCGCCGAGGTCGAGCGTTGCTGGTCCTGGTCGCTCGGCCTGCCCTGGCGGTGATATTCCCGACCATCGGGGGTAGGCGTCCAGACGCTGACCTGCCGCAACCCGAGGTTTTCGACCGGTCGGTGGACAGCGCGTTGACAACAGGTTGCCCCGCCGATCGCGGGACGCGGAAGAGGTGGCGCGATGCGACTGCACCCGGTGAAGTCGGCCGACCGCGGTGACGGGGCTTCCGCGCATCTGGCCGCGGGCATGCTCCGGGTATGGTTCGCCCTTGCCGCGATCGTTCTGCTGGCGTGGGTGGCCACGCGGCCGGTTGTGCGATCGGTTTTCGTCGCCCCGGAAGCGGACGCGCCGGCGGGTCCCGTGGAGGCGGACTACTCGTCGGACGGCCGCTACGCGACGACGACCGAGGTCGTGGCGGACCCGGCTGGCGGCGCGCGCTACCAGCTCTTCCGTCCGGCGGACTACTCGACGCTCGGGTTCCTGAGCCCGATTGTCACCTGGGGAGACGGCACCGGCGGAACCCCCGCCCAGTACTCGGCGCTGCTTGACCATCTCGCGTCGTACGGGTTCACGGTGATCGCCCCGGCCCAGCGCAACACCGGCGGCGGCGACGAGATGGCAGCGGCGGTACGTTACCTGACCGCGCAGGCCGGCGTCGCCGGAAGCGTTTTCTATGGTCGCCTCGACGGGGACAGGGTGGCCGCGGCCGGCCATTCTCAGGGCGCCGGCGGCGCGATTCGGGCGGCCACGGCCAACCCGGCGTTGATTGACACCGTGGTGACCTTCTCCCTGCCGAGCAAGACGTGGGTCGCGGCCAACGCGGACTGCCCGACAAAGGCCGACTGCATGTTTGACCTGACCCGGCTGAGCCAGCCGACGTTTCTCATCGGCACGCATGGCCCGTTCGACTCGGTCATCGCCAGTGCCGCGACGGAGCGGGACTTCTACGACCAGGTGCCGGGCCGCGCCGCGCTCGGCCTCATCGAGAGCTCCGGCGGGAAACCGGCCGACCACAACTCCGTCCAGGACCGCGACGGGCACCGTGGCTTCCTCGGCTACGTCACCGCGTGGCTGTGCGCCGAACTGCGCGGCGACACGGTGGCAGCCGCCGCGTTCGACGGCACCCGTCCCGAACTCGTCGGCAACGCCAACTGGCCCGGCAGCGCCGCCAGGTGACGCGACTTCAAAAGGCCGTCGCGTCGTCGCGGGCGCGGAGGTCAGCCACCAGATCCAGGACCTGGCCGCGGCGCTCGGAGGGCTTCTCGCCGCGCTCGGGGACGTAGAGGCCATCGACAAAGCCAAGCCGTACCAGGAGCTGGGCCCGCAACTGACCTACAACGACGTGACGGTGATGGTTGTGGACTGGCCGGGGGGAGACAAGCTGGTCGAGGGCGCGGTCTCAGGCACGATGGCCTCATGACTGCCTACTGGATCAACGTGTACAGGGAAATCGTCGACGACAGCAAGGTCGCGGCGTACGCCGCGCTGGCCGGCCCGGCCCTGCGCGCCGCAGGCGGCACCTTCCTCGCCCGTGGTCTTCCCGAGCTGATCTACGAGGCCGGGGAGAACAGCCGCACCGTGATCATCGCGTTCGAATCCGTCGAGGCCGCCCGGGCCGCGCACGACAGCGCCGCCTACCAGGAAGCGCTCGCCGCCCTCGACGGCGGCGCCGTCCGCGACCTGCGCATCGTGCCCGGCCTGTAGCGAGCGCGCCTGTGAAGGTCGCCGCGAAGGCGTCGGCGCCGAACGCCAACGACTCTGGGGAGGACCCCGTACCGAGCCGCCTCATCACGCCGGTGGACATCCGGTCCCGCACATCGGGCAACGGCTGGAAAGGTACATGGTGGTCAGCTGAAGCCACGATCGGCGCATAGGCTGGGCGGATCTTGTCAGTGGGATGTGACCTCGAGTCCAGGGAGCCGCCGATGGCCACCGGGGTGCTGATCGTGGAGAGCCTGCGCGTAGGGGTGGCCCTGGACGGCCTGTCCCTCACCGTTCGGAAGATCCAACGATCGGCGCCGGGGAATGCCACCGCCGACCAGCCACCGGTCTGGACGCTGGTCTTCTTCGACGTCGCCGATGCCGAAGCTGAGGCACTGGCCGAACAACTGGGCCAGGCTCTGGACGCGCCCGGGTGGTACGTGGACCTCCACACCGCCCAGGAAAGCTTCATCGTGTTCCCCGGTCGGGTCATCCGCTACCGGCGGGGAGACCCGCGCGGGCGCGCCAACGCGCAGGACTACGGCCGGGCCCATGGCATCCCCAGCTCACAGCTTGACTGGCCAACCTGATCCCGGCGCGGGTGCGACCTCGGCTTGACGTGGTGCGTTCCGAGTTCCGGCGATGGGTGACGACGTGAACCAGAAGCCCCTGCCGCGCCTCGCCCGGTCCGTGATCTTGACGTGTCCAGCAGGTACGCCCCACGGGCGGACGCGCAGACTGCCCTCATGCTGGAGGGACCAGCGGCAGTGCCCGTCCGCGGAACCGTGACTGGCTGGCACGGTCCCGGGCGAGCCCGGAGTGGCGAAGGAAACCGTTCCTGGTCGGCCGGCGCCGGTGGCTTGGCGACGGCGCTCGCTGATGCTCCTGGATGCTCGACGAACTCGGTGCGAGGTTTGCTGAATCGTCGACCGCACCTCGACAGTCCTGGCCCCGAACACGAGAGTGGCTGCCAGTCCCCTCAGCGCCACAAGGAAAGTAGTTCTCGTACAGGCGAGCTGGCGACTGCTGGCGGGGTGCGTATCCTGGCCGAGGGCGTCCGTCCGCGCCCAACCTCCGGCGACCCGCCCCAGCCGGGTCACCCCAGGAGGCAAAGGGAGGTCCACCTCTCGGCCGGCGATTCGTTGTCGATCGTGCGCCCGCCGCACCGGTCGCTGGGGGATCTGCGCCGGGCCGCGGGAGACGACCGATGACCAAGAAGGCCGACTTCAAACAGCGCGTGCGCGCCCGAATGGCCAAGACGGGCGAGTCCTACGCGACCGCCCGCAGCCACGTCCTCGCCGAACAGCCGGGCCTACCGGTGCCCGCCGACCAGGCAATGCTGGCAGCTCTGCATGTGAGCAACGGCGATTGCACGGATCTGCCCGGGACCGGGCTCGCGTCCCGGGTGTTGTACTGGCGCGACTCGCTCCACGAGGGGCCGGTGCCGGCGGTGGGTCCGGAGGAGCTCCGGCAGATCAGAGCCGCCTTTCTGAACGAGGCGCACGTGGACGACCACATGGAGGGTTCCGACATGTTCGCCGAACGGGACCGGACCCTGGCGGCCAACCTCGACGGCGAGTATGTACTGTGGTTTGAGGCGGATCTGTACGACCAGCTCCAGATCATCCAGATCCTCGCTCGCCTCGCCGACCTCGGCGTGCCGGCGCGGCGCATCACCCTGATCTGCATCGGTGAACACCCCGGCATCGCCCGCTTCGGCGGTCTCGGCGAGCTGACCGCCGAGCAACTGCGCGAACTACCCGCCACGAAAGCGTGCGCCCGGCTGACCCCCGCCGCGCTCCAGCTCGCGACCGACGCGTGGGCCGCCTTCCGGGCGCCGACGCCAGACGGTCTGCCCGTCATCGCCGGCAGTCGCTCGCGTGAGCTGCGGTTTCTGGGGGAGGCGTTCGACCGGCTCGGCAGGGAGTACCCGTCGACCCGCGACGGGTTGTCGCTGACCGAACGGCGGATCCTGGCCGCGGTCGCCGACGGCGCAGCGGCGGCGGGCACGGCGTTCGTCCGCGCCGCCGCGCGGGAAATGCGCCCGTACCTGGGGGACACCTGGTCCTTCGCCATGATGGACCGGATGGCGCACGCTCGAATCCCGCTCCTTCATGCCGAGCCGGCGGACCATCCGGTTGACCGCGAAACCAGCCTGCGCCTGACCGACACGGGAGCACAGGTGCTCGCTGGCGCGGCGGACCACGTGACGCTCAACGGCCTCAACCGGTGGATTGGCGGGGTGCACCTGCGCGGGCACCATGTGCCCTGGCGCTGGAACGATGCGACCGAGACCATCACACACCACTCCAAGTAGTTGAGTGGTTGCTGAGGCCCTTTCCGCGGCATGGTCAGCGGGTCGGCCAGCCGGTGTAGCCCTCGGCGAGGTAGGTCGCGCCGGCGCGTGAGGTGACGAGGCTGTCCAGTTCGCCGAGTTGGCGTAGCTCGTCGAATTCGCTGGTGTCCTCGGCGCGGTGGAGCATGGTCGTCATCCAGTAGGAGAAGTGCTGGGCCTTCCACACTCGTGCGAGCGCGCGGGTGGTGTAGTGCTCCAGCGCGGTGGCGTCGTTCTTGACCAGCGCGTGTTCGATCGCGTCGGCGAGGAGGCGGGCGTCGGCGAGCGCGAGGTTGAGTCCTTTCGCGCCGGTCGGGGGCACGGTGTGCGCGGCGTCGCCGGCGAGCAGCAGCCTGCCGTGTCGCATCGGGGTCTGGACGAAGCTGCGGAACGGGAGCACCGCCCGTTCGAGAACGGGCCCTTCCAGGAGGCGAAAGTCGTCGTCGCCGGCGAGCCGGGTCTGGAGTTCGTTCCAGATCCGGTCGTCGGACCAGTCGCGCGGGTTCTCGGTCGGGTCGCACTGGAAGTACATCCGCTGGATCGACGCGGTGCGCTGGCTGATCAGTGCGAATCCCTGGGGCGACCGGGTGTAGATCAGTTCGGGTGCGCTGCGGGGTGCCTCGACGAGCACGCCGAACCACGCGTAGGGGTACTCCCGGAAGTACTGCGTGGCCCCGCTGACGAGGGTTCGGCAGATGCTTCGGGAGCCGTCCGCGCCGATGACGAGGTCGGCGGTGATCTCGTGGCGGTGGCCGTCGGCGCCGGTGTGCCGGACGCGCGGAGCGTCGACGACGTCGGTGACCTCGGTGTCGCTGATGCCGTAGCGCAGGTCCGCGCCGGCGGCGGTGCGGGCGCGGTGGAGGTCGACGAAGACGTCGGTCTGCGGGTACAGCCAGCAGGAGGCGCCGGCGAGGTCCTCGAAGTCGATCCGGTGGCTGACGCCGCCGAACCGCAGGGAGATGCCCTCGTGCCGGTGCCCGTCGCGCAGGACGCGGTCGACGCCGGCGTCGACCAGGAGGCGGACGCTGTCGCGTTCGAGGATCCCGGCCCGGTGCGTCGTCTCGATCGTGTGCGCCGTCCGGTTGTCGAGCACGACGCTGTCGATCCCGGTGAGGTGGAGCAGGTGGGAGAGCAGGAGCCCGGCGGGGCCGCCGCCGACGATGGCGACCTGGGTGCGGGTGCGGCTGGCGATCGTGGACATGAGCTCATCCGTTCGTGGCTCGGAGAACCGTGGGCACCGTCGGCTTCCGCGGTTGACGCGTGGGGCGGGCTTGCTGGCGGCGCCCCCGGGGTCGTACGTGGCCTAGCCCTGCGGTTCGAAGGGCACGCCGCGCCGTGCGCGGCTCACGGCGCGGTCTCGTCGGCCAGGACCTGCTGGGCGATGCGGAAGGCGGTGTTCGCGTCGGGCACGCCGCAGTAGATCGCGCTCTGCAGGATGACCTCCTTGATCTCGTCACGGGTGAGGCCGTTGCGCAGCGCGGCTCGCAGATGCATGGCGAGTTCCTCGTGGTGCCCGCGGGCGATGAGCGCCGTCAGGGTGATCATGGAGCGGCCGCGGCGGTCGAGGCCTGGGCGGGTCCAGATGGTGCCCCAGGCGTAGCGGGTGATGAGTTCCTGGAAGTCGGCGGTGAAGCTGGTGGTCGCCGCGGTCGCGCGGTCGACGTGGGCGTCCCCGAGCACGGCACGGCGCACGGCCATGCCCGCCGAGTGGACGTCCTGGAGGGTCGGGGAGGAGACGGGCAGGTTCTCGGACAGGTGGCCGCGCACGAGGTCCGCGACCGGCCGGGGCGCCTCGACGGGCGCGAGGTGCGCGACGTCGTCGAGCACGGCCAGCCGCCCGTGCCGCACCTCGGAGGTGATCTGTTCGAGGCAGGTGGGTGGTGTCACGGCGTCGTGGGCTCCGGCGATCGCGAGCAGCGGGGCGTCGATGGCGGCGAGCCGGTCGCGGACGTCGAAGTCGGCGAGCGCCTCGCAGGCCTGCGCGTACCCCTCCGGGTCGACCTCCACGAGCGCCCGCAGCAACTCGGCGGCGACGATCGGCTCACGGTCCTGGAAGCCCGGGGCGAACCATCTCCGGGCCGAGGCGGTGACTACCGCCGCGCAGCCGGACGCGCGAACGGTCGCGGCTCGTTCCCGCCACGCGGGCGGCTCGCCGATCGTCGCGCCCGTGCACAGCAGCGCCGCGCGGCCTACCTGCTCCGGGGCGTCGAGCAGCAGGCGCAGGCCGACGGCGCCGCCGAGGGAGACGCCGGCGTACGCGAACGCCGTCTGGCGGTCACCGCGGCCCGCGGCGACGTTCCGCGTGTAGTCGAGGACCCCTGCCGCCAGTTCGGCGATCGTGAAGGGAGTGCCGACGGGTGCGCCGCCGTGGCCGGGCAGGTCCCAGCCGACGACGTGGAAGATGTCCCCGAGCAGGCCGGCCACCGTGGACCACAGGGCCGTCGACGAGGTGCCCAGCGACGGGCCGACGACGAGAAGTGGCTGGTGGGGGCGGCCGGCGAGTTCGACGCCCGTGATCTGCGGGATGGTCACCGTGTGGCCTCCAGGTAGGCGTTCGCGCGTGCGAGCACGGTCGCCAGCGCGCCGTCCGCGAGACCGAGGTACGGGTCGTCGGCCGGCTCGCCGCCGGCGAAGGCGGCCATCGCGCGGCGCTCGGCCGTCAGGTCGCGCCACGCCGCCGCGGCGGTGGCGCCCATCCGGAGGTCCTCGACGCGCAGGCCGCGCAGCAGCTCGCTGGTGTGGTGGGCCGCGACGGCGGCGCGGCGGGCGAGGTCGCGAAGCGTCGGCCATTCGGTGTGCCAGGCACCGTCCGGTCGCTCGTCGCCGGCCAGCGCCGCCGCGAGGTGCAGCGTCGAGGCGAGCGCCGGCGCGGTCAGGGCGGCGCGGCGGATCAGCACCGACAGCACCGGGTTGCGCTTGTGCGGCATGGTCGACGAGCCGCCGCGCCCGTCGGCGGCCGGCTCGGCGAGCTCGCCGATCTCCGGGCGGGACAGGGTCGCGACGTCGGTGGCGATGCGTCCCCAGGCGTCCGTGCAGGCCACCAGCGCGTCCCCGATCGCGGTGAACGTCCCGCGGGTCGTGTGCCATGCGGGCACGGGACGCAGCCCGAGGGTGGACGTGGCATCCGCGACGACACCGGACACGGTCCCGGCGGGGTCGGCGGCGCCGCGCAGCCTGGCCAGCTCGACGGCGGCCGACAGCGTCCCGGCCGCGCCCCCGAACTGCGCCGGCAGCGCCAGCCGTCCCAGGGCGTCGGCGGCGTCGAGGATCCCCGTCAGCCAGCCGGCGGCCTTGAGCCCGAAGGTCGTGGGGACGGCATGCTGGGTGAGGGTTCGCCCGGCGATCACCGTGCCTCGGTGGGCGTCGGCGAGCGCGACGAGCGAACCCACCTGGCCACGCAACTGCGCGAGCACACGCTTCACCGCGTCGCGCAGCAGCAAGACCAGGCTCGTGTCGATCACGTCCTGGCTGGTCAGGCCGCGGTGCACCCACGCGGCACCCGGTCCCCGCGCGCGGCCGCGCCACAGCGCCACGAGCGCGGGTACCGGATTGCCGGTGCCTTCAGCCGCTCGTGCCACGGCTGGCAGCTCGTCGGGGCTGACGAGCCCGGCGAGCTCCACCGTGGCGGGTGCGATGCCAGCCCGGGCGAGCGCGTCGAGCCAGGCCTGCTCGACCCGCGCCATCGCCGCCAGCCACGACGCCTCGGTGGCCAGGTCACCCGCGTGTTCGTCACCGGGCCAGAACAGATCGCTCATCGCGGCCGGTCACTGCCCCGGGTAGCGCAGGAAGACGGTCTCGTTCGCGCCTTGGAGGTGGATGTCGAACACGAAGCCCCGCTCGTCGCGCGACGCGAGCAGAGTCGCGCGGCGCCGCGGTGGCAACGCGGACAGCAACGGGTCGCCGGCCAGTGCCGCGTCGTCGTGGGGCAGGTAGGCGCGGGTGAACAGCCGGTTCGACAGGCCGCGGGCGAAGACGGTCACGGCGAAGAACGCCGGTCTTCCGGGCTTGCCTGCTCCGGGCACGAGGGTGCTGAACACGTACCGTCCATCCTGTCCGGTGCAGGCACGCCCGAAGCCGGTGAACGACCAGCCGTCGCGGCGCAGTGAGCCGACGTCTCGCGGGACGGACCCGTCGGGACGGGTCTGCCAGATCTCCACGAGCGCGTCGCGCACCGCGACGCCCGCGCCGTCGAGTACCTGTCCCCGCAGGAGCACCGATCCCGGGCTGCCGGGCGGCACGAGAACGCAGTCACCGTCGTAGGCGAGGCCGTAGTGGAAGAACGGCCCGACCGTCTGGCCCGGGGTCGCGGTCAGCGTCACACGAGCTCCCCCGCCTCGACATAGGTCGGCTGGCCGCCGGTGAGCACGATGTCCCACCTGTAGCCGAGGGCCCACTCGTGGCTCGTCAGGCCGTGGTCGTAGGTCGCGACCAGCCGGTCGCGGGCCCGCCGGTCAGTGATCGACTGGTAGATCGGGTCGAACGCGAACAACGGATCTCCGGGAAAGTACATCTGCGTGACAAGACGCTGCGTGAAGGCGGCGCCGAACACGGAGAAGTGGATGTGCGCCGGCCGCCAGGCGTTGCAGTGGTTACGCCAGGGATAGGGACCAGGTTTGATCGTCTGGAACCGGTACCAGCCGTCGCCGTCGGTCAGGCATCGACCCGCGCCGGTGAAGTGCGGGTCGAGCGGAGCCGGATGCTGGTCACGCCGGTGCACGTACCGGCCCGCCGCGTTGGCCTGCCAGATCTCCACCAGCTGCCCACGGACGGGCCGGCCGTCGCCGTCCACCACCCGACCGGTCACGACGACGCGCTCGCCGACCGGTTCACCGGCGTGACCGACCGTCAGGTCGGCCTCCAGCGGGTCGACGTCGCGGGCGCCGAAACACGGAGCCCACCGCTCGATCGCCTCGGGGTCGACGTCACACGGGTCCCTGGTGGGGTGGCGCAGCAGGCTGCCGCGATACGGCGGGTAGTCCAGGCGCGGCTGGGTCTCCTCGACACCCGCGCGGCGGTAGTCAGACTCGATGGCCGCCATCTCGGAGCTGATCACGGACTGTGGCTCCAGCTCGCGGGCCCGCGCGCGACTGCTCATGGCACGCACCGTAGGACCGGCCGGCGCCCGGCGAAACATGGTGTATCCACTCAGTGGAAGACTCGACAGCATGGCCGGGCGAACCGGAACTCCGGGCGCGACACTCACCGGACGGATCATGGCGATCCTCGGGGCGTTCGACGACCAGCACACCCGGCTGGGCCTGTCGGATCTCGCGCGACGCGCGGACCTGCCGATACCCACCGTCCACCGCCTGGCCGGAGAACTTCTCCGCCACGGCGCACTCGCGCGCACCGACCGTGGCTACGTCATCGGCCGGCGCATGTGGGAGATCGGACTGCTCGCGCCGATCCAGTCGACCCTGCGGGAGACGGCCGCGCCCTTCCTGTACGACATCCACGCCGCGACCCGCGCCACGGTCCACCTGGCCGTCCGCGACGACCACCAGGTGCTGTACCTGGAACGGATCGCGGGCAGGACGTCCGTCCCGGTGGTCAGCGCGGTCGGCCTGACCTTGCCGATGCATGCGACCGGCGTCGGGAAGGCGCTGCTCGCGCACGCGCCCGAGGACATCCGCCGCCGGGTACTGGCCTCGCTGACGCGCGTCACGCCATACACGATCACGCAACCCGGGCGGCTCAACGAGCAACTGGAGCAGATCCGGCGCGCCGGCTACGCGACGACGGTCGAGGAGATGTCGCTCGGGGCCTGCTCCGTCGCCGTGCCGATCCACGGCGGCGGCCAGGTCGTGGCGGCGATCGGCGTCGTCGTCGCCTCCCTCAGGCGCGACCGCGCCAGGCTCACCGCCGCGCTGCAGGTCGCGGCGCAGGGGATCTCACGCCAACTGGGGGCGGCGCCGCCGCCCTAGCCGGGCCGCGCCCGACCTGGGCCTGGGATGCGATGAAGGAGCGGGGCCTCCGCTCCTTCAGGCATGACCTGCGGAAACGTGGCTTGATCAGGCCTTTGCCAGGTGGCGGCTGATGACCAGGCGCTGGATCTGGGTGGTGCCTTCGAAGTTGGGGCCGAGCAGCCTCGCGATGCCACGTCGAGCGAATCTTGATTTTTGAACCGCCTGGCCCGAGTGCGGCCGGCGTCAACACGGCCATGATCGGGTGGAACCCGGCGCCGTCATCGCCCACGGCCGTACCGGCGTGTCGTGTGATGCGTCGCCGAATGCCTCGTGGGCGATCATGGCGAGCGGGCGCTCTAGGCGGTGTAGGCGTATACCTGCAGGTGGAACATGTAGCCGGCGGCGGCGTGGCCCCAGCCTGGGTTTCCGGGGCAGACGCCGTTCGGGTCATAGCCGTCGAAGTAGAGCGAGCTGCACTTGTAGCAGAACCGCCAGTCGGTCTGGAAGCCGCTCGGAACCGGGTTGCGGTCGTGAAGGAGAAGGTACTGGGGCCCGGTCGCCAGGTGGGTGGAGCCGCCGCGGCCGGCGCACACGCCGGGGAAGTCGTGGTAGTAGAGGACGCTGCAGTACCGGCATATCTGCCAGTCGCTCTGCTGGTATGCCGTCTCGCCGGCATGGTGGTCGGTGCTGTTGGTGAAGGGCACTCCGAAGGTCCAGCCCTGGACCGCGTGCGAGAAGCCCGCGGGGCATCGGTTCTGGACCGGCGAAGGGTACCGGACCAGGCCGTGGCACCTGTTGCAGAAGCGCCAGTCGGTGTGCCACAGCCCCGACGCCGCGGCGGGTGTGGCGAGCATGGCGGCGGCGGTGAGGGTCGTCAAGCCCAGTCCGGCTGCCAGGATGCCCCGCCGTGAGATGAGGGCGGACGGTTCGTTCATGGTCATCGTGTGTCACCTTCGAGTTCGTGCGCGCTCAGGCATGCCTGTGGTGACCGCATCGTGCGCGGCGCGGCCGCCGCCACGTATCCGTGCTGACACTGAACCCGGGCCGCCCGCCCGGTCAGGATGGCGACAGCACAGCGCGTCTCCCGGGCTGCCGCCCTTCCGACTGGCGGGTCTACCTGGTCGAGAGACTTCGTGTCTGGTGGGACTTGATCTGCGCGACGTCGCGGGCAGGTCAAGGTCACACAGGTGCGGTGACGGGGCGAAGGATCTTGGTGCTGGGTACGCGGGCCCGAACCCACAACCTGCTTCGTGAACGCGACATCCTCACCTCTCTCGACCTCGACTGGGACACGATCATCGACCTCAGGGTCCGCGGCGGCGTCCCGCCATGGCGCGAAACGGCCGCCTATCCTCCGTCCCAGCCTTTGCTCCACCTATCGAAATTCGATAGATTCCCATCGTGAATCGATGGAAGGATGGGCCATGGGAAGGCTGACGGTGGGTGCGCTGCGCGCCGTGCTCGTGGTGGTGCTCGCCGGCACCGTGTTCGTGCAGGCAGGGATGGTGTGGGCGTTGGCCAGCGGGAGCGACCCGGAGGACGGGTCGCTCCCGCTGGCCCCGCTGCGCGTGATCACGATCCTGGGCATGGTGTCGGTCCAGGTCGCCCTGCTCTGCGTATGGCGGCTGGTGACGATGGCGCGACGCGGAACCGTGTTCTCCCACGCCGCCTTCCGGTACGTGGACGTCGTGATCGGCGCGATCGTGGCGGCTGCCCTCGTGTGGTTCGCGGTCACGGTCCTCAACGCGCCGGGCCAGCGGGCCGACCCGGGCGTGACCGTCATCATGGGCGGGGTCGGGGTGGCCATCCTGGGGGTCGCGCTCCTCGTGCTCGTGCTGCGGATGCTGCTCGCCCAGGCCGTCGCGCGCGACGTCGAAGCGTCGCAGCTGCAGGCCGAGCTGGACGAGGTGATCTGATGCCGATCGCCGTCGACATCGACGTGATGCTGGCCAGGCGGAAGATGTCGGTCGGCGAGCTCGCGGACCGCGTAGGGATCACTCCCGCCAACCTGGCGGTACTCAAGAACGGCCGCGCCAAGGCGGTGCGCTTCGCGACCCTCGCCGCGCTCTGCGAGGCGCTCGACTGCCAGCCGGGCGACCTGCTGCGCTGGGAGCCCGAGGACGCCGCGGGCGGATGACATGTCCCAGGGCAGGCGTGAAAACGCCTGGCACCACCGACCCGTGAGGGTGTGAGCCGCATGGACGTGGATCGCCGATCACCCGCGGCACGGTCCCGACCCCGTTGGGTAGATTCCGGTCGTCCTGCACCGCACCGTCCTGATCTCCAACAACAAGACGGATGATCTGCCGTTTGAGCGGATGTCAGCTGACCTTGAGGGCGTCTCCGCGATGGCGGCAGGCTCTTCGAGTTCACTCAGGCAGTCGCCAATGGCGGCAAATATCTCTGGACAGTAGGGGAGGGTGGCGGTCTGAATATTGTTCGCGACCTGCCGGGAATCCACCACACGATGGCCAGCGGTGGATCACCAGTTATCGGGGCTGGACAGATCACATTTGCAAGTGGCGGCCGAGTCGCGTCCTTCGACAACTTCACCGGCCACTACACGCCGCCATGCGCACAGTGTGCCGCCTCGTTCATCAAGCAGGGAGTCGATGCTTTCGGCAGGTCTGGCATCAGAATCCCGTTGGCGGCAACTAGAGACTTTGGCGGGAGGGCCCCCGTAAATGGGAATCGATTCAGATCTCCGTGAAATCTGGAGTGTTCCTGTCGAGCAGATCGCGGGTTGGGTGGCCCGACGCTGGCCGGATGGCGCCTCGCCGCAGTGGTGGCTGGCGGTATTTGAGTCCTTGGAGGTCCGCGTCATGCCTTTCCGCGGCGCGACTTCGAACCGGCGCGCAGATGACTTCAAAGTCGCCGCGGAAGTCATCGATCTGGCCGTCAGGATTGAGGGTGTTCGGGCCGCTGTCGGGGCTTATTGGATGCTCCGAATCGCATCCATCGCGCGGCGGTTCGATCCGCCGATCTTCGACCTTCCGGAGATCCTTCTGCCGGATGGAGCCGCTAAATGGGCGCTGGGGAAATTTCCTATTACGCGTGAACAGGCAATCGCGGAATCGGAGATTCGGAAGGTCCGGTATGATAATACTGATGAGAGTTTCTATGCTCCTATAGGCGGTGAGGTGAATCTGCCGAGCGAGGTAGAGTTCTCGGCGCTGCAAGACGTTGAACTGATCATGTGGGCTCTCTCTTGGATCTCTTCATATGTTGAAGATGAAGAGGTTGATCGCGAGATTCATGCTTGGCTGGAACTCCGGTATTGGCGGTAGTGGCCAGGTGACTTCGTAATAAGGGTCCTTGAAGGGTGCGAATATGCGATCTGGCTGGTCAAATGCTTGATCAGGTGGCTCGTTGATATTCGTGGAGGAGGCGGTCGATGCGTCTGCCCGGGCCGCTCGGATCGGCGGCTGCGGCAGGCCGATCGGGGGCGTAGAGTTCGGGGCCGAGGAACAGGTCTGCCTCGCTGGTGATTGCCGTTGGCGTCAGGTGGGTGCGGCTTCCCGGTGGTGGATCACTCCGGCGATCGTTGATCATTTCTGGTGGCCGCGGGGGCAGCCACACGTTCGGATCAGACTGCCAACGTCGCGGCGCCATCGTCCTGATCGCCGCTCTCGTCTGGCCCCTGACGGAGCCGAAATGGAACAGAACGCCCGCGAACAGCCCCCCTCCCGGAGTAATCGGGCCCGCTGGCGGGGCGAGGGGGATGCGGCCGGGGTGGCCACCGCCGGCCCACTGGGTCGCATGGGCCACCAGGAGGAGGTCACGGACGCGGTGCTGTTCCTCGCGTCCCGGCGAGCAGCTTCATCACCGGCGCCAACCTCTACGTCGACGATGGCCTCAACCAATCGGAGTGTCGAACTGGCGCACCGTCAGCAGAGGGGCATTCGGCGGAACGCCACGTCGCCCTCGGCCGCGTCGATCCGAGGAGACTGGGCGCATGTTGCCCGACCTGACGGTCGCCGGGGCGGACCTGCCTGTCCGGGCCGCCCTGCCAGCGCTCGTCGCCGCGCTGACCGCCCACGGCCAGCACGGGTCGGGCTTCGCCGGCGGGGCCGCGGTGCTGGTGGCTCCGCCTGGCACAGGCAAGACAACGCTCGTCCCGCTCGCGCTCGCCGACCACGTCCCCGGCCGGGTACTGGTCGTCGAGCCGCGGCGGATCGCCGTCCGCGCCGCGGCACGGCGGATGGCCAGCCTCGCTGGCGGTGCCGGGGCTCGCGTGGATGCCGCGGGTCGCCGTGGTGTGGGCGGCGGCGAGGTGGGTGGCGCGGTCGGCTACACGATCCGCGGCGAGCGCATGGTCGGGCCGTCCACCAGGGTCGAGGTGGTCACACCGGGAGTGCTCGTCCGGCGGCTGCAACGCGACCCCGAGCTGCCCGGTACCAACGCGGTCCTCCTCGACGAGTGCCATGAGCGCCACCTCGACGCCGACCTGGCGCTCGCGTTCCTGCTCGACGTCCGCGCGGCGCTGCGCCCCGACCTGCTCCTGCTCGCCGCCTCCGCGACAGCCGACACCCGGCGGCTGGCCGCGATGCTCGGCGCGCCTGGCCAGCCCGCGCCGGTCATCGGGACGGACGCCTCGATGTTCGGCGTCGAGGTGGTCTGGGCGCCCCCGCCCGGGGTGATCACCCCGGCGCACGGCCTGCGGGTCGACCCGAGGCTGCTCGACCACGTCGCCGCGACCGTCGGGCGCGCGCTGCGGGAGACGTCCGGGGATGTGCTGGTCTTCCTGCCCGGGGCCGGTGAGATCGCCGCCGTCGCCGGTCGGCTCGCCGGGCACCGGAACGCGGTCGACGTGCTCACCCTGCACGGCCGCCAGACCGGCGGGGCGCAGGACGCGGTGCTGCGCGCCGGCCCGCGTCGCCGGGTGGTGTTGGCGACCGCGGTCGCGGAGAGCAGCCTCACGGTGCCCGGCGTGCGGGTCGTCGTCGACGCCGGCCTTGCCCGCTCCCCGCGGATGGATCACGCCCGCGGGCTGGGCTCGCTGGTTACCGTGCGGGTGTCGCGGTCGTCCGCCGGGCAGCGCGCGGGCCGGGCCGGCCGGGAGGCGCCGGGCCGGGTGTACCGCTGCTGGTCGGCCGCCGAGCACGACCGGCTGCCCGCCCAGCCGGAACCGGAGGTCGCCGTCGCCGACCTCACCGCCTTCGCGCTGGAGCTGGCGGTCTGGGGCCATCCCGGCGGCGTGGGCCTGTCGCTGCTCAGCGACCCTCCCGCCGGCGCGATGGAAGCCGCCGGGGTTTCGCTGCGGGCCCTCGGCGCCGTCGACGAGACCGGCCGGGTCACCCCGCGAGGACGTTCGATCGCCCAGGTCGGGGCCCATCCGCGGCTCGCGCGGGCGCTACTTGACGGCACCCTGGCCGTCGGCGCCCGCCGCGCCGCGGAGGTCGTGGCGATGCTCTCTGGGGACGACCCCGCGGGCGGCCCCTCCGACGACCTCGTCGCCGGGTGGCGCCGCCTGCGGGGCGACACCGACCGGGCCGCGTCCGCCCGCTGGCGGGAGGAGGTCCGCCGGCTGCGCTCGGCCGCGCAAGCCGCACCCGCCCCGCCCGGGGAACCCGCCCGGCCCTCCGGGGCCGCCGGGCCCGCGGCGCGGGGAACGGGTGAGATGACCGACGATCTTGCGGCGGGCCTGGTGGTCGGCCTCGCCTTCCCCGAGCGGCTCGCGCGGGCCCGCGACCCCGGCGGCTCGAACTACCTGATGGCCGGCGGGACAGGTGCCGAGCTCGCCGCGGGCTCGGCGTTGACCGGGGCGGAATGGCTCGCCATCGCGGTCGCCGACCGCGGGTCCGGCCGGACGTCCGCCCGTGTGCGCCTGGCCGTCGCCCTCGACGCGGCCACCGCGCGGGAGGCGGGAGCGGCGCTGCTGCGCCTCGAGGACGAGGTCGCCTGGTCCGGTGGTGACATCGTCGCCCGCCGGCTCGAGCGCCTCGGCGCGATCATCCTCGCCGAACGCCCGACCAGGCCCGACCCGCCCAGGCTGCGGGCCGCCGTGCTCGACGGGCTGCGCGACGCCGGACTTCCCGTGCTGCGCTGGAACGCCGACGCGCTCGCCCTGCGGGACAGGCTCGCGTTCTGCCACCGGGTGCTCGGCGCCCCCTGGCCCGACGTCACCGACGCCGCACTGCTGGCCCGCGCCCCCGACTGGCTCGGGCCGGACCTCGACGGTGTGCGGCGCCGCGCCGACCTCGAGCGCGTCGACGCCGGCCGGGCGCTGCGCCGGCTGCTGCCCTGGCCACAGGCCGCCCGGCTGGACGAGCTGGCGCCCGAGCGGGTGACGGTGCCGAGCGGCTCCCGGGTGCGCCTCGACTACAGCGGCACCAGCGGCGCCGCCGGCCCCGTCCTGGCCGTGAAGATCGCCGAGGTGTTCGGCTGGGAGCGGGTACCCGGCGTCGCCGACGGCCGCGCCCCACTGGTGCTGCACCTGCTGTCACCGGCGGGGCGCCCGGTGGCGGTGACCAGCGACCTCGCGTCGTTCTGGCGGACGGGCTACCCGCGGGTCCGCTCGGAACTTCGCGGCCGTTACCCCCGCCACCCCTGGCCGGACGACCCGACCACAGCCCCGCCGACCCGCCGCGTCGCCCCCCGCAGCCGCTGACGCCGGCAGGGCCTCCGTTGTGACCGACGTGGTCACCTGGTCGGGCGTGGCGGCGGAATGTCGCTGGTGTCGGAGTCCGTACGTCCGCGACCCGGAAGTCCTCCACCGCGCCGCCCAGCCCGGCCTCGACGATCCGCCGCTGGTTGTCCGCCAGCTGCACCGGGGACAGGTCGGTGGCGGTGAGCCGGGCGCCGTGCCGCGCCAGGTACTGGGTGAAGATCCCGGGACCGGCGCCGATCTCCAGCACCCGCGGAGCGGACGTCAGATAGTCATCGAGAAACCGGCGGTGGATCTCGAAGGAAACCCGGCCGGCGACGTCCTTGCGCAGCCGCTCCCACTCCCGCCTGCGACAGGAGTCCGCGGGCGGCCTTCGAGCCGATGCCGGCGACCACGCCGGCCGCGCGGAAGGCGGACACCCTCGCAGCGGCCAGGCTCCGACATCGTGAATGGTGTCACCATTCGTCCGCCCACTTCGCGGGTCTCGTTCACCGGATCGTCAGGACGGCGGGTCGAACGCGGTGTCCCGGGCCGCCTTCTCCCACCCGTCGATGTCGGCGCGCACCGCGTCGAGATGGCTGAGCACGGCGTCGACCGCGTCGGCGCCGACGGGCAGCCGCAGCGGGACCCGGCCGGAGCCCAGCACTTCGACGACCAGCCGGGCCAGCTTCGCCGGGTCGCCCGGCTGGGCGCCGCCGCCACCCGTGACCATCGCCCGGGTGCCTCCGACGGTGCCGGCGTAGGTACCCAGCTCGGCGCTGAACGTCCGGCGGGCCGGGTCGAACAGGCCGGTGCGGAACGCCCCCGGCTCGACGATCAGCACGTCGACGCCGAACGGGCGGACCTCGTCGGCCAGCCCTTCCGACCAGCCCTCCAGGGCGAACTTCGTCGCGCTGTACGCCGAGAACCCGGCGAACGACATCTGGCCGCCCATGCTGCTGAGCTGGACGATCGCGCCGTGACGCTGCTCGCGCATCCGCGGCAGCACCGCCCGGGTAAGCGCCACCACGCCGAAGAAATGCAGCTCGAACAGGCTGCGCAGCTCGTCGTCGGTCGTTTCCTCCGCGGCGCCGACATGGGTGCGGCCGGCGTTGTTGACCAGCACGTCGACGTGGCCGTGCCGGGCGACGACGTCGTCCACGACCGACTGCGCGCGCGCCGTGGCGGTGACGTCGAACCCGACGACGTCGAGCCGGTCCGGGAACTGGGCCGCGAGCGCCTCCATCGTCTCGGGGCGGCGGACCGCGGCGACGACGACGTCGCCAGCGTCGATGGCCGCGTGGGTGAAGGCAAGTCCGAAGCCGCTGTTCGCGCCTGTGATGATCCATACCCTGTCCATGTCCCGAGCCTGCGGCCACGGGGCCGGATGCGTCCAAGACCGACTGTGATAGCCGTGAGTTATGGACATTCACGTCCGAGACCTTCGGTACTTCGTCGCGGTCGCGGAGGAGCTGCACTTCACCCGGGCCGCCGAGCAGTTGTTCGTGTCGCAGCCGGCGTTGAGCAAGCAGATCAGGCTGCTGGAACGGCAGCTCGGAGTTGCCCTGTTCGAGCGGGACCGGCGCGCCGTGCGGCTGTCCGACGCCGGGGCGGTGCTCCTGCCACACGCGCGACGCGTCCTCGCGGCCTGGAACGACGCCGACGGGGCGCTGGCGCGGCACCGCGCCGAGGTGGCATCGAGCCTGGTGGTGGGGATGAGCACCAGCCCCGGGCGTGGGCTGCTCCCGGCGCTGCGGTCGCGGTTCCGGTCCCGGCGGCCGACGGCGGACTTCGAGCTGCGGCAGGTCCAGTGGGACGACCCGACGGCCGGGCTCGCCGACCGCTCCTGCGACCTCGCCTTCCTCTGGCTGCCGCTGCCGTCGGCCCAGGACTTCACGTCCATGGTGATCGCTCAGGAGTCGTTGCTGGTGGCGATGCCGGCGGCACACCCCCTCGCCGCGCGCCCGGAGCTGCGCGTGGCCGATCTCGTCGACCAGCCGTTCCTCGCGCTCCCAGAAGAGGCGGGTGACATGCGGGACTTCTGGCTCCTCACCGCCCTGCGCCCGACGCCGCCCCGGATCGGCACCGTTGTGCGCAGCGCGGAGGAGACCTACGAGGCCCTGGTGGGAGGCAGTGGCATCGTCCTGGTCGCCGAGGGCAACGCGCCCCTGGTCGAGCGCGCCGGGGTCGTCACCCGGCCACTCGTCGACGGCCCGTACAGCCGGCTCGCGCTGGTCTGGCGGCGCGACGACCGGCGCGAGATCGTCACCGACTTCGTCGGCGCCTGCCAGGAGGTGATCGCGGCGGCAGGCGGGACGGGGCGGTCCGCGCCCGCCTGACTGGTTCACGCGGGCTGGGACTCCGGAGCCCGCTGGGAAGACCACACCGGCGGCTCCGATTCCGGCGGTCAGGCGTACTGGAGGTCAGCGAGGACGATCTGGCTGTCGTTCGCCGCGAAGCGGTAATGGGCGCGCCAGCCGCCCGACCCGCCGGGGCCCAGCGCACCAGCAGGTCCTGCCCGCCGTGCATCGGCGTCACCTCGGTGACCTAGAGGCGACCGCCGATCACCTCGCCTCACGGTCCCTGGCTGGTCGGCGAGCCGACCGGGTGTCGGTGAGGGTGGCGCGTCGCCACCCGCGTCGGTATCGACGCGGCCGCGTCGCCGAACTCGGCGGACGGCGGCGGGGCCGGCCCATAGGGTTCTGGCGTGGACGTCGTGCGCGCGGGTCTGCGCGGGGCCAGCGCGCTCGCGGTGATCGGTGTGGTGTTGGGGGGGACCGGGACGCTGGTCGGGGCGATGTTCCGCGATGACGTGCCCGGGCTGGCCTCGTTCGTCGGCGCGGCCTTCCGCCTGCTCCTCGTGCTCCTGCCGGCGGCTGTGCTGCTGCTGCTCGTCGACACGGACGAGGAGCGGGCGCGGCGGGAGGCGGGTGCCGGCCCGAGCCCTGGGCGGGAGGCCGCGGCCGCGCTGGTCACGGCGGCGGTGGGCGCGCCGGTCGCGGTCGTGCTGTGTGTCGCCGTGTCGTCGTTCGTCGGGCCGGCGGTTCGCCGGCTGCCCGCGGTCGCCTACAGCCAGGCGCTGCGTTCCGAGGTCGGCTGGGCCTGGGCGCTGCTCGCCATGGGGACCGCCCTCGTCACGGGCGCCGGTGTCGCGGTGGCGCTGTCCCTGCGGCGCCGGTAGGGCGGCGGCCAGCCGTCCCACCAGCGCCAGGCGCGCGGCGGGTCACTTCGAGTCGCGCAGGAGATTCTTCGAGCTTTCCGCGAGCGACCCCATGGCGTCGGCGCTGGAATCGAACATCTCGGCCAGCTCGCGGGTGTGGTTCCCTTCCCTGGCGATCGACCGGCGGATTCTGTCGATCTCCCGCACGACGAACTCCTCGACACTCGCCCGTCGCGTCGGGCGGGGCCGGGGGGCGAGCGTGTTTCTGGTCCGCGTGGACAGCGACGGCAGGGGGCCCTCGACCGGCCCGTACCGCTCGCGCTCCATCGCCACCCGGCTGGCCGTGTCGGGCACCATGTCGCCGGCTGGCGGCATGACGAGGAGGCTGGCGGGCGCGGCGTCGACGTCGTCGGGCGCGGTGCTGGGATCGCGGGGCGCGGTGATCAGGTCGTCGGATGTGGCGATGGTGTCGCCGAGCTCGGTGTCGTCGGGCTCGGCGTCGTCGTACCGTTCCACGTCGGCGAAGCCGATGAAGAAGAGTCCACGATCCGCCCGCTCGGCAGCCGGGCCCGTGCCGTGCCGCTGGGCTGACGGGGTGGACTGGGGCCCGCCCCGACTTGTCTCCTCGCTGGCTTCCACGCTGGTCTGCCTGACCGCCTTCGTGGATTTCTCGCCAGACTTCGGCCGAGCTTTGCCTGCCGTCTTTCCGCGCTTCTTCCCAGATCCCGGCCCAGCTGTGCCTGCCGTCTTTCCGTGCTTCTTCCGCTGCCCTGGCTGGGGCGGTTGCTGGACGGCGGCGCCGGGCTGCGTGGCGCTCGCCTTGGCGTCGGCGGTGGCGGGGTTGTCGAGAACGGGCGGCGGGGCACTGGCGGTGTTGTCGGGAACGGGCGGCGGGGGACCGGGGTCGTCTGTGGGCGGCGGGCCACCGGGGTTGTGCGCGGGCGGCGGGGGACCGGGGTCGTACGCGGGCGCGTCCTGCGCCCCCTGGCGGCCGCTGAGCATCACGCACAGGTCCGCGACCATCATCAGGATGGTGGCGAGCGCCCCCAGGGGATTCACGAGCAGCCCGACGACTCCCTTGAGGCTGGTGCCCGGCGGCCCGGGCAGCTTCGAGCGGGGCACGAGGGCGTTCGGCGCCAGGCCCGGCTCGCGCGTCTGCTGTTCGTTGACCTTGCCGATGATGTTGGCGCTGAGCAGCATCTGGACGTCCGGGTTGTGCTGCATGGTCTGGGTGCCCACCGTGTCGAGCTTGGCGTTCTTGTTTCCTTCCAGGCGCCCCTTGGTCACCCAGCTCGTGGAGTTCCCGACGATCTCCTTGGTCATGGCGTCGGGAATCTTCTCCGCCGCGAACTTCTCGCCCGCCTCGTGGGCGTTGAAGTTCGGCTGGTCCTTGACGGCCGCGTCGATCGAGGCACTCGCGTCCGCGAACGGCGTGAAGTACTTGTCCGCGCCCGCGACGAACGACGAGTTGTCCTGGGTGGCTCCCCCGAAGCCGGCCAGCAGGCCACCCATGCCGATCTTGAGGGCGTCGTCCAGCAGCTCACCGCGCGACTTGCGGTACTCCTTGTACGACTCGACATACAGGCCGACTTCTGGGGAGTCCAGGTAGACGGGGTCGTCGAGGCAGATGTACCGGATCCAGGCGAGTATGAGGGTCCACGAGTTCGCGACGAAGTCGATGCCGCCCTTCATCACGTTGAGCAGCAGGCTGATGGTCCCGAGCGCGGCCGCGACGGGGAGCGCGGCCTGCGCGCCCGGCGCGAAGCCGATGAGGGTGCACACGAGCGCCAGCCAGCTGATGTAGGACGCGAATCGCTTGTACAGGCTGCTGCCGATCGCCCGCAGGAAGAGCAGGACATGCCCGATGCCCGGCACGCCGTACCGCTTGACGGCATCCTCGGGAACGAGCTTGGCCTTGCCGTTCTCCTTCGTGCGGTTGCCGGCCAGCTTGAGCAGGTCCTTGAAGGGGTGCAGGTCGACCCGGTTCTCGTGGCTGACGCCCGTCTTCTTCGATTGCTTGAAGTACCACAGGTAGTGGAAGAGGTCGTAGAGCGGGCCGCCGGCGGTCTTGGCGAAGCTGATGCCGACGTTGAACAGCGCCGCCTTGGCCGCCCCGAGCTTGCGACCCTTGCGGCGTACCGGGGCCGGCCCCGGGTGAGCCACGTGGGCGAGCTCATGCGCGATCAGCGCGTCGCCGCCCGGGGTGCCCGGACGGTAGTCGGCGCGGTGGACGAAGACGTCCTGACCGACGGTGAAGGCACGGGCCGCCAGGGCGTCGCTCAGCGCGTCGACGTCCCGGCCCACGTGCAGCCGGACGCCGCCCAGGTCGGCGCCCACCGCCTGCTCGGTCCGCGCGAGCAGCGACGACGGGACGCGCATGCCGCCCGCGCGGGCCGCGAGGACCGCGGCCGAGGTGCCGCGGGAGAGCGCGCCACCGGCGTCGCCGACCTCCGGCGGCGCGAGCGGCATGGGCGCCGGGCCGCCGTCGGGGACCGTGACTCCGGCGACGGCGCGGGCGATGTCGTCGGCTGCCCGCTCGGCCGGGTCATGCGACGGGCCGACCCGCAGTCCGGCGCCGGCCATCGCGGGGGCCGCGGCGGGGGCGGCGGACGCGCGCGCGGAGGCGACCACGCGCTGGACGTGCCGGTTGCCGTGCGAACGCTGCATCCGCAGCAGTGCCGGCGCGCAGTGGGACCCGGCGCGTGCCGGCGGCGCGGCCGTGTCGGCGGTCCTGGCGGGTGCGCTGGTGGTGACCTGTTTCGGGTCAGCTGTCGTCGTGCGCATGCGCACCCCGCCCCTGGTCGTGCCGAGGCGCCACGGCCGCGAGATCGCCGGGCGAGATGATCTTTCCGAGCTTTTCGTACTCGCCGCGGGTGGCCCGCAGCAGGTGCGCCATCGTGATGACCCCGCCGTCCGCCGCCGCGAGAAACGCGCCGCCGAGCACGATGTTGCGGATGTGGCCGCCGGAGAGGTCGATCGCGCGGGCCAGCGCGGCCAGGTCGACGTCGGCGGCACGTGGGGCGGCCGCCGGCCAGATCCGCTCCCAGATGCGCAGCCGCTCCGCCTCGCCGGGCGCCGGGAACTCCAGCGTGGCGCGGAAGCGGCGCACGAACGCCTCGTCCATGTTCTTGCGCAGGTTCGTCGCGAGTACGACGAGGCCGGGGTGCGTCTCGATCCGCTGCAGCAGGTAGCTGGTCTCGATGTTGGCGTAGCGGTCGTGGGCGTCGCGCACCTGGGTACGCCGGCCGAACAGGGCGTCGGCCTCGTCGAAGAACAGGATCGCGTTGCTGTCCGCGGCCGCGTCGAACACCCGGGCGAGGTTCTTCTCCGTCTCGCCGATGTACTTGCTCACCGTTGTCGCGAGGTCGATCGCGTAGAGATCGACGCCGAGCGCGTTCGCCAGCACCGACGCCGCCATCGTCTTGCCGGTGCCCGGCGGCCCGGCGAACAGCACGGTCAGCCCGCCCGCGGGCGCGACGACGCGGCCGAAGTCCCACGTGTCGTGCACGAGGCCGCGATGGCGCACCTGGTCGGCGAGCTCGCGCAGCTGCCGCAGCCGCGCCGGCGGCAACACGAGGTCGTCCCAGCCGTAGGGGGTGACCACGTGGCGGGCCAGCCGCGTCAGCCCCCGCCCAGACCGCAGCCGGCACGCCTTCTCCAGGTCCGCCTGCCGCAGCTTCGGATCCCGGGGGTCACGCGTCACCGCGAGTATGCCCGCCGTGGCGACGGCGTCGCGGATCTGCCCGGGGGTGAAGCGGAACGCCGCCGCGAGCGCCGCGATGTCCGGCGGGTCCGAGTCGTCCAGGGGCAGCGCGAGCCCGCCGGGCGAGGCGGCGACGTCGCCCATGGGCGAAACGGCGTCGCGCGAGCGCGTAACGACGTTGTCCACGGGCGAAGTGGCATCCTCGGCGGACAGAGCGACCTCGCCGGAGGGCGGTCCGAGCAGGCCGCTCCAGATCCGATGCCGGGCGGCCGCGTCGGGGCGGTCGAGCGCGAGCCGCACGAACGGGCGGCCAGCGGGCTCCGGCCCGTCCCAGTCCCCGGCGCCGCCGAGAAACACCGGTCCTGGCACGTCGGCGAGCGTGTCGGCGAACGCGTCGAGCCGGTCGCCGGCTTCGAACGCGTCCGCGTCGCGCCAGTACGTCGCCGCGCCGCGCAGCCGGGCCTCGCGCGCCACGAGCCCGACGAGTTCGGCGCACCGCGCGTCGGTCTGGCGGGCCAGCGCGTCGCAGCGCACGACGAGCAGCGCTCGCCCGGTCGCGCGGCTGAACTCCGCCGCGATCGCGTGGCGCCCCGACCCCGCCGCCCCGGCGAGGTGCACGACGACGTCATGCCCGGTCCGGCTGAGAAGGGCCACGAGGTCGTCCGCCCGGCCGAGCTGGGATCGCGTGATCCCGTCGAGTGGGGAGTCCCTGCCGCCCGGAGAACGCACGATCACGCCCGCGAGACGGGAGTCCGGGTCGTCGTCGTCGAGCAGGTGCCGGGTGACGCGCTGGTCCAGCCGCAGCGCGCACTCGAGCATCGACGCCGGGCGAGGCTCGCCGCCCTCGTCGAGCCGCATGATGTCGTGCCGCCGCAGCGGCGCGCCCGGCGCCAGCCGTGCCCGTCCGGCGAGGCGAGCGGCGCCGTCGCCGCACCACAGCGTGAGCACGAGGTCGACGCTCGGCGCGCGGCGGGTGACGTCGTCGTGCAGGTACGCGTAGAGCCGCCCGAACCGGCGGTCGACCTCCGGCGCGAGGCAGGTGAGCACGACGTCGGTGTCGAACGGCGTGAGGCCGAACGACTCCACGAGCCCGGCGACCCGGTCGTGGTCGACGTCGGGCAGGTCCAGCTCGGGCGCGGCGAGCAGCCGGTCCACCTCGGCCTCGCTGATGTAGTACCCCGCGAGCGGGTCGTGCGCCGCTTCGGCGGAGGGGGAGGCGGCGGCACGCACCTGCCCGACCCGCTCGCGCAGGCGGTTGTCGACCCGGACGAGCCCGGTACTCACCGGACCCGCTGAACCGGCGGGTGCGTCGCCCGCGGCGCGCCACCCACCATGCCGTGCCCGACGGCGCGCAGCAAGGTGTCGAGCGTCGCCTGGATCTCCGCGAGCCGCTCGTGCACCGCCGCGATCTCGGCGGCGCCGGACTCGACCCGGCG
The DNA here is from genome assembly GCF_016786325.1 of Frankia nepalensis. Classification (GTDB taxonomy): domain Bacteria; phylum Actinomycetota; class Actinomycetes; order Frankiales; family Frankiaceae; genus Pseudofrankia; species Pseudofrankia nepalensis. Next base: position 3,434 of record NZ_JADWYU010000087.1, on the reverse strand, counting down.
CCGCTCGTCGGGACGCTCGTGCTGGTGCCGCGCGTGGTCGCTCTCGTCCTCCCGGATCCGCCGGTGCAGCAGGCTGGTCGGCGCCGACGGCGCGACGCCGTACTCCGCGGCGAGCGCCTCGACGCAGCGTCGGTACTGCCGTAACGCCGCGGCGCGGTCGCCGTGCCGGTGGTGCAGCCGCATGAGGAGGCGGTGCGTCGTCTCGCGCGCCGGTTCGAGGTCGAGGACCGCGCGCCCGTGCGCCAACGCCCGCGCGACGAGGCCCCGCGACGCGCAGTACCCGATGAGCTGGTCGCGTACCGACAGGTGGATCTCCTGTACGCGGGTCCGTTCGGGCAGGCACCACTCCTGGTGGAAGCCGGCGAGGAAGTCACCGCCGTACCCCGCGGCCGCGCCCTCGAGCCGCTCCGCCTGCCCGTCGCTCAGGTCCGCGCCGGCGACGTCGGCCGTCGCGGCGTGCGCCTCCTCCAGCATGACGAGATCGATCGACGCGAACGCCGCGACGTCCACCTGCAGCCGTCCGCCGCGGGACGCGTGCAGGACCGGCGTCCGCGGCAGGGCGCCGTTGAGCCGCCACAGCGCCTGGCGCAGCTGGCGGCGGGTGACCTCCGGCCGCTCGTCCGGCCACAGCACCGCGGCCACGGCCTCGCGGGCGAGCGGGTTACTCCGGCGGGCGATGAGCAGGCCGAGGAGCTCCAGCGCCTTCGCCGAAGAAACGCGCACGACGTCGCCGTCCTGAAGAATGGTGACGTCGCCGAGAAGCCTCACGTCCAGACCGGCCATCCCGCAGCAGCGCTCCCACGTTGTGCCGAGCTCGGACTGCCCGAGTCCGTGGAGATACCCACCGTGTCGCCCCCGTTCGGGAAAAATAGCCGGTTCCACCGGCCGTCGCGGGCGATTCGGCGAAAATGCCCGCAAGTTGCGAGAAGGGCGGCGCATAGTGGCTGTCGTCCGTTTCCCGGCTGTTCAGGCTGCCGGTTCGGTTACCGACGCCGGGGCCGGACGGATCGCGCCGGTCGTCGGGCCGTCGGGCGCGAGCAGCTCCTCGAGCACCTGGAGCGCGCCGCTGATGCGCAGCAGCATCTGCCCCAGCTCGGCGCGCCGCGCCTCCACCTCGGCGAGCATCTCCTGCCCCTGCCGCAGCTCGGCGGCGAGCTCCTCGCGGCGCTTCTCCATCTGCTCACGCACGGTCGTCCTCCTGTGGCATCTCCAGCGCTCCCACCCGGCGCTCCAACGTGGTGATCGTCCGTTGCTGTTCCTTGATGGCCTGCACGAGAACGGCGGTCAGCTTGCGGTAGTCGACACCGCGCACGCCGTCGGCGTCGGTGCCGACGAGCTCGGGCAGGACGGCCTCGACCTCCTGCGCGACGACACCCACCTCGCGCCGGCCGCGCAGCCCGGGGAGCAGAGCCTCGCGCACCTCGGCCCGCGCGGCGGCGTGTTCGGCCTCCGTCGCGCCCGGCCCGGCACCGGCCTGCTCCTCCGCCGGGCGGGTCTGGAAGCGCAGGCCCGCCTCGTTCCAGCGGAACGTGACGCCACGGAGCTTCGACACGGTCGCGACCGCGCCGTCGAACTCGCGCAGATCCTCCTTGAGCCGGCCGTCGGAGACGGTGTATTCACTGCCCCAGTGGAGGACGGCATTGCCCCCCTCCAGGTGGTTCGGGTTCCAGTTCCAGCGGCCGATCTGCCACCACCAGCGCTTTTCCGTCGGCCCGCGGCCGGGGTCGGGAGGCAGGTTCGATACCGGCTTGAACCACATCGTGCCGTGGCAGAAGATGTTGCCGTCCGGGTCGACCGTCAACCTGTTGGTGTTGCCCGATATCAGACTGATGCTGTGTTTCGACTCGGTGCCGACGACCATGCCGGTTGGCGCGCCGTAGCCGCCCGGGTGCGCGCCCGCGACGGTGATCATGTCGCCCGCGCGCACGACGAGGCGGGCCGAGTCCTTTCCGGTGATGTCGAGGACCCGGGACCAGAACTGGTTCACGGTCGGCGCGGTGGTGCCGATGCCGACGTTGCCGTCGCTGGTCACCGCGAGCCGGGTCGCGGAGTTCGTGACGAGGTTGACGGGGTGCGCGGACTCGGTGCCGACGAGCAGGCCCGCGGCGGACCCATAGGCGCCGTCGTGGCGCACCCCGAAGACGCCGAGCATGCCATAGTCCGTGGCACGTACGACGTACCGCGCGTTCCACCGGTTGTGGAGTTCGACGGCGCGGCCCCAGTGGTTGTTGCTCGGCGCCGGCGTGCCGATACAGACGTCGCCGGCGCTGGTCACCGTGAGCCTGGCCTGACTGGCGGTAACGATCGACGCCGCGTGCGCGGTCTCGGTGCCCGCGACCCAGCCGCCGGCGTCGTACCCGACCGGGATGGCGCCGACGAGGCCGATGATGTCCTTGGTGCGTACCACGAGGCGCGAGCTCTGGGAGTCGTACACGTCGAGGGTCCGCGTCCACGCCGCGTTCGTCGACGGCGTGGTGGTGCCGATGCCGACGTCGCCGGCGCTGGTCACCGTGAGCCGCCACGCGTGGCCGCTGTAGAGGCCGAGCTTGTTGGTCTCGAGCCCGCCGACGAGGCGGTCGTCGCCGATGTGCAGCCCACCTTCTTCGTTCGCGGACTTCAGCCGCCCGTTGACCATGACGTCGACGTTCGGGCCGCCCATACCGACGACGTGCAGCTTGGCCTTGGGCGTCGTCGTGCCGACGCCGAGTCGCCCGGCGCCCGTGTCGCCCTTCATGCCCCCGGTCACCGTGAGCCGGGCCAGTCCGTTGGTGATGATCGACGCCGCGTGGTCGGTCTCGGTGCCCGCGATCCAGCCGCCGGCGTCGTACCCGGCAGGGATGGCGCCGACGACGCTGGTGATGTCCTTGGTGCGTACCACGAGGCGTGAGCTTCCGGAGCCGTACACGTCGAGGCTCCGCGTCCACGCCGCGTTCGTCGACGGCGTGGTGGTGCCGATGCCGACGTCGCCGGCGCTGGTCACCGTGAGCCGGGCCTGGCCCCTGGTGACGATCGAGGCCGCGTGGTCGGTCTCGGTGCCCGCGGCCCAGCCGCCGGGCGCGCCGTACACGCCGGGGTGCGCGCCCACGACGCCGGTGATGCCCTTGGCGCGCACGATGAGGCGGGCCGCGTCCTTGCCGGCGACGTCGAGCGCGCGCGACCAGTCACCGTGCGCCGTCGGCTCGGCGGTGCCGACCCCGAGGTCGCCGAGCACCCCGACCGTGCCGCGGAACGGGCCGCGGGGGTCGAGACCCGCCCTGGGGGCGGGCGTCGCCGGGTCGACGACGACGTCGCCCCTGGCGCTCACCGAGATCCTGCCGAGCAGCACGCCGTCGGAGTCCCACTTGGCCGGCGTGTCGGCCGGGGCGACCGCGATCGCGCTGCCCGCGCGCGCCGCGCCGCCCGGGGGCGGGGGCCACCGGCGGGGGGGGGGTACG
>NZ_JADWYU010000086.1:45491-61918 GCF_016786325.1 Frankia nepalensis | reverse complement strand
GCGCGGCGCCGCGCCGCGCGGCTACGCGAACAGCGCGAGCCGCGGGGTCCCGCCCCCGCCGTCGTCAGGCGGGCTGGCCAAGGTCAGGGAATGCCGGCGGATCTCGGAGGTCAGGGCCTCCTTGCGAGACCAGGCATGTTCGGCCAGCAGCCGTACGATTTCCCTTTCGATCTCATCGTCGGACGTCGGCTCCGGAAATCGAGCCAACCAGCGGTCCCAGTCGACGTCCTCGCGATCGCGCATGCCAGCATCATCGGTAGTGGTTGACGCATGGTTACGAACACCCCGGGGCTACGGCTGAGAGTAGTTGTGGCGCTGCGCACGATGACATTCATGCGCCCCTGTTTGTCCGGCCTGGTCCGCTCTGTCGGCCGCTCGTCAAACCGGGTGGACTGGCCTCCGCGCCCCGCCGCCCACTCGTAAAAATGTGATGAAGACCACACAGTGTGCTGGTCCCCGTCGCTCGGCGCTGGCCGGCGCGCAATCCTGAACCATGCCGGATCGGGCGCGCGCCAGCGAACCTCGCGCGGTTGACGTGAGCGAGACCAGCGCGCCCTCGCGTGATCTTCAGCTGCTCGCGGGCCTGGTGCGCCGGGGCGCGGTCCCACGCGCCGGTTCCCCAGGCATCCGGCGATCACGGTGAGCGCTGGAGCCCGGGCGCCACGAGATCCGAGCCAGGATCACTCCAGCGTTCCGACCTGGGCGGCCGGGCCGCCGTCGCCGCCCGCGGACGATGATGGCGCCGCGTATGTCCTCGTCGGGGTGGGCCCGGACGCGGAGCCGGTCCTGCGGGAATGGCGCGCCGGGCTGGCGCCGGGCACCCCCGTGCGCCTGCTGCGCGCGGCCGACGGTGGCGAGGCGGCGGGGCTGCTCGCGGCGGCCCTGACCGACGCGCGGGTCGGCGTGCGGGTGCGGGTCGCTGGCCCCGTCGGCGCCTGCCTGGCGCTGCGCGCCGCGGCGCTGGCGGCCGGTCTCGAGGACGACGAGCTGTATGTCGCCCCGGCCGGCGCGGGCCCCGTCGAGGTGGCCTGCGTCCACTGCGGCGCCGTGGTGACGGCCGGCGCGGCGGCCGGTGACGCGGCGGCCGGCGACGTGCTGGCCGGTGCCATGGTGGGGTGCCCGGGCTGCGGGTACGGACTGCTGGTCGAGCGGCACGTGTCGCGCCGAACCGGCCGGTTCCTGGGCGTGCGGGCCGCGGCCGTCGCTCCTGTGGCTGGTCCCGCCGTCCCCGGTACCGCCGCCGCGGGCGCGGCCCCGTGACGGCGGGCGCCCGGCTCGATCTCGTCGTCACCGCGGCCACCGAGCCCGTTCCCGGGGTCCGCTGTCTCCGGCTGGCCGCCGCCGGCGGGGGAGAGCTGCCCGGGTTCGTGCCTGGCAGCCACCTCGTGGTGGACTGCGGTGGCCGGCCCAACGCCTACAGCCTCACCTCCGATGGCCTGGAGCCCACCGAGTACGCGATCTCGGTGCTCCTGGTCGAGGACGGCGCCGGCGGGTCCCGCTGGGCGCACGAGCGGCTCGACGTCGGCGCCCGGGTGAGCGCCCGGCCGCCGCGAAGCGCCTTCCCGCCGGTCGCCCGGGCGCGGCGCCACCTGCTGGTCGCCGGCGGCATCGGCGTCACCCCGGTCGTCTCCCACCTGCGGGCCGCGCGCCGGCGCGGCCAGGACGCGCGCGTCCTCTACCTGCACCGTGCCGGGCGCGGCGCGCACGCCGCCGACGTGCGGGAGCTGGCCGGCGACCGGGCCGAGCTGTTCACCGACCGGCGCGCGTTCACCGCCCGGCTCGACGAAGCGCTCGCCGACCAGCCGCTGGGCGCGCACCTGTATCTCTGCGGGCCGGCCGGGCTGACCGACCGCGTTCTCGCCGCCGCGGCCGCGAGGGGCTGGCCGGCGTCCCGGGTCCACACCGAGCGCTTCGGCCCGGACGCCCTCGGCCCGGGCGACCCGTTCACCGTCACCCTCACCCGCGTCGGGACGACGGTCGCGGTTCCCGCCGGCGGCAGCCTCCTGGAGGCGTTGGAGAGGGCGGGCGTGGACGTCCGGAGCCAGTGCCGGCGCGGCGTGTGCGGCGAGTGCCGCCTACCGGTCACCGGTGGGCAGCCGCTGCACCGCGACCTGTTCCTCTCCGAGGAGGCGAAGGCGGCGGGCGACAGCCTGATGCCCTGCGTCTCCCGAGCCGCTGGCCCCCACCTCGAGGTTCCCCTCTGATGGCCGGGACGGAGGCCCAACCGCGGCGCGGCTTCCCGTTCCCGTTCGGCGAGGACCGCTACCGCTACAGCACCAACGTCGAGCCCGCCCGCGTGCCCGTCAGCACCGCGGCGGGCCGGTGGGGGGCGACGGTCGTCGACGTCGACGGCGAGTACCGGCGCGAGCTCGCCGAACGCGCCCGGATCCTCGCCGCCGACCCCACCCGGCACGCGGCCGCGCCGCACCTGCGGGTCGCCGCGTGGGACGCCGTGCTGACCCTGCTGCGGGAGCTCGCCGCGAGCTACCCCGCCAGCATGCGCCTGAGCCGGCTCGGCGCCGGCCGCTGGCGGTGGGAGAACCGCCTGCTCGGCGTCGTGGCGGAGCCCGTCTACGGCGACGACGCGAGCCTGCCCGCCGAGCCGCTGCGCTGGGTCGCGAGCCAGCTCCAGGAGGACCTCGTCCTGCTCGACGAGCGGGCGGGCCAGCTCTGGGTCGAGGCGGGCGTGGTGACCTTCGCCGCCGGCTGGAGCTTCGGCTTCGACCTGGGAATGAGCTTCCTGGAGATCCACGGTCCGGTGCCGTCGTCGGTCCATCGGGAGGGCGTGTTCACCCGGGCGCAGGAGTTCATCAGGCGGCTCCAGCCGCACGAGCCCTACCGGCGGACCAACTGGGGGATGACGGTGGGCCGCCGCCTCGACACCTCGCTCGAGCGCTACCCGGAGTGGGCGCCCGAGCGGGCACGGATCCTGACCGTCGACGACGCGGCCTTCGGCCGGCTGCTCCACCTGCGCGTCGAGGTCCAGCACCTGTTGCGGCTGCCGGACTCCGGCGCGGTGCTGTTCCTCATCCGCACCTACCTGCTGCCGCTCGAGGCGCTCGCCGCGGTCGAGCCGTGGCGCCGGCGCACCGCCGAGGTCCTCGCCACCCTGCCCGCCGAGATCGCCGAGTACAAGGGCCTCGCCCCGTTCCGTGGCCGCGCGGTCGCCTGGCTGCGGGCCGCGCGGCCGGGAACGGGCGACCCGCGTTAGCCGGCGACGCGCGTTGGCGGGCGACAGGCGCTAACTCGTCGCCTCCGCCGGGGTGGTGGACGCGGCGTGGTCGGCGATGGCCTTGCCGATCGCGGCGGCGGTCTGGTTGCGCCACGTCTCCGACTTGCCGAACTGCCAGTTCTCCGATGCGAGCGGCGCCGCCGAGGCGCCGGTGAAGTGCGGCATCACCTCGCGGGCGAACAGCTCGTAGCTGTGCTTCGTCGCCTCCGGGTTGGCGAAGTCGGCGGCGAGCAGCAGGTAGGCGCCGAACCCGCCGGACTGCTGCCAGAGCCGCTCGATCTGCGCGATCGCCATGTCCGGCGTGCCGCAGATGAACGAACCGGACGCGTTGCCCGCGTCGATGCGGTCCTGGAGCGGGGTCGACGTGTCGAGCGACACCGGCAGAACCTTCGACTGGTAGTTCTGCACGTCGCTGAGCCCGTAGGCGACGTCCTTGGCGGCCTGTTCCATGGTGTCGGCCAGGTGCATCATGCCCATCAGCCGCCAGCCGCGCCGGTCCATCGTCTGGCCGTGCCGCGCGGCCACGTCGTTCGCGACCTCCCAGTGCGAGCCCAGCACGTCGAACCCGCCGGCCTGGCTCGCCGCGATCGAGAGCAGGCCCGCGCCGAAGCGCCCGGCGGTGCGCGGCCCGGCGGGGGAGAAGGTGGCGGCCACGGCGATCTCCGGCCTGGGCCAGGTGAAGGGCGACAGTTGCAGCACCGCGTCGCGCAGCGTGAACCAGTCCGTCTGCCGGGTCACCGGCTCCTGACCGGCCAGCAGGGCGACGACCGCCTCCAGCGACTCCTCCATCATCTCCCGCTGCCGGTTCGTGTCGATGCCCAGCATGTGCGCGTCGGAGGCCAGCTGGCCGGGGCCCACACCGAGCATCACCCGGCCCCGGGTCAGGTGGTCGAGCAGCACGATCCGGTCGGCGACGTGCAGCGGGTGGTGGTAGGGCAGCGAGATCACCCCCGTCCCGAGCCGGATCCGCCGGGTGCGCGCGGCGGCGTTCGCGATGAACACCTCCGGCGATGAGATGATCTCCCAGCCGCCCGAGTGGTGCTCACCGATCCAGGCCTCGTCGAAACCGAGCCGGTCGAGATGCTCGAGGAGGCTCAGGTCCTGTTCGAGCAGGAGGGTCGGGTTGCGCCCGGCGCGGTGGAACGGCGCCAGGAAGATGCCGAACCGCAACGGCCAGCGCCGCCCGGCCGCGACCTGGTTCGTGATCGTGCGCGACAACGACAAGACGAGCCTCCGGCGGCGAGATACCAGCAAGGAAGAGAACGGCGAGATACCAGCAAGGAAGAGGCAGCGGGGAAGGAGAGCAAGGAAGGGGGAAGAAGCGGCGCGGGAGTCAGGGGACGAACGGGCCGCGCCCCATCTGGTCGCGGACGGTCACGACGGTCGGGTTGGTCAGGGCCCGGCGCTGCCAGTTCGCGCCGTCGACGACCAGCGTGTGCCCCGAGATGAACCGGGCATAGGGGGAGGCCAGGAACGTCGCCGCCCAGCCCAGCTCCCGAAGCCGGCCGACCCGCATCGCCGGCTGGGCGCCGTCCTTGTCGTGAGTGCGGGCGAGGTTGGCCTGAATGTCGGCCGTCATGTCCTCATGCGGGAACAGGCCCGGGACCAGCCCGTTCACCTGGACCCCATACGGGCCCCACTCGACGGCCAGCGTCTCGACCATGTTCTTCACGCCGGCTTTCGCCGCCGCCGAATGCGCGAAGCCGGGCCCACCGGTCCAGGCGTAGGACGCGCCCACGTTGATGATCGACCCGGGCTTCCCGGCGGCGATCAGCCGGCGGGCGAGCTCCCGCGCGCAGAAGTACGTTCCGTTGAGGGTGATGTCGACGACCGTGCGCCAGGCGTTCGGCGACATGTCCTCCGCCGGCACCGGGAAGTTGGCGGCCGCGTTGTTGACGAGCACTCCTGGGAGGCCGAACTCCGCTTCCGCGGTGTCGAACAGGGCGGCGACCTGCTCGGGGTCGCGGATGTCGCAGCGGGCGGTGAGTACCGGCACGCCCAACTTCTCGATGGCCTCGCGGCCAGCGTCGAGATGTTCGGGCTTGCGGCTTCCGATGACGATCGCCGCGCCGAGCCTGGCGAACTCGGTGGCGATCGCCCGTCCAAGCCCGGTCCCGCCGCCGGTGACGACGACCGCGACCCCGTCGAACGTGCCGGCCGGTAACGCGCTGGCCCCGGCGGCTGGGGGATCGGGTAGCCCGATGATGCCGTCGCCGGCGGACCCGGTGGTGTGCGCAGTCGTCAAGGCTCAGCTCCCCGTGTATCGGGGCGCGCGGCTCTCGGCCCGCGCCGCCCGCATCTCCGCCAGGTCGTCCGACCTGCTGATGAACGTCTGGAAGACGAGTTCGTCGGCCATCGACGAGCGCAGCGTCGGCTCCGACAGGTGCCGGATCACGCGGCGCGCCATGTTCACGGTGACCTTCGGCGCGGCGGCGATCTTCTCGGCCATCTCGCGCACCGTCGTGTCCAGGTCCTCGGCCGGGACGACCCGGGAGACGACCCCGTGCGCGAGTGCCTCGTCGGCGCCCATCGCCCGCCCGGTGAGCACGAGGTCGCTGGCCACGCCGTGTCCGCACATCTGGTAGAGCCGGCCGATGCCGCCGGTGTCCGGGATGACGCCGTGGCCGAGCTCGGGCAACATCATCCGGGCCCCCGCGGCGGCCACCCGGATGTCGCAGATCAGGGCGCGCTGAAACGAGGCCCCGATCGACCAGCCCTTCATCGCGACGAGGATCGGCGCCTCGATGTCGAGGATCCGCAGGATGCCGCGGTGGCCGCGCTTCATCAGCTCGTGATGGCTGAGCTCGACCGCCTGGCCGCCGATGGCCGCGACGTCCCGGCCCGATGAGAACGACTTTCCCTCTGCCCGCCAGATCACGGCCCGCAGGTCGCGCCTGGCCGCGAGCTCGTCGAGGATCTCGAACAACGCCAGGTCCATCGCGTCATCGAAGGCGTTGTGCTTGTCCGGGTTGTTGTTCGTGATCGTCGCGATTGGCCCGTCGAACTCCAGCCGCACTCGGTCGTCAGCCATACCCACACGCCCTTCTGGCCTGTCAGAGGGCCCTACTGAAACGCGATTTCACTGAAACACGGTTCTACCTGGAGTCCGGTCCCGGCCGCAACCGTCCGCCGGCGGGCCCGTGGCTCGGCGGGCGCGCGCCACGGTCCCGCCTCCGCGGGCGGCCGGCGCGTGCCGGGTAGGCGCCAGCTCGGGGGTTCGGCGGTGCGTTGGATCGGCGCAGATCTTGTTTGTGAAGGCCAGGCCCGGCCGCGCGGTGATCGCCCGATGCCTGGGAGACCGCGGCAACGCCGCGTCGCGGCGGCCATGTCCACGAGCAAATGACGATCAAGGGGTGGCGCGCCGAGCCTGGGCTCCACAAGATCTGCGCCAGGACCGGTGCGCCGGCCCGCCGGCGCCGACGCGCCGGCACGTGACGCGGTCCCGGCGGCGGGCCGTGCTCTGGGGGAGGGTCTGGCGGTCGCGCCCGCGGGCGGGTGCGCGCGGCAGTGGCCGGCACGGCGGTGGGCGGCACGCGGTGGCGCCGCCCGAGGTGGTGATGGCGAGGTGGTCGCCCGATGAAGACCAGTCGGCTGGAGGCGTTCAGCGACGGCGTCCTGGCCATCATCATCACGATCATGGTCCTGGAGCTGGACACCCCCGAGGGCCACGACTTCGAATCCCTGTGGCGCACCACCGGCCACGGGCTGCTGACCTATCTCCTCAGCTTCGTCTATGTGGGGATCTACTGGTCCAACCACCATCACATGTTCCAGCTGGCGGACCGGGTCACCGGCGGCGTGCTGTGGGCGAACCTGAGCCTGCTGTTCGTCCTGTCGCTGTTCCCCTTCACGACCTCCTGGATGGAGGAGTCCGACTTCGCCCACACCCCGGTCGTCGTCTACGGCCTGAACCTGATGGGCGCGGCGGTCGCCTACTTCGTCCTCCAGCAGACGATCATCCGTGGTCAGGGCGTGGACTCGCGGCTGCGGCGGGCCATCGGCCGGGACCTCAAGGGCAGGATCTCGCCGCCGCTGTACCTCACCGGCATCCTGTGCGCGCAGTTCGTCGACCCGCATGGGCGCGCGGGCGTCGTGATCGCCCTCGCCTGTTACGTCGCCGGCGCGCTGATGTGGGTCGTGCCCGACCGCCGCATCGACCGCGCCGTCCGCGAGCTCGGCTCCCCTGACTGACCGCCGGGAACGTGCCGGCGCGGCGCCCGCTGGTCGAGTCGCGTCATGGCCTGTCGGGGTGTGGCCCATGATCCCAGCGGTGGTGGTGGCGAACCTGGTGGATCCAGGCACCACAGCTCATGCGTCGGTGCCGAAGCCCCACCACATCCCATGGTCGGATGAGGCTGACTCGATCACCATGGGGCTGGGCGCCGCCCGGGTTGGACCGCGGCGACCGACGCGGGGCGAAGGCCGGGTGCTCAGGGGCCGGGGCTGGTCTCGCGGTTGGAGCCGAGGCGGACGCGGCGGTGTGGGGATTCCGGCGGTGTGGGGACCGGCCGCGGGGCCGGTGGCCGATGATGGCGGGTGGGCAGTGTTGGCGGGTGGGCGGTGCTGGCGGGGCGGCCGGCGCGTGCCGGGACGCCGGCCGAGGAGGTGCGGGGTGGCGACGACGGCGACGCGCGCTGTCGCGGTGGACCTGCTGCCGCATCTGCGGCGGGCTCGGGACCACATCGACCGCCACTACCGGGAGCCGCTCGACCTCGACGTGCTGTCGCGGGTCGCGGGCGTGTCGAAGTACCACCTGGTGCGCAGCTTCGAGGCGTCCTACGGCGAGACCCCGATCCGCTACCTGACGCGGCGCCGGATCGAACGGGCCCAGGACCTGCTGCGGCACGCCAACCTGACGGTCACCGAGGTGTGCATGCTGGTCGGCTTCGCCAGCCTCGGCTCGTTCTCGGCCCGGTTCACCCAGCTCGTCGGCGAGACTCCCACCGCCTACCGGGACCGGTGGGCGGCCCGCGGCGGCCCGCATGTCCCGGGGTGCTACTTGTTCATGCGCGGCCCGGTCGACCTTCGGTGTACCGCCGATCCCCGCGCGCCGCGGGCGGCCGCCCCGGCGCCGGAGCCCGGCGGCCCGGCGTAGGCGACCCGCCGACCCGCCACCCGCCGGCGCGCCGACCCGCCGACCCGCCACCCGCCGGCGCGCCGACCCGCCACCCGCCGACGCGCCGACGGCTGTTCCCGTGTCGGACGTCCGGGCATGCGACATGCGCAATCTCGGAGAAGCCCACCGCGCGCGACCTGGCCTAGGCTGACTTCATGATCACGAATGTCTCGCTTGTCACCGTCTACTGCCTCGACCAGGACAAGGCGAAGGACTTCTATGTCGACGTTCTGGGCTTTGTACCGCGCGTCGACATTGCCATGGGCGAGGGCTTCCGCTGGGTCACCATCGGGCATCCGAGCCAGCCGGAGCTGGAGATCACTCTGATGGTTCCTGGGCCGCCGCTGGACCCCGAGACCGCCGACTTCTACCGCCGGCAGCTAGGCAAAGGCCAGATGGGCGGGCTTGGGCTGAGCGTCGACGACTGCCGCAAGACCTACGAGGAGCTGAGCGCCAAGGGCGTCGAGTTCCTGCAGGAGCCGTCCGACCGCCCGTACGGTGTCGAGGCCGTCATGCGCGATAACTCCGGTAGCTGGCTGGTTCTTGTCGAACCCAAAAAGTTCACCCCGGCGGACTTCGCCTGAGGACCGGCCGGGGGAGGCGCGCACGGTTGCTCCCGCGCCTCCCCCGGCTCAGACGCCCGCGGTCGCGAGGCCCTCGGGCGCCGGATCGCCGGTTGCCGGGCCCAAACCCGGGGCCGAGGGCGGCTCCTGCCCGGGGCCGGCGGGCGCGAGGGCGGGCCCCTCCGGGGTGTGATCCTCGGTCCCGGCGGTCCTGGCCGTCTGGCCGCTCCCAACCGCGGCGTCCCGGGGCTCGCCGGACTTCACGATGATGACGCCGGCCAGGATCAGCAGGCCGCCGACGAGCTGGACGGGCCGGGGGAGCTCGGCGAGCAGCGCCCAGGCGAAGCCGAGCGCGGCGACCACCTCGAAGAGGGCGACGAACGACGCGAGGCGCGGCCCGAGCCGCCGGCTCGCGGCGATCCCGGCGCAGTAGGCCAGCGCGCAGGCGACCAGACCGAGCAGCGCCACCGGCAGCCACCATGGCACCGACGTGCCGCGATACGTCACGGGCGCGGTCGACATCTCCATCGGCACGATCCCGATCGCGCCCGCCACCACCAGCGTGACCGCGCCGACGACCAGCCCGCCCGCGGCCAGCACGATCGGCGGCAGCCCGGTGTCGTCGGCGGCGGACAGCACGAAGTAGATCGCCGCGCCCACCATCGCCGTCAGCGCCCACGCCACCCCGACGGGGCCCACCCGCGTGCCGCCGAGCAGGTCCAGGACGCCGACCAGGCCGATCGCGGCGAGCGCCGCCCCGCCGACGGTGCGTCGCCCGGGGCGCTGCCCGTGCCGTGCCCACAGCCACAGCACCACCAGAACCGGCGCGGTGTACTCGATGAGCAGCGCGGGGCCGACCGCCATGTGGTCGACCGCGTTGAAGTAGCAGAGCTGGCAGCCGGCGACGGCAACCAGCCCGTACGCCGTGAGCAGCCCGGCGTTGCGCCGTAGCAGCCACCACCGCCCGCGCAGCGCGACCAGCGCCGGCACCAGCAGCACGAGCGCCGCGCTCGTGATCCGCGCGGTGACCGCGGCTCCGGCCGTCCAGCCGGCGTCGAGCAGCCCGCGGGCGAGGGCCCCCGACGTTCCGAACGAGGCGGCCGACACCAGCGCCAGCAGGATCCCGGCGGCCGCGCCCCGCGCGGGCGCGGCCGACTGCGCGGCCGCCGGCCCTGCCGCTACCGGCCCCGCCGCGGCCGACGGTGCCGCCGCTGAGGACGCCGGCGCGGGCGCGACCTGGCTGTCATACGTCATCGACCCCATGACCAATGACAGTAGGGACGAGATGCGTAATATGTCAACGTGTTGTTCACTCATGACACCGAGCAGTCGCTGCTCGCGGCCGCCTGGCTGGTCAACTCGGCCGAGCCGCCGGACACCCTCGAGACGATCGACCAGCTCGACGACTTCTTCGACGAGTTCCGCTACACCGGCCGCCGTGACGAGGACGAGGCGGAGCTCGCCGCGGTCCGGGCGCTGCGGCCTTCCCTGCGCCGCCTGCTCACCAGCGACCGCGACGCCGCCGCCGAGCTGACCAACCGGCTGCTCGCCGACGCGCGCGCGGTGCCCCGCCTGGTCCGGCACGCCGGGTTCGACTGGCACATCCACGCCGTCCCGCCAGACGCGCCGTTCGCCACGAGGATCATGGCGGAGACGGCCATGGCGATGGTCGACCTGATCCGCCTCGACGAGCTGTCCCGGCTGTCCGTCTGCGCGGCCGACACCTGCGAGGGCCTCGTCGTCGACCTGTCCCGCAACCGCTCCCGCCGGTTCTGCAGCACCACGTGCGGCAACCGCGAGGCCGTCGCCGCCTACCGCGCCCGCCGCTCGGGCCGGGTCCCGGCCGACCCGTAGTGCCGTCGGCGCCCGGCGTGCCGGGCCGAGAAGGCCATCACCGTCGATGCGCCGCGCGCGGGCCGCGCCGGCTGGAAGGTCGTGCCGTATGTCCAGGCGAGGCTGGGCGCTGTTCGCCGCGATGAGCCTGATCTGGGGGATTCCCTACCTGCTGATCAAGGTGGCGGTGGACGAGGTGTCGGGACCGGTGATCGTGCTCGCGCGCACCGTCGTGGGGGCGCTGGTGCTGCTGCCGATCGCCCTGCGCGACCGGCCAGGGCTCGCCCAGGTGCGCCGGCACTGGAGGCCGATCCTCGCGTTCGCCACGATCGAGATCCTCGGCCCGTGGATTCTGCTCTCGGACGCCGAACGGCACCTGTCCAGCTCGCTGACCGGCCTGCTCGTCGCGGCCGTTCCGGTCATCGCGATCGTCTCGACCCGGCTCACCGGCGGCGCCGAGCGCATCACGGCGGCCCGCGGGCTCGGCCTCGCGGTCGGGACCGGCGGGGTCGCGGTGCTCGCGGTTCCCGGCATCGACGGCTTCGGCGCCTGGCCGGTCCTCGAGGTTCTCGCCGTCGCGGTCTGCTACGCGGTCGCCCCCCTGATCGTCACCCGCCGGCTCGGCGACGTGCCGTCGCTACCGATGACCGCCGCCTGCCTCGCGTTCGCCGCCGTCGTCTACACGGGCCCCGCGGCCGTGACGTGGCCGAGCACTGTCCCGAGCGCCCGGGTTCTGGGCGCGCTCATCACCCTCGGCCTGGTCTGCACGGCGCTGGCTTTCGTCCTGTTCTTCGCGCTGATCCGCGAGGTCGGCAACGCCCGTGCGACGGTCATCACCTTCGTCAACCCGGCGGTCGCCATCGCCGCCGGAGCGGTCTTCCTCAGCGAGCCGCTGACCTGGTTCATCGGCGTCGGGTTCGCGCTGATCCTCGCGGGCTCGGTCCTGGCCACGAGTTCCCCGCGCCCGGCCGCGACCGAGCCGTCCCTGACCGTCCCGTCTGTCCTGTCGGCCGCGCCGGTTCCGGCGACGTCGGTCCCGACGACGCCTGTCACGCCGCCCGGCCGCCGGGCGGGCGCGCGCGGCTGGGCCATGTCACGCCACAGGCCCGCCCGGTAGCTGGCAGGCCGGCGGCCGGGCTGGTGCCCGGCGCCCGGGCCCCGGGGACTGGGAGGCGTGCCCGGCCGCGCCGGGATCAAGATCAGCACGCTGTTACGCTGGCGTCGTGACGCCGGAGGAGCTCGCGAACCTCGCGCACCTGCGCCGCGCCCGCGACCTGATGGACCGCGAGTACGCGCGCCCGCTCGACGTCGCCACGCTCGCCCGGGCCGCGCTGATGTCGACCGCGCACTTCTCGCGGCAGTTCCGCGCGACCTACGGGGAGACCCCCTACTCCTACCTGATGACCCGGCGCATCGAGCGGGCGAAGGCGCTGCTGCGCCGCGGCGACATGTCGGTCACCGAGGTCTGCATGGCGGTCGGGTGTACCTCGCTCGGCTCGTTCAGCGCGCGCTTCACCCAGCTGGTGGGCGAGACGCCGACGGCCTACCGGGCCCATGACCACAGCGCGCTCGCGAGCGTGCCGGGCTGCGTCGCCAAGGACCTCACCCGCCCGAGCCGCGCGCCGAGCAGGAACGGAGAAGCGCACCCGGCACCGGCTCCCTAACGTTGTGGACATGGATCTCACCCTCGCCCGCTGCTTCGTCCAGGTGCACGACCCCGACCTCGCGCTGGCCTTCTACCGCGACGCGCTCGGCCTCGAGCTGCGCAACGACGTCGCCCGCGAGAGCTTCCGCTGGATCACCGTCGGCGCCGCGTCCCAGCCCGGTGTCGAGATCGTCCTCACGAACTACCTGGCCGGCAGCCCCGCCGACGGTGAAGCGATCACCGCTCTCGTCGCCAAGGGAGCCATGAACGGCGTGCACTTCCACTCGGACGACCTCACCGCCACCTTCGAGAAGGCGCGTGCCTGGGGCGCCGAGGTCGTGCAGGAGCCGACCTCCCAGCCGTGGGGCGCGCGGGACTGCGCCATGCGGGACCCCTCCGGCAACCTGGTGCGCATCGACCAGGCGCCCGCCGCGGGATCCTGACGGAGCCGGGACCTACTCTGGGCCCATGTGCCGCAACATCACGGAGCTGCGTGGCCTGGAGCCGCCGGCGACCGATGACGAGATCGAGGCCGCCGCGCTCCAGTTCATCCGCAAGGTGAGCGGGCTGCGCCAGCCGCCGCCGGCCGCGACGGAGGCGTTCGACGCCGCCGTCGCGGACGTGGCGGTCATCGTCCACCGCCTGCTGGACGGGCTGCCGGCCCGCCGCCAGCCGCCGGCGACCGTCCCGCCGCTGCGCCGTCCCGAGGTCCGTGCCCGCCTCGGCGGATGAGCCCCGCCCGACGGTCTGACGGCCTCCGACGGTCTGATGGACCGTCAAGTCCATAAAAAGCTAGCCTGAACGCATGGCGCTCACCGCGAAGGGGCTGGCGACCCGCCAGCGCATCATCGAGGGCGCCGCGCTGCACCTGCGGGGCGACGACCCCGGCGAGGTGACCCTCGACGACATCCGCGCCATCACGGGCACGAGCAAGAGCCAGATCTTCCACTACTTCCCGGGCGGCAAGGAGGAACTGCTGCTCGCGGTGGCGCGGTACGAGTCCGATCGTGTCCTCGACGACCAGCAGCCGCACCTGGGCGCCCTGACCTCGTGGGCGGCCTGGCGACGCTGGCGGGACGCCGTCGTGGCCCGCTACCGGGCCCAGGGGCGCAACTGCCCGCTCGGGTCGTTGATGAGCCAGGTCCGGAGCACGCCGGGCGCGGCCGAGGTCGTCGGCGCCCTGCTCGCGAACTGGCGGGCCCAGATCCGGCGCGGGATCGAGCAGATGCAGGCGGCCGGCGAGATCCGCCAGGGCCTCGATGCCGACCGCGCGGCCGCGGCGTTCGTCGCCGGCATCCAGGGCGGGGTCCAGGTGCTGCGCTCCACCGGGCGCACCGGGCACCTGGAGGCGACGCTGGACGTGCTGATCGACCATCTGCGCGGCGTCTGATACAAGATCCTTTGGACTTGCGGGTCCAAAAATATCGCCATACCTTCGCTGGCATGTCACGGCGACTCGAACACAGGACAGCTCTCATCACCGGGTCCACCAGCAACATCGGCCGGTCCATCGCCGTCGCCTTCGCCGGCGAAGGAGCGCGCGTCATCGTCTCCGGGCGGGATGACACCCGTGGCGCGGCGGTGGTCGCCCGGATCCGCGACGCGGGCGGCACCGCCGACTATGTGCACGCCAACCTCGACGGCACGGCGAGCGCCAGCCGCGCGCTCGCCGACGCGGCGAGCGACCTGCTGGGCGGGCGTATCGACATCCTGGTCAACAACGCGGGCATCTTCCCGCCGGCGACGACCCTGACCGCGGACGACGCCATGTTCGACCGGGTCTACGCAGTCAATGTCAAGGCGCCGTTCTTTCTCACCCAGGCCGTCGCACCGCGGATGGTCGACGCGGGCGGCGGCATCATCATCAATCTCGGTTCCTGGGTGGCCCGGCTCAGCGTTCCCGTCGGCGCCCTCTACGCATCGACCAAGGGCGCGATGGAGACGCTCACCCGAGCCTGGGCCGCCGAGTTCGGACCCCAGGGGGTGCGGGTCAACGCCGTTTCTCCGGGTGTCATCGCCAATCCCGACCGGGATCCCGCCGTCGAGCACCCCGCCGACGCGCTGATGCGGGGCACACCCGCCGGGTGGTCCGGTCACCCCGACGCCATCGCCGCGGCGGCGGTCTACCTCGCCTCCGATGACGCCGCCTTCGTCCATGGAGCGGTCGTCGACGTCGATGGCGGCCGCGTCGGCGTCGCTGTGATCGCCCAGCCCGCCTCCTTCCGCGGCTAGCTTCCACGCCTCTCAGCCGGGCGCGGTGAAGAGGTCGAGGAAGGCGGACCCCGGCGTCGCGGCGGGGTCGTTGAAGTACTCGCGGCCGCCGAGCACGGCGAACAGGGGGACCGGGAGACGGACGGCATAGCGGCGCAGGCGGGCTGGAGCCCGGGGGCCGGCCAGCTGGGAGGCGTGCGCGGCGAGCGCCGCGCGCTTCTGGCGCGCGTAGCGGCGGACGTCGACCCGGTAGGCGATCTCACGGCGAGGAGTGAACATCGGAGGATGCGGCTCGGTCGGCTCCCCGACCGGACGGCGGGGACCCCTCGGCCGCGGCAGCGCGCCGAGCCGGCCGACGCGGACCAGCCGCTCGACGGTCTCGCGGGGAAGCGTGGCCTCCAGCACGCGGACGCCACCGGCCAGCTCGGCCGCGCGGGCGCCGACCTCGTGCACCCGCACGTGGTCGCGATGCCCGTACCCGCCGCGCGCGTCGTAGCTGAGCAGGACCGACGCGTTCTCGGCGCGCAGCAGGTCCGCGAGTCTTCCCGCCGCCTCGTCGAGGTCGGCGCGCGCGAACCGCTGGCGGTCCGCGGGGTCCGGGTAGAACGACGACCCGTGCCCGCTGTCCGCGTAGCCGAGACACTCGACCCGGGCGGCGCCCAGTGCCGCCGCGCTTGCCCGCAGCTCGGCCAGGCGGACGCCGGCCTCGGGATCGGCACCGTCGCCCAGGTGCCCATCGGTGGCGACGACGATCACCACCCGATGCCCGGCCGCGGCGAGCAACGCCAGCGTTCCCCCACTCCACAGCGCCTCGTCATCCGGATGCGCGTGCAGTGCCACCACCGAGCCCACAGCCGGGATCGTGCCAGATCGGCCGTGCCGGCCCGCGGCCCAGGGCGTCGCCTCAGGGCTTGCGCGCGACCGCGGCCCAGATGGGAACGAGGGCGGTGTCGGCGCCGGGGTCGGGGCGCCAGCGCGAGACGGTCACGAGGCCGGGCTCGACAGGCTCGAGACCGGCCAGCAGGCGCGCGACCTCGTCGTTCGTCCGGCAGGCGATCGGCACGGGGCTGCTCGTGCTCGCCTCGTCCATGCTCCGGGTGGTCGTTGGGCTGATGTCCGCCGCCATGTGGGACAGCGAGAGATAGCTGCCGGCCGGGACGGCGTCCACCAGGGTCCGGATGATCTGGCCCGGGTCGTCGGTGTCCAGCAGGAAGTGCAGTACGCCGTGCAGCAGGACCGCGACCGGCCGGGAGAGGTCCAGCGTGTCCGCCGCCCCGTGGAGGATCTTCTCCGGGTCGCGCAGGTCGGCCTGCAGGTAGGCGGTGGCGCCCGCTCGAACGCTGGTCAGCAGCGCCCGGGCGTGGACGAGCACCAGCGGGTCGTTGTCGACGTAGACGATGCGGCTGTCGGGGGCGAGGCGCTGCGCGACCTCATGGGTGTTGTCCGAGGCCGGCAGGCCCGTGCCGATGTCGAGGAACTGGCGGACGCCCGCCTCACCGGCCAGGAAGCTCACCGAGCGGCGCAGGAAGGCCCGGTTCGCGTGCGCGGTGCGCGGCATGGTCGGGTCCATGGCCAGCATCTGTTCGGCCAGGGCCCGGTCGACGGCGAAGTTGTTCTTGCCGCCGAGAAAGTAGTCGTAGATCCGGGCGGGGTGCGGGAGGTGGGTGTCTAACCCGGCCGGGGACTGCTCGTCGTCTGGCATGTCCACTCCGTCCCGTCCGCCGGTGCGCGGCAGACCAGGAGATCGTTGCAGAGTGCAAGCTGGCTGGCCACTGATCCAGGTAAGCCCGGTGTTCGTCCCGCCGGGTGCCGCCCGGGCGGCACCCG